>JANQFG010000026.1 GCA_028277985.1 bacterium | reverse complement strand
GTTCTTTGATGAAAGGCAATGATGGATGAAACCTTCGGATTTTCTTACCCCAGATCTTATCAGTTTGAACCTTCGGTCGTCCACCAAGGAAGAGGTCCTCAAAGAACTCGTCTGGATGCTGGACGTCAAGGAAGAACATAAGCCCATCCTCCTGGACATGGTGCTCCAGAGAGAGGCGCTGGGTTCCACCGGGTTGGGGGAAGGAGTGGCCATCCCTCACGGTCGATCGCTGATCGTGAACCACCTTCATCTCGTCTGCGGTCTGTCGAAGAAGGGACTCTACTTTCAGGCCATTGACCGAAAGAAGGTGCACCTCTTCTTCCTTGTCATTGCCCCCCATAGAGAGGTATCGAATCAGTACCTCCCCCTTCTTGGAAGCATCGCCAGACTCGCAAGCGAACCTGAGAACATCCAAAGACTGCGCAAGGCAGAGACGCCTGAACAATGCCTGGAGTTCTTGGAGCAAATTGGCTCGTAGACCTGAAAATCCCGGTTTTTCGAACGACCTTGATTCTCGAAATGAAAAGAGACCTTCTCCTCAGGACGCTTTGATCCGTTTCCAGAGATCTCCGTCTTGAGGGCCCCGGTCTCGAGAGGAATGTGACCCATGAATCCGGAGCTCGAACTACTGATCAAACTTCATGACCTGGACATCATGATCCGTGACGCCACGGAAGAGCAGTACGCAAATGAAGAGCGGGACATGGGATTCGTCCTCCGCAATCTCACCTCTCTTCAACAGGCGCACGAGAAGCTGCGGGAGCAGGTCTCGCCGGAGACGCTCCTGCATTACGACCGCCTCTTTGCTAAGTATGGCCGTTCCATCGCGCCGGTCAACGACGGCGTCTGCTACGGCTGTTTTCTCCAGCTTCCGACTCTTTTCGTTCAGGAATCCGAACAGAACGAAGGGCTGGAAGTCTGCCCGAAGTGCCGGAAGTTCCTCTACTGGCTATAGTTCGATCCCCTGTTCCGATTCGGTTCGTTTGCGCTCCGTGTTCCGGCAGCACAATCCCTCGTCCCCCGCCTGGTTGCGGGGGCGCCGGTGGCGTGTGAGTCGAAGTGCACATCGACAATCAGATAGCGTGCCCGACTTCTCCAGGACGAGCAGGGGGAGCATAGAGGGGGAGCTTTCGCCCGTAGTCGACCGGTTCTCAGCCTGCCGGTATTGACGAGAGGTCGACCCTTCTGTTACCTATGTGAGTATCGTTGTCGTTCGCCTGCCCCATTGAACACCCCTGTTTTCACAGGGCCCCTGCAGACCCGGGCCACGGGAAACGCCCCAGGGCAGGAATCCTGCAAGTGTCATTTGACCTTTTTGGCGGTCAATACGAGAAGGATGGTGAGAGAACCATGGCAGAAGAACGAGGGACCTGGGAGTCGAAAAAAGGCCTGGCCCAGATGTTGAAGGGCGGGGTCATCATGGACGTAACCACCCCGGAACAGGCGAAGATCGCGGAAGATGCGGGCGCCTGCGCGGTCATGGCCCTGGAGAGAGTTCCGGCGGACATCCGGGCGGAGGGCGGTGTTGCCCGCATGGCCGATCCGGAGGTGATCGTGCGGATCCAGGAGTCGGTCACGATCCCGGTCATGGCCAAGGCGCGCATCGGTCACTTCGTCGAAGCGCAAGTCCTCGAGGCCCTCGAGGTCGACTACATCGACGAATCGGAAGTCCTCACCCCTGCGGACGAGAAGAACCATATCGACAAGCATGACTTCAAGGTGCCCTTTGTCTGCGGGTGCAGGGATCTCGGTGAGGCCCTTCGAAGGATCTCTGAAGGGGCCGCCATGATCCGTACAAAGGGGGAAGCCGGTTCAGGAGATATCGTTGAGGCGGTGCGCCACATGCGCAAGGTCCAGGGACAGCTTCGGTGGGTGAAATCACTGCGGCCCGATGAACTGTACACGGCGGCCAAGGAGCTGCAGGCCCCGGCGCAACTGGTCATCGATCTGGTTCAAACAGGTGGTCTTCCGGTGGTCAATTTCGCTGCCGGAGGCGTTGCCACGCCTGCGGATGCCGCCCTGATGATGCAGCTGGGAGCGGACGGTGTCTTTGTGGGCTCCGGTATCTTCAAATCAGAGGACCCTGCGGCCCGGGCCAAGGCGGTTGTAGAGGCGACAACGCACTTCAACGACCCGGAAAGAATAGCCCGAGCCTCCAGAGGACTGGGAGTGGCTATGCGAGGCCAACAGGTCTCGGACCTCGCGGAGGAAGAACGGCTCGCCGTACGCGGCTGGTAGCCGGGGGCCGAACCTCCCCAGTTTCTGAAAACAACCCCCGAAGAAGACCGTAGAGACGATGAAGATCGGAGTCCTTGCCCTCCAGGGCGCGTTCCGTGAGCACGAACAGGTGCTTGGAAGCCTCGGTGCACGGTACACAGAGGTCAGACAGCCGGAAGACCTGCACGGATGCGACGGACTGGTCCTGCCCGGAGGCGAAACCACCACCCAACGAAAGCTTGCGCAGACCTACGGACTCTGGGAACCGATGGAGAAGCTCGGCAGGCAGGGCATGCCGATCCTGGCAACCTGTGCGGGCCTCATCCTGCTGGCAAAGCGGATCGACGAAGAGCCGGGATCATCGATGGATCTCCTGGATATCGATGTGCGACGGAATGCCTACGGCCGGCAGGTCTTCAGCTTCGAGACCCCCCTCACTGTCCCGTGTCTCGATGGGGTCCATGACCCTGCCGATTCGTTTCGCGCGATCTTCATCCGGGCACCTCGGATCACCCGGGTCGGACCCGCTGTAACGGTGCTCGCCTCTCACAAAGAGGACCCCGTGGCCGTTGAACAGGGAAACATACTCGGCCTTTGCTTCCATCCTGAGCTGACCCCGGACACCCGCTTCCACATTTACTTCCTCGAGAAGGTCCGGAACCGCGAGGCATCTCGGCCCGGTCGGGGGACGGCTGCCGGGATACGGGTAACTGCAGGACACGGCTCCTGAGTGCCGGGCAGAAGCCTCCTGTCATTCGAGTGAAGAGTAGACAAGGAAAGTCGATCTACTGCGGATAGGTTTGCATCAGTCGAGATCGAAGTAATAGGGGCGCGTCGACTCGTAGCGTTCTTCAAAGGCGCGGATCCGCTCCTCCTGATGCAGACTGAGCTCGATGTCGTCCCAGCCGTTCATCAGGCACTCCTTGCGGAACGGATCGATCCCGCTGAAAGAAACCGCTTCACCACCCTTCGCCCAGATCTTCTGGGCGCCCAGATCCACGGTCAGCTTGGCGCCTTCGTTTTCCTCGACGTAATCAAAGAGCCTGTTGATCTGATCCTGCTCGAGGATCACCGGAAGGATCCCGTTCTTGAAACAGTTATTGAAGAAGATGTCTGCAAAAGAGGGAGCGATCACAACGCGAATGCCGAAGTCCAGGAGTGCCCAGGGAGCATGCTCCCGGCTGGAACCGCAACCGAAATTATCTCGTGTAAGGAGGATGCTAGCACCCTTGTATCGAGGTCGGTTCAGGGGAAAATCCGGGTCTTCCTCTTTTCCGTCATCGTCGAGGTATCGCCAATCGTGAAACAGATGAACGCCGAAACCGGTCCTTTCGATCTTCTTCAGGAACTGCTTCGGAATGATCTGATCCGTATCCACATCCGACCGATCGAGCGGCACAACGATGCCCTCGTGGCTCTCCAGAGACTCCAACATTCCCTCCTACAGAAACTCGCGTATGTTTACGAAACGTCCTTCCAGGGCCGCTGCCGCCGCCATGACCGGGCTGACCAGGTGGGTCCGCCCCCCCTTGCCCTGTCTGCCTTCGAAGTTCCGGTTCGACGTGGATGCGGACCGCTCGCCCGGCTTCAGGATATCCTCGTTCATGCCGAGACACATCGAGCAGCCTGCGAACCGCCAGTCGAATCCGGCTTCCACGAATACCTTGCCCAAACCTTCCTCTTCCGCCATGCGACGAACCTGCTCGGATCCGGGCACGATCAAGGCGTGCACGGACTTGTGGACGCGCCTGCCCTTGACGAATTCCGCAACAGCCCGAAGATCTTCAATCCTGCCGTTCGTGCAGGACCCGATGAAGACCTTGTCGACCCGAACATCCACGATCCTCGTACCCGGCTCGAGCCCCATGTATGCCAGGGCCCGACGGGCCGATTCCCGTTCCGCCGGATGTTCCAGGGTGTCCGGATCCGGAACGCTTCCTTCGATGTCCGTGACCATCCCGGGATTGGTTCCCCAGGTGACCTGTGGCAGGAGGGCCCCCGCATTCAACTCCACCCGTTTGTCGAACTCTGCCCCGGGGTCCGAGGCCAGGGTCTTCCAGTAAGCAAGGGCCTTTTCGAACATCTCCCCTTTCGGCGCATACTCCCTTCCCCTGAGATACTCGAAAGTCTTCTCGTCCGGGGCCACCATCCCCGCCTTTGCACCGGCTTCGATGCTCATGTTGCAGACGGTCATCCGGCCCTCCATCGAAAGGTCCTGGATCGCCTCGCCCGCGTACTCGATTACAAAGCCCTGCCCTCCCACGGTTCCGATCGCACCGATGACCGCCAGGATGATGTCCTTGGCGGTTACACCCTTGCTCAGCCTGCCCTCCACCTGTACCCGCATGCTGCCGGCCTTGTACTGTCGCAGGGTCTGAGTCGCCAGCACATGCTCCACCTCGCTCGTTCCAATACCGAAGGCCAGGGCGCCGAAGGCGCCGTGGGTGCTCGTGTGGGAGTCTCCGCAGACGATGACCGCCCCGGGAAGAGTGAACCCCATTTCCGGACCGATGATGTGAACGATTCCCTGGTTCGGATGGCCCAGATCGAACAATCGAATCCCGTGCTCCTCGCAATTCGTGACCAGGGTCTCCATCTGCAATCTGGAAACCGGCTCCGCGTCCTCCATTTCACGGGTGTGGGTGGGAACATTGTGGTCCATCGTGGCGAGAGCGAGTTCCTTCCGTCTCACCGTTCGGCCCGCGTTCTTCAGTCCCTCGAAGGCCTGGGGGGAAGTGACCTCGTGGATCAGGTGCCGGTCCACATAGATCAGGGGCGCTTGGACTCCATCGTCAAGGATCAGATGGTCGCTCCAAATCTTGTCATACAGGGTCTTCGGTTGGGTGTCTTTCGATTCCATGGCGTCCGTTCCGGCAAGGCACCCATCCCATGACAGGTGCACGTGGTCATCTCGGTATCGCTTCTACATGAGAAGGCAATCTTGTATGTTTTTCTTGAGAAAGTCCAGGGTCTCAATGCCATCCGGCGCTTCCAGTTGCTTTGATTCGGTTTTTGGGCTAAAGGAAACTGTCCCCTGATCAAAGTGGGTGCAGGAAGAGCGGAGAGGCGAAATGGCGAAACATATCGGCATCGTGGCGTGCAGCGCGGAGGGAGCGGCGCTCTGTTACCGTACGATCTGCACGGAAGCCCCGAGCCTCATGGGCGAACACATGCATCCCGAGATCACGATGCATACCCACCCTCTTGGTGATTATATGACCCACATTCGACCCGGCAACTGGAAAGAGGTTGCCGGATTGATGCTCTCCTCCGCCAGGGTCCTTGCCGAGGCCGGAGCGGACTTTGCCATTTGCCCGGACAATACGATTCACCAGGCCTATGACCGGGTCGCCCTGGAATCCCCGATTCCCTGGCTTCACATCGCGGAATCCGTGGCCCGCGAGGCACAGGACCGTGGGTTCGATCGGCTGGCCATTACAGGAACAAAGTACCTGATGACCGGCCCCGTATACCCCGACAGACTGGAGGCCTCCGGGATCTCCTGTGAGATCCCGGAGGAACAGGACCGGGAGCGCATCGATCGGATCATCTTCACCGAACTCGTCAACGGCATCTTCCGAGAACCCTCACGATTGTACTTGAACCAGGTCATTCAGAAGCTCGCGAACCGGGGATGCACTGCGGTCGTTCTGGGCTGCACGGAAATTCCCCTTCTGGTCGACCCCGAGGACTGCCCCTTGCCGACCCTCGACTCGACCCGGTTACTGGCCAGAGCCGCCCTAAGGATGGCCCTCGAAGAGGATGGATCCGGGCGGGCGAACCTCGGGAGGTGACATGCGAGTGCTCTATCCGCTGCTAGGCATCTTTGCCCTCATCCTGGGAGCCAAAGCAATCTTGACCCAGTCCTTTGAACACCGGAGCTTTCTGGTCGTCACGGGGTTCCCGGCGGTCGCGACCGGCGTCATCCTGGTCATTTTCGGGGTCTGGTTTCTCTTCGTTGCTTATAGGGGCGGGGGACCAAAGGAGTGATCCGCCCATATCGGGCAGGCGCACGAGCACACGAACGAATCGTGGTTGGGAGATGGGCGGGCCACATGCCACTTGCCACTAGACCGGCACGGAGCCTTTGACGTCAGGATCATCCCTTTGATCGGCGGCATCTACCCCGTGGGGAGGAGACAGCATGACAGGGATCTCACACCGTTTCGTTGAAACCAACGGAATCCGGATGCACATAGCGGAGCAGGGGGAAGGCCCCCTCGTCATCCTTTGCCACGGCTTTCCGGAGAGCTGGTACTCCTGGCGACACCAGCTCGCCGCGCTGGCCGAAGCCGGCTACCATGCGGTCGCCCCGGACCAGCGGGGCTACGGGCAAACAGACCGGCCTGAGCCGATCGAGGCGTATCACATGCTGGAACTCAGCGCAGACATTGCGGGCCTGGTCAACGCCCTGGGCGAGGAAAAGGCGGTTATCGTAGGCCACGACTGGGGGGCACCGGTCGCCTGGCATTGCGGACTGCTCCGCCCGGACCTGTTCCATGGGGTGGGTCTGTTGAGCGTACCGTACCTGCCCCGCCCCTGGAAGGATGCATTGCGACCGACGGACTTGATGCGGGCCATGGTGGGGGAGAAAGAGTTCTACATGCTCTATTTTCAGGAGCCAGGAAAGGCGGAGGCCGAATTCGAGACGGACATCCGGACCGCCATGCGCATGCTCCTCTACTCCGGCTCGGGTGACGCTCCACCCGAAAAGCGGTGGCGCGCCATTTTCGACAAATCCGAGACACTGCTGGATACGTGTTTCATGCCGGACGCCCTGCCCCCCTGGCTCACCGAAGAGGACATAGACTTCTTCGCAAACGAGTTCGAGCGGACAGGGTTCAGGGGCCCGCTCAACTGGTATCGAAACATAGACAGGAACTGGGATCTGACGCCCTTCCTTCGTGGCGCGAAGCTCTGCCCGCCGACCCTGTTCGTGGCCGGAGAAGAAGACGGGGTGGTCACCCTGTACAGAAACGACATCGATCACATGGAAGAGTCGGTCCCGAACCTGTGGAAGAAAGTTCTCCTTCCGGATGCAGGACACTGGATCCAGCAGGAGCGGCCTGAAGAGGTCAACGCCCTTCTCATCGAGTTCCTGAACAGATGACTGCGGAAACCCTCTCTTCCCTTGCAGCCGGCACCGTGCTCGGCCTGTCGGCCGGGTTTGCGCCCGGCCCCCTTCTCACCCTCGTGATCACACAAACCCTCAAGCATGATATTCGTGAAGGGGCGAAGGTCGCGATGGCCCCCTTGATCACGGACTTGCCAATCATCCTGGTCACCCTGGCCGTGCTGAGTCGACTCAGTGATTTCGACCGGCTCCTGGGTGCGATTTCCCTCGTTGGAGCCGGATATGTTCTGTACCTCGCCTACGAGAGCATCCGAACGGGCCCTGTGCAGATCGAGGAAGCGCAGGATGATCCACAATCGGTCCGGAAAGGGGCAATCATCAACGCCCTGAACCCGCATCCCTACCTTTTCTGGGCTACGGTCGGGGGGCCATTCATCCTGAAGGGCGGCAGAGAAGGGCTTGGAGTCCCGTTCCTGTTTCTGCTCGGTTTCTATCTCTTCCTCGTGGGCTCGAAGGTCTTTCTCGCCTTCGTGGTGGGCAAGTCCCGCGCTTTTCTGACGAAGAGGGGTTACATCTGGTGCATGCGTGTTCTCGGTTGCCTCCTCGGTGCCTTCGCCCTCTTTCTCCTGAGAGACGCCCTCTTCTTCCTGGGGATCCTCCAGCGTTAGAGAGCCGGATCCGCCCGCCCTTGACCCCAGCCTTAACTTTGCCGGCTTCCAGCCCTATAATGAATGTCTTCCCAAGACGAGTAACCGAGGAGGACATGGATCTTTCAAACACGGAAGTGTGCCGCCCCGCAAACCCCTTCACCCTGACCTTCAGATTCATCCTTGCCGGCCTCCTCTGCTGCCTGATTGCCGGCATGCACGGGTGCAGTGACGGTGAAGAAGCGATCTCCTCCGTCCCGGGCGGGACCTTCGCGGTGGGCTCTTTCTCCGTTTCGGTGGATCAAACGTCGGAAAGCGACCCGTCCTTGACGATTGCCCATGCGGACCAGCCGGACAGGATACTCTGGGAAAGCATCACGGGAGAGGGCTTTGTCGCGGCTGCGGTCACGCAGGAGACGATCATCGACGATCGGGCCCACTACACGATCGATGACCGCATCCTCCATTTCTGTAGCGGACAGACGATCGACCGCGTGGACGCACAGGGGGGAGGGGTAATCCTCTCAGGCAGATTGAGTGGCGACGGACGCTCGACCAACTACTCCCTGAGCATCACCGAGATTTCGGAAAACCAGCTCGGGTTCGATTTGCGGCTCGAGAATGCACCGTCCGATTTCAACCGAGTCATCCTGCGTTACGCCTCATCACCGGACGAAGGATTCTTCGGGTTCGGGGAGCAATTCACCTTCCTCGATCTGAAGGGAAGATCCTTTCCGATCATCTCACAGGAGCAGGGGATCTTCCGTGGCAAAGAACCCTTCTCGACCCTGCTCGAGCTCGTGGTTCCGGGCGCCGCGGGCGACTGGTCCTCCACCTACAGCGCGGTGCCCCAGTATATCACCAGCAGGATGCGCTCCCTGTTTCTCGAGAACGACGAAATCTCGTTCTTCGACCTCACGGATCCTGACCGGGTCGAGATCAAGCTCCTCGGCACCCGTATGAGGGGGCGCATAATGAAAGGAGACACACCCCTCGACCTGATCCGGGAGTTCACTTCCTACACGGGAAGAATGGATCCCCTGCCCGACTGGTTGAACCAAGGCGCGGTTGTGGGCATGCAGGGCGGCACGGCCGAGGTCTACGCCAAGCTCGAAGCGCTCGAGGCCCTGGGCACGCCCATCGGGGCCTTCTGGCTCCAGGACTGGGTCAGCAACCGGGAAACGACCTTTGGGAAACAGCTCTGGTGGAACTGGCAGCTGAACGAGGCCCGGTATCCCGGCTGGACCCAGATGGTCCGGGACCTCAGGGACAAGGGTATCCGCGTCATGACGTACATGAATCCGTCCCTGGTGGATGTCGAGGGAGTGGAAGGATTCACGAGAAACTTCTTCCGAGAGGCGGAGGCCTTGGGATACCTGGTGAAGAACCGGGACGGAGAACCTTACCCGATCGCCAATTCCGATTTCGATGCGGGATTCCTGGACGTGACGAATCCGGAGGCACGGGAATGGTGGAAGGGAATGATCCGGGAACAAATGCTCGACATCGGCACGTCGGGCTGGATGGCGGATTACGGAGAAGCCCTCCCCTTTGACAGTGTGCTTCATTCCGGCGAAGACCCGGCTGTGTACCACAACCGCTACCCCGAGGAGTGGGCTCGTCTAAACAGGGAGGTCCTGAAGGAGGAAGGCCTGGAAGGAGATGTGGCCTTCTTCTCCCGCGCGGGAAACACGAGAAACCCGGGCCAGAGCACCCTGTTCTGGGTCGGGGATCAGCTCGTCACCTTTGACGGGGACGATGGGATGAAATCGGCCATCAAGGGGATGATCTCCGGAGGTCTTTCCGGGTGGAGCCTGAACCACAGCGACATCGGGGGCTTCACCACCATCTCCATGGTCATCAACGTACACCGATCCAAAGAGCTGCTCATGCGATGGATGGAAACGAGCGCCTTTACCTCTGTCTACCGCACCCACGAGGGGGTGCAACCGGAGAAGAACGTCCAGTTCTACAGCGACTCCGAGACCTACGCCCATTTCGCTCGGTTCGCAAAGGTCTTCCGGGCCCTCGCCTTCTACCGAGCCGACCTGATGCAGGATGCCGCGGCGTACGGGTATCCGGTGATCCGGCACCCCATGCTTCACCACCCCGAGGACCCGAACGTCTTCGGCCTCAAGTATCAGTGGCTGCTCGGGCCCGAGATCATGGTGGTGCCTGTGGTGGATGAGGGCGACAATGACGTGAACGCTTACCTGCCCGCCGGCGATTGGGTCCACATCTGGACGGGGGATCTCTACTCTTCGAGTCCGTCGGGCCGCTGGCACATGAACGTCCCTGCACCGATGGGGCAGCCCGGTGTCTTCTACAAGCAAGGCTCGCCGGCAGGCGAAACCTTTGCGGCAAATCTTCGGAACGAGGGCCTCATCTCCTGGCAATAGCGGGACGCACGGAAAACACGCTCACGCCGGATCCGGGAACATGGCTTCTTCCATCCTCGAAAAGGCCTCTTCGTTCCGCATGATGGCCTGGATCTTCCCGTGTACGAGGGGAAGAAGCGAGCCGATGTAGAATCTTGCCGTATCGAGTTTGCTCGCATAGAACGGATCATCACCGCTGCTCGTCGCTCCCTTCTCACAGGCGATCCTTGCCTGCCAGAGGAACATCCATCCGAGAACGATGTCGCCGAACACCTCGAGATAGGGTGTCGCCCATGAATAGGCCGTATAGGCATCACCGGACGAGACCCGGTCTAGCAGTTCCTTCGTTACGGCATCAAGGGCCGCAATCGCCTTGCTCACGTCATCGGCATAGCCGGCCAGTTCCGGCACCTTGCCCGCTTCCTCCACATCGCCATACATCTTTGCGAGCAGTGTTTTCAGGGCCGCGCCCTCCCTCATCCGGATCTTTCTGCCGAACAGATCCAGGGCCTGGATTCCGTTGGTCCCCTCGAAGATCGTGGCGATCTTGCTGTCGCGGGCGAACTGTTCCACCCCATACTCCCTGCAATAACCGTATCCTCCATGTACCTGGAGGGAACGGGTGCACACGTCGAAACCGCGGTCCGTGGCGTAGGCTTTGCAGATCGGGGTCAGCATGTCCACCAGGTCTCGCCACTCGAGCGTTTCCTCTTCATCGGCAGCCACAGACAACCTGTCCATGCAATAGACCGTGTAGTAGATCAGAGCCCGCAGCCCTTCGGTGCTGCACTTCATCCACAAGAGGTCCCGCCTAACATCCGGGTGCCGGATGATCGGGACCTGTTCCGGGCCTTTGGTCCCGAAGGCCGGACCTTGCATCCTTTCGCGGGCAAAGCCCAATGCGTGCATGTACGCAGTGCTCCCTTGTGCCAACCCCTGCAAGCCGACCAGGACCCTCTGCTCGTTCATCATGTGGAACATGACGACGATGCCTTTCCTCTCGGGGCCGAGCAGTTCCCCCCTGCAGTTCCCGTTGTCACCGTAGTTCAGGACACAGGTGGCCGAGCCCTTGAAGCCCATCTTGTGCTCGATCCCGCTGCACGTCACATCGTTTTCTTCGACGATTCGTCCCTCGGCATCCACCCGTCTCTGGGGCACCACGAAACAGGACAGCCCGCGGGTTCCATCCGGGTCCCCTTCAATCCGGGCCAGGACGATGTGGACGAGGTTCTCGGTCACATCCTGGTTCCCACCGGTTATGAAGATCTTGGTCCCCTGGATGGAGAAGGAGCCATCCGGGTTCCGGGTGGCCTTGGTGCGAATGCTGCCCACATCGCTTCCTGCCTGCGCCTCTGTGAGGTTCATCGTTCCGGCATAGCGGCCCTCGTACAGGGGGACCATGTAGCTTGCTTTCTGCTCGTCCGTTCCATAGACCTCGATCACTTTCGCAGCACTGTGTGTCAGCCCCATGTACCCGGCCAGGGCATAGTTGGCCGCGAAGAACATCTCTTTGCAGGCAAAATCCACGACAACCGGAACGAGCTGGCCGCCCACCGCCTCGTCCTCACACATACTGAGCCACCCTCCCTCGCAGTACTTCCTGAAGGGTGCGTGGAAGGACTCGGGGATCTTCACCTTGCCTTCTTCCCATGTGCAGCCCACCTCGTCGCCCCTGCTGTTGGTCGGCATGAACTCGTTCGCCGCAAGCTTTTCGGCTGCATCGAGGATCATATCGAACGTTTCGCCCGAGTGATCCTGGAATCGTTCGGACCTGCACAGGGCCTCAACCCTGAGTTGCTCATACAGCACGAATCGTACATCACGCCCATCTGTCAGCTTGTTCCCCATCTCCCGTCTCCTTCTGCGGCTCGTTTCCAGGGGGTCCCACCCGCGCTGTGCACGAAGCGTTCTCCTACGAGCGGTGTCAGCACACAATATGCGGGCTACCTTACAGTCGAGGTCTTTTTCGGGTCAAATCTTGACCGGTCCAGTCAATTCGCTGAACCTCGTTTCGGTTGACACGCGGACGAGGTGTCCCCTATTGTCGGGTAACCCGAGCACAGAAGGAGCAGAACCATTTCCTACAGGAACGCGACCCTCTACTTCATGACCGGGACGGGTAATTCCTTCCGAGCGGCAACCTGGATGGCGGAAGCCGCCCGGGAAAACGGGACGGATGCACGGGTCATTCCCTACGAGAGGACAAGCGTGGAAGAAGAAGTCGAGGCGGGCTCGGATCAACTCCTGGGAATCGTAATGCCCACTCACGGGTTCACATCGCCTTGGCCGATCATTCGTTTCGCGATGGGCCTGCCGCGGGGGCGAGGTACTCACGCCTTTGTAGCTCCAACCCGGGGGTCCGTACGAATCGGGAAGGTGTGTCTCCCGGGTTCCGAGTGCACGGCCGGCTATCTCATTGCCCTTATTCTGTGGTTGAGAGGATATTCGGTCCGCGGGGTCAGGGGAATCGACATGCCCCTGAACTGGATGTCTCTGATCCCGGGGCTCCATCCAAAGAACGTTGAAGTCATTCGGGGACGCGCCCAGGGACAAGTCTCGGCGTTCATGGCGCCTGTCCTGGCCGGATCCCGTTGTTTTCGCTGGGGCAGTTTCATCCACCTCCTCTTCGGCCTCCTCCTGTTGCCCATCTCGGTGATGTACCTTCTGTTCGGCAGGTTCTTCCTGAGCAAGCTCTTCTTCGCTAATTTCCACTGTAACGGATGCGGGCTCTGTGTCGAGAACTGCCCCAACGGCGCTCTTCGGATGTGGGGAGACGATCCGGGCCGGCCATACTGGACCTTCAGCTGCGAGAGTTGCATGCGTTGCATGGGCTATTGCCCCGAGCAGGCCGTAGAGGCAGGTCACTCGATCGGCGTGGTCCTGTACTACGTGACAGCAGTTCCAGTTTCCACCTACCTGCTGAACCTGCTCGACGATTCGGTCCCATGGCTCGCCAACCTGAAGGGCACCGGAGCGGAATGGATTCTCCAGTATCCCTACTTCCTGTTCTCCCTGTTTCTTGCCTACTGGCTGCTCACACACCTGATTCGGATCCCCCTTGTAAACAGGGCTTTCACGTACACGACCCTGACACACCTGTATCGACGCTATCACGAACCGGATACTGCGTTGAGGGACATCAAGGTCCCAAAGGATTTGTCTCCTCGATGAGGGGCTCATTTCCTGGGAGCAGCAGGGCCTCGAGATCACGTCGTTTCCTTATTGCGTCATTGACATGCCCTCGCTTCCCGGCTTAGACTGCGTCTGTCCCAATGTGGAAGCCATCAAATCCCGGCCCGCGATCCACAGAGGGTGGTCACTGTGGCGATCTTGTGCACGACTGAGAGACGAAACGCCTTTGCCCACGTTGTGGCTTACCTCATCCTGGCCGCGAGCATCTTCACTTCCGGTCCATTCTCCCTCCTACATTGCGAAGAACTTCCAGAGGAGCAGACGTCGCCCCGGATCCACGCCGATGCGGAACGCGAGGATGAAGACGTCCTCGCAGGTGATCCCTTTCGAGTGGCGACCTTTCTATTGGGTACCCTTCTCATCGTCGCGGGGGCAGGCGCGGCATTCGTCTGGCAGCAGTCGAGGACCCGCTTCAACCGGGAAAGGCTGGAAGTCAGGGAAGAATTGCGAACGACCAACGAGCGCATCCATGACTTGATGGAAAGCGTTCAGGATCTGATCTGTACCCACGATATGGAGGGGAACCTTCTCTCCGTAAACGAGGCCGCGATCAAGTTCACGGGATACCCTCGCGAGGCACTCCTGGACATGAACCTGCGTGATCTTCTTGCCCCGGAGGTACGTGAACTTTTTGGCGCCTATCTCAGCGAGATCGAGGCTCAGGGGCGTTCGACGGGCATCATGAAGATTCGTAACGCGGCCGGGCAGAATCGCTACTGGGAATACAATACAAGCCTGAAGCGTGCCGAACCCCCGGAAGCTTCCATCGTTACCGGCATCTCGACGGACGTGACGGAGCGTATAGGGACTGACAGGGCGCTCAAGGACAGCGAAACCAAGTACCGCAAGCTCTTCGAAATGTCGAACGACGGGGTCGTGCTGGGGGTGGAGATCTTCACGGAGTGCAACGAGGAGGCCTGCCGGATCTTCGGATGCTCGAGGGAGGATATCATCGGGCACCCACCCTGGGAGTTCTCGCCCCCCACACAGCCGGATGGACGGAATTCGATGGAGGCGGCCCGCGAAAGGCTCGAAAAGGCCCTGGCCGGCGAACCGCAGTCCTTCTACTGGCAGCACCTGAAAAAGGACGCCGGCACGGTGGATACGGAGGTCGCTCTCCAGGCGATGACCTTTGGTGGAGAAAAGGTTGTCCAGGCGACCATACGGGACATCACCGAGCGCAAGCAAATGGAAGAGGCCCTCCGGAAAAACGAGGAACGTCTCAGGCTCGCCCTGGCCGCGGCAAACCAGGGGCTCTATGATCTGAATGTGCAGACCGGCGACGCAATCGTGAGTCCCGAGTATGCGCGCATGCTCGGGTATGAACCGGACGAGTTGGAAGAGACCAACGAGAAGTGGCGTGACAGGCTCCATCCGGACGACCGCGACGGAGTTTACCGCGTTTACGAGGAATACATCGCAGGGATTCGGGACGAATACAGGGTCGAGTTCAGGCAGGAGACCAAGTCCGGCGACTGGAAATGGATTCTCTCTCTGGGGAGCGTTCTGGAACGAGACGACCAAGGTCGGCCGTTGAGGATGCTGGGGACCCATACGGACATCACCGAGCGCAAGCAGGCGGAAGAAGAACGGCGACAACTCGAAGCCGAATTCCGCCAATCCCACAAGATGGAGGCCGTGGGCCTGCTCGCCGGTGGTGTGGCCCACGACTTCAACAATATGCTCAATGTGATCTTGGGCTATGCCGATCTCGGCCTGTCGAGCACGGACTCCCGGGATCCTCTCTACGAATACCTTCTCGAAATCAGGAACGCCGGCAAGCACTCGGCCGATCTGACCCGGCAGCTCCTCGCTTTCTCCAGAAAGCAGACGGCGGAACCGAGGGTCATCAACCTGAACGAGGTCGTCGCCGGCCAGAAGAATCTGTTGAGCCGAATGATCGGTGAGGATGTCAGGGTCGATTTCCTTCCCGGTCCTGCTCTCTGGAACACCCGGGTCGATCCTTCCCAGATCGACCAGATCCTGGCCAACCTAGCGGCCAATGCTCGCGACGCCATGGCAGGGCTGGGAAACGTTACCATCGAGACGAGGAATGCGATTCTGGACGAAGCATACTGCAAAAGCCATGTGGACGCAGCGCCCGGAGACTATGTGATGCTCTCCTTCAGTGATACGGGCGAGGGGATCGACACGGACCAACTGCAGAGGATCTTCGAGCCTTTCTTCACAACCAAGGAGAAAGGCAAGGGGACCGGCCTGGGACTCTCCACGGTATACGGGATCGTCAAGCAGAATGAAGGGATCATTCACGCTCACAGCGAACCCGGCGTCGGTAGCGTGTTCAGAATCTACTTTCCCCGCTTTCAGGGCGAACCGGATGCATCAACCGAAGAGGCGAGAGTCACTTCCATGGAGGGGACCGAGACCATTCTCATCGTCGAGGACGAGAAACAGGTTCTCTCACTGGCCAACAAGATCCTGAAACGGTACGGATACGAGGTGCTGGCGGCAAGCGTACCCGAAGATGCCTGCCTGCTCGCCGAGAAACACGAAGGCAGGATCCAACTGCTGGTTACCGACGTCATCATGCCCGGCATGAACGGAAAGGAACTGCAGCAGAGGATCGAGGAACTCAAGCCCGGCATCAAAACCCTGTTCATGTCCGGATATACGGCCGAAGTCATCACCAAGCGGGGCATGCTGGAGGAAGGGGTCGATTTCCTGCAGAAGCCCTTCTCCGTTACCTCCCTGGTCGGCAAGGTACGGCAGGTGCTCGAGTCGTAGCAACTTGACAAAATGGCCCGTATAGCCTACTAATTTACTTCTTTAGGAGGGAGAAGTAACCCTGCTTGTGAGGGTCCGGCCGCCGGGACCGGACTCGAACGGTGATATTTCCTGCGGTTACCAGTACAGCGAATCCCCGGCCGATCATTGGATTGCATTCGCCCCATCCCACCGACCGCACACGGACTTAGACAAGAGAGCTGCGCCCCTTTCAGGGGGCCTGCGCGACTCGATTCAACGTTGTGGGGGGCCGGATTACGCCCACAGCCCGGAACTGCGTGCGCGGTGAACCGTCGATGTGCATAAGGGGCATCAAAAGACAGGAAACACCTTAGCCCGCATGTTGCAGGAAGCTTCGTCGCGAAAGCGGTGGAGGGATCCGAGCAACATGTGGGCGGACAGAGGAGGAACCCAGGGGTGACCGAGCCAAGACGTTTCGACAAGGTGCTGGTGGCAAACCGTGGAGAGATCGCGATCCGCATTTGCCGTGCCGTCCAGGAGGAAGGCCTGCGGGCCGTGGCCGTCTATGAGACACCGGACAAGGAATCCCGCCACATCATCACCGCGGACGAGGCCGTATGGATCGGTCCCGGACCCCGCAAGGACTACCTGGACATCGATCGCGTAATCTGGGCAGCCAAGACGAGCGGCAGCCAGGCTGTGCATCCCGGATACGGATTCCTGGCAGAGAACCCGGAGCTTTCCCGGGCGTGCGAGGACGAAGGGCTGATCTTCATCGGCCCGCCCTCGGAGGTCATTCGAGACCTGGGTGACAAGACGATCTCACGAAGGATCGCCGAGGAGGCGGGCGTGCCGGTCATACCGGGCAGCGGCATCCTGCCTCCGGGGGAAGAGGGGATCCGCGCTGCCAACACCTTTGGCGAAAAGGTGGGATTCCCACTGATGCTCAAGGCGGTGGCCGGAGGAGGCGGCCGGGGAATCAGAAAGGTGGCAGGGCCACAGGAGTGCGCGGAGCAGTTGCCCATGGCCGAGAAGGAGGCGCAGGCCGCCTTTGGGGACGGCCGGCTCTATCTGGAGAAGGCGATCGTGAAGCCCCGCCACCTGGAGGTCCAGGTTCTGGCCGATGAATCGGGCAAGATGATTCATCTCGGAACCCGCAACTGCTCGATTCAGAGAAGACACCAGAAGCTGGTCGAGGTGGCGCCGGGCCTGATGGGCCCGGAGTTGGAAGAGAAGATCTGCGAGGCGGCCCTGTTGTTCGCGGGCCGGGCCGGGTATCGAAACGTGGGCACCGTGGAGTTCCTCGTGGATGAGGACGGCTCTTTCTATTTCCTGGAGATCAACACACGGCTCCAGGTGGAGCATACGGTGTCCGAGGTCATCACGGGGATCGATATTGTCAGGAGGCAGCTCAGGATCACCCAGGGGGCGCCGATCGACATTGGGCAGGAAGAGGTCTCCTGCCGGGGATATGCGATCGAAATGCGAATCAACGCCGAGGACCCGCAAAAGGACTTCATGCCCGAGTGCGGGAAGACCGTGTCGGTTTATCAATCCCCGGGCGGCCCGGGCATCCGGCTCGATGGTTTTGTGTACCAGGGCTACCAAATCCCCGCGGACTATGATTCCCTCTTGGTCAAGCTCACCGTGTATGGGTACACATGGGGTGAGGCGACCAGCCGGCTCGAACGGGCTCTCAGGAACTTTGTCATCGTGGGACCCAACACCACGATTCCCTTCTACAGGCGCCTCCTGAAGGAGGAAGAGTTCCAGCAGGGCAAATTCGACACCGAGTACCTGGACCGGCATCCCGAGCTCTTCGACTATCCTTCCGCGCGCCGGGAGGAGGCGAAGCTGGCACGGCTTCTGGCGGAGATCCATCACAGAAAGCACAATCCCTTTGCCGCATAGCGGGCCGCAACAGAAACGAACACATTCCGAACCAGGGAGTTGATCATGGCAATGGCAGCAAAGATCACGCCGGAGATGAGCCCGGAGGAAGGGTTGCAGGTCCTGCGCAACTCGAGCGGGTACTTCTTGACCAATACCGCAAGGGACCTGTCACAGTCGGATTACAAGAACCGCATTCTACCTCATACGGATCTCCTCGTGGCCGAGGAGAGGGACCGGGCCGGATTCTTCTCGCTGGAGATCACGGGGGGTGCGAGCGTTCACGTGGATCTGCTGCGCAAGCAGATCAATCCGTTCGAGCGGCTGCGGCTACTGCGAACCCGGATGCCTTCGACCCTCTTCCAGACCTTGTGCCGGGGGGTGAACCTGTTCGGGTACCGTCCTTACCCGGAAAACGTTGTGCGTCTCACCGTGCAGTCCTTTGCGCGCTACGTGGACGTATGGCGGGTTTTCGACTTCATGAACCACATCCCGAACATGGTGCCCGTCTTCGAGGAGGTCAAGAATGCGGGCAAATACCTGGAGCCTTCCATCTGCTTCTCCACGGGCCCGGAGCATACGGACGAATTCTATGTTGAGAAGGTCGGGGAGATCCTGGACGTGACCGGGCCGGACATCATCCTGGCCATCAAGAACCACTCCGGGCTGGGCAGCCCCGCCCGCATCCACGAGCTGGTCTCATCCCTGCTCGAGAAATATCCGGATCTGATCATCCACTACCACGGCCACAACACGGACGGAAACGATGTGGGCCGAATCGTGGCGGCCGTGAAGGCGGGTGCCCGGATCGTGGATGCAGCAGACCATGCCCTGACCGGCTTCTTCGGCCCGCCGCCGCTGCTCACCGTCCTCCAGACCCTCAGGGAAGACGGACACGAACCTGCAGGGATCAGTGAAGACGCGATCATTGCCACGAGCAATCTGCTGAAGGAGACGCGCGCCGCCTACGGAGCATTCGAATCGCAGTTCAAAGGCTTCGATCCCACCGTCCACATCCACAAGCTTCCGGGCGGGGCCACGGGGTCGAGCTTCGAGCAGGCGGTAAAGGGAGAGTTTATCGACCGCATGCCCGAGATCCTGACCAAGGAACTGCCGCGGGTGCACAGGGAGCTCGGCAATATCTGGAGCGTCACGCCCGGCTCACAGATCCTGTGGACCACTGCCGTAACCCACACCCTCACCGGGAAGCGATACGTGAACGCCTCGGAAGATCTGAAGAGGCTGCTGCTTGGGCGTTACGGCCCCTTTCCCTTCTTCCGTCCCTCAGACGAAATCTATGAGGCCGTGTTCGGGCCCGACTGGAAGAGCGTCCTCGAATCCGAGGGAGGCGTGGAGGCCTGCGATCCGATCGATGTGGATGCAGAGAAGAACAAGCTGGAGGATGCACTGGGAAGGCCTGCCGAGGAAGAGGACGTGGTTCTCTATCTCCAGCATCCCCGGGACGCGGTCGATTTCTTCAAGTTCGAGGAGGAATTCGGAAAGGCGTATGTGCTCCCTCCCGAAATCTGGTTCCGGGAGGGAGGTTTCCAACCTGGGGAGACGGTAGCCTTTCAGGATTACACGGGCAAGCATCACCAGATCGTTTTCGGCCCGACTCACGAGCGGGAGGAGGGAGGCCTTCTGACCTACCTGATGGTGGATCATCACCTCGAGCCTTTCACCTGCGAGCCGGAAGGCGAAACCGCCAAGGAGGGCAAACCCACCTTCACGGCCGAAGAGATCACCGCCCTGGCTGAAATGGGAGAGATCCGCTCCATCGCCAACGGCGTAGTGGCCGAGATGCACGCCCAGGAGGGCGATCGGGTCCAGGAGGGCGGCCTGCTCCTCGTGCTCGAGGCGATGAAAATGCTCAACCGGATCGAGAGTCCCATTGAGGGTACTGTCCACGAAGTTGCCGTATCAGAGGGGCAGCAGGTGGAGCCGGGCGACCTGCTGGTGAAGATCCGGCCACGGAGTTCCAAGGACGACTAGGCCCGCTACTCGTAGATCTTCTCGTCGATCGCCTCGGACTCGTCCGCGTCTGCCTCGTAGTCGCGGCCGCCGTCCCCCATCGCTTTTCGCTCCGCGTGCTCGCGATACCACTCGGAGGCGATGATCATGGACATGACCTCGTTGGAGCCGGTCCAGATGGGGCCCAGACGAATGTCCCGGTAGATGCGTTCCATGGGGAACACGTTCGTGTACCCGATCCCACCCATGACCTGCATGCAGTGATCCACCACCTTGATGCAGGCATCCGTGGAAAACCGCTTCGCCTCGCTGATCAACCGTCGGGTGGTCCTTCGGCCTGCGCCCAGGTCGGCCGCTCGAGCAGCCGATACGGTTATGGAGCGAGCCGCGTCCAGCAAGGTGGTCGCCTCGGCAATCTGGAAGCTCACTCCCTGAAACATGTTGATGGTCTGGCCGAAGGCCTTCCTGCGCGTCGTGTAGTTCGTGGCGATCTCCAGGGCCGTTCGGGCCGGCCCGATACACATGACGGCTGAACCCAGCCGTTCCGGCACCATCATGGTATCAAAGACCTCTTTCCCCCCATTCAGGGTTCCGAGGATATTCTCTTTCGGCACCTTCACGTCTCGAAACACCAGACGGCCTGTTCCTCCTCCACGTGTGCCAAGCAATCCGTAAATGTATTCCACCTGGACATTGTCGTCGCGATCCACGATGAAACAGGTGAGGGCCTTGTGGGAGGGGACTTCCGGGTCGAAGTT
>JANQFG010000002.1 GCA_028277985.1 bacterium | reverse complement strand
ACCTCGGTCATCACCACGCCGAGCCAGGCGGCAACGGAACAAAGATGGATCAAGGCAACATAATTGACCAGTGGGATTTCTTGCATACACGTCTCCTTCGGCAGCCTATCGCCTCGTTCGAGGATCGGCAGGAGCTGTTCGCCATGCAGTCCGTCTGGTTCCGAACTCTAGATACGGGGGGGAGGATTGTCAAGAGATCTCGTCTGCGAGGGCTGCTTTCGAATCTCTTTTGTTTCCGAGGGGTTGTTCTGACGTGACCTTAGCCCTGATCTCGGCCATGAGGTGGACGAGCTTCTTGGGATCGATCGGCTTCGATATGTAATCATCCATGCCTGCCTCCAGGCATTTTTCTTGATCTCCCTTCATGGCATGGGCGGTCATGGCAATGACGGGTATGTGCCGTCCGGTAGACTTCTCCTTCTCGCGGATCACCCGCGTGGCCTCCCATCCATCCATGACCGGCATCTGCACATCCATCAGTACCAGGTCGAACATGTCTTCTTCTAGAGTATCCAACGCCTTCTGCCCATTCTCGGCAATCGTCACCCGGTGGCCCTGGTTCTCCAGCAGCTTTTGCGTCATTCTCTGGTTGATATAGTTGTCTTCAACGAGCAGTATCCTCGAGCTCTGTCTCTGCCTTTGCTCCCGGATCCTTTCCAGGACCACGACGTCTGCATTGTCCTTCTGATTGTCCGAACCTTCAGGGCTCAGTACCATCCGGATCGCATCGAGGAGCTCCGGCTGCTTGACCGGCTTGATCAGGTATGCAGAGATCCCTATCTGCTTGCATCGAGCAATCGCCCCGCGGAGGTCCACGGAAGTGAGCATGATGATGATCGCGCCCGTAAGCTTCGCATTCGCTTTGATGCGTTCGCTCGTCTCGAAACCATCGATTCTGGGCATCTGTCCGTCCATCAACAGCAGATCATAGGGCTCACCCTTCTTCGTTGCATCTTCCATGGCTTCCAGCGCGCCGAGGCCGTCTGCAACCTCATCGTGAGAGATCCCCCAGCCGGAGAGCATATCCCTGAGGATTTGGCGATTCGTGTCATTGTCGTCAACGATCAGTGCACGGATGCCTTCCAGATCCGCCGTTCCGAATCTTTCCGTTTGTGTTGTGGGTTCGGCTCCAATCCCAAGCTCGACCACGAAATGGAAGGTGCTTCCAACCCCTGAGCTCGAGGGGCTTTCCACCCAGATCCTTCCCCCCATGAGCTCCACCAGCCTCCTGGAGATGGTCAGGCCCAAGCCTGTCCCTCCATACTTCCGGGTCATGGACCCATCCGCCTGGCTGAAGCTCTCAAAGATACTCTCCAGTTTTTCGGCGGGGATCCCTATGCCCGTATCGGAAACGGAAAAGTGGAGACCCACCGGATCTTTCCCGTCTGCAGCGACTTCACACTGAACTACGATTTCACCCTCTTCAGTGAATTTCACAGCGTTGCCCAGCAGGTTGACGAGGATCTGGCGAAGCCTTCCCGGGTCACCGGTCAGAAACCTCGGCACATCGGGCTTGATCCTGCAGGCGAGTTCCAGCCCCTTCTCATGCGCTCTCACGGCCAGGGCATCGGTTGCAAGCTCTACCGCCCTGCGCAGATCGAAATCAATCATTTCCAGATCGAGGCGCCCTGCTTCGATCTTGGAGAAGTCGAGGATATCGTCGATGATCTGCAGCAGGTTATCAGAGGACGTCTTCACTGCCTGGAGGTATTCCTGTTGTTCCAGGCTCAGATCCGTGTCAAGGGCCAGACAGGTATTGCCGATGACGCCGTTCATGGGTGTCCGGATCTCATGGCTCATGTTCGCCAGAAATTCGCTCTTGGCCCTGTTGGCCGCCTCGGCTCTATGGGCCATGCGGCTCAGTTCGGCAGTCCGTTCTTCCACGAGATCCTCGAGGTTCTCACGGTGTTCCTTGATCTCCTTGTCGCGCTCTTCGATCCGGCTCAACATTTCATTGAACCCGTCCACGAGACTGCCCAGCTCGTCGCCGCCCGGTTTCTGCTCTCGAATCGAGTAGTCTTCCTCGGTCGAGACGTGTTCCATGGCTCGTACAAGGCTACGGATCGGGGCCGTAATCCCCGTTTGAAGCCTCAAAGACAGTAGAAAGGCGAGCAACAGGGAAACAATCATGATGATGGAGGCGATCAGGGCTCCCCGGGAGAGATGGGCGCGGAGGATTTCCAGATCGGAACGAACATAGACGGTGCCTATGACGTCATCGTAGAGGACGATAGGTTTGTACAGAACCAGATGCCCTTCCTGAAAGGAGTGTCTGGCGCCGCTGGCCTGGGTTGGGATGCCGGAGCTCCCTGGAAGCGCTCTTTCCGGCTCGTGAAGTTCAAGGCTCGGAGGGTTGCCCTGGGAGCCGCCCCTGACATATCTCGCAAAGAGTTCCCCGTTGCTCGTGAAGATGCATGCCTCCAAGATGCTCGATACGGCGCTCAAGGCTGACAGGGTCTCTGCCGCTGATTCGGGGTCATTGAAGGAGAGCTCGGCCGTGCTGTTGATCCCAATGACCTCTGCCAGGGTCGACAGGTCATCCACCAGTGCTTGTCGGTCCAAGATGAAGGAATGGGTCAGATGGGACGCGGTAGCCACGGCCAGTACAAGGAGGCTGGTGACCATCATGATGATCATGAGCTTCCGTTTTATGGGCAAATCGCGAAATCTCTGCATCAGTTCGTCTCTTCCGCATGCCGGGGAGTTACGATCTTCGATATCTTCAACAGTCGTGCGCTGATCTTCAACCCGGCCTGTTCGGCAGCGTCGACATTGATTTCCATGCGAACATTTCCCTCTTCCAGGACTAGGTTGACCATGCCGCCGAGCTCGGCGAACCCTTCGGTTTCGCCCACCGTGAGCGTGTTCGACCCGTTGAGGGTGCTCAGGATTTCCCCAAGTCGCCCTTCTTCGGAGGAGCTGACAAAGAGAATGTCACATGGTTCCAGAGTTACACCACTCTGTACTCGTTTCACGACCACCCTTCTTCCCTTCAGGCTTCTTCCCTGTATCGAGTCCAGGAGGGTCCCGAACGGATCGCTGCCGAGAATGCAGATGGTCAGGTCCCCGTCAGTCGACGAGTCCGCAGCCTTCGGCCACTTGACGAACTTGGCGAAGTTGTACAGAAAGGCAGCCTTGATCGTGTACTCCTCGTACGATGGAGATTCGGCGTACGCATTCACGATGCAAAGCGCCAGAAGGAAGCAGGCTATCCGTGCGAATGATTTTCCGAATCGGTGGAGCATGGTTCCTGTACTTGGTCTATGGTGTTCCCTCTTCTCGAAGCAACAACCTATGTGACACCTAGAAATTGAATCTCAACCCGCCATAAGCAGCGATGCCCGAGGCTGCCGGAAGTGAATTGATTCTTCGCCTGTTGAATTCCGGATGATGGACCTCCTGGTCGAGAAGGTTCTCTCCTCGGGCTGTCAGCGCCACCGACCCAGGTTCCATGCCGAGCAGATCCGACAGCTCGACGTTCATGTTCAGAGACAGCCAGTGGACATCCTCCGGGCTCGGATTGACTTCCGCTGCCCCGGGCATTCCCGGAGGGGACTTGAAGAACGTGTAGAAGAGGCCGAAGAGCCACCTCTTGTCGTGGTATCCGAGTCCGAACTTTGCCATGGTATTCGGTGCGAGATTGGATCGGACCCCTGCGGCTTCCTTGCTTTCCTGGTGCGTTACGGACCCGAGTGCATACAGGCGGGGGGTGAAAGCATATCTTCCTTCAAGTTCCACGCCCCACAGCTCGGTGTCACCCCCATTGGTGAATGTGAAGCCTCCGCCGGGGTTTGGAACGCGAACGATTTGTCCTTTCAGCTTGCTGTAAAAGCCGGTGACCGACGTTTGAGCCTTCTCGTCGTGGTAGAAGACCTGGCCGTCGTAGGTGGTGATGGTTTCGGGGGAGAGATCGGGATTGCCGGTCAGAACGGGATTCGCGATATCGGTCTCCACCGGCCAGGGCGCCCGGAATGCTTCTCCCCGGAGAAACTTGAAGCCCCATTTGGGCGTGACATTGACAACCGTTGCGAACCGTGTGTTGAAGTCGGAATCGCCGTCCTCGGGCTTGTTCCACTGAAACCCGCCGGTGAGTCTCACCCACTGGGCCGGTTGGATGTCTGCTTGAAAATAGGCGCTCAGAGGCACTCGGGAATAGCTTACGATGGAGGAGTTGCTCAGGTCCGGAGCAGATTGGTATTCGACGATGACACCCCCCAGGAGACTCAACTCGTCGATGGGGGAGCCGAAGAGGGTAATCTCTCCCAGGGTATCGAGTGATTTGCGTCGCTCGGCATCTTCCTCCCACGTGAAGTCCGAATAGTTGAATCCCACGTGTGATGTAAGGTGCCATCTCTCGTGCAGCTCCAGGTCGTATCCCAGGTCGGCAAACAAGCGATCCGTATCAATCTCCTGGCCGGGCAGGCTCCAGATGGGAGCCTTTCCCATATGATTCAACTCTTCACGCACGTAGAAGAGGTCAAGACTCAGCGGCCCGTAAGTCATGTGCGTGGCGAGAGCCGCGCTCCTCTGCCCCTTGTGCATCGACCCGAAGGCACCTGTCTCGTCCACGGCCTCGAATTTCCACCCATCCTCGTTGATGAACTTCGCCGCACCGTAGAAGTTGAATTCTCCGAGCTTGGCCCCTCCGGAGGCGCTGGTGCTGACGTATCCGAATGAGCCGCCCTCGGCGGCAAACCGGAATGTAGCCTCTTCCGCTTCTTTCGGGACGATGTTGATGACTCCGGTATATGCGTTGGTGCCGTAGAGCACCGAGCCCGGCCCGCGAACCAACTCGACACGTTTGACCATTTCCACCGGAAAGGCCGTCAAGATAGGATAGTTCAGCCCTCCTGCGAGGCTCTCCCTCACCGGCCTTCCATTGATCAAGATGAGGGTATGATTGTTCATCGCGCCTGAGAGATCTCCTCGTATCGAGACGATGTTGTCCGGAAACAGGTAGGTGCCCGTAGTGTACACGCTCGGCATCCAGTTGAGAGCGGTCAGTAGGTTCGAGGCACCAAATGTACGGATGTCGGCCTCGGGCAGAATGGACACCACGGCAGGGGAGTTGTGAATCTCTTCCTTGCGCTTGGACGCTACCTTCACGCTGATCAGCTCTTCGATGGATAGCGAGATGAGATCTTCCAGTCCGGTCTCTCCACCCGCATGTAGAGGACTCTGTCCCTGTCCTGCTGTTGCCGAGTCTACCGGGCCCGGCTGGCTGGCTCCTACCGTCGCTCCCCAACCCAGGACCAAGCAGAAGAAGAAGGCGAATGAGAACCTTGGTCTGAGAGTCATTCGAAGCCGCACGTTCGTATCTCCTGACATTTCGTCACCCGTAGTAGGGAAAAAATATGTCCATTGCTCTTAGGAAGGGTTGTTGAGAGGATAAGATGGCAAGAAGCATGCCAGTCCGGGTGTGAACAAGAAGCACGCTTTAAATCCTTGGAGGAGAAGCATTTTCTGTTCAGGTGGAGATGATTCGGATCCTTGCCGCTCCCGGCGCGAGTGGCTCTGCACTGGACTGAGTCTCATGGGACGAGACTCGGTCTCGTCAAACAAGACACATGGGCCGGAAAGGAGTTCTTGTTGACACACAATCAGGCCTGATTCTATTCTGCTCCCACCCCAGACCCATACCCGCCTGAGGAGAGAGAAATGCTTGAAAAACTCGCCGAGAACCTATGGGCTGCAAGAGCGTCCCAAAAGTACATGGGCATGCCGATCGGGACGCGGATGACGGTCGTGAAGCTAGGGGGCGGAGGCCTGTTCCTCCATTCGCCCGTGCCGCTTGCTCCGGAGATTCAGCAAGGGCTGTCTGAGTTGGGGGAGCCCTGCGCCATTGTGTCGCCCAACCGGTATCATCATCTTCACGTTGGAGCCTACTTCGAGGCCTACCCGAAGGCACGTGTCTACGCCGCGCCCGGGCTTCCGGAGAAAAGGAAGGACCTGGTCTTTCACGGGGTGCTCGGAGAGAACCCGGAGAAGGAGTGGGAGGGCGAGATCGAGCAGACGATCCTCGAGGGAATTTCCGTCCTGAACGAGGTCGTGTTCTTCCACATCGCGAGCAAGACACTTCTGGTAACGGACCTGTTCTTCAATTACCCCCCTACCGGAAGCTTCCTGGAACGCTTATACAGGAAGCTCGAAGGCTGTGACGGCGAGTTTGCCGTGGCTCGTCTCATCAAGCTCGTCGCCCGCGACAAGAAGGCGCTGAAAAAATCCTGCGACAGGATTCTCCAATGGGATTTCGACCGCGTCACGGTAACCCACGGTGAAGTGCTGGAGACCGGCGGAAAAGAGGCATTCCGCAATGCTGTCCAATGGCTGTAAGGGATCCTCGACAGAGGAGAACCTCGGAGAGGAAAGGGTGAATTCGATGCGATCCTTGGCGAACCGTTCTCTGGCAGCCCTGGGACTTCGCCCGCCGGTTATCGATCGTCCCGACCCAGGGTTTGTTTTGAGGGATGTCACGGTCGTGAACCCCGGGGACGGCTGCAAGCAGGGCAGGACGCTTGTGGCAGAGGATTCGAAGATCACCCGCATCAGCGAGGTCGCCTCTGCAGATTCCGGGGATCAAGGTGCAAGTCCTTACTCCGGATATTTCGCTCTGCCCGGCTTGATTGATATGCACGTGCACTATCCGGTTCTCCCGAGCCGCTTCGTTCCTCCTACTTTTGATCTGTCCGAATGGTCGGGTCCGCTCTATCTCCGCTTCGGTGTGACAACGGTACGTGATGTCGGATCCTTCGACACCATATGGGACTTGCGGCGTCGCATGAACGACCACGAGTTTCCGTGCCCTCGCATGTTCTGTGCCGGCCCCCTGCTCGATGGAGATCCACCGAGAATGGCGGATCTTTCATGGATCGTCCGCAATCCTCGAGAGGCGCAGGATGCCGTAGAGAAACTGGCGGACAAGGGAGCGGATTTCATCAAGGTTTATGACAACCTGACGCCTGAATCCTTGGCAGCCATTCGCGAGGCGGCAGCCGGAAGGGGGCTGGCGGTAGTGGGACATCTACCCTTCCTGGTCAAATTCGAGGAGGCGGGTATCCACGACCTGCAGCACGTATGGGGAATTCAGCTTCCTTCACTGCAGCCCGGTCTTGATTTCAACAACCCCGCCGATTTCTCGAAGTTCATGAGGGCCTGGGTTGAACTGGACGATGACCGTATCAAAGAAATCGTACGAATATCCGTAGAGGAGGGAGTGGTTCACACCCCGACCATCGTCACGGTCGCCCGCATCGCCGGCATGAACGACCCGGGCCAGACGAAGGACCCGTTGTGCCTTCTCCTGCCCCGATACTTCCGGGATCTCCTTTGGAACCCTGAGGTCGGCGTTCCCTACCTTCAGGGACATTCGGCCGACGAGATGCAGGAAATTGCGGCAGCCGTGGCCCGGATGAAAGAGGTGGTCGGCCGGCTTCACCAGGAAGGCGTGCGAATCCTCACCGGCAGCGATGGGCCACCCAATCCGTTCTGTGTGCCGGGCGCGAGCATTCATGAAGAGCTCCAGCATCTGGTCGATTCCGGCTTCACTCCGGAAGAGGCTTGGCTCGCCGGCACGCGGCACGCGGGTGAATTCCTGGGGATGCCTCTGTTGGGAACTCTCCGGGAGGACGCGCCGGCGGATGTCCTCGTCTTCAGAGAGGATCCGACCCGCGATCTGTCGGCCTTGTCGACCCTGGAGGCGGTTGCGGTCCAGGGGAGACTGTACACGCGACAGATGCTGGATCAGGCGGTTGCCCGACATCGTAAGTACTTTGACGGCTGGCTGTACGACCGTGTGACGACCTCGCTCGTCCGGTCGGTTCTGGAGAAGCTGTAAGCGGAGACACGGCTCGGGTGCCGGATTTGCGCATCCCTTAGATGGGTTGAAAAGAAAGGTCCGTAATGTCGAACAATGGAAGCGAAACGCAGAGCAACCAGGACTGGGTGGAAGTCGAGGTGGAGCCGGATCACAAGGAGATATTCAAGAACGAGCTGGTCCGTGTCTACATTGCCTTCATTCGCCCGGGAGTCGAGACCCTGTATCATCGCCACGACAAGGACACGCTCTACGTGGTGCTCGAAGGCGGGAAGAACTATTCGACCACACTGCCGGGGACCAAGGCCGGCAAGTACGTTCTACCGAAATCGATCAGTCTCAAGCAGAAGTTGACGTGGCTCTTCACCCGCGCGGTCCACGGCTGGACCGACTTGCCCAAGTCCGCCTACGTGCTCATGCACAATGACGGGAACCCGATCATACACAGAGTGCGCGGGTCCGAAGACAACCCGTCCGACATGAGGATGATGGGGATCGAATTCCTGAACCCCGGCGGACGGATCGAAGCCGTTTCGATCGGCAAGAAGCCCCTGCCCGTGGATTATGAAGACGCGACTGTCCGTGTCTTCCGCCTGAAATTCCCCTCCGATCTTCCACGGCTTAAGGAATCGATCTGTTTCAAGGGAATCGTGATCGCCCTGAACGGTCCTGTCGGATTCGAATCAGCGTCGCCGGGAGATTCAGGGCGCGAGCCCCACGAGCTGGAGGAAGGCGACTTCGTCTGGTGTGACGGACAGACAGAGGTCACGTTCACCGCGGCCAAGGGGCCGCCATCGGAAGCGCTGGTGATTCAGATGTAGGAGCACAACCTGCAAAGGAGGGGAACCATGGCAGACGAAGGGATGCTGGCTTTTCTCAAGGACATGCTCGGCTACACCGACGCCGAGTGGGAAACCTGGAAGAGCAATCCGCGCAATCTGAGGATTGCCGACAACGTCATGAATGTATCGAAGTACAAGGTGGTGGCCGAGGTGGTCAAGTCCTCCGGGTGCGGGGCCGGGCACAAGGAGGGCGACCGGATCATCTTCGGTGGCGATGGGACCCTCCTGTGCAGGGAAAGCCCTGAAAGGGTCTGTTGCGGGCTGCTCTCCCCGGTCAACCCGATCGTCGGGAGCGTCCTGGACAAGATCTGCGAGGGGGAAGACCCGACCAGGATAGCCTTCAACAGGGTCCATTGCGTCGACGTGGGGGTGGACAACGGGGGTTGGGGCGAGGTTGTGGTGGAGGTGAAGGTGGAGGAGATCAAGAAGTTCTCTGGTTCCTGACCCGCTGTACATGTTGGGGCTAACGAGGGGAGAGGATAGGCGAGAAATCGCTTGGTCCGACCCCGCTCAGTGTATCTTCGCGCCCCGTCTGGACATCCAACGGTGGGAACGGCAGATTACCGCAACCGTGGATCCGGTGCGATGCACTCGAGCCCAGTACGGGGAACGACCATGGCCGACCTTCTGCACGAGATCTCGATTCAAGCCGAACCCCAGGTCGTCTACGAGGCCTGGACGACTGCGCAGGGCCTGGCTTCGTGGTGGACCAAGGACGCTCGGATTGCCGATGCGATGGGTGGCGTCAACGTCTTCGTCTTCAACGCAGGGAACATCGAGTTTCACTTCCGAGTGGATGAGCAGATCCCTGGAGAGCGCGTACGTTGGACAGGGATCGCCGCAGACAAGATGCCGGAAGAATGGGTCGATACGCGGATTGAGGTGGATATCACCGGCTCCGAGGAAACAACCCGGCTCCAGTTTGGACACAAGAACTGGAAGTCCACCGAGGGCATGTACGGCCTCTGCAACACGACGTGGGGGGAGCTGATGTACCGGCTGCGCGATTACTGCGAAGGTAAGGGACGCGGGCCGTTGTTCAGCGGCTGAATCACCCACCTACAGATCATTCCCCGACCCGCCTTGACTGCTTCAGCTCCGTCCGAAGAAGGCATTGATTTCCCCTACTGGCCTACTGTACCCCTACTTGGGTCGGACCAAGATAAACATCCGACGCAAAAGAGAAATTGGTTCTTAAAGAGGCGAAAGTAGCCCTTAGCGACAGAGGTTCCGGACCACGGATTCTAAAGCCCCAGCAGCACCTTTCATAGGCATCATCTTTGGTAATATCTGAGACTTATCTTGGTCCGACCCGCTTTGTTTACCCGCGTTGCTTTAGCTGCTGATCAGCTCCGTCCGAAGAAGGCCTTGATCGGAACGAGCATGGCTGCGAGAAACAGGACCGTGAGAAAGAGGATCAACCATCTTACGGGCGCCTGAATGAAGAAGGATGCTCGCAGGAGGTCGGCCAGTACGATGGATACCGCGGGAAGCAGGGCAAGCCATGCCCATCTCTCCGCCCGTCGGAAAGCGTAGAAGGCTACCCCAAAGGCCAGGATCCCGATCGCCACGAGGCTGACACCGAAGGACTTCATGAGGCTGAGCAGGAAGGCGGCGAGGTTCGGATTCACCTCTCGGATTTCCTCGAAAGTCATCCCGATGAAAGCCAGATGGTAGGGCATGGGCTCCGACGCGAAGAAATAGACGATCCCGAATACACAGGAGACCGCTGCAACAAGCACCAACAAGACAATAGAGCCCCGCACTCTGGTTCCGACTTCCGGCATTCGCATCTCCTTTGCACCTGATTCGTGAACGGACGGGTCGCTTAGATTCCTCATCGCCACGTAATGCTCGATGCTGACTTTAGAGAATAAATAGGGAAGTTGTCAAAGAAGAAAGAGCCACGGAATCTCCGTAACCCCTGAGTCTTCCCCGTACGCCCAAGCGGATTCGAACCTCTGACCTTCGCATCCGTAGATAGAGCTTTCCCTATATCTTCTTCGCCGGTGCGGGTTCAACATCCCGACGACCGGCGACCCACTGGTAGAGTACTGGCAACACCAGGAGGGTGAGAATCGTTGAGGTGAGCACACCCCCGATGACTACTGTGGCGAGGGGACGCTGGACTTCCGAACCAACACCTGTGGAGATCGCCATCGGAAGGAACCCCGCGGCATCGGTGACGGCGGTGGCGAGTACCGGCTTGAGTCGTTGATGCGAAGCGTTGATTACGGCTTCCCCTATCGCCTGGCCCTCGGTGATGAAACCACGGATCGCGACGACGAGAATCTGCCCATTCAACACGGCGATTCCGGAAAGGGCGATGAAGCCGACGGCAGCGCTGACGCTGAAGGGGATATCACGCAACCCCAGCGCGAAGACACCGCCGACGAGTGCAAAAGGAATACCGGTGTATATCAACAGCACGTCGTGCAGGTTCTTCATGCTGAAGAAGAGGAGCAGGAACACGAGCAGGAGCGTGGCGGGAACAATGAGTATCAGACGGTTCTGTGCCCGTTCGAGATTCTCGAACTGCCCCCCCCATTCGATGACATAGCCGTCCGGCATGGAGATTTCCCTTTCGACACGCTGCCTGGCGTCGTCGATGAAGGAGGCGACATCGCGCCCCGTGACGTTGCATTGGACCCGGATCAAGCGGCGCCCCCATTCGCGGTTGATGGTGGCGAGTCCGTCTGTGGTCTCTACGGTTGCAAACGTTCGGAGTGGGAAACGCCCGCCCGTCTCGGTGGGGATGATGGTGTCGGCGAGCACTTCGGGATCCCGACGATGCTCGTCAGGCAGGCGGGCAACTAGATCGAATTGGCGCTGTCCCTCGAAGACCTCGCCCACGGTTCGACCGCCGACCGCTTCTACATACTCCAAAACACGGTTCGCCGGTACTCCGTTTCGCGCGAGGGCCTGCTGGTCGATGCTGACCTGCAGGGTGGGCTGGCCCGTGAGTTGATCCACCGCAATGTCAGAGGCGCCGGGAATGTCAAGCAGGACACTCTGTATGTCGTCGCTGATCCGAACCAGTTCCTCGAAATCGTCTCCGTAGATCTTGATCCCCAAGTCGCTGCGAATGCCGGATATCATCTCGTTCAGACGCATCTCGATGGGTTGAGTGAAAACCATATTGAGTCCAGGCAGATCGGAGAGTTCTTCCTGCATGGCGGAGGCGAGTTCGGCCTGGTTATCGGCGCGGGTCCATTCGTCGCGGGGCGTGAGGGAAACAAAGATGTCGGTCAGTTCCGTTCCCATCGGATCGGTGGCGACTTCAGCGGTGCCGACCCGGCTCCAGACATGGCGCACCTCGTCGGGGAACTCTTCCCTCAGCAACTGTTCTATGCGCGAATTGTAGGCGGTCGACTGGTCGATGGAGATGCCCGCGATCCGGATGGTGTTGATGACCAGCGCACCTTCACTGAGACGTGGCAGGAACTCCCCTCCAAGCCGGGTCGCCTGCCAGCCTGTCAGAGCCAACAGGGCAAGAACCCCCACCAGAATCATTGTCCGCGCCTTCATCGCGCCGGAAAGGAGGAATGAGTAGATACGCAGCAGCCCTCGTTGGACGAGCCCTTCGGTGTGCTTCGACCGGCGGGGAAGGAAGTAGTAGCCCAACACCGGAGAAAGGGTCAGTGCGAGCACCAATGCCGCAATGAGGGCGAAGATGAAGGTCCATGCCATGGGCTTGAACAGTTTGCCTTCGATCCCTTCCAGGGTGAGCACCGGTAGGAAGACCACAAGTATGATGCCGATGCCGAATACGATCGGCCGGGAGACTTGACGGCCCGACTCGACAAGGGTCTGCAACCGCTCGGCTCGAGTCAGCGGACGGCCCAGACGGCGCGTGCGCTCCGTCAGATTGCGTAGATTTGCCTCGGTCATGACCACCGAACCGTCAATGATGATTCCGAAGTCTATGGCCCCCAGGCTGAGCAGACTCGCCGCAATGGCAAACTCGTACATGCCCAGGACCGCGAACAGCATCGTCAAGGGGATAACAAGAGCCACGAGAAGGCCTGCCCGCAAATTGCCGAGAAGCACAAAGAGGGCCAGGATCACCAGGCCTGCCCCAAGAAAGAGGTTATGCTTCACCGTGTTGATCACTGAATGGGTCAGCTCCGTCCGGTCGTAGACGACTTCCAGAACGACATCATCAGGTAGGGCGGGCCGGACCTGGTCGAGCTGCGCCTTCAGACTCTCGGTGACGGCTTGGGCATTTTCTCCCATGAGCATGAAGGCCAGCCCGAGTACCACTTCGCCTCGACCATTGGCAGTGACGGCGCCGCGGCGAATCTCGTGGCCGATCTTCACCTCCTCCGAGACATCGCGAATGTAGACAGGGCTGCCGTTGTAGGAGGCAACGACGATGTTCTCTATCTGTTCGACATGGGTCACGCGTCCCCGCCCATGTACCGTTTGTGAGATCCCAGCGACGGTGATCACGCCTCCGCCCACATTGCTGTTATTCTTCTCGAGAACCTCGTACACCTCATTGAGGGACAGGTTGTACTTCAGCAACGCCTCTGGAGAGATCACCACGTGGTACTGTCGGACTTCACCTCCCCATGAGTTGACTTCCGCGACACCCGGAACCTTGCGCAGTTCGGGCTTTATCACCCAGTCGTGCAGGGTGCGCAACTCTTCCAGCGAGCGGTTCGGGTTACCCGAGCGAACCACGTAGTGGAAGACTTCACCGAGCCCGGTCGCGATGGGGCCCAATTGCGGCCGATCGATATCGGTGGGCAGTTCTACGGCGTTGATACGTTCGAAAAGGTATTGGCGGGCGTCGGTGATGTCCGTGGAATCATCAAAGGTGGCCACCACTTGGGAAAATCCGAATTTGGATATGGAGCGCACATTCACCAAGCCCGGCAGACCGCCGATGGACAATTCCACGGGGAGTGTGATTTGTTGCTCGATCTCTTCGGGATTGAGCGCGGGGGCGACTGTGTTGACCTGAACCTGGACAGGGGTCGTGTCAGGGAAAGCGTCCACGGGCAGCGTGCCGAGTCTCCACAGTCCAAGCGCACTGATCAGTACGAACGGCAGGAGGATGAGCAGGCGATTCTTCAAGGAGAACTCGATGAGTCCGGTAAGCATGAAAGACTCCGTTGTTCAGGGTTTGCCGATAACGCTATTCATCAACGCATCCGGCGCCCAGCCGGGACTTCAGGAATTCCGACATGACGATGAAACTGCCTTCCGTAACCACCGGTTCGTTTGGTGCGAGGCCGGCCATGACGATGATGCCGTCACCATGGTGCCCGCCGATCGAAACGCGGCGCAAGGAAAACAGGTCGGACTCGTTCTGCACGAACACGAAGGGGAGACCCTCGTGGCGTTGCACCGCCTCGCGCGGCACGAGGGCCGCGGGCTGGGCTTCGCTGGTGAGGATGCGGGCTTCGCCGAACATGCCCGCTTTCATGCGCCCGCTTCTGTCCGTAAAAAGAGCGCGGGCGCGAAGCATGCGGCTGCGTGGATCGACCGAAGTATCCACCCAGGTAATGCGTCCCGTGTAGGTCGCGTTCGGTAGCTCCGGGAATTGGGCTTCAACGGTCTGCCCAAGGCGGACTTGGTCAATGCAATCCGAGGGAATCGACAGGGCGAGCCAGTGTGTCGAAAGATCGGCGATCGTGAAGAGCGTTCGGCCGACCTCGATGGCTTCGCCTACGACGGCTGTGCGCTCGACCAATGTGCCATCAAAAGGGGCGCGGATCTCGAGCTGCGCGGAGGCATCCTGTTCCTTCTCGATCCGAAGGATTTCGTCTTCAATCAGTCCGAGGTTGAACAATTTCTGCCTCAGGTTGCTTAGCGTCAGACGAGAAGTACGATACGCCGCTTCGGCATCCAGATACTCCCTTTCCGCTGAAATCGCCTGATCCCTGAGACGCTTTTCCCGTTCGAAGGTCTGACGGCGGATCTCGTGGTCGATGCGGGCGGAAGAGTAATCGCTCTTGGCCGAAGCCACATCGGCGGAGTGGAGCACCACGAGGGTTTCGCCCCCCTCGACCCGGTCGCCGATGTCATGTCGCACTTCGCGGATTACGCCTCCTGCCAGCGGAGTCACCCTCGCCGTTGCATTGAGGTTGTACTGGGATTCACAGAATGCTTTGACGGCGGGCGCAGATTCCACGCGTGCGGGACGTTGGGTTCGTATGCCCGCCTTGTCCGCCGCGTCAAGGGACGGGAAACGCACCTTCATGTTTTCGCCCGGCTCGAGGGAGGCCGCGTGATCCGGTCGGCAGATCGCACACTCTGACTCCGGAACCCTGTGTTCGTTACAGAACAAGCCAGCCGGCCGGACTCTTCCGTCTCTTGTCCCGGTCCGGTCGTTCTGGGCGGACTCTCCACGGGTCTTGAGCTCAGGGTGACAGAGGAAGCACTCATCCTCATACAGGGCGTGCTCCTTGCAGAAAAGGCGGTCTTTGTCCTCCAGCTCGGGATGGCAAATCCAGCACCGATCTTCGTATCGTCCGTGCTCGTTGCACCAGAGACGGCCTTTGTCCCGTTTCGACGGGTCGCAGATGAAACAGGTTTCGTTCGGGTTGTCATGGGAGTGGGCCGCGCTGCCGGGGGTTGATTCCGAGCTCTCCATGCTGCCCGCATGCTCTACGGTGGCGCTTGGTCCGGGTTCGTCGCAGCCACCTAGAACGAGGAATGAGGCGGCCAGGGCGAAGAGCAGGCAGGCGAGGTTGTGCGATAGATGGGAGTGCGGTGCTTTCATGGTCCGTTTCCTTTCACGCCGAGTTGGCGATCTCATCAAGTGGCTCACCGAGCAGGCCCTCTGCGTCGGCAATCGCCTTCTGCAGATCTGCCAGGGCCTCGATGTAGCGGGCCTGCGCCTCGAAGTAAATCCGCTGGGTGTCCAACACATCCAAGTACCCGAACTTCCCTTGCCGAAAGCCTTCGCCGGTTGCTTCGAAAGCACGCCTGGCACCCGGCAGTACATCGTTTCTCAGAGAAATCGCCTCACTTCGTGCTGCAGTCAGCCTCTGGTATATCCTGATCAGCGAGGTTTGGACGCGCACTTGCAGGGCCCTGCGCTGTTCTTCTGCCTTGATCAACCTGTACTTCGCCTCGAGGGTCGCTCCCTGGTTGCGGTCGAACAGAGGGATCGGAACGGCAATCCCGGCGACAAAAGCCCAGTCATCCGTCGGGTTGTAATGCCGAACGCCTCCTCTCAAGGTCACATCCGGGAATCTCCTGGCTTTTTCCATTGCCAGGGAAGCCCGATGGCTATCCATCTCCACCACCCATCGGTCCGCCTCCGGATTCCTGGCCATGCGCTCACGTAGCACCTCAAGAGGTGGGATCTCAGACGAGCGCTCCAGGTCGCCTTGGGCCTCTGTGAACGTGGGTGCTCTGCCTCCCCAAGTCGCTGCCAATACCTCTCTCGCGGCTGTCAGCTCATTCTCCGCCCTGTCCCTTTCGATGAGACGGGAAGAAAGGGATACGCCGGCCTTGATCTCTTCGATGGGAGATCCCTTTCCTGCCCTGACACGCTCGGACACCACTTCGAGGACTTGCTGAGCCAATCCGACAAAATCCTGGTTCAATGCCAACCGTTGTTGCGCTGCAAGCACATCAACAAAAGCCTTCGAGGTCTCGGTGAAGACCTGAATTCTCTGGATTTCATAGTCCCACCCGGCCAGATCCTGTTCGACCGTCGCAGCCCGTTTCCTCTTCGAGCGTTTTCCTCCTAACTCGACCAGCTGGCCGAGGTGGACGGTAGTCTCCGCCTCATCGAGACCACCAAAAGAACCTGTCCCGCCGAAGTTCTCCACCTCTACCTCCAGCTCCGGATTCGGCAATAGCCGGGCCTGTAGCGACTGTGCCTCCGTTGCTCTCAGTTCCCACGAGAACGCGGTTAGCTCCGGGTTCTTCATCAGGGCCAGGGTCAGGGCCTGGTGCAAAGTGACGACACCGCTAGGTTCTACGAGTTGGAGCGATGTTGAGTCCGGGCTGGCCGATTGCTCGGGTGGCCGGAAGGATGTGTATTCCTTTCCCAACAAGTGCGGCCTGGGCCAGGAGCTGTCCGCGAGCGATACCGAAACGCCGCTGAACCCGAGACCAAGGACGACCGCAAGAGCCGTCAGGCATTTCCTTTTCATTCGAGACCTCCCAGAAATGTCGGCCTGATTCTTTCGCTTCAAGGCCCCTGTTTGGGAGCCGTTCCCAAAGGGATGCAACAGACTAGGACTGGGAGCATGCCCGGAACGGAGGTGCGTTACGATGGTGGGTTTTGGGTGAGGGTGTTCAAATCCGCAGGACAACTGTGGTAAGGGAAGCCAGTTCGGGGGGGGTTGAATACATGGTATATAGGGTGCCCGCCCGGGGCGCCTCTGGTATGCCCGCTGCTACGCAAATGAGAGAACGGGAGGAGGCTATGTTTTCGACCTTCCCGTAGAATTGCGGTGCTTTGCCGCCTGAAGGCCGGAGGAACTTCGCTTCACTGCCAAGGGGGAGAGGGATGTCGATACACGATTCGCATGGATGGCCGGTATTGCCGGCTGTGGCATTGGAAGGACATTCACAAGAATGCCCGGCAGAAGCGGGAACTACCTCCTTGGAGCATTCTCCTCCGAGGCATACGACCATGGCTAGGCTATTTCCAGATCCAGCAAAGATTCCGAACAATAGAATTGCAATCAGAGGTTTCCGGGCCGACAATCTACTCAAGATTCCCATTCTCATTGCGCTCGCGCCAGCCTTCGTGTTGCCTCGGTGAGGTCCTTGATCAAGCCATCTTCTCCAAACGATAGTATACCATACGGCTCTCTGTCCGGAAAGGTACTATTCCCGCATTTCGATGTTCTTGATAGTGTCAAATAACAGATGCCGGCCGACTGCAACAGGTTTCTGGATTCTGCTTTGTTCACTATCTATTGGAAGGTTGATATCTTGAAAAAGCTCTGCTCCTGCGGTGTTAGAATCGTTTGAGGGACATGTGAGATCTTCTCTCCGAGAAAGAAGAAAGGGCTACGCAAAATGCGTAACCCCTGACTCTTCCTGGTACGCCCAAGAGGATTCGAACCTCTGACCTTCGGATTCCTCGTCAGGTCGTCCGACAGATGCAAAGGTAGCAGGAAGTAGTTGGAAAAAGAAAGGAGCCAGTAAGTCTTCAGCCAGCCGAAGTCCGTGAAGTGCCTCTCCTTCGCTTTGATTACATCGATCATAGCTTCTCTACTCTCCTATTTGACTTCGTCAGAAGCGAAACTGCGCCGTGGTTTCGACGAAGTCGATGTCTTCAGAGGGACCCGTATCCCTAACGTATAACCCGTATCCGTGGCTACCGTCCACGCAGTGATGTCTGCGCCCACTCCGGGTTGTTCGTGTGCCCGTATCGAAGCCGGATATCGCCGCCGATGGAAAGGTAAGAATCCGGCGGGCCGAAAAGCGGAACGTAATTGATCGGATCGAACAGGTCCCGTGGCGCTCCCGGAGTTGCCAGGTAGTTGTACCTCTCGTCGTAGCGCAAATGCTGGAACGGTGGAGGTTGGGGTTCCTCAGTCGACTCCCCGATGACCCGAAAAGGTGCGAGGAGGATAAGAAGTATAGCCAGGAGCGTGCCCTTTGGGCTGTTGCGTAGGGCACCCCGAAGCATCTCGGAGAACCTTGTCCGGAAGCACCAAGTCATCAAGTTCTGTTCGTCGGCTCAGACCCCGCAGCCACAACCCGTCTCCCAAGCGCGGCCGTCAGGCCCCATGATCCAGTGGCTGTGACCGGGCATTTCATGGTGATCGTGAGGATGGGAGTCCTGTTCCTGTGCCTCGTGATGGCTGTTGCAGTAACCGCCGAAGCGTCTCACCGGCGACCACTCGGGACTCACTGGAGGCAAATCCGGCGCATATTGCACAAACTCCTTGCTCCCGTGGACGATCTTGCCGTGTACCATGGTGAGTACGCTTTCGATGCCGCGGATGTGGTCCTCTTCCACCGCGAAGTAGTCGTCGCTGAGAACGGAAAGATCAGCCAGACGTCCCGGTGCCAATTCGCCTTTCTGCTCATCTTCTCCGCTGAACCAGGCACTGCCCTTAGTCCACAATCCCAGGGCTTCCTCACGGGTCAGCCTGTTCTCCGGATCGTTGATCTTCGCACCGCCCACGCTTTTGCCGGTTACGAGCCACCAAAGGCACGTCCACGGGTGATAGCTGGCAACTCGCGTCCCGTCCGTCCCTCCACCCACCGGGAGTCCCATCCTGAGCATGGTGCGGATCGGAGGCTTGGCCTGAACCGATTCGGCCCCGTATCGACGGATGAAGTACTCTCCCTGGTAGGCAATTCGGTGCTGGATGGCAACGCCTCCGCCGAGGGCCTGGATCCTTTCCAGGTTCTGCTCGCTCACGGTTTCGGCGTGGTCGATGAACCAGCGCAGTCGATCTATGGGGTGGTCGCGATGAACCCTCTCGAACACGTCGAGGAAACGGCCGATGGTCTCGTCGTAGGTCGCATGGATGCGCCAGGGCCAGTTGGCTTCAGCCAGTTTGCGAACCACCTGTTCCAGTTCGGATTCCATGATCGGCTTGAGATCGGGCCGGGGTTGGAGGAAATTCTCGAAGTCTGCGGCGGACCAGACGAGATTCTCTCCGGCTCCGTTCATGCACAGCATGGGATCGCCTTCTCCGGGACGGGTCAAGGTGAGCCAACGGGTGTAGTCACCGATCTCTTCCCCCGGCTTCTGGGCGAAAAGACTGTATGCGATCCGCAGGCTCAATTGCCCCTGCTCGGCCAATTGCTTGACGACGGCATAATCTTCGGGGTAGTTCTGCCCGCCCCCTCCGGCATCGGAAACGCTGGTTACACCGAACCGGTTGAGTTCCCTCATGTAGTGGCGCGATGAATTCAACTGGTCCTCAAAGGAAAGCTTGGGTGCTTGCGCGATGGTGGAGTAGAGAATCAGAGCGTTCGGTTCGGCAATGAACAAGCCGGTCGGCTTTCCTGAGGAATCCCGACAGATCAATCCCCCGGGAGGATTGGTTGTGTGCGCATCGATACCCAGGGCCCTGAGCGCCGCCCGGTTGAGCAGTGCGCAGTCATAGAGGTGCAGGAGAAAGACGGGAGTGTCCGGAGCCGCCTCGTTGATCTCTTCCAGACTCGGCATACGGCCCTCGGCAAACTGAAACTCGTTCCAGCCTCCGATAACGCGCACCCACTGGGGAGGAGGAGTGTTGTCCGCCTGCTCTTTGAGCTGCTCCATCGCTTGAGAAAGGGTGGGTACGCCGTCCCATCGAAGTTCGAGGTTGTAGAAGAGTCCGGCCCGTATGACATGGAGATGAGAGTCGTTCAGGCCGGGGATGACGCGTCTTCCTTTCAGATCGATCCTCTTGGTCTGAGAAGGGACCAGGGAAAGCACGTCATCATCCGTTCCAGCCGCGGTGATGCGGCCGTCGGAAATGGCTAGAGCGCTCACCTCCGGCTTCTGCGGGTTCAGTGTCCTTGTCTTTCCATTGTATATAACAAGATCAGCTTTCATGATCTCTTCCTTTCATCAGGGAGGCCCTGTGCTGGTCGTACCAGCCAGGGCCGAAAGGCACGGGTGAGAGCAGGCATCACCGCCCAGGTCAAGGCGAGGACCACGAGGAACGTGTCCAGACCCACGGCAAACACCCGGTGCCAGCCGGCGAGCAGGTCCCGCAAGAGATAGGACACGAGGTACACGGTTGGCCATACGCCTAACCATGTAACGAATGCCATCTTCCAGCGGGGCGGATGCCGGACCTGGCCGGGGGCGGCGAAAAAGGCCTCCAAGCCGTGGAGATCGCGGCGCACATAATCTCCCTCTACGAGTGGTTCAACCGCCTCCTGCCACAGGGCGAAGCTTGCCGACTCGTAGAAGGCTTCCCGGTCTTCCTCGCTCGCAAAGGATCTCAAGATGCCGTATGTACGGCCTTCTGATCCCGGCAAAGGGCGGATAAGCTGGGCTCCAAGTGTTGGGGTCTCTTGCAGGGAATCAGAGAAGAACTTCCGAATGGCCTGCTCAAAGGCTTCTTCGCAGCCCGGTTTCACTGTTCTCGTAATGGCTACATGAATCATTTCTTCACAATATGCGGATTCTTTGCCGACTGGGGTGCTTGGTGTACCATCGAGTAGGCGTACTCAATGCCATTGCCGTATGCCCCACCGTGTTCGCGGAAGATGTTCATCAGGGCATCGTAGTGATCCCGGTTCGCCCAATCGCGTTGAAACTCGAGCACGGTTGCAATGGAGGTCATGGGAACGGCTCCGGCCTGCATGCACCGGCGTATGGCGGCATCGTGTGCATTCTCGGACGTGGCGCCGCAGGCATCCTCTACGATGTAGACATTGTAACCCTCGTTCAGCATGTTGAGGGTCGGCCAAGTGACACAGACTTCGGTCCATAGACCCGCGACGAGGATGTTCTTCCTGCCCGTCGCCTTGACCGCCTCGCGGAAGACCGGGTCGTCCCAAGAGTTCATGCTGGACCGTTCGATGGGCTGCTGGCCGGGAAAGACATCCATCAACTGGGGCCATATGTACCCACTGAAGGCTTCGGTTTCGACGGCTGTGAGTACTGCGGGCACACCAAATTCATTGGCGCCCTTGGCCAGGAGGACCACATTGTTGATGAGTTGCTGCCGTTCGATGTTCGCGACGCCAAAAGTCATCTGGGGCTGATGGTCGATGAATACCACTGCAGAGTTCTCGGCGGTAATCAAACCGCTATCCGTGTTTTTGAGTATGTAGGCCATCTTTCGAATTTCCTTTCGTACGTTGTTTCGAAATCGTTACCCGATGTAGCAGGGGCAGTCTATGTTCCACTCACCATTCTCATCCAGGATCGTGTGCGCATGGCTTTGATCATGCGCTCCGCTTCCACAGCTTTCTCTTGTTTCGGCAAAGGCCGCAGTGGATGCCGACTCCGGAGCGTGTACTTCGGCATGGTAATAGCCACCATATGGTTTGACCGGCGACCAGTCCGGGCTTACGGGAAGATCGGGCGGGCCATATTTCTTGAACTCAGCATCGGCATGGACTACTTCTCCTCCCATCGAGGTCATGACGGAAGTCATGTCTTTTATGTCCTCATCCGCAACCGTAAAATAGTCTTTCGATAGAACCGAAAAATCGGCATATTTCCCCGGCTCGATCGTACCTTTTACATCCTGCTCCCGGGAGAACCAGGCGCTGCCGTCTGTCATGGTTCTCAGGGCCTCCATCCGATCCAGTCGGTTGGATTCACCGTAGAGCAACGTTCCTCCGACGGTTCTGCCGGTTGTGAGCCAGTACAGCGCAACCCAGGGATTGTAACCTGAGACTCGTGTCGCATCCGTTCCCCCACCGATGGGAACACCCATTTCCAGAATGCGGCGTAACGGTGGGGATGTCGCGGCGGCGCTCGTTCCGTAACGCCTGATGAAATACTCCCCCTGATAGGCCATGCGGTGTTGAACCGCAATGCCACCTCCCAATTTCATGATCCTTTCGATATTCTTCGGCGTGATCGTCTCCGCATGATCGATGAGCCAATTCAACCGGTCGAGAGGTATGTCTTGGTTGACCCGCTCGAAGATGGTCAGAAACCGCTCTATGGTCTGGTTGTAGGTCGCATGTACGCGAAACGGCCATCTTTCAGCAGCCAGAAGTCGAACCACGTCCTCGAGGTCTTTCTCCATCACCGGTTTCAAATGGGGGCTGGGCAGCAGAAAGTTCTCAAAATCGGCTGCCGACCAGACGAGGTTCTCGCCCGCACCGTTCATCCGTAAGTTTTCATCTCCCGAACCCGGCTTCGTCATCTTCACCCAGCGTGAGTAATCCGAGAACTCTTTGCCCGGTGTTTGTGCAAACAGGTTGTACGCGATTCTGACTGTGAGCTGGCCTCGGTCATGAAGGTCATGTATAACGTCATAATCCTCGGGGAAGTTCTGGCCGCCGCCGCCGGCATCGATTACGCTCGTCACACCCAATCGGTTGAGCTCTCTCATGAAGTGTCTGGAGGAGTTCATTTGGTCCGCCTGATCCAACCGCGGTGCCCTGGCGATGGTGGAGTAAACGATATACGCGTTCGGTTCGGCGATCAGTAATCCAGTCGGGTTGCCGCGGGTGTCCTTCTGAATCAGGCCTCCCGGAGGATTGGCCGTGTCTTTCGTGATGCCCAGTGCCCGCAGGGCGGCTCTATTCAGGAGCGCTCGAGTGTATAGGTGTACGATGAGAACGGGTGTGTCCGGGGCCGCTGCGTTGATCTCCTCCAGGGTGGGCATCCGCTTTTCCGCGAACTGGAATTCCGACCAGCCGCCGATGACCCGCACCCACTGAGGTGGAGGAGTGCGCTGGGCCTGCTCCTTCAGCATTTCCAATGCAAGCGCCAGAGACGGAACACCATCCCATCGAAGCTCCATGTTGTAGTTGAGCCCTCCACGAATTACGTGGGTGTGCGAATCGTTGAGGCCGGGTATTACGGTCCTCTTGTTTGCATCGATCACCCTTGTCTTGGGGCCGCGGAGGTTCGCGATCTCTTCGTTCCTTCCCACGGCGACAAATCGGCCCTCCCGAATAGCCAATGCCTGGGCAAAAGATTCCCCCTTTTTCAAGGTTGCGATCTTGCCGTTCATCAAAATCAGATCCGGATGAGGAGTTGCCACGGCACTTTGGCTAAGTGCCTGGCTCGCCCATCCCAGGGCTCCGGTGAGCGCCGGAAGTGAGGCCGCCGCTGCTCGGAGAAAATGCCTTCGAGACAGTGCGGCTTCCTCCAAGGGAGATGAGCTCGTTTTGGTCCTTGTATACATCCACGAATCTCCTCTCATTGTACCTCCGTGGCGAAAGTCAGGAACCGCAGGGATGGCGAACATTGAACGCCAAACCGTTGCTCACAGTCCGCTCGATGAGGCTGTTGGTCGATGAGCGCGACCGCAGAGTCCTAGGTGGTATGCAGGCCGAGGTCGGTGTTGTGGAGGGTGTGAGCCATCTACCGCGTCTTGTTCCAGCTCCTGAATGAAATTGAGTTTTTCGCATTGACTTGACCTGGCCATTGATGCTCAGCCGGAAGGTGCGAGATCTCCATGAAGCATTCTCCGTGAAAACAACCGTTTATTTAGGGATGCGGTCGGTGACGTCGAAGGTTCCCGGTGCGTTGGGGATTCCGCCATCCACCGCTTGGTTGTACGAGAAAGGAGTTCTGGAAGAATGAAAATCAGGTAGAAGAAGAAGCGAAAATCGACATCGAGGTTGTACGGAAGAGGCTGTCGAAGTCCCAGAGGCTATGTCGAGAGGAGAGGAAAGAGCGAGAGCAGAACCGGAAAGAAATGCCAGGAAGGAAGCCCCTCGATCCCGGGATCTGGAAAACCGCATGCCAAGTACGGAACGAGTCTTCGGCTCGTCACATCAAAGTAAGTGTATAGGGAAGCATGGATCGGGAGGATACGGACAGGTAGCGTCTTTGTGTCTCAAGACGGAAAGCCTGAACAACCTGCCACCATGGCTGTCTCATATAAAGTAGGGAATGTCATCTTAGACAAGCGAGGATAGGATCCACGAAGAGGCTGAACTCCATCATGCTCGTCCTAGTCCTGGAATGCACAGGAGCCATTTCGGCTTGGGCAGACATGCCCTGTAGCGACTTCGAAGACAACATCATTCGCACTGCTGTGAATGAGAATATCCTTGCCGAGGGTATCGACTGCATCGTAGCGGCGAGCGGTTCGGTCAACGGCGGCATTCTGCAGACAGGTCCGGGTAGTGTGATTGTTTCTCGCCTTCGGTCAGAGCGCGCGAAGTCTTGAAGAAAGCTGAACCCATATGGAACCATCAAAGCGCACCAAAAGAGATAGTCTCAAGTTCTATGGTATTCATGGAAGCAAAACATTGAAACTCTGCAATCAGCTGCAGCCGAAAACACCTCTGAAGTACTTGCCGGTGTTTGGCCTCGCGCTTATCTCTTTCTTCACCGCCGGCTGCGAGCGTCAGCAGGCGGTCGCCTTACAGGCTCCCCCCACGGTCACAGTGAGCCGGGCAATCGAGCATGAAGTAATCGAATGGGACGAATACACGGGACGCATCGAGGCGGTCGAGGCAGTCGAGGTCCGAGCCCGTGTGAGCGGCTATTTAGAATCGGTCCATTTCCGGGACGGGCAGGTTGTTCAAGAGGGTGAGCTGCTCTTCGTTATCGACCCTCGCCCATATCAAGTGCAACTGGATCGCGCCGAGGCTGAGATGGAGCTGGCGAAAGCACGTCTCCAATTGGAGCGGAACGACTATTCCCGCGCTCAGGTGCTTTTTGAGGCACGCGCCATTTCCGAAGAGGAGGCAGACACGCGCGCTTCAGATCTGCGAGTTGCTAAAGCATCCGTCCAATCAGCTCTCGCGGCCGTCGAGGCGGCCGCTCTGAACCTTGAATTCACTCGCGTCACCGCACCGGTCTCAGGTCGTATCAGCCGTCACTTCGTATCCGAGGGTAACCTTATCAACGGCGGCTCTGCGCAAGCTACCCTGCTCACCAGAATTGTATCACTGGATCCCATCTTCTGCTATTTCGAGGCGGACGAGCGCTCTTATCTGAAGTACGCACGGCTGTCTCGCGAGGGCAAGAGGCCCAGTTCCAGAGAAGCGAAGAATCCCGTATATCTGGCCTTGGCGGATGAAGAGGGATTCCCTCACAAGGGCTACATGGATTTTGTGGACAACCGACTCGATCCGAACACGGGCACGATGACGGGAAGGGCTGTCCTCCCCAACCCGGATTTCCTGTTGACTCCCGGGCTGTTCGCCCGTATTCGGGTGCCGGGGAGCGGTAGATACAGCGCCTTGCTCCTGCCCGATCAAGCCATCGGAACAGATTTGTCACAGAAATTCGTCATGGTGGTGGGCGACCAGGACTTGGTCGAATATCGTCCCGTCTCCCTAGGACCGATCATCGGCGGGTTGCGGGTTGTACGATCCGGTCTACAGCCGTCCGATCGGGTCATCATTCGTGGTGTACAAAAGGCCCGAGCGGGCACAAAGGTGAATCCGCAGAAAGGAGAGATCGTGTTTGAGGCTGACGATTTCGACAGCCGGCCCGTATCGTAGAAGCCGTACGACAGCCGCGGACCAGGAGACCATCAACCCTTTCGTTTGCTCGTAGCCTATGAAATTTCCACACTTCTTCATCGACCGACCGATCTTTGCCGCCGTACTTTCAATTCTCGTGTTGATCGTCGGTATCGTTGCCTTCTACAGCCTGCCGGTCGCCCAATACCCGGACGTGGTGCCCCCTACGATTGTGGTGCGGGCAAGCTATCCGGGAGCCAGTCCCGAAGTCATCGCCAAGACGGTGGCAACTCCGCTGGAACAAGAGATCAATGGCGTGGAAGACATGCTCTACATGAGCTCCCAAAACACCGCCGACGGCCAGATGACCCTGACCATCACTTTCAAATTGGGCACAGATCTCGACACCGCTCAGGTCCTCGTCCAGAATCGGGTGGCCATCGCCGAGCCGCGTCTGCCGGAAGAGGTGCGTCGACTCGGGGTGACTACGCGTAAGAGCACGCCGGACCTCCTGATGGTGGTCCATATGCTTTCTCCTGATAGGCGCTACGATCAGCTCTACATCGGCAACTATGCCATCCTGCGGGTGCGTGACGTACTTGCCCGCCTGGACGGGGTCGGGGACGTGACGGTTTTCGGGGCGCGCGAATACAGTATGCGCGTTTGGCTCAACCCGGACAAAATGGCGGCTTTAGATTTGGCCGCAAGCGACGTGGTTAGGGCTCTGCGTGAGCAGAATGTACAGGTTGCCGCCGGGACCATCGGCCAGCCTCCGGTCCCGTCGGGAAATGCTTTTCAACTGCCCGTGGAGACCCTTGGGCGCCTGATCGACGCGGACCAATTCGCGGAGATAGGGGTGAAAACCGGGGAGGACGGTAGGATCACTCGGGTTCGGGACGTAGCCCGGGTGGAGTTGGGGGCGCGGGATTATTCCGTGAACAGCTATATGGATGAAAAGCCGGCTGTGGCCATCCTGATCTCCCAGCGCCCCGGCTCCAACGCCCTCGCCACCTCACAATCGATCCGGACCACCATGGAACGGATGAGCAGTCGGTTTCCGGATGGATTGGAATACCGGATCGTCTACGATCCAACCATGTTTGTGCGGCAATCGATCGACGCGGTACAGCAGACCATCCTCCAGGCGGCGCTGCTGGTGGTGTTGGTGATCTTGGTCTTCCTGAAGACCTGGCGGGCCGCACTGATTCCTCTGGTAACTATCCCGGTATCCCTGGTCGGGACCTTTGCCGTTATGGCGGGCCTCGGATTCTCTTTGAACAATCTCTCCCTGTTCGGCCTGGTCCTTTCCATCGGCATCGTGGTGGACGACGCCATCGTGGTGGTGGAAAATGTCGAACGCCATATCGAACGCGGCCTGGCGCCCAAGGAGGCCGCCCACAGGACCATGGATGAAGTCGGGGGCGCCGTGTTGGCTACCTCCGTGGCACTCTGGGCGGTTTTTGTCCCCACCGCTTTCATCAGCGGAATCAGCGGTCAGTTCTACCGTCAGTTCGCCCTGACGATCGCTGCCGCAACGCTCATTTCCACCTTCAACTCCTTGACCCTCAGTCCCGCTTTGTGTGCCCTACTGTTGCGGCGGGAAGAGGTCCCGAAAGGTCGGTTCGGACGTTTCTGGGATTTCTCTCTGGGTTGGTTCTTTCGTGGTTTTGGCCGCCTCCTGGAAGGGGCCGGCAGGAGGTACACCGCGGCCGTGGCAAGGATCGTGCGATACGGCCTGGTGGTTATGCTGATCTATGCAGGATTGCTCGGTCTTACCTATCTGGGATTCCGTCAGGTGCCGGTGGGTTTTATCCCGCCCCAGGATCAAGGCTACCTGATTGTCAACGTACAACTTCCGGCCAGTGCCTCCCTGGAACGGACCGATGCCGTGATGAAGCAGGCCAGTCAGATCATCCTCGAAACGCCCGGCGCGAACCACGCTGTCAGCTTTGCAGGATTTTCCGGGGCGACGCGAACCAACAATCCCAACAGCGGAGCGATCTTTGTTACTCTGTTCCCCTTTGATGAACGCAGTGGACGGGAAGATCAAGCAGCTGTCGTCGCCGGCGAGTTACGTCGCAGACTTGCTGAGATCCAAGATGCTAACGTGGCGGTCTTCAATCCGCCGCCGGTGCGTGGTTTGGGAACGGCCGGCGGTTTCAAGCTCCAGGTGCAGGATCAAGGCGGCCTCGGGGCGGGCAGGCTGCAAACCCTGACCGAAGAGTTGGCGGCCCGCGGCAACAGCCATTCCGCACTCAGAGGGCTGTTCACTACCTTCCAGGCCGGCTCGCCGCGCCTCTACGCCCACATCGACCGAACCAAGGTCAAGAAGCTGGATGTCCCATTGGATGGTGTCTTCGAGACACTTCAGGTTTATCTAGGCTCTATTTATGTTAATGATTTCAATCTTTTCGGCCGTACGTTTCCGGTGACGGCCCAGGCCGATGGCCCGTAC
>JANQFG010000253.1 GCA_028277985.1 bacterium | reverse complement strand
TAACAGGCTTATCTCCCCCAAGAGTTCACATCGACGGGGAGGTTTGGCACCTCGATGTCGGCTCATCACATCCTGGGGCTGGAGAAGGTCCCAAGGGTTCGGCTGTTCGCCGATTAAAGTGGTACGCGAGCTGGGTTTAGAACGTCGTGAGACAGTTCGGTCCCTATCTGCCGCGGGCGGAGGATATTTGAGAGGGCCTGTCCCTAGTACGAGAGGACCGGGATGGACAAACCTCTGGTGTCCCAGTTGTCACGCCAGTGGCATAGCTGGATAGCCACGTTTGGAAGGGATAACCGCTGAAAGCATCTAAGCGGGAAGCCTGCCTCAAGATAAGATATCCCTCTTTGGTGAGAGCCAAAGACTTAAGGTTCCTCGGAGAACACGAGGTCGATAGGCCGGATGTGCAAGCACAGTAATGTGTTTAGCTTACCGGTACTAATCAACCGTGCGACTTGATCATAGCCATCTATTTTAGTAGCACTCGAGCGTAGAGTATACACCGGAATAGTTTTCCTGGTGGCCTTAGCGGAGAGGTAACACCCGTCCCCATACCGAACACGGCCGTTAAGCTCTCCAGCGCCGATGGTACTGCAAGGGCGACCTTGTGGGAGAGTAGGTCGCTGCCAGGAAGTAGTTACCGAAAGGGAGGAGATTTCACACTCGTGAGATCTCCTCCTTTTTTTTTGTGCCTCGATCGCTTGAAAAGCTGTGTGCCGCGGAGATACACTCAGTGTCGAAGAAGGTCAAAGGTGAAAGGTCAAAGGTGAAAGGGCAACGATCAGGGGTCAGGGATCGGGGGTCAGGCCCCACATCGCATCCCCCTGGGAGCCACTGGAGGGGGAGGGAGAATGTACACCTTGGCAGATAGTATCGATGGAGTGATCGTGCGGTCCCTTTCAAAGTATGAGGACGATCGCGGTTGGCTGTGCGAGTTGTATCGAACCGACGAATGGGACCACCAGGCCGCCATGTGTTACGCCTCCTGGACGCACCCGGGCAAGGCAAGGGGCCCCCACGAACACGTTTACCAGTCGGATTGCTTCGTCTTTCTGGGGCCCGGGATGTTCCGGCTCTACCTTTGGGACGATCGGCAGGAAAGCAAGACCCGCAAGAGCCGGATGCGGCTCGATGTGGGAGAGGAGAACCCGGTTGCGGTTCTGGTTCCGCCCCGCGTGATACACGCCTACAAATGCATTTCAGAAGAGAAGGGTCTCGTCGTGAACTTGCCGGACAAGCTTTACGCCGGCGTTCAGAAAAAGCAGGAGGTGGATGAGATCCGCCACGAAGACCTCGTAGACAGCCCTTTCATACTGGATTGACGCCTCGAGGGACGATGGGAAAGGGAAAGAAAAGGAAAGGGTCGAAGAAAGCGGCCGATCCGAACCTGCCGAAATGCGCTCTGTGCGGCAGACGGATCACGGTCCGCAAGATCGAGGATCGGCTCTACCACTGTTCCCATTGCCAGAAGATGTTCCAGGTCTAGCAGCATAACTCGGTCCTGCCCGATTCGCCCCGTCCAACGCTACTCTCTGGTTGCAAGGATGATGTCCGGGCAGGAGTCCGTGCCCGATGGTCTTCGTTCCATATTCCACCCGAAGTCCGACAGGATGCGCTTCAAGTAGGAACTCTGAAAACCGAGCTCGAGCCAGCCGTGCCGTCTCATGAAATAGAGGGATTGACCGTCCAGCCGAACTCCCCAGGGATAGGGCAGAAAGGGGTTTTCCGCTAGAAAGACCGGCTCGTTCGCGAAGCAGATGATGCCGTTCTCTTGAATCATGCCGGACAGATGCTTCAACAACTCGACATGCTCCAGACAGTGATGGAATGAGCCTACAAACAGGGCCGCGTCGAACCTGTCTGAGGAGCCGCGGACGAACTCCAGCATGTCCTGATGGATGATTCTGACCTCTTTCTCGCATCCTTCCGTCCTAGACCTGATCTGTTCGACATAGGCCCCATCGATTTCGACCGCCGTGACTTCGTATCCTGCAGCTGCAAGTTCCCGTGTCACATCCCCGCACCCGGCCCCCAACTCGACGATTCTAGAGCCCTGCGGCAGCGTGAGCCTCCGCAGGATCGTTCCCGCCATGATCGATTGCCTTTCGGCTTCCCACGAAGAATGCCCGTCCTGCGAGGTTGAACCGACCCTATCCTGCTTCGTATCCAACTGCTGCTCGCGCCCGTTCAGGGCATTCTTGTTCGAGTCGGAGAAGTACTTGTAGAGATCCAGCTGTCTGCGGGCATATTCCGGTGAGGAGTCATCTTCCGGCAGGTTCAGGTTCTTGAACCGGTAGCAGATCTTGGATGCAGCGGCAATCGCCTCGTCGTTGAACGCAGGATACTTTTTGGAGATCTGCCCCAGTATGCGATCTAGATCCTCCAGGCGATCGACGAATCTGATCCCGCGAAGCCTGTACACAAGGGAAACCAGTGTCGGGGACTTCTTGAGCAGCCCTTTCAGGGTGGGCCATCCGGGAGAATGATAGGTCACTGCCGATCCCTCTGTTCGATCTTCCCCTGTGCCGGTTCCGGATTCTACGCGTGCCGCGCAGGAAAGTGCAAGGCATTCCCGGCAGGTCGGAGATGAGGCGGTCGGGAAGAAATGCTTTACAGACAGACCGTCTCGGATCTAGAATCAGTCAACTCATCGATCCACAGGAAGATGGGAGGAACCGATGGCGGCCGAAAGCTGCAGGGGATCACGGGCATGGCTCGTGTTGTTGTCCATTGCACTGTGCATGGGTTGTACCACGAACCTTACCCCGCCTTCCGGGCCTGTCGGTACGGAAGTCTGCTTTGATCCGGCGCCGATCAACGGATGGGCGTTCGGTGCCGGAGACGAACACATCCCCTGCGGATGGTGGGTCTACTTCGACTCAGGTGATGTGCAGGGAAGCGCCTACACCTATGAGCCTTGTGTCGAGATCCCCGAGTACTTCGCCCCCGGCGATGAGATCTCCATCCGGATCAACGGAGACGAGGGAGGCATCAAGTGTAGCTGGGTGGATGTATTTCAACGGATTCCCTGGGTTCCCGGTTACACGCTGTTCGGGTCCTTTTCCGTCACCGAATAGCTCATTGTCCCTGCCGGACCTCGCGCCCCTTTCTCCGGCAACCCCTTGTCTCCATACCGGTCGAAACCGGATTCGGTCAGATGGCGTTGATGTGAACGGACGCGAAGACAGCGGTCGAGTCCGGGCATTCGATCTGATGGCTGTCCTTGGGTGCAAAGTACATGATGTCCCCTTCCCGAACTTCCTCTTCCTTGTCGTCCGTCTTCAGAATGCAGCGACCGGACAGGGCGAAGATGACCTCGTGCTGGTTCGCATGCTCGTGGTTGTGATAGGGAGTGCTCCCCTTTTCCAGCTTGATGATGGAGACGGAGCAGTTGAGCGGATCGTCCATGAAATGTGTGAAGCTGCCGATGGCAAAATTGACGAAACCTTCGGCAACCAGCGGATCGAGTTTGATGTCCTGGAAATGCGCCTTCTTCATGTTTCTCCCCTTGTCTGAATGGTAGCGTTCAACATCGATTCCGAATCGCCCAAAGCATAGCACAGCCTCTGCCGTGGTCGAAATGCCGCTATTTCTCGTGCCGGTGCCCGTTGCAGATCAGGTGGCAGGTGGCGAGTGGCAAGTGGCCCTCACATCTCACAGCCTGGGGTTGTGTTATACCCGAATTCGAGGACGGGACGAGGATAAGGCGAGAAATGGGGGAGCCGTGAAGAAGAAGCCACAAACCTCACCTTGCCTACGCAGTGAATCCCTCGATTCCATCCAGTAATTCGGGTCTGCTTCGTCACTGGTCCGGATTTTGCTGTATGTCGGTACCCTATGTCCATCAAGAACTGGCCCGAAGAGGATCGACCGCGGGAGCGGCTCCACCGGCAGGGAGCCGAGGCGCTCTCCGATGCTGAGTTGCTGAGCATCCTGCTGGTGACAGGAGATTCGAATGCGGGCCTCACCGCGTTGGACTGCAGCCGAAGGCTCCTGGAGGAGCACCTGAACCTGCGGAACCTGACCCGTGCGTCCTGCGACGAGATGTGTCGAACCCCGGGTGTGGGGCCGGTGAAGGCCTCTCGGATCCAGGCGGCCCTGGAGATAGGCCGGCGTGTGGCCGGGCAGAAGCGGCAGATGGGGAGGGTCTTTCAGATCAGCCAGGATGTCTTCGATTCGTACTCGGCGAGGCTACGGGACGCAAGGCAGGAGACCTTTACGGTGATCCTCCTGGACAGCAAGAACCGTTACTTGCGGGAAGAGACGGTCGCACTGGGCTCGCTGAACCAGTCCATCGTGCACCCAAGAGAGGTCTTCCGGCCTGCGATTCAGGGGGTTGCAGCCTCGGTGATCCTGCTGCACAACCATCCCAGCGGCGATCCTTCTCCGAGCGAGGAAGATGTGCGGGTGACGGAGAGGCTCGTGGAGGCGGGGAAACTGCTTGGCATCCGTGTCCTGGATCACATCATCGTCGGGGATGGGCGCTATTTCAGCTTCTTCGACCAGCGGCGGCTGTCCGAATAGAAGCGAGAACCATGAGCAGAGACCATCAGAACGGAATGTCGTCGTCTTCGGGCCCGGAGGCGGGGCCTCTGGAATAGCCTCCGTCCTGAATCGGCGGGGCATAGGAATCCGAGGGGCCTTCACCCGCCCGCCCCAGCATGGTCATCTGGTTCGCCACGATTTCGGTCGTATATCTCTTGTTTCCGTCACGGTCGTCCCAGGACCGCGTTTGAAGCCTGCCCTCGATGTAGACCTGCTTGCCCTTCTTGAGATACTGGCCGCAGATGTCTGCGAGCTTGCCGAACGCGACCACGCGGTGCCACTCGGTCCGCTCCTCTCGCTGCCCTTCACGGTTGTTCCAGGCCTCGTTCGTGGCGATGGAGAAAGTCGCGACCGCAGAGCCGCCCTGGGTATGTCGAACCTCTGGATCCTTGCCCAGATTGCCGATGAGAATCACCTTGTTTACACTGCCCACGTAACCCCTCCTTTTCGGTCGTTTGCCGCTTCCCAGAACCTAACCTAAAAGCCGGGAAAAGCCAAGCCCGGCGAGACCGGGCCCCGGGGTTTGTGTTTCCCGGGGCTTCTACTATATTGTTTGGCCTGCAGAAATTCGGAGAGAGGAGGCGTTCATGCAGAAGTCGCGTTTCTCCAGCCCCTGGTTCGTGAAGAACGATATCGATGGTTTCTTCGGGCTCGGCCTGGACAACCTGATCCAGTTCATCCTGATCGGGACCCTGTGCCAGCAGGTTCTCGGAATGCCCGCAGAGCTCATCTACGGCCGCATCTTCCCCGGGGCTGCCCTCTCCATCCTCTTCGGGAACCTCTTCTATGCCTGGCAGGCAAGGCGGCTTGCGCAAGAAACCGGGCGCAAGGATGTGACCGCGTTGCCCTACGGCATCAACACCGTAAGCCTTCTCGCCTTCATCTTCTTCGTAATGCACCCGGTCTATCTGGAGACCGGGAATGTCGACCTGACGTGGAAGGTGGGCCTTCTCGCCTGCTTCTTGAGTGGTCTCATCGAGCTGCTCGGCGCCTTCGTGGCCGAGCGGATTCGTAGGGTGACCCCGCGGGCGGCCCTTCTGAGTGCCCTGGCCGGCATTGCCGTTACCTTCATCTCCATGGATTTCCTGTTCCGGATCTATCAGAACCCGACCGTCGCCATGCTGCCAATGATGATTATTCTGGTGCAGTATTTCGCGAATATACGGTACCCCTTCGGCATCCCCGGCGGGTTTCTGGCCATCGGGCTGGGGACCCTCTTGTTCTGGACCCTTTCGCCCGGGGGAAATCCTCCGCCTTCTCTTGCCTTGGAAGGGGGCGCTCTACTCGTTCCTCCTCGGCCTGCGGTGGGGAGTCTCCTGGATATACTCTCGAGTGAGCACCTCCTGCGGCATCTTTCGATCATCATCCCGATGGGGTTGTTGAACGTGGTGGGCTCACTCCAGAACATCGAAAGCGCCGAAGCGGGCGGCGACCCGTACTCCACGGCGGCCTCCCTGTCGGCCAATGGGGTCGGAAGCATCCTGGCCAGCATGTTCGGAAGCTGCTTTCCCACGACGATCTACATCGGACATCCCGGCTGGAAAGCAATGGGAGCCCGTTCCGGCTATTCACTCATCAACGGGGTGTTCATCGCGGTCCTCTGCTTCACGGGCACGGTTTCGTGGGTCATACAGGCCATTCCGCTCGAGGCGGGGATCGGCATTCTGCTCTGGATCGGGATCGTCATCGTTGCACAGGCCTTTCAGGTCACGCCGAGAGAGCATGCACCCGCGGTCGCCTTCGGCCTGTTCCCATGCCTGGCGGCCTGGGGCACGATGATGGCGGAGAACGGGCTTCGGGCGGCCGGCTCGAGCTTCCATGCGCTCAGCGATCTTCCGGGGCAGGGCGGGCTCCTGCTTCAGGGGATGCTCTCCCTGAACCAGGGCTTCCTGTTCTCTGCCATGATTTTCGCGGCCATGGGCGTGTACATGATCGAGAAGGACTTTTTCCGGGCTTCCATCTGGGCCCTGGTCGGGTCCGTCTGTGCCTTTGTGGGATTCATCCACGCCTTCCAGATCACTCCGGGAGGCGTCATCCCTCTCATTGGCTGGGGGGCTGCGTCCGGCTATGCGGGCAACTACCTGCTCATCGCGGGCCTGTTCCTGTTCGTACATGTCTACCGCAAGAGGCGTGGCTACCTCTCCGCCCTGGACTAGCCCCAACCGCCGAGCCCAGACCCCGGGGGTCAGGGGTCGGGGATCAGGTGTCAGGCCCCTCCGGACCCAGCCAAAGATAAGTTCAGAGTTCGATAGAAGAGGTCTAGGGAGGCCTGTCTTACGCTGTTCGAGACAACCAGGGCCATTGCAGAGAGGTCTTTGTCTCCTTTTCTGAGCTACGTGCCAGTGCCCCATATTGGTTTGTTCCCCGCCCTGGTGGCAGCGGGGGCAGGGCCTGTTCCCTGACCCCTGTTCCCTGATCCCCGGATTCGCATCTCTGCTTCTTACACCTTGGGTAAGGTGATGCCTTTCTGCGCCTGATACTTGCCCTTCCGGTCCGCATAGGAGGTCTCGGGGGGCGTCCCCTCCAGGAAGATCACCTGAGCGATCCCTTCCTCGGCATACACGCGAATGGGCAGGGGGGTGGGGTTCAGGATCGAGAAGGTGAGATGGCCTTCCCATTCGGGCTCCAAAGGGGTAATGTTGATCAGCAGCCCACAGCGGGCGTAGGTGGACTTGCCGGTGCAGACCCCCAGGATCTCCCTTGGAATGCGAAAATACTCCAGGGATTTGGCCATGACGTAGCCTGCCGGAGGCACCAGGCACACCTTGGTCTGGATCGTTTCAAACGAATCGTCCCGGGGGGCTTTCGGGTCGATCGAATCGGACTGCCCCACCGGGCGGGGGATCCAGAATTCGTCCGCAACGCGGAAATCGTAGCCAAAGCTGGACAGACCGTACGAGATCTTTCCGTCTCGTACCTGGGACGGCTCGAAAGGTTCGATGATGCCCTTGCTCAGGGCCATCTCCTTGATCCAGAGGTCGTTCTTGATCATAGATGTCTCCGTTGAATGGAAAGAGAGAAGGAGTGGGTCCGATGGAGGAAAAAATCCTTGTCATGATCACGGCAGGATCGGAGGAGGAGGGTGCAAAGATCGCAAAGGCCCTGCTCGAGGCTCGTCTGATCGCGTGCGCAAACCTGATCGGAGGGATTCGTTCTCTCTACCGGTGGGAAGGGAAGGTTTGTGACGACCCTGAGATCCTGTTGCTGTGCAAGACGGTTCGAAAGAATTTCTCCGGCCTTTCCGAGAAAGTGAAATCGATCCACAGCTATGATGTCCCTGAAATCATCGCCCTTCCCCTTGCGGAAGGGTGGCAGCCCTACCTGGACTGGGTCGAGCAGGAAACGACCCCGGCCTGAGTCTCGATCGATTCGCAGAGCGCCTCGAACCAACGGTCCCTCGACCGGCTCCGGCAGCTCAGGGTGAGACAGGTCCGGTTGTTCTCCTCGACGACCCGCAACCAGACCTTCCTGTAAGGGACCGTCGCTCGAATGAGGAGTCCTGAGAGGACAAGGAGGCAGCCGGCTCCCAGAATCGCCTTCTCCCACCCCAGGGGTTCCGAGAAGTCCCCTCGGGCCATATACGTATAGCCGACAAGGAACAAGAGAAGAAAACCCGTCTTCGCCCAGGCAATCCCCAGGAGAGACAGGGAACCCTTCTTCGCATAGTACAGGTAGGCCACATAGGGGGCCTGGTAGCGGTGGAACGCATAGAAACGGCGAAAATGCTTATCCAGATGCCTGGTGCAATGACGGAGCAGCGCCTCTGCCGTCCCTGCGCTTCGGAAGGATCTCTCCTGCACGGACGGAGCGCCGTTTGACGGTGGAGGTTCCTGCCGCTCGAGCCCCTCTTGCCAGGCGTGCCGGGCCTCCGCGAGCAGACTGAACACTACCGCGGCGCAGAGAACCAGGAGAAGCCCTTCCGCCCAGGCAAGAAAGAGAGGATTCTCCCTGGCGGTCAGGCCATGGACGAACGTGTTCCAGATGAAGAAGGCCAGGACGACCGCGGCTGCAACAAGCAGGAACCGGTCGCTCCAGGTCTTGTACGACGTTCCGAGTTTTCGACGCGTCCCGGGAGGGGAAGGCCGCTCCGGCCGTTCACTCAATGGGGCTGCTCCGGTGGGGCCTGTGTGAATTCGAGTCGGAGGATATCCTTCGCCTGGATCTGGTAGGTTCCGTAGGGCACCTTGCCGAGGAACAGGAGGTCTTCATCGATCCAGAACATCTCGCTGGTTTCGTCCCGGAAGGAGATCTTCACCTCCCTGCGCATCTTCTCCTTCTTGCCCATCTCGAAGGCGCTGATCTTTCGGAAGGGAATCGTCACCAGCCCCTTGCCCTGGTACACCGGCAGATAGAGCTCCCCGTCGTAGCTCACATGGGTCACCTGAACCAGGATGCCTTCCAGGTCTTCCACCTTGGCATCGAACCGCTCTTCGGTGACCGGCACCTCTTCCCGGGCGGCTGGCTGGCCGAACATGCCCATGCCAAAAAGACAGGGTGCGAGGATCATCAGGCACCCGATGCTGAACACCCTTTTCGTGACCATGCTAGCCCCTCCCTATTCGAGACATCTGATCTTGAGAGATCTCCTGTTCCTGTAGAAACGTGCCGGTTGCCTTGAGCATCTTTGCCCTGGCCTTCCAGTAGTCCACCTTGGCCCTCAGGCTGTTGATCTGGACGTTCCTCAGGTCTTCCTCCATCTGCAGCACCTGGTAGTTCGTGGAAAGCCCGAGGGAGAGCCTCTTGTGCTCTGCTTGGAGCTGTTTCCGGGCCAGGCGTACGCTCGTCTCCGACGTTCGGATCTTCTTCCGGTTGACCTCCATGGCCCTCCAGGCTTCTTTTACCTCCAAAACCACCTTTTGTTCAAGGCTTCGGAGGGCCCACAGGGTCCGGTGGCCGTCCATCTTCGCCTGGCGGTAGTCCGCTTTGCCCACATTGTTTCCCAGAGGGTACTCGAACCTGAGCCCTAAACTCCACTGATGAGATTGAGGTTCGAAGAGTTCCTCGTAGCTCTCTTTCCATTTCCCGTCCAAGGGGCTCGTAATGGTGGGAGAAGGGATGACCCCGACGAGGACGAGAAGCTGTTCGAGGGGGCTCAGGTTCTCGATCGCAGCGAAGTCCGTCGTGGGTACGGCCGTTCCGGCCAGGCCGTTCAGACCGACATTGCCGATGAAGTCCAGGGCCGGCAGGAGCTTGTTCTCTGCCACCTTGATCTGCAGATTCTTGTTTTCCAGCTCTTTCAATGCAGCACGGTACTCGGGCCGATGCGTGAATGCAAGGGCAATCGCATCCTCCAGGCGGGAATCCTCACGAGGAGGCGGCGACGAAGGAATGTCCGTGGGAAGGATCAGGGTGGATGAATAGGTGGGCGCCTGGTCCAGTTGGAGCAGCTCTTTCAGGACGTCCTGGGCCGATTCCAGGACCGCCTCCGCGCCGATCAGCTCCTCCTCCCTGAGGGCAACCCCGGTCTGGGCCTGAAGCAGGTCGATGGGGGCCATGGT
>JANQFG010000239.1 GCA_028277985.1 bacterium | reverse complement strand
TGCTGACCGATACCCGCAGTTTTCCTTTTTCGGGCTTGACCTCCTCCACGATGCCGTTGAAGCTCGAGAAGGGACCGTCGATGATCCGAACGCTCTCTCCTTTCTCGAACACCGCCTTCGGCTTCGGCTTCAGGGAGCCCTCAGCGATCTGCTGAGTGATCCGCTTCACCTCGCCTTCCGGAATAGGCGGAGGGGTCATGCCGCCGCCGACGAACCCGGTCACCTTCGGAGTGTTCTTCACGATGTACCAGGTCTCTTCGTTCAGTTCCATGTTGACCAGGATGTATCCAGGGAAGAACTTTCTCTTCGATTCCTTCTTCTTCCCCTTCACCAGCTCCACGATGTTCTCCGTGGGTACGAGGACCTCTCCGAAAAGATCCTCTTTGGCCAGCTGTCTCACCCGGTCCTCCAGGTTCTGCTTGGCCTTCATTTCGTAGCCGGTGTAGGTGTGTACCACATACCATTCTTTTGACATGGGTTCTTCCAAGGATAAGTGTTCGTTGGGGAGCCCCGACACAATCAACTTAACATGAGCTTCAGCAACTTCGAGAAGAGGAGATCTGCAGCGCCGAGGTAGAAGGAGACCAACAAGACTACGACCAGCACGACGCCCGTTGAAGCCACGATCTCTTTTCGGGTGGGCCAGCTTACCTTCTTCATCTCGATACGGAATTCTTTCAAGAACTGCTTGATCTTTTCAAACATCTTTCGATCCGTTTCTTCGTCCTCAAGAAGCTCAAGGCTCTTCGTTGACGGTTTCCCCTGTTGTATGGCAGGCCAGGAGGGATTCGAACCCCCATCACCCGGATTTGGAGTCCGGTGCTCTACCGTTAGAGCTACTGGCCTTCATTCCACAGTAACGACAGTGGTTCCCCACTTACTTTGTTTCCTTGTGAAGCGTATGGGTCCGACAGAACCGGCAATACTTCTTCATGGAAAGCTTGTCCGGGGTTTTCTTCTTGTTCCGCGTGGTGGAGTAGTTTCTCCTCTTGCATTCCCCACAAGCAAGGGTGACGATGTCAGACGGCATTTGCTGTACCCATCCTCCCGATTGTTGCCCAGCCTTTATTCGATAACCTTGATCACGACACCGGCGCCCACAGTCCTGCCGCCCTCACGGATGGCGAACCGAAGCTCCGGCTCGAGGGCCACCGGGGTGATCAAC
>JANQFG010000228.1 GCA_028277985.1 bacterium | reverse complement strand
GCCAAGCAATCCGTAAATGTATTCCACCTGGACATTGTCGTCGCGATCCACGATGAAACAGGTGAGGGCCTTGTGGGAGGGGACTTCCGGGTCGAAGTTGGTTCGGGCATAGACGAGGAAGTAGTCCGCCCCTTCCGCCCCGACGATGAAACGCTTCTGCCCGTTCAACAGGAAATGATCCCCCTTGTCTTCCGCCTTGGTGGTGGTGCCGTAGAAGTCCGAGCCGCCGCCGCCGCGAGGCTCTGTCAGGCACTCGGCCGCAAAGATATCTCCGGCCAGCAGAGGCTTGACGTACTTCTCCTTTTGCTCGTCCGTTCCATGCTCTACGATGGCGTAGCAGACCAGACACGCGCCCACCCCAAACAGGCACCCGAAGCTGTAGCCCAGGCTGCTCACCTCTTCCATCACCATCCCGAGGCTGAACCAATCCAGGCCGCGCCCGCCCCACTCCCGTGGAAGATGGACACCGAGCAGATTGCGCCGACCGGCTTCCTTGAGGAATTCCGAATTGAACCGGATCAGATCCCGGTCCATGTCTAGAACGACCTGCCGAGGGATGGATCGAACAAAGTCCCTGACCTCTTCACGCACTGCTTTCTGCTCCTTGGTCAACATGAAATCGAACATCTCGTCCTCCTCTTCTAATAGTTTGACATCAAACAATTAGGCCAAAAAAATCACCAGTCCTCGTTGATCTTCGCAAGAAGATCGATGAGGGTTGCCTTTTCCTTCCGGGTCAAGTTCTTGTAGACCCTCGCCTGGAGCTTGCTGGAGATGTCCAGGAATGCCGGCATCAGTGCCCTGCCCTTGGAGGTCAGACAGACGAGGTTGATGCGGTTGTCGCTCGGGTCCGGCTTCTTCTCCACATATCCAAGGCGCACAAGCTTGTCGACGAGAGCAGTCACAGTCGACTTGTCCCGGTCGATGATCTCGGCGAGCCTCTTCATCGGCAGATGGGGCTGAAGGAAGAGGGCGACCAGGATGTCGCCGTGGGTGGGGACGATTCCGGTGAGCTGATGACTCGCGAGCTCCCTCAAGATGAGCCGGTTCGCCTTTTCTCTGATCCGGGAGATCAGATAGACCGTCCTGTCTCTGTAGACCTCTTCCGCTTCTTTCTTCATGCAGAGAGTATAGTTTGATATCAAACCAATGTCAAGCCAATAATGGGGTCAGGCCGAAACTATCAACCTTAGGGGGCATAATATGAGGACCGAGTTGTCCCGTAGGGTTGATAGTTTCGGCCTGACCCCATCATCAGAGGGAAGAGGCGACGGAGGCCAAGGAAACCGGGACGGAACAGGGATGGCACTACTCGAAGCCGACCCAGGTAGTGAGCGACTCTGTGGGCTCCCGCTCCGTATCTACCGCGTTGGCGGGAAAATCCTTGTCCGGGTAGCCGATCGCAATCGCAATCACGATCTTCTTGGTTTTCGGAATCCCGGCCAGCCTCCGCAACACGTCCGGGTAGTGAACCCCCTGCCTGGCGATGCATGTACCGAGCCCGTACTTCACTGCGGCCAGGCAGATGCTCTGCATGAGCGAGCCAATGTCCATCAGCGGGCCGTCCCCGGTGAGGACCTCATCCTGGACGATGATGATCGCAGCCGGTGCATCGAAGTGGCGAAATCCTCTCTGCAACCAGGCCATCCGCTTCTCCTCGTCCTTTCTCTCGATCCCCATCGACCGGAAGAGCTGCTTGGCAAGATCCACCTGTCGTCTTCGATACACGCTGTCCTTCGGGAACGACGACTCCGCCACCTCCAGTTCCAGGGGAGCACCCGATTCCATGAGTTTCACGTTCTCTCGAGACACCTGCTGCAGGACGTCTCCGCCGAGAACGAAGAACTCCCATGGCTGGGTATTCAACGCCGAGGGGGCTCGACACGCCGCATCGAGGATTTCCTCGAGGATTTCCCTGCTGACCGGGTCCGGTTTATAGCCTCGGATGCTCTTCCTGGTTCGCATAGCTTCGACTACGTCCATCTGCTGTCTCCTCAAAGGTCTGAAATGTTGGTAAGAATCAGCGTGCCCCGCCGGCGGTATCCGGATGCGCCTGTGCCGCCTCGAGCCCACGTCCGTAGATGACATAATACATAACCGGCACGACGATCAGTGTAAAGGCCGTGGAGGCGAAGAGCCCGAAGATCAACGCCCAGGCCAGGCCCGAAAAGATCGGGTCCAGCGTGATCGGCCATGCCCCGAGGGCCGTGGTGGCTGCCGTCAGGAGAATGGGGCGCATCCTAACGGCCCCGCACTCGAGAATCGCCTCACGGACCGGCGTACCCTCCCGCAGAGAATCCTGGATGAACTCGATCAGAACGATCGCGTTGCGCACCACGATACCGCCCAGGGCGATCATCCCGATCATGCCGGTTGCCGTGAAGAATACCGGGTTCTCAAAAGACCCGATGAGCTCTCCGGTCAGAAGATTCAACAGCCAGAACCCCGGAATAATCCCAATGGCCGTGAGAGGGATGGCGGTCATGATCACCAGGGGCATCAGGAAAGAGGTCGTCTGGATCACGAGGAGGATGTAGATGCCGACCATGGCGGCCCCAAAGGCGAGGCCCAGATCCCGAAAGACACGGATCGTGATCTTCCATTCTCCTTCCCCGGCCCATTGAAGCCAGATGCCCTGCGGCAGCGGGTTCTTCTTGAAGTGGGAGGACATATCCAGAATCGCCTCGGCAGGCGCCCTTCCCGCCATTTCGGCGAACACGTACACCACCCTTTCGAGGTTCTTGTGGTAGATGAGCTGATCGTTCGGAACCCGCCGGAATTCCCCGATCTCGTCCAGTTCCACGAGCTCGCCCTGCATACCCTTGACCCTGATGCGCCCCAGCTCCGCGATCCCGGAACGCTGCGCCCTCGGAAGCTGCAGACGAACGGCCATGGGGCTTCTCTCTCCGATCCTGTGCGCCGTGGCCGGTTCCCCGCCGTCCAGGGCCAGGCGAAGGGTCCTGACCACTGCATCGGTTCGGATCCCGTGGAGTCCGGCCTTTTCCTTGTCGAGCGCATAGTCGATACGGTCGTGCAGAGCCTCCGCGGAGTGGTCGATGTCTACGACTCCTGTCTCTTCTCGCATACGGGCCATCACTTTGCGGGAAGCATCGATCAGCGCCTGGTAGGATACCTCGGGCGGCCCGTACACCTCGGTCGTGACCGTCGCGATCACGGGAGGGCCGGGAGGAGACTCCACGATATACAGCGTCGCCCCGTATCGGTCCGCAATCTCGGTCATCCGCTCTCGCATCCTGAGGCCGATCTCGTGGCTCTGCTGCACTCTCTTCTTCTTCGGTGCCAGACCGATCCGGATATCCGCGTGATGGCCGCTCTCGCGAAAATAGTAGTGTCGGACCAGACCGTTGAAGTCGATCGGGCTGTAGGTGCCCACGAAGCTCTCGAAGTGCTCGACCTCTGAAACGGTGAAGAGCTCCGCCTCGAAGGCCCGGACCACTGCGTCCGTGGCCTGGAGGGTCGTTCCCTCGGGCATGTCGATCAGGAGCTGCAATTCGTTCTTGTTGTCAAAGGGAAGCATCTTCATCGGAACCTGGCGGGTCACAACCAGGATTCCTGAGACACCGAGAAGAAGGAATACGAGCAGAAGCAATCCGAACCGCATCGCCCGCTTCTTGAGGAAGGGCTCGACCAGACGTCGGTAAAAGGATCGTATCCAGGCCGGTGTGGCCTCCGCCTGCCCTTCCGCACCTCCATCCGCTGCCAATGCGCCTTTTCCCTTGAGGAGCCGGTAAGCTGCCCACGGTACGATCGAAAGGGCCGCCACAGTGGAAAACGTGACGGTGAGAGGCACGTTGATCGCCATCGGCTCCATGTAGGGGCCCATCATTCCGGTGATGAAGAACATGGGCAGAAAGGAGACGATGATGGCCAGAGTGGACATGATGACCGGCGGGAGGAGTTCCTTGACCGCTGCCAGTGTGGCGTCGAAGGGGTTCCTGCGACGCATCAGGATGTGTCTCTGGATGTTGTCCACATTCGCAATCGGATCGTCCACCACGAGACCGAGGGTCAGGATCAGGGCGAACAGGGTCACCCGGTTGACCGTATACCCGAAGATGAAGTTCACGAACAGGGCCAGGGCAAAGCTGATCGGCACGGCAAGGGCCACGATCAACCCCTCGCGCCAGCCCAGGGTGAAGATGAGAAGCCCGACGACCGTGACCATGGCGAAGACGAGGGACTTGAGCAGATCATTGACCTTGTCGTTGGCCGTTTCCCCGTAGTTTCGGGTCGTGACCATCTCGACCTCGCCCGGAATGACCTCCCTTCGGAGCTCCTCGAGCTTCGACAGCACCTGATTGGCAACGGCGACGGCATTCGTCCCTTTCTTCTTGGCCACTGCAAGCGTAACCGCTGGATAGGTCTCGCCGTTACTCCCTCCCCCGGGGCCGGCCGGACCGAGCCCGATCCGGGTGTAGTTCCGAGCCTCCCTGGGCACTTCGCTGACCTGCGCAACGTCGCGCACGTACACGGGCCTGCCCCCGTGCACGCCCACGATCAGACTTGCCACATCCTCTGCAGAGCTGACGAAGGGGCCGCTGTGCACCTCGAAGGACCGGTTGCCCCGGGAAAACCCGCCTGCTGTCAAGGATGCATCGGCAGCCGCGAGAGCCTGATACACTTCCAGCCCGGTGACCCCACGTGCGGATGCGTCCTCGGAGGACATCTCCACCCTTACCTCCGAGGGCCGACCACCCACCACCCGGGTGCGTGATATGTTCTTCACCGCATCGAGCCGTGCGCGCACCTCCTCCGCGATGCGGTTCAGGACGTGATCGTCGTAGACCTTCGAGTACAAGGCGACCGTGACGATGGGCACGTCATCGATCTCGATCGGCTTGATCACCCAGCCGGTCACTCCCGGGGGCGCCTCGTTGATGTGGGATGTGATTCGGTTGTGTAGCTTGACCAGGGACCGTTCCCGGTCCTCTCCGACATAGAACCGGACCGTCACGACCGCCATATCCCGGCTCGATACGGAGTAGACGTACTCCACCCCGTCGATCTGCCAGAGAAGTCGCTCCAGTGGCGTCGCCACCAGCTTTTCGACCTCCTCGGCGCTCGCCCCTGGAAAATTCACGAACACGTCTGCCAGAGGCACTACGATCTGCGGTTCCTCTTCGCGCGGTGTCATCAGGATAGCTGCCGCACCCAGACTTACTGCAAGAATGATCAGGAGTACGGAAAGCTGGCCCGAGAGGAACCTGCGGACGATGGCCGGGATGAAGCCGGAGACCTCCTCCCCGTCATGATCCGGTAGGTTTTCAGAGCCCTTCATCGGTCTCCTCCTCTCCGGCTGCTTCCGGAACCGGCATCGGATCCCAGCCGATCGTCTCTCCCCCGTCCAGTCCCGAGAGGACCTCTACCTGTTCTCCTGCGCTTTCTCCCAGCGTGACGTATCGCCTTACCCATCTGCCATCCTTCAGCACCCGAACCGTCCTCAACTGCCCGACCTGGGATACGGCGGCCGGGGGAACCAGGACCGTGGAACGTGCTTCCAGGGGTATGCGCAGCCTGCCGAACATGCCCGGGTAGAGCCCGCCGGTCACCGGCAGGGCCACCTTGACAAGAAAGCTGCGGCTCAAAGGGTCGGCAGAAGGAACGATCTCTTCGACGGTGCCGTCCACGGTCGTGGACAGTGCCGTCAGATCCACCCCTACCTTCTGGTCTCGTTTGACTCGGCCGATCATGCCCTCTCGAACGCTCGCCTCCAGACGCAGTCCCTTCGGATTGTGAATCACGAACAGGGGCCTGCCCGGATAGGCCAGGTCTCCGGCCTCTGCCTCCCGTTTCGAAACGACCCCTGTCATGGGGGCTCGAACTTGCGTGTAGTCGAGGACGATCCGCGCCTCCTCCACCTTCTTCCGAGCCGCGGCAACGGCGGCTCTGGCCTGCTTCAACCGAGCATCCGCCGCATCCATCTGCACCTGGGTGGCCGCCCTCTCGGGTAGCAGGCGCTTGATTCGTCCGTATTGCAGCTCCGCGTCTGCGAGTTCCGCCTTCGACGCGTCCAGGCCGCTCCGCGCCTGGCCCACCCGTGTCGCCATCTCCTGGCTGTCCAGGGTCGCCAACAGGTCACCCTGCTCAACGGTGTCCCCCGCATCCACCTTTACTGCGGTTACGCGGCCCGACACCTGCGCGGCCACGGTCGCCTCGGTTCGCGACCGGATGGTTCCCACCGCGACATAGAAAGCCGGACGATCCTCCCGCAACGCCTTTCCCTGCGTCTCGGGCGACGGCAGCCCCGGGGGTCTTTCCTCCTCACCCGGCGAAACCTTGCCTGTCTCGAATGCGCCCCCGAACCACAGGATTGCCACCCCCAGTACCATCAAAGCCAGAAGGATACCTGCGAGGCGAGAGATCTTCATCGAACGCTCCTTCCTATCCTTTTTCTCCTCATGCCTATCGCCCTGCCCCTAATGGACGCATTTATGGATATTATGGCGGGCACAGATAATCAAGGGGGAAAGAATCCCGACAGGATTACTGGGAGATAGTGAGGCGATGCACGTGAACCCCGATAAGGGGTTGCGAATCGACACCGGACAGGTTCGTCGAACAGGGGATTGTGAGACCTAAGGCACTTTCAAGAACAACCAGGGATCCGTAACCTCCCATGCCCCTGTCGTTGAATTCAGGCCGAACACGAGCCAAAGCCCGACGGAGCTCGTGTCCACGAGATCCCACAGGGGATCCGCCAGCCCGAGGTCCAGACTTGTCAGAGGCATCCACCCTATCGGAATCGGATAGTACGTGTCAGATATTTCCAGGAATATATAGAGGAGGAAGTAGTCATAATCGGCTGCGGTCCATTCGAAGACCGGCGGCCCGGAAGGAGTTGCGCCGTTCTCGGGGCTGACCAACCCGAAGGCCTGGGATGCACCATGTATGAAAACATATGCGGATCCATCGGTGGTGCCGACAATCGCCTGGTCACCGGAGATGCCTACGCTGTATCCGAACCAGTCCTGCGCCTCTGCGTCGCTGGCGGTGAGCTTGTCCACTTCCGTCCATGTGCCTTCGACCTTTTCGAAGACATAGGCTGAACCAGAAAAAGGACCGTTGTCCTCGTCTTTGTAAGCCCCGACAATGGCCTGATCGGTCGAATTCGACACCCAGCAACCGAAGAGGTCACCGGCAGCCCCGTCACTGGCGGTGAGTTTGACGATCTCTGTCCAGGTGTCGCCGACCTTCTCATAGATATAAGCCGATCCCGAGTAGTCACCCAAGTCATTGTCGTGGTAGGCCGAGACGACAACCTGGTCGCCGGAGATACCCACGGAGTAACCGAACAACTGCTGTAGATCCCCGTCACTGGCAATGACCTTGTCCGCCTGCGTCCAGATACCGCCGACCTTCTCATAGATGTATGCAGAGCCAGAGCCACTCCCGTTGTCATTATCCCTGTAGGCCCCGGCAACAGCCTGGTTCCCGGAGATCGATACGGAATAGCCGAGACGCTGCAAGACCGGTGCATCGCTGGGTGTGAACTTCTTCACCTGTGTCCAGGTATCGCCGACCTTCTCGAAAACATACGCGGCCCCTGAGAGAGTCCCCGATTTGTAGGCACCCACAATGGCCTTATCCGCCGTGATCGATACGGCGGAACCGAAAAAGTCTCCGTCGGCCCCGTCGCTGGCGACGAGTTTGTCCACCTCTGTCCATGTATCGCTGATCTTCTCGAACACATAGGCTGCGCCGTTCCCGCCCGCATTGGGCGCTCCCACAATGGCCTGAGTGCCCGAAATCGATACGGCGTAGCCAAACCAATCACCCCCGGCTCCGTCGCTCGCGTTGAGCTCTGTCTCCTCTGTCCAGGTAACGCCCCCTTTCTCGAATACATATGCGGAGCCCGCCCCAAAAGCCCCGACGATGGCTTGATTCCCGGAGATCGAAACGGAACCGCCAAAGTTGGAGGCCTCATTGGCCAGGATCTGTTCTTCGTTCCAGGGATCGGCTGTGGCAGACGTGATCGTGAAAGGCATCAGGATGGAAATAAAAACACCGGCAAGCGTAAGCGACTTTCTCATGACCGTTCCCCCCCCCGTCCAAGTGGACCTTTCCGATAATACTAGATAATAACCGGTTTTGAATCAATGACAAAGCTAAGTCATTGAAAAACGGAGCCCTCCGAGCCAGAAGGGCCTCAGCCCGCTTTGGGCGGCCATTTGCAGGACTCTCAGTATAAAGCTCTATCCAGCCGATAGAATATAGAGGGGGATCATGAATCCTGCCGACCCGAATTCCAGGATTTCACACCAATCGGACACAGCAGAGATGCGTACGTTTTTCCAAAGGGTGGCACCGTCAGAAGCGGGCGTGAAGATGAACCCCTTCACCCTGGCCTTTCCGGGAGATTTGGAGAAGTCGTTCCAGGCCCGGTATCACACAGACACGATCCAACAGGCCCGCATCGCGCTCCTGGCGGGAATCTTCCTGTACGCGATCTTCGGGATCCTGGACCACTACCATATCCCGGAGATCAAGAACAAGCTGTGGACCATCCGGTTCGGCTTCTATGTCCCGGTGTCTGCGGCTGCTTTCCTCTTCTCCTACTCGCGCTACTCGAAACGGTACCTGCAGTGGGCCCTCTTCGTGAGCGTAATGGCCGGCGGCCTGGGGATCACTACGATGGCCGTGATCGCTCACTCCAGCGGTCTCTTCACGTACTACGCAGGATTGATCCTCGTCCTGATCTATCTCTACACCTTCGTTCGCCTGAGATTCGCCCTCGCGACACTCGCGGGATGGCTCATCGTGTGCGCCCAAGAGGTTTCTGCCCTCTGGATGACCGAAACACCCCTTCTGATCATCTTGAACAACAGCTTCTTCTTCCTGTCTGCGAATGTTCTGGGAATGGCCGCCTGCTACTCCATGGAGCTGTCCACCCGCAGGGATTTCCTTCAATCCCGCAGGCTCAAGACGGAACAGGAGTCCCTCCGCCGAGAGATCCTGGACCGACGCAAGGCGGAGGCCGAGCTGACGGAGAACCATGAACGTTTCGAGCGGTTCGCTTCTTCGATCACGGACATTGCCTACCGGTACGACGTGAAGAAAGACCTTTTCGATTTCATTTCTCCCTCCATCGAGGATCACACCGGATATTCCGTCCAGAGCATTCGAACCGATCCAATTTCTTCCACCCTCAACATGATTCACCCGGAGGATCGAACACCCTTTCTGGAGAAGATCCGCCATCACATGGAAAAGGGGCCGGAAGCCGGCAGCCTCGACTCGGAATTCAGGGTCATAAAGAGGGATGGCGATGAGATCTGGGTCAGCGACAACATACATTTCGAGTTCTCCCCCGAGGGAGAATTGAGCTGTCTGAACGGGGTCATCCGGAATGTGACCGGTCCGAAACGCCTCGAAGCGGAACTCAACCGGGCAAAAGAGGCCGCCGAGGAAGCCGCCTCTGCCAAGAGCATGTTCCTGGCGAACATGAGCCACGAGATCCGCACCCCCCTGAACGGCGTCACCGGCATGATTCAGCTTCTCATGGGGACCGCACTCGACCGGGAGCAGCGCGATTACGTCAAAACGGCCAGAATTTCTGCGGATTCTCTCCTCACGCTCATCAACAACATCCTGGATTTCTCCAAGATCGAAGCAGGCAAACTGGAGATGGAGAACCTGGATTTCGATTTGCGCCGGTGTCTCGAGGAGACCGTGGAAATGGTCGCCCAAAAGGCGCACGAGAAGGGGTTGGAGCTTGCCCTCCACGTTCCCAGGGAACTGCCGACCAGTGTCAGGGGCGACCCGAGCCGACTGCGCCAGGTGCTGCTCAACCTCCTGAGCAACGCCATCAAGTTCACCGAAAAGGGGGAGGTGCTGGTGCGGGTCGCGCTCGACGGAGTCTTCCAGTCCCATCAGATCTCCCGTTTCGATGTAATCGACACCGGCATCGGCATGCCGGAAGAGAGCTTGCGCAGGGTCTTCGAGTCCTTTTCCCAGGTGGATGCCTCCACCACACGAAAGCACGGTGGGACAGGTCTCGGCCTGGCCATCACGCGCAAGCTCGTAGAGGCGATGGGCGGCCGAATCAACGTGAGAAGCCAGGAAGGCAAGGGCGCCGTGTTTTCTTTCACTTGCGTCCTGGACAGAGACCTTGACGCCCGACCGACCGAGAGTTCGATTCGACTCGAGGAGAAGCTCGGCCTCCGGGTGCTGATCGCGGACGAAAACACCACCAGCCGGACCGTACTCCGCGAGATGCTGGCAGCATGGGCCTGCCGGACAGAGGAAGCAGCGGACGCAGGGCAGGCAGAGGAGATGCTGCGGGAAGCAGCTGCGTGTGAGGATCCGTTTCAGATGGCCCTGCTCGACCTGGGACTGCCCGGAATGGAAAAGGACGAGCTTTCACGAAGCATCCGGTCCGAGGCGGCTGCCGCCGGCACTTCCCTGAATCTGTTGACGACGGTCCCAAGAAAGACCGAGGCGGCAGGAATGGTCGAGGCAGGGTTCGACCGCTATCTGACCAAGCCTGTGAAGCAGTCCATGCTTCACGCCGCGCTCTCACCGACGCCGAGCGTACCACAGGCCGACGACACCCCGGAAGAAACCACGATCTCCGCGGGCAATTCCATGCATGGGATGGAACGCTCATCGTTCAAGATTCTTGTGGTGGAAGACAATTTCATCAATCAGAAGGTGGCTGCCCACATGCTCGAGCAGGGCGGGTACGAATGCGACGTCGTAGCCGATGGCAGCGAAGCGGTGGAGGCGGTGTCACGTGTCCCCTATGACCTCGTGCTCATGGACTGCCAGATGCCGATCATGGACGGATACGAAGCAACCGAGGAGATCCGCAGGCAAGAGAGAGGCCTTAGCCACACGCCTATCATCGCCATGACCGCCAGCGCCCTCGAGGGGGACCGGGAGAAATGCCTCGAGGCGGGCATGGACGATTACGTCAGCAAGCCGATCGACAACGAGGACCTGTACAGGATTCTCGACAAGTACCTACCCACAGAGTCATCCTCTCCCCACAAGTATCCCGGTATGGAATTGAATCCCTGAAAGTCGGTGGGACGATTCCAATTCACTCAGCCGTCGGCTCGCGCGGCAACTCGCGCCGGACGTTGTACCGGCTCATCATCTGCTCCAGGGCGTCCCTCCGGGCTTGGTCAATCTTGAAGCGGCGCGCGTCCTCGAGCACGTAACCCGCTACTTCCTCGAACTCGGGTATCCGGCTCGGCAGGATTCGAGTGATCATTACGAGATGCGCACCGTAAGGGGAAACAAAGGGCCCTGCCCAACCATCCTTTGAGGGCGTCATCGAGAAAACCTGCTCCGCCATATCGGGACCGAAGTGGCTTTCAACGTATTCGGTTGTGCGGTCCACATAGTTCCTGTGGAAATGAAAGCGATCACCGTATTGCGGCGCCTCTTCGAATGGAACACTCCGGGCGTTCAATCGGTCACACAGTTCCTCTGCGAGCAGAAGGGCACCATCCTTTCCATGTTTCCTCGCATCGAGAAAAACGTGCGTGAACGTAATGGAGGCGTCAACCGTGTAATCCCTGATATGGGTCGAGAAATACTTCTGCAACTCCGCTTCCGAGATCGTTGTCGTGTTTTCGAGAAGACCACGGGTAATGAACTCGAGCTTCTGGATCAAGCGGCGGCGGATCACTTCATCATTCTCATCCAACCCCCGTGCAAGGGCTTCACGGTAGAGCACTTCATCGGAAACATAATCTGCTATGAGCTGTTCCTGCTCGCCCGGATCCAAGGCCAGTAAGGGCGCCTCCGGAGCATTTGCAGCAAAAGCCCTCGATTGAAACCGAAGATAACTTGCGAGCGCATTCTGATCCACCACGATGTCATGCAAGCCGTTCGACATACTCTTCGCGTTGGCCAGAACCTCGACCAACAGAAAGAGTATGACCCCCCCGACAAGGAACTGCATCAGTGGTTCTCGCAACCATCTGTACGAAAGTCTTCGCATTCCTCTGTCCCCTGTATCCTCAAGGCCGAGCACGGCCCTGAACGCATTTAGGGTGTGTACCAAATAGGAGAGGTATAGGCCCGTTCCTGAATAGCAGCAGGCCTCGTTTCCGGCACCTCCGCCTGCAATGCCACGGAATCGTACAGCGAGTGCCGCGGAGTGGGGATTTGGAGGACTCGGACATAGTAGAAGGCGCGCTGGTCAGGATCGAAGCTTGGATCCTCCCAGAGGGCGGACAGCTCAGGGACTCCGACCGTGTTCGTGTAGCCGGGCAGCTCGCGGTTCACCGTATCGCCCACAGGAGGGAGCCTTCCCTTCCCATCGGGCTGCCGGTCATCCGACCAGGCCACGTCGAAAACCTTCTCATGGGTGTTCCCTTTTCCGTCCAGCCAACCCTTGACGATCTGAATTCGATCCAGGTTCGCATCCTTCGGATCCTTTACGGCACGGACCAGGAACTGGATCTTCTTCCGGTTGTTACCCGTGGGCCGAGTCAGGTCTCCACCCATGGGAACTCCCTGTGCATAGCCGATCTCGGCAAGATTCTCAGCACCGGCGGCATTCGGGTCAAAGGACCATCCCCCGAAGAAGCGTACGCTGATACGAGGACCCGAGGTGGCATAGACTTCACGCCGTTTGAAGGCCGCGAAGATGGCCTGTCGTGTGTTCTCGGTGGCCCAAACAGCAGCAAGACCCGAGGCGGACATGTCCCAGCCGGAGGCGGGGCCGCCACCGAGGACTCCCGGGCCCTTGGTTTCCGGAGTCGAGTCCAAGGCCATTTTGCCCCAGAAGTTGTCTTCTTCCGCTGTAGACAACCCGGTGTGCGAATCGGTCGACCCGATGAGCCCGAACTTGTACGGATTCGCGCCGGTGCTCTGCTGGATGGCCAGACCCAGGCGCAAGGCGGGTCGAATGAAGGAGCCGGCTTTCGGCTTGTATTCCTCTTCCGCTCCCTGAAGATAGAAATCGAAAGGTTCGAAATCGGCAAAGGGGTCCTCCGGCGACAGGGTCGGATACGTCTCGGAATCGCCCTTGACCTGGGTGATCTCAGCCACAGGCTCCCAGGCAATGCGCGTTCGTGCGTAATCAACCGTGATCGGCTGTCCGCGCAGGGTTGTCTCCGAAAACATGAAGCCCTTGGAAACGTTCGAGTTGTGGGGAATGGCAATGAAATCCGCCCCGATCTCTTTCGATGTCTTGTCCAGCCAGGCCCACAGGTCTTCCGGATACTGGCTGTCGTCGGACCCGAAAGGATCGTAGCTTCGTGCCTTGTCTCCACCGTCGGGCGAGATGACGACCCGGTGCAAATTGACCCCCGTCGGCGTTGAAGTCCACTCCCAGCCGATCAGGGCGGTAAACTTGCCCGGCTCGTTGTGTCTTTCCGCAGCGTCGACGATCTCATTCCAGGCCGTGATTTCCGTCTTTGTCATGTCACCCAGAACGCTGTCCGGCATCTCGTTGGCAGGGTCGGCAACAGGGTCACCGTCCGGATTCTGTGCCACCACTTTGGGCAGAAATTCCGCGAAGATTTCGTCCCCCGCGCCTTCCGCGACCTTGTTTCGGATGAGCCAGAGGGCATACGAACGTTTGAGCCCATCAAGAAACGAAAGCTCTCCGAGCTCTTCGGTTTCGTTGATGATCGCTCGCATGACACCCAGGGCTTCCGCATGATCCGACACAACCAGGAAATCCAGGGGAGTACCGATTTGAACCCGGGCCCTCGTGTAGGGGTGTATGACCGGCTTGCCTTTGGCCCAACGATAGGCGGTGTCGGGGTCCGCTGACTGGTTCCTGTTCAGAAATGCATCGAAGGAATAGGACGTATGCAGATGGGTATCACCGAAGAAGAGGTGAGTGGGCTCTGCCGCGAATGCCGGGCCGCTCGCGGCGATCAACAACGCGCCGATGACCACCATTTTCCTAAGAGTCATCTGTGGAACCTCCTTTGTTTGAGTGTCAGAGGTTCTCGTATACAAATGACCCCTCTATGTCAAGGAGACCCACGGGCGACATTGACGGCACAGGGGACTAGGTAGAATGCTTTATGTCAAGAAGATCTGCCCGTCACACAAACGACATGGGACTGGCAGGATCTCACGATGCAGTAACGGCCTCGACCGGAACAAGGGCCCGGTCGAACCTCTTTCGACCCCGGAGGACGGACAGTGAGACGGGCTGTCCTACAGGCCATTCGGCCAGAAAGCGATGGAGGTCGTCCACATTGGTGACTTGCCGGTCCTGGATCGCAACGATCAGGTCTCCCACGCGCATCCGGACTTTGCCGGCCGGACCCTTCGGATCCACCGAGACAACTTCCACGACGTGATCCTGCTCAAGACCGTGGAAGCGCACCCAACGCCGGTCCAAGGGTCTCTGTCTGGCGGCGATGCCTATGGAGGCGCGTCGCACCCTCCCCTGAGTCAACAGCTGGGATACGACCCACCGCGCCGTGCCGGAAGGAACCGAGAATCCGATCCCCTGGGCTGTCGCGATGATCGCCGTGTTGACGGCCACGATCCGGCCCCTCGAGTCTGCCAGAGGACCGCCGGAGTTTCCCGGATTGAGAGGTGCCGTGTGCTGAATGATGTTCTCGATCAGCCGCCCTTGCGGGCTCCTGAGGGCCCGACCCAGCGCACTCACCACTCCGGTGGAAACGGTTGATTGAAATCCGTAGGGGTTGCCGATAGCGATGACCAGCTGCCCGACGCGCAAACCCTGGGAGTCCCCAAGGGTCGCGTGTGGAAGGCGGGACCCGCTGGCGCGAATCACCGCCAGATCGGTAGCCGGATCGGTCCCTACGAGGGTCGCTTCGAATGTCTGTCCGTCGGCAAGGGTGGCTGTCAGCGTGCCACCGCTGTGAACCACGTGGTCGTTTGTCAGAATGTAACCGTCCGGGGCAATCACTACGCCCGAGCCGGCTCCGACGGCCTCGGGCTCACCCCTTCGTGAGCGTTTGCCGGTCGAGATGCTGACGACGGCGGGTCCCACGGACTCCACGACGTCGATCACGGCGCGGGAGTACGCGTCCAGGAGTTCCATGTCCTCCAAGGCCTCACGCCTTCCGTCCGACTCACCTGGCTGTATGGATGCGAGCCCTTTCCCGTTTATGAGGCGAAGCGCTCGCTCGGCTGAATTCTTCATGTCCCTATCCTTCGCTGTAGGATCGCTTCATTTAAAATCTATCCTGTTTCTACACAGGTTGGTAAGCATGACACCAGGAAGGTCAACCCCCGGAGCCGAGCCGGGCCGGCACCTGAGACCTTCTCAGGGATGAACCATCGCTGCCGGAACCCTGGACAAAACCCATGCGGAGTGGACAGGGAGATTTCCTTGCTGATACCGTATTCATTCAGTCAGCATGAAGGAAACATCGAATCATGGCAGCTCCAACCCTCCAAACGGATGACTTGTCGCACTTTCGAAGATATCGCTCCATCGTCGACGATTGGGAGGCCTTCGAGCAGACTCTGATGCGCCCGCTTCCGGCCGCGGTCTGGACGAATACCCTCAAGACCGACCCGGAGCGCCTCGCCGCTCTGCTGGCAGAGGACGGGATGCCCCTCGAGCATCTCTCGTGGCGGCCGGGCGGGTTCAAGCTCCTGGTACAGGACGCCAAGCCGGGAAACCATTGGGCATTTCTGGGCGGACTCTACCACGTGCAGGAAGAGGTCTCCCTGTTGCCCGTTCTTCTACTCGACCCTCAACCTGGGGACCGGGTCCTGGATCTCTGCGCAGCACCGGGCAACAAGACCGCCCAGATCGCGGTCGCCATGGAGAATCGAGGAACCGTGGTCGCGAACGACAGGGATTATCACCGGATACGCGCGATCCACCACATCACCGAGAGGTTGGGAATTCTGAACACCAGCACGACCCTCTTTGACGGAGCCAACTATCCGAAAGGGGCCGGGCTCTACAACAAGATCCTGGTGGACGTGCCGTGCACATGCGAGGGAACCGTCCGCAAGAACCCGGACCTCACCCTCGATCCGACGGGCAGCCTCTCCCGAAAGATGTCGGGAGGGCAGAAGGCCCTCCTCCGAAAGGCGATCCAGCTCTGCAGGCCAGGAGGTCGGATCGTCTATTCTTCGTGCACGTATGCCCCCGAGGAAAACGAGGCCGTGGTAGACGCACTTCTCAAGGAGATCGGCCAGCACGTGGTCCGCATCGTGCCGGCCGAAGTCGAGGGGTTTCGAGCCTCCAAAGGACTGACGGAGTGGAATGGAGAGACCTTCGACGAATCCCTCGGGTTCGCCCTGCGCATCTGGCCTCACCAGAACGACACGGGGGGCTTCTTCGTCGCCGTCCTTGAAAAGCTTGCCCCGGATGGGTCGGCAAAGGAAGAGGCGGCCCCCGCTTCATCATCGGTAGAGGCAAGACAGAGCCCGGCCGTCGAAAGCCCGGGCCTTCTCGCTGCCACCTCGTCGCATCTGGCACCATGGATGGAGATTCTGGAGAAGAGGCTCGGGATGAGCCGGGAGGACTTCGACGACTGCGCCTTCTTCCAGAGGACTGCCAGGGATCTGAGAGTGGTCAACCGGGACCATCGACCACCCCTCCGGCCCGAACCTCAGGCCACGGGCATCGTCTTCATGCGGGCGCAAACCCGGTTTCCGAAGCTCACCACGGCTGCGGCCATGGCCTTCGGGGGGAAGGCGAGGCAGAACACGATCGATCTGGATGTCGATCAGATCCAGACCTATGTCCAGAGGCAGGAGATCCTTCTGCGTCCGGACCAGGTGCGGTCCTGCACAGGCATCGGCTACGTGCTCGTCCGCCACCAGGGGGTCGAATTCGGGGTCGCCCTCTTCCTTCCGGAACAGGGGGAGGAGGGCAACCGCGTCAAGAGCATGTTCCCCAAGGCCTGGGCCGTCCGGCAGCAGGCTTTCGAGTGAGTCCTGCTAGAGCTCTTCACCCCGGAAACCCAAATGCACGTCCCCGCTTATGTCCGCCGCAACCTGCCCAAGGAGGAGCACCTCCATGGAAGGAAATCCGTAAGTCAGTTCGCCATCCACAAGCAGATCATATTCATCCAGGCCGTCCCCATCCGTGTCGCCTCGTGGCGTCCACTGCCCCGAGACGCTCATGTCTTCAGACAGCAAGGACATGGGGAAGTCCTGGACGATGGGCAGGATACCCAGACGTGCTGTTATCACGGAGTCTACGCGTAGACGGATATTCGCCGTGAACCGGCCTCCCGGATCGAGGATCAGGTCTTCCGGATCATTCGACTCCACCCGGAACGCCCCGATATCGACCGTCAATGTACCCAGCGGAATCAGGATGCTGGCCGTCACCGGCTCGACGTCGAGCACCATGCTCTCCGCCCGCACCCTGTCCTCGGAGGTGACGTACACGGCATCCACCTCGCCCGAATAGGAAATGCGAACCACTTCGTTCTCCTGGAACGTGCCGACCGTGAGCGCGATTTCCAGGTCCGTCCAGCCAGGCGCAAGCTCGTCCTCTGAGGTCAGCTCGATGACCTTGTTGCCCGCCTGGCAGGCGATCTCTGCGGTATCCGTAAGACCGTCGCAATCGTTGTCGGATCCATCCCCGCACGAAGGATCAGTGGTGGGCCCCTCCTGGGCCCCCGGGTGAACCTCGGCCAGCGTGTCGTCGCAATCATCCCCACCGCAGCCCGCGTCTATGTACCCGTCTCCGTCGGCGTCCAGGGGGTCGCCCATACAGAATCCGCCAAGACAGACATCGTTCACCGTACAGGCATTCCCGTCGTCACAGGCCCCCGGCTGGTTCGTATAGGCGCACCGTCCATCCACGCAAACCTGCTGCGTGCAAGGGTTGCCGTCGTCACAGTCGTCGGCCGTTTCGCAATGGAAGCAACCGGCGTCCTCTTCGTCCAGCAAGTCATTGCAGTCGTTGTCCAACCCATCGAAACATATCTCGTCATCGTAGGGGGCTTCGAGGATCCCGGGATGAATCCCGTCGTCTTCATCGTCACAATCCGGTCCCCCGCAGATGTGGCTCACGTAGCCGTCCAGATCGGCATCGATCGGATTCGGCTCGGGGTCGCAGAAGCCCTCGTAGCAGCGATCGATCGTACAGGGGTCGTCATCATCACATTCTGCCACATCCTGGCAGGGGATCCTTGCCTCGGGCGCTCCCCCTGCCCCGAAGTCCTTCAATACAAGGTCCTCCACCTCGTCGCCCGAACAACTCGCCAGCAGAAGAAGGGCGAACACCGCGCTCATCAGGAGCATAGAGTGTCTCATGGCAGGACTCCTTCTCGTTCGGTTGCTCCGGAGATCCCGTGGGTCGACTGCAGACCGACGACCCCCTAGGGCATGGAGAAGATCTGAGAACAAGAACCCTCCGGAATCATTTCCTCGATGTTTGTGAAACCTTCGTCGGTGTTGACCGCGAGAACCTCTTCGTCATCGCATTCCAGCGACCTGATCGCAGCCAGGCATTCCGCCACTGCCTCGTCACTGGCAGACAGCTCGCTGTTCTCCACCTTGTCGATCACCTCCCCGTAGCCGGGAGGAGGCTCATCCGTCACGCCAAGGGCGGGGCCCAGGGTGTCGCTATCGGCGATGGCCCATTCGCAGTCTTCTTCAGTGAAACCCTCCTCTTCCCCGAAGCAGGAGGTCAATGTCGCGCAAATCTCTTCCCCGACATCGATGGCCGGGTTGTTCGATCCTCCTGCTCCTCCTCCGGGGCCGGTAGGATTTCCGGTTTCGGTTCCGCCGCATCCGGCAGACCCGATCGCGATCAGGAGCCACAAGAGGCAACACAAGACACCTGCAGGAAACCTCGTCATGTCCCCGGCTCCTTCCTTTCGCCCCTGGCCAGCGGAAACAGTTGAAAGTTCACCTGATAGACCCCTTCCGGGTTCTGATCCTGATCGGCAATGGCGAGGAGCTCTTTTCGAAACCTCTGTATCAACGCCTTGATTGCTTCGAAGTTCTCATCCGACAGGGTCATGGTCACCGAAGAGATATCCCGGGCCGGACCGGGGAATCGATCCAACGCCTCGGCACCCATCCGGATCATGGAGTGGTGGTAGTTCGCCACCGAGGTGGACGTCACCTCGTCGCCGGTGGAGATGAATTCAGCCGTCTGGACCAGGCGCCCGGATTCGTCCCTTTCGAGGAGCCCCAGCTGCAGGAGCAGGTCCAGCGACTTCTGGGCCTGCTGGGGAGAGATGGGCGGTACGAGTCGCTTCGCGATCCAGGCAGGGTCTTCGGAGAAATCGGGTAGTGTGGTCAGCTCACGGATCACGATGTTGTACCACTCCGTGTAATAGCGATACTGATCCTGCCGGAGCGGATGAATGTACCGGAAGGGGCGAAACTGCATGAGCTGCTCGGCATAGATCTTCTTCTCGCCCACGGTCCGGGCCTGGTTCAGGTGGACCAGAACCCTGAAGAACTCGGCTTCCTTCTTGCCGAGCTTCAGGGCATTCGCGAATTTCTCGATGCTTTCCGGTGAAAGGTTCCGCTTCCCCTCGATGACGAGCTGCAGGAAATTCGGGGACCTGAAGCCGGCCTTCTGGGAAAAATACCGATACGAGAAATGGGGCTTGGTCTGCTTGTAGGACTTGTAGAGATCCCTCAGGTAGGCCCGGTAGTTGTCGTATTCGAATATGGTGATCTCTTTTGTCGCCATGGTCCCAGCCCGGAGCAAGAATGGGAGTCGGATTGCGGCTCTTTCTGATTGCTTTTCAAGGTATTATTTAATCGAACCGGGAACGGACGGTCAAGGAGAATCAGCAATAAGTGTATACAATTTGTATACGCAACAATGGACAAGGGCGAGTGCCCGCCGCCAGGCGTGGGATCGTGCCGGGTCGGGCAGGGCCTGACCCTGCCGTTCATGCAAGACTTTCAGGAAAGTCATCTAACCTCTTGTAGAGTCCGAGAAAATGCGTTATAGAAAACTATACCCTAATGGGCGATCGAAAGATCGATCCGGCGAGTTGTTTCATCTAAAGAGGATAGCTGGGGAACGGCCCGAAAAGGAGAAGCGCGCAGCGGGGGGAGACAGGGTTTCATGAAGAAGACCGAAATGTTCTACGAAGGGATTCTCGACAATCTCTATGACGGCATCTACTTCGTGGATCGGGACCGGAAGATCACGTACTGGAACAAAGCGGCCGAGCGGATCACCGGGTTTCGTCGGTCCGAGGTCATGGGCACGCATTGTCACGACCGCGTCCTCAACCACATCGACGACAAAGGGAATCCTCTCTGCCACGGCGAGTGCCCCCTGGCCAAATGTATCGAGACCGGCGATCCCATGGAAACCGAGGCGTACCTCCATCACAGGGAAGGCTACAGGCTGCCCGTTTCGATCCGGGTGACCCCCATTCTGGACAGCAAGGGAAACATCATCGGGGCTGCCGAGCTCTTCAGCGACAACTCGGGAAAGGCCCAGATGCTCCACAGGATGGAAGAGCTCGAGACCATGGCCCTGATCGATCCCCTGACCCGGATGGCGAACAGGCGGTACATCGAGATGCATCTCCACAACCGGCTCGAGGAGATGCATCGATACGGGTGGAGCTTCTGCGTGCTGTTCGCCGACATAGACGACTTCAAGAGGATCAACGACACGTACGGACACGATGCAGGGGACAAGGTGCTGAAGATCGTCGGGCGGACCCTGTCGGGCAACGCGAGGCCCTTTGACATCTTCGGCCGCTGGGGCGGGGAGGAGTTCGTGGCGATCATCGAGAACGTCACATACAAGGACCTGCCGATGATCGCGAACCGCTTTCGACTCCTCGTGGAGAACTCCTCGCTCTCCGTCGGAGACGAGAAGATCCGGGTGACGGTCTCCGTGGGCGCCACCGCTGCAAGGCTCGACGATACGGTGGAAACACTGCTTCGAAGGGCGGACCAGCTCATGTACCGGAGCAAGAAGGCCGGCAAGAACCGTTTGACCACCGATGCTCTCACAGAAGAAGGATATGCGGAATCCGAGAGGAAGCCCGCCCGTAAGACACAAGGGCGGAAGGGGAAGAACGCGGAACTGTAGAAAGGAGTCCGAATGTCCTCCGCAGAGACCACCACCAAGCTCAAGAAGGGCGACAAGTCGGCCGGATTCACCGTATCAGGGGTGACGCCACTTCCCGATCTCCGAGCGGTCGCCTACCTCCTGGAACACGAGAAGAGCGGAGCGAACCTGCTTCACCTGCACAACGACGACCCGGAGAACCTCTTCACCATCGCCTTTCGAACCCCTCCGCCCGACAGCACGGGACTGCCGCACATTCTCGAGCACACCGTGCTGTGCGGCTCGAAGAAGTACCCGGTGAAAGACCCCTTTGTCGAGCTGTTGAAGAAGAGCATGGCCACGTTCCTCAATGCCATGACCTACCCGGACAAGACGGTGTACCCCTGCGCGAGCATGAACGAGAAAGATTTCTTCAACATCGCAGACGTATACTGCGACGCCGTCTTTCATCCCCTGATCACCGAGAAGCACTTCAAACAGGAAGGGCATCATCTGGATTTCGTCGAGCCGGGGAACCCGAAGAGCCCCCTTACGATCAAGGGAATCGTCTACAACGAGATGAAGGGCGCACTTTCGGACCTGGACGGGATCATCCAGCACAAAGCAGGCAGGGGCATCTTTCCGGACAACGCCTACGGGCTCGAGTCCGGCGGAGATCCGGAGGCGATTCCGGACCTGACGTACGAGCAATTCGTGAATTTCTATCGGACCTACTACCACCCGACCAACGGCCTGATCTTCCTCTACGGGAACATCCCGACCGAGAAGCTCATTGCATTTCTCGACGAAAAATATCTGAGCGATTTCGACCGGCTCTCGATCGACACCACCATCGCCCCTCAACCCCAGTGGGATGAACCGGTCCAAGAGACGGTGCCCTACCCCGTGGGCCCGAACGAAGACGGGTCAAAGAAAGCAGCGGTGGTCCTCACCTTCCGGACCAATGACGTCACGGACGCCGTGACCACCCTGTCCATGCATCTCCTGAGCGACTATCTTCTCGGCAATGCGGCCTCTCCGCTCCGAAGGACCCTGATCGACAGCAGGCTCGGTGAGGAGCTCACCGATTCGGGGTACGCCGGACATCAGCGCGACACCTATTTCTCGGTCGGGCTCAAAGGGACCAAGGCGGACAACACCGCCACGATCACCGATCTCGTGCTGAAGAGCTGTTCGAAACTCGCGGAAGAAGGCCTCGACAGCAACAAGATCGAGGCGGCCTTCCATCGTCTTGAGCTCGCCTCAAGAGAGATCCGGCCCAGACATCCGCTGCTCCTGATGGACCGCGTGTACCGATCCTGGCTGTACGGAGCAGATCCGATCGACAGCCTGAGGCTGAATGATCATCTTGCCACGCTCCGAGACCGGTACGAGAAGCAGCCCGGCTTCTTCGAAGGCCTTCTCAAGGACAAGATCGTCAACAATCCCCACTACACGGTTCTCACCTTTGTGCCGGACCCCGAGCTCGTTGGAAAGAAGGAAGCGGATTTCCGGCAGCGAATGGACAGGCACAAAGAACAGATGAAATCGCCGGATCTCGATCGAATCGCTGAGGAGGCGGCCGAGCTCGATGCATTGCAGTCGACCCCCAACTCACCGGAGGCCCTGGCGACTCTACCCCGTCTGTCGCTTTCGGACGTACCGCCCGAGCCGTTCGAGCTGCCGACGAGCCACGAGACCGTTGCAGACCGGCCCCTCCTTCATACGGATGTTTTTGCAAACGGCATCGACTATCTCAAGCTCGCATTCGACCTGAGGGGCATTGACGAGGAACTGATCGACTACTTACCCTTGTTTACGGACGCACTCACCAACATGGGCGCCGCAGGCCAGGACTATGCGGCCATGGCAGAACGCGAGGCGGCATGCACCGGGGGAATCGACGCAGGGGTTGCGGCAGGAGGACGGGCGGACGACAGCCTTTTTGTCCAACCCTTCCTGCTGGTCACTTCGAAGTCCCTCGCAACCCGTCTGCCCGATATGCTGGACGTGCTCTACGATCGGATGCTGCTTTGCGATTTCAGTGATCTGCACCGACTCAAGGACATCCTGCTCCAGGGAAGGGTTCACTGGCACAGCAGCATCATCCCGAGCGGAAACCAGTACGCCGCATTGTTTGCCGGGCGTAACCTCTCCCGCAACTGCGAACTGGCCGAGCGCCTCGGCGGTGTTACCCAGCTGCGAATGTACGACCGCCTCGTGGCGGACATCGAGAAGAAGCCGGACGCCATCGTGGAGAAGCTGTCCCGCATTCGAGAGTTTCTGCTTGCACGGGGAAGGGTAACCGTCAGCTTTGTGGGGGATTCGGCGGAACGGAAGGTCCTGGACCCGTGGCTCAAGACGCTCTACAGCGGGATGAGGGAGGATGATCCGAAGGAAGAAGATACCCACTTCACTCCCTCCCTGGAATCCAGGGAAGGGATCGCCACACCTGCGGACATCGCCTTCGTCGCGAAGACACTCCCCGCGATCTCCATGAATCATCCGGATGCCCCCGCCCTCCTGCTCCTGAGTGTACACCTCAGCTACGGCTATCTCTGGAACGAGGTAAGGGTGAAGCGCGGAGCCTACGGCGTGCGCGCCAGCTACGACTCGGGCAATGGAGTGTTCTCCTTCACGAGCTACCGGGATCCTTGCGTAAAGGAGACCCTGGACGCCTTTCAAGGCGCCTTCCAACACATTGAAAGCGAGATGGATCTGTCGCCCGCAGCTACCGAACAGGCCATCATCGGGTCTTTGAAGACCCTGGACCAGCCGATCCGGCCGGGCCAGGCCGTAGGGGTTGCGCTGAGCAGGCACATCCGGGGCGACACACCGGAACTCCGGAGCAGCTTCCGAAAACGTCTTCTGTCCCTCAAGGGGGAGGACATCAAGAGAGCCGGCAATGAGCTCCTGGCTCCCGCCTTTGATACGGCTCCGGTCTGTGTGATTTCTAGTCGGGAGAGGCTCACTGCCGCCAACACGACCCTGGAGGCAGCCCTTTCGATCGATGATTTGTGAGATTCGATCCACATCAGGTATCGATTCACCCGGCCTCTCTTTCCTCGCGACTCAGTGACAAGTGGCTAGTGGCGGGTGGCGTTCCGGATCCAGGCGTTGACAAGGCACACGGCTTGACCGCTGATCGCCAGACTGCTTGCGAAACCACGTTCGCAACACTGGATTGCACCAAATGGCCCGCCCCCTGGAAGCAGGTCAAACGATAAGGTCTCTCCGGAAAGCGCGAAAGCTTCTCTCAGCCCTGGCCGGCGTGTCCCTAATCCTGTGCCCTTTTCCCTTGGCCTACGGAGACGCCCCCGGTTCGGCCCGGCCGATCGTCATCGAAGGGCAAGACCTGGAAGGCCTCCTCGACTTTCCAAGCAAAGACCTCTCCCTCCTTCGGTTGGAGGGACAACGGACAGTTCCCCTGCCGTTCCAGATCGACAGAAGAGTCTGCTCCCAACGCGGAGCTGAGGAGATCTGCACATACATCGTGGAAAGTGCTACCGATCCTGCGGACCGGAGTACTGCGCCTCTCGGCCCGAAAGACGAGTTGGTGTTCATGGCCCGGGATGCGGGTGAATGCCGCGAGGATACCGAAGCCGCAAGCTCCTCCGGAGCACCCTTTTCCGGCAACCCGCTCGAAATCCGGATCGAGAATCCGGACACGAAAGAGCAGACCTGCGTCTACCTGGGACTCGGGGAAGCCGACGAGCAGGTGGTCCGGCACCATGAGGTCGACTACGATCCCGCCCTGGACGCCGTAACCTCGCAGGACTACGGAGTGACCTTTGATCCCGAAAGCCCTTACTTCTGGAAAACGATCTCACTGAAGAAGGGGGAAGAGAGGATCATGATCTTCAGAGACGAAGGGTTTCTCTCGGAGGTCTCACACGCGGGAAGCATGGTCATTTACGACATCCACAGGGGCGACATGCGCACAGAACTCGTCGGCCACCGGACCGGGCCGATCCGGGTCATACGGGTCACCCGCAATCGGCTTCACGTCGGGCCCTTCGTCTGGAAGGCAACCCTCGAAACAGGGATCTTCTACAGGGATCAGTTCCACACGACCTTTCATTCCGGAACCTACATCCATCAGCGTTTCCTCACGGACGAACGAGAGAGGCTCTTCACAAGAGTCGCGGAAGGGGCTGAGGGATGGACCTGGAGGGACAGGAGTGGCAGGGAGCTGGGCCTCATAGACCGCAAGACCTCTCCGGAAGAGGCCTCGGTACGTGCGGAAGATCCTCCAGAGCTGATCCTCTCCGGAGACGAAGGGACAATCCTCTACCGCCTCGACTGCGACCCGCCGGGCAGACAGGACCGCCCCCTCCTGCGGCAACCGTACCTCGAAGAGGGCCGGGACTCCTTCGCTTCCGCCGGGTTCTGTATCCCGAATCTACAGGACAGCTCAGGACCCCGGCACGAGTTCGTCAAGAGCATGTTCTTCTATCCTCGTGACCGGGACGTCGGCAAGGCGGATCAAGAGATCCCAGGGCCGAGGACCGTGAAGGTCTGGGCCGGGTCCAAAGAGATTCCCCAACCCGGCCCAACCGAATATGCGGAGGGGGGCAAGGACGAAAGGGGTCTGAGGGACGCATGCCTGCGGAGCACGGCCCGGAAGGGACCGGAACGGCGATGGGGAATCGTGCCGGTCATCTCCGCCGGCCCGGACAAGGGATTGGGGGCCGGCGTGAAATTCCGACACCTCGGACCCCTGAGACCCGACCATCCCCTGGAGGCGCGTTTCCTCTACTCGATCTACCAGTATCAGATCGCTGAGTTCTGGTACTCTGCGGAAGGAGTTCCCTTCAGGCAGAGCGGCATCCGGCTGACGTGCAACTACTACAACAAGACCCGGGCCCGATTCTACGGCATCGGAAACGACACGGACGAGGCGGACGCCACGGATTTCCGATGGACAGACCTGGATCTCTCCCTCGTGCTCGACCACCGGCTCCCGCACGGCTTCGGCCTGCTCCTTGGATGGGAATCCAGGTGGGGGGATATCGGGGATGGACAGGTCTCTGATCTGCCCGGCCTCGAGTTCGTCCACCCGGACCTCTTCGGTATCGAAGGGAGATGGTCGAACGGGCCCGTTCTGGGTGTGTACCATACGACCCTGTCACCGCTGCACAATCCTCTCTCCGGAGGCAGGCAGTCCTTCACGCTGCGATTGGCAGACGACAGCCTCGGGACCTACACCTTTCAGAGATACCGACTGGAGGCGATCCAGATCCTGCCTTTGCCCGGGTTCGCCCATCGGCTCGCCCTGCGCGGGCAGTTGCAGCTCATGGGCGGAGACCCTCCCTTCACCCTGCTGAGCTGGGTGGGAGGCGACGACTCTGCAAGGGGCTATTTCGAGGGCAGATACCGTGACTCGGACCGAATCCTGCTGAACGCGGAATACAGGTGCAATCTCTACAAGTTCCTGGACGGCGTCCTGTTTCTGGATACAGGCCGGGTCGCGGACGACCTCTTTCGAGCCTCCCCCTTCAAGGACCTGCACCTCACCGGAGGATTCGGGATGAGATTTCATCTCTATCCCGACATCGTTGTCCGGTTCGATGTGGGTTTCAGCTCCGAAATGACCGCCGCCTATCTGAATTTCGGCCAAGCATTTTGAGCACCGACTCCGTGCACGTGCCCGAATTCTTAGGAAGGTGCGCCAGCTCCCGTGGCAACTAACCATCGCAGAAGCCTATCAGGCAGGGGGGTTGCTTCACTTCGCTCGCAATATCCGGAGTTGAGGGACATTGCGAGTCGCCGAAGGCGACGCGGCGAACCCCCAGCACTGAGGCGTCATTCCCGCGAAGCTTGTCCCCGCGAGGGCGGGGAGCGGGAATCCATTGGCTTCGGGTGCCTAGGGATCCCTGCATCGCTTGGGATGTAGCCCAACGACCACAAGAGCACTGTTAACGCATCAACGAGAAATCACACCCCCTCGGTCTTCTCTCCAACCACCTTCGCCCGCACCGACCCATCGAGTAGGTTCGAGCATGCTGTCACCCCTCGTACTCGTTTCGGATCCTCGTCACGAACGACAAGCAATTGAAAAGCGAGGCGAGACCGACGCTAACCCAGGAGGCACAGCCATTGCTTGCTCTGGATCGAGCAAACCTATGTGAGGAAAACAGATGCACATCATCTCCGCGTGTCGCCTTTCGTTGCTCCTCTGCGTGCTGTTCAGTGGCTCCCCTCTCCACGCCGCATGGGAAATCCGGAAGATCGACACCAACACCCACGACAACTCCACGCGGCTGAAGGAAGATCTGGCCGCCTACCGGAAAGAAGGCGACCTCTATCTCCATCGGATCTCTTCCGGTGTGGGTACGCGGGTGACCCACGATTCCTATGACAGGAAAGATTCTCCCCTCGGACTGGAACAAGAGAACCTTTGGTACTGGGCACGCGACCCCTACACTCCGGTCCATGACCTGCATCGCTACTCGGTGGAATCAGGGGAGGACGAGTGGGTCTTTTCCTTCGACACCCTGATCGCCGACAACCAGGGGACAGCGGATCCAGGCCGAGTGATCATCTGGAAGGACCACGATTGGTATCTCCTGGAGAACTACTCCCTCGCACGGCTCACCTTTAGCGGGGAGGGCCTCTGCAAGCAGCAAGCCTGGTTGACAGACGATCATCTCGTATGGAGAGCCGTTTGCGGGGCTCCCGGGGTCTATGCCACCCACCTTTCAACCGAAGAGACCGTCTGCGTCTTTGCGGACGACGTTCCTCCCTATTCGCTCTGTGCGGCCGGCCGGCATGCGGCCTGGGTCCAAGAACCCGCCCCTACCCGCGACGAGCACACGGTCCATCACTACGACCTCGACACACAGGAAATCCGTGTCCTGGGCACATCGGAAGAAGGAGCATACAGGCAGTTGGCCATGGAAATCCCGCATCTCTTCTGGCTGAAAAAGGAGGGCTTCTCCTGGCAGGTAATGCGCACGAACCTCGAGGACGAGACAGAGACGTGTCTGCTCAGCTCTGAACTGTCGATGAACACAATCCGGGTCAGCGATGACAACATCCTTCTCACTACAAGGAACTGCCGGGGCACGGCCGAGCTGTGCACGGAATTGAATGTGCTCGATCAGGCAACGGGTGTTCTAACTCAACTCACCCATTTCGGAGTGACCAGCGTCATCGCATCCCCTCGAATCGACACCGGAGGAATCGCCTTTACCCGGAAGGCCACCGCATTTCCATTCATCAACGAGGTCTTTGTCGGCTCTGAAACGCCGGAGCCCCCGGGCTGGGGTCTCAACAACGCCGGCGACTCGGATAAAGCCTTCAACCTCGCGCTCTTGCTCCCTCCCCTGGCCATCGCTCCCTGGCACCGTCGGCTACGCCATCGTCTCAGGTGCGGCCCCCTTTCTTAGGCACTGGCTAAGGACCCTGCCTCGAAGCAGAGAGGATTTCTTCCTCTCCGTCTTGCATGAAAAGAGCAAAAGACGGTAGGATTTCACAAGAACGCCCTGGTCTCGGCGACCAACTTCCATTCCAGACACCGAAAAAGGGGGGAAAGAGAATGGCAACGCTGAAAGAGGTAGTCGTCGTTGATGCGATCCGCAGCCCTATCGGAAAATCCGGTCGAAAAGGAATGGAAAAGGGGGGGCAGCTTTGCCAGGCCTCGGGCCAGGAGCTTCTGGCCGCCATGATGCGAGGTCTTCTCGATCGCGTCCATGAGAAGAGCTCGAAGTTCGAAGAAGCCGTGATCGAAGACGTGGTCATAGGCTGCCTCAGTCAAATCGGAGAACAGGGTGGAAACATCGCCCGCGTCGCCTCTCTCATGGCTGGAATCCCAATCACGGCAGCGGCATATACCGTGAATCAATACTGCAATGCAGGCCTGAGAGCGATCAACTCGGCCGCCCATCAGATGATGATCGGTGACGGTGACGCCTGTGTCTGCGCAGGCGTAGAGATCATGTCCCACTACGGTATGGGATCGGACATCCAGGTCGCCGTCGAGGCCCAGTACCCTGTGAGACTGTCTCCAAAACTCATGGATACAGGGATCGCCGTACCCCAAGGCCTCTGCGCCGAGATGATCTCGGAAGAAAACGGTCATACCCGCGAACTCCTGGACCGGGCCGGCGCCATCAGCATGAAGCGGGCCGTGGAGGCCCAGCGAAAGGGATGGTACGCGGATCACATCATTCCCTTCGAGTTCAGCTGGGAGGAGAAGAACTACCGCGTGGATACGGACGAAACCCTGCGCCCGAAAGCAGCGGATGATTTCGATGGATTCCTGGCGGATCTGGCAAAACTGAAAGCACCCTTCAAGCCGGACGGCATGGTTACGGCGGGCAACTCTTCCCAGATCGTAGACGGCGCGGCCGCCGTCCTCCTGATGACCGCGGACAAGGCCGAAGAAATGCAGCTCGAACCCCTGGCGAGGATCCTCAGCACCGCGTCTGCGGGCGGCAAACCGGTCCCCATGCTCCTTGCGCCTATTCCCGCCTCGCAGAAGGCCCTCAAGCGTGCCGGCAAGACAATCGACGATATGGATGTGATCGAACCGAACGAGGCCTTCATGAGCCCGCTGATCGAGTTCGGAAAGGAACTGGGCTACGAATATGATGACCCACGCGTCAACCCCACGGGCGGGGCGGTCGCCCTGGGTCATCCGATCGGTGCCTCGGGCGTCCTCTACTTTGGTGAGATGGTCCACCACCTGAAACGCACCAACGGTCGATGCGGACTCCAGATGCTGTGCGGTGGTGGTGGAATCGGAATCGCGACGGTAGTGGAGCGCGTCTAGTCGCATCCCGCATTCTAAGGAGATCACCGGACAGGAGCGAGACAATGCCGGAAGCCGCAGCAAAGGAATCCATCAAGAGCAAACTGGTCGTCAAGGCCGTTCGGAACATCCGCAAGGCGGGCCAGAAGGAAGACGCCGACAAGGGAATGTACCGCCCCGAGATCAGACTCGACCTGCAACGGTCCATTCTCCTGACCGAGTCCTACAAGGAGACCGAAGGGGAGCCCATGGTGACCCGCCGTGCGAAGGCCCTCGAGAGGATCCTTGCCGGCATGGATCTCTACATCCAGGACCATGAGCGCATCGTGGGCAGCAGCATGTCCACGCCCGAGGGGCTCTATTTCGGCATCGACATGAACTGGCGATCGGTCCGACGCATCGTTGAGGAGCCTGAAGCGAACACATTGCTCGACGAGGAAGGCCGCAAGACGCTGGACGAGCTCATTTCGTACTGGAAGGGCAAGTCCATGAGCGACATCCAGCAGAAGATGTTCACGGGCGAAGTGCTGGAATACTGGAAGATGTCCAAGATGAGTGCGGGCTCCTGGTCTCACTGGTCCGAATTGGGCATCCCGAACTACGAGAAGGTCTTCCGCATCGGGCTCAGGGGCATCATCGAGGAGGCCGAGGCGAGGCTGGTCGAGATCGACCGGACCGTGCCCCTCGATTACATCGACCAGAAGGAATTCCTCCAGGCAGTGATCATCTCCCTGGAAGCGGTCATCTCATACGCAGGACGGTACGCGGAGATGGCCCGGCAAAAGGCGGCGGAAACAGATGACCCGGAAGACAAGGAGCGACTGGAGACGATCGCACGGATCTGCGAAAGGGTGCCGGAACATCCGCCCCAGACCTTTCATGAAGCCCTGCAATCCTTCTTCTTCATCCATGTGGTCCGTTACCTCGAATACTCGACCCTGGGCATCGGTGTCCGGTTCGACAAGGTCTTCGGCCCTTACCTCGAGAAGGATCTGCAAGAGGGTCGTATCACACGGGAGGAAGCCCTCGAGCTGCTGCAGCTTCTCTGGGTCAAGTTCCATGAGCTGGGTCTGATCTACTCACCTACCCTGTCCGCCGTTTACGGAGGTGTGGCCTCCCTGCAAGTGATCACCCTGGGCGGAGTGGACGAAGAGGGCAAAGACATCCTCAACGAGATGACGTACCTGGTTCTGGAGACTGCCCTCACCATGCAGACGCCGGAGCCTTCCATCGTGATCCGGTATCACGACAAGACCCGGCAAGAGCTCCTCGACAAGGCGGTCGATGTCATCCGAACCGGCATCGGCTACCCGTCCTTTTTCAACGACAAAGCATTGCTGCCCATGCTAGATGGGTGGGATGTGCCTCCTCAGGATGCGCGCGATTACGCCGTGACCGGGTGCGTCTATCTCGAGTTGCCCGGCAAGAACATCGCCCGCCGCGCCCTGGGCGGCATGAATCTGCCCCTGGCCCTGTACTACGCCCTGACTCAGGGCTTCAACCCCATGACGGGCGAACAGGTCGGCGTCCGGACGCAAGACCCCCTGACTTTTGAATCGGCCGACGATCTCATGGAGGCCTACCTGGAACAGGCGAAGTTCGCTTTCAATCGACTCTGCACGATTCAGAACACCTGCAACACCCTTTACGAGAGATACCTTCCACGACCCTTCTACTCCGCCCTGCTCGACGGGTGCATCGAAAGAGGGCAGGAGAGCAAGAAATGGTGCTATCCCTCCGTGGTCTCCGACTTCTGCATCATCCTCGGGCCGTCCAATGTGGCCGATTCGATCGCAGCCGTGAAGAAGATCGTCTTCGAGGACAAGAAGGTCTCCATGAAGACCCTGCTGGAAGCGATGGCAGCCAACTGGGAAGGCTACGAGGAGATCCGCCAGCTGATGCTCCACGCCCCCAAGTACGGCAACGACGATGACTACGCCGACAAAATCGCGGCCGAGGTGCACCATCGAACCGCGGAGGTCATGATGGAGTCGAAGAACCGGTTTGGCTATCCGTGCCGTGGGGACGGAAGCGGAATCTCCGCCACCTATGCGGCCGGAGCAATCGTGCCTGCCACACCGGAAGGTCGCAGGGCCGGCGAGCCTCTTTCTGACGCTACGCTGTCACCCGTGTTCGGGATGGATCGGGAAGGACCTACAGCGGTTCTCAAGTCCGCCTCGAAGATCAGCACGGAAAAAACCTACAATCACCTGCTGAATCAGAAGTTCATGCCCCAGGCACTGGAAGGGGAGAAGAAGGACATGTTCATTCAATACTTGCGCGCCTGGGGGGATCTGGGCATCAGCCAGATCCAGTTCAACGTAGTGGACAAGGAGACCCTGGTCGAGGCCCAGAACCACCCGGAGGACCACTCCAACCTTCTCGTCCGCGTTGCTGGCTACAGCGCCTACTTCGTGGACCTGAGCAAGGGACTCCAGGACTCGATCATCTCCAGGACCGAACAAGCTTTTTAAACTGGGTTTGTACCAAGGTCCCACCCAAGGGACCCGCCGGACCGAGTGAGAAACATGGGGTCAGGCCCTATCTCTGCACATAGGTGATAGCGCAGATCACGGCACCCTGCGGATCCTGGAGGACGCAGAATCGTCCTACATTCGGTATGTCTTCCGGAGGACGAAGGATTTTCCCTCCCAGCTCCTCGACCTTGCCCGCGGTCGCATCCACATCATCCACCGTGACGTATATGCTCCAGGCCGGCGGCATCCCCTCCATCTCCGGGGGCATCTTCATGATCCCGCCGGTCTCATCGCCGTGTATCTTGACGACCGTGTACGCCGTTCCTTCCATATCGAGATCTTCCGTGTCCCACCCGAACAGGGTTTTGTAGAAGCTCTTCGCGGCCCCCGCATCGGTCGTCATGAGTTCGCACCACCCGAACGCTCCGTGTTTCAAGCTGTCCTCTTTCATCACCCTCTCCTTTTGCCGTCTGACGCAACTCATCTCTCGTCTGTGCATCCCGCCTCATCCTCTCCACCACCCTGCACTCTTGGATGCGCTTCCCCAGTTGCCGGTCTCGCGATGGTTCGACCGGCAGAAGCGCCACGAATGGCTGGTTTTTCAGAGTCTCTTCCCTTGGCTGCGTGGCGAACTCAATTCCCTGCAAGATCCTGCTGATCACGATCGGAAGGCTGTGCGTCAGCGCGCTCCTGCCTGGCTCTGGCGGATCTTTCTTGCGAGAAGCAGGAACCTGAAGATTCCCATCCGGCGCATCAGACCCAAACCGTCGAACAGGGGCCAGCTCTCAACGATCTTGCCGTCCACGATCCGAAGCAAGTCCGTCCCGGCAATCTCGGATGTCTTGCCGCCCTTGAGTGTGGCGTATGCCTGCCAGCGGATGAACACCTTTTCGCCCTCGGCAACCATGTGCTCGTTCGTGAACTCCAGATCTTCAAAAGCTTCGCGGAAGACCCCGACAAACCGTTTGTATGCGTCCGGACCTTTGAGGGGGAGTTCCGGATCATGGCGAACATAATCGGCTGCCAACAGATGGTCTGCCGCATCGAGTTTCCCCTCGCTCCACAGCTCCATGAGCCAACGTTCGGCAATGCTCTTGTTGAATTCGATTGTCACGCCAATGCCTCCTCAGGCGTATCCATGGTTCCTCTCCTGCCCCGGCTTCAGGTACTTCTAGATCTTCATCGCGCAGGCCCTACAGGCATTATCTGTCCGGAATCTCATAAGGGTGACACCGGATGTCGGCATAAGCGAAACCGGTGGCCCTTCGCTCCTCCTGTTCCTCGATCCACCTCCCAAGGCCGATTGCCCTCATGCGTTCGCCGTCCGCAAGCATGGTTACGTAGCCCTTGGCGATTCCCATAATCCTTTCGCACGGGTATTCATCGCAGAACGCACAGACCTCTTCGCCCTTCTCCAGGGCACACTTTCGGATTGCACAGAAAGGGGGCCCGCAAGTATTCTCTCGACAGCTGCACCTTTCCTCGGAGGCAGCCAGATCATTGAGAAAACGCCAGAATTCATTGAAATCCGGCAGGTTCGGCCCCCAGGTCTCCATCGAGTCCTTGCGTAGAGTGTCACGCAAGGCTCCTGCCTGTGCGGGCACTCGATTGCACGTGGAGCACAAGCCGCAGTAAAGCCCACAGTACGTCACGCGCTTGAGATCAGTCACATCCCTCTCCCTCCTCCAGGATCTCTCTCGCCCTCTTGAGGGCCTCTTTGCCTTCATATATGAAATAGAACTTGCTGATCGGCTCCAAGAGCCTCATGACGAGGCTCTTCTGCTCACAAGTAATCCTTCTTTCGACCAGGGTCTTCTCATCCTTCTCTGAGAAATCATAAGTCAGGCGACTCCTGCTTCCGCCAAACGCTTCTGCTGTCCCTTCTATTGCAAAATGGGTTGGGCGGTCATCCCGTACGATGACCCAGTCGATTTCCATCCTGATGCCGAATACGTTCAGGGTTTCTCTCACCTTCTCACCCACCGCAGGCACCTCCCTATGAGCCGGCTCAACATGGATCGTGCAGGGAAGGTGCTCTGCCCAGTTCCCGGGGGGTGTCATGTAGTCGTACGCACGCTCGATGGGCCTGCTGACCGTGATTCTGTTCTCATACCGGATCATTCGGAGTCTACCTCATGGTCTTTGATACCGTTTCTTCATTCAGATCACACATGAACGCCCCGACGAGATGCCGCACATGAAGCCAGAATCCATCCAACAGAGCAACTCTTTGAGTTTGTCACTTCAAGGGCTTGAGGTTGGCGTGGGCAATCCACTTCCAGCCGCTTTCGGTCTTCAGGAAGACGCTGAGCCGAGGCGCCGGCTTCTTTGCGGTCCGTTTTCCTTCAATGGTCTCCTCAACGGAAACAAAGTAGGTGGTGACAATGACCGGCCCGTTCCGGGTCGCCACGATGTCGCTCAGGGTATAGTCCCCGAGCTTCAGGCCCTTGATCAGCTCGATCTCCTGATCGCGGTCTCTTGCGCCAAAGGAGTGCACGGATTGAAACCCCTGGCCGATGGTCTTCTCGATTCTCTCCATATCCGGCTTCTTCATGTCTGCCCATACTTGGCGCAGCAACTTTTCGCCAAGCCCTTGTTCCGTCGAGGTTTCCTGGTCGGCAAAGCCGGTCGTGGCTGCAAATGCAAGCGTCAACGCGATGATTCCCAGTTTCAGCGAATTCATGTTCACCTCCCTGGCACTTCTTTCCGGGGTTGTCTGAAAGCTTCTCTCTACATAAACGCCTGGAGACGCGACCCGTAGAAACCCGAGAAGAAACAGAACCGTTCTTGTGATCAAGTCGGCCCCCTGTTTTCGACAACGTGGTCCTATTCAAATTGTATAATCATGTTATTATTTTCTGCGGCGAGAGTATCTTATCCACTGTCGGCATGAAAGTCAAAGAACGATGCTCAACCCGGAGAATAGGACCGCAGGTGTAACACGGAATGACGCCCCGGGCCAAAGGGCTGCCATTGCTTTTCCCCCGGAATGGTGGTGAGATATCGGGGCGCACAACACTGGGGGAGGCAACGAAAAGGTGTTCTGGGACAAAGAAATCGAGCTTTTACCAAGAGAAGATCTCGAGGCCCTGCAGTTGGCCAGACTGAAGAAGACGGTCGAGGTGGCCGCAAACGCCCCTCATTACAGGAAGGCCTTTGCCGACAATGGAATCACCCACGAGCAACTGGGGAGCCTCGACGACCTGAGGCGCCTGCCCTTCACCACCAAGCAGGATCTTCGATCCGGTTTCCCGGATGGGTTCCTGGCCGTGGACAGGAGCGAAGTGGTCCGGATGCACGCGTCCTCGGGCACCACGGGCACTGCAACGGTGGTCTATCACACCCTGAAGGACGTCGAGCGATGGACCGATCTCGTCTCGAGGTGCCTGTACATGGCCGGGGTGAGGGCGTCGGACGTCTTCCAGAACATGATGAGCTACGGGCTGTTCACCGGAGGGCTCGGTCTCCACTACGGGGCCGAGAAGCTCGGTGTCATGGTCATCCCCATGGGCATAGGGAACAGCAAACGTCAAATCACTTTCATGCAGCAGTTCGGGACGACCGTAGCCCATATCATCCCCAGCTATTCGCTCAAGCTGCTCGAGACCTTCGACGAGATGGGCATCGATCCGACAAAGGACACCGGCCTCAGGATCCTGGTCGTTGGCGCGGAACCCCACTCGGAAGAGGTGCGCGGGCGGATCGAAGAGGCGTATGGCGTCTTCGCCGTGAACTCTTACGGCCTCTCCGAGATGAACGGCCCGGGTGTCGCCTTCGAATGCCCCCACAAGAGCGGGATCCATCTCTGGGAAGACAGCTACATCCTGGAGATCGTGAACCCGGAAACCCTCGAGCCCCTGCCCGACGGCGAGATCGGTGAGATCGTGCTCACCACACTGCGGCGCGAAGCGATGCCGCTGATCCGGTATCGGACCCGCGATCTGGCCATGGTCATGCCCGGCACCTGCTCCTGCGGCAGGGCCCACCGGCGGCTCTCGAGGATCAAGGGCCGCTCCGACGACATGTTGATCGTCAAGGGAGTGAACGTCTATCCGATCCAGGTGGAGCAGGTCCTGATGGGCTTCGAGGAGGTGGGCAACAACTATCTCATCGTGCTCGACCGGCAGGGACCGGTCGACGAGATGACCGTCCGGATCGAGGTGACCTCGTCGCTGCTCGCCCAAGGCCTCGAAGGGCTGGAGGCATTGCGAGGAAAGATCATCCGGAGTCTTCGTGAAGAGATCCTGTTCACACCCAAGGTTGAGCTGGTGGAGCCCGGCCTGATCCCCGCAGGTGAAGGCAAGGCCGTTCGGGTTGTAGACAACCGTCCAAAGGAGTAACCGGAACCGTGGCAAAGCAAGTCGTCGTATTCCTCGAGAACCGGCCCGGCCACCTGGCGCACGTAACAGAAGCCATCGCTCAGGAAGAGATCAACATACGATCCGTGACGATCGCCAGCGCCGGCAACTTCGGTCTGGTCAAACTGATCATGGACCGGCCGGACCAGGCGTACGAGGCACTGAAGAAACGCGGTTTGTCGGTCAACATCCAAGAGGTGCTGGCCCTGGTCATGGAGGACCGGGCCGGCGGGCTGCACGCTGTGCTTAAGGCCTTTGCCGAGAAGGGCTTGAACGTGAAGGACGCATGCGGCTTCGTAGAGAAGCCGGGGGAGAAGGCGATTCTGATTCTGGAGGTCGAGGACCTCGAGGCAGCCCGAGGTGTTGCCCGGGATGCCGGGTTCCAGGTCTACGAGGAAGAACTCCATCAGATCTAGGATGCGGGCGGTTGATGACGATCCGGTTTCACGTCAATCGCCTCTGACCGTTAACTGCGGATCACGAACGAATCCCACACATTTTGCATCTAACCTACCTTGGGGAGTTTGTTGCACATGACGTCCAGAGGAAGAAAGAAGATGAAGGAAGCCAAGCGAGAGCATGACGTGCCGAGCGGGCAGAAGCTGTCCTTCTACTCGCTCTACGCACTCGAGGAAAAGGGCTCGATCCGGATCGAGTCGCTCCCCTTCACGATCCGTATCCTGCTCGAAAACCTTCTGAGGAACCTGGAGACCAAAAGGTCTACCGAGGAGGACGTACTGCGCCTTGCACGGTGGCAGCCCGGCCAGGAGCCGCAGGAGATCGCCTTCATGCCGACTCGCGTCCTGCTCCAGGATTTTACCGGGGTTCCCGCGGTGGTCGATCTCGCCGCCATGCGCTCGGCCGCCGAACGGATGGGCGCGAACCCGGATCTCATCAACCCGGTGGTGCCTGCGGATCTCGTCATCGATCACTCCGTTCAGGTCGACTCCTTCGGTTGCGCGGCCGCCTTCTCACTCAATGTGGCCATCGAATACGACCGGAACCGTGAGCGCTACACCCTGCTGAAATGGGCTCAGGATGCATTTGAAGGTTTCCGGGTCGTTCCCCCTGCCCAGGGAATCTGCCACCAGGTCAACCTGGAACTACTTGCTTCGGTCGTGCACATCCGGAAGCGGGGGGACGCGTGGGTCGCTTACCCGGACACCCTCGTCGGAACGGACTCCCACACGACGATGATCAACGGGCTCGGCGTGCTCGGGTGGGGCGTCGGCGGCATCGAGGCGGAGGCGGTCATGCTGGGCCAGCCCTACTACATGCTCGTGCCGGAGGTGGTGGGGATGAAGCTGACCGGGTCCTTGCCCGAAGGGGCGACCGCTACGGACCTCGTCCTGACCGTGACCGAGATTCTTCGCAAGAAGGGAGTGGTGGGCAAGTTCGTGGAGTTCTTCGGTCCCGGGATTTCCAACCTCACCCTTCCCGACCGCGCAACCGTCTCCAACATGTCGCCCGAATATGGCGCCACGGCCGGATATTTCCCGATCGACGGGGAGACGCTCGCCTACATGAGGATGACCGGACGCAAGAAGGAACACGTCGAGCTCGTGGAGCTCTACTGCAAGGAACAGGGGATCTTTCACGATCCCGAGGCTCCCGACCCCGTGTACACGGATGTAGTGGAACTGGACATGGACAAGGTGGAGCCGAGCATGGCGGGGCCGCGAAGACCACAAGACCGGATCTCCCTCGGAAGGGTCCGGAAGAGGTTCCGGGACGACCTGGAGAAGCTCTACGGAAAGAAGCCCGCTCCGGCCAAGAAGGGGGACAAGAAAGAGAAGACCCTCAAGGATGGCGCGGTCGTGATATCGGCAATCACGAGTTGCACCAACACCTCCAACCCGTCGGTCATGATCGGGGCAGGCATTCTGGCCCAGAAGGCGGTGGCCCGCGGACTCGGGGTACCCGAGTATGTGAAGACCAGTCTGGCCCCGGGATCCCAGGTCGTGGAGGACTATCTGAAGCGGGCCGGCCTGATCGAGCCGCTGGAGGCACTCGGGTTCCACATCGTCGGATTTGGCTGCACGACCTGTATTGGGAACAGCGGACCCCTGCCGGATGAGGTCCGGACGGTCGTGGAAGATCAGGATCTGGTAGTGGCGGCCGTGCTAAGCGGCAACCGGAACTTCGAGGCACGGATCCATGGCCAGGTCAAGGCGAACTACCTGGCCAGCCCGATCCTCGTGGTCGCCTATGCCCTGGCCGGCCGGGTGGACCTGGACATCACAAAGGAGCCCATCGCACTCGATCTGGAAGGCGAGCCGGTCTATCTGAAAGAGTTGTGGCCCGAGCCGAAGGAAATCCAGGACGCCATAAAACGGTCCATCACATCGAAGATGTTCACCGATCGGTACGCGACGATCGACGAAGGAGACGAGAACTGGCAGGCCCTCGAGGTCCCGCAGGGCGGCAGCTATGCGTGGGAAGACGATTCCACCTATATCCAGGAACCCCCCTTCTTCACCGGGATGGCCGCCGTGTCGTCTCCGCCAAAGGACATCCGGGAAGCGAGGGTGCTCGTCATGGTCGGGGACTCGGTTACAACGGATCACATTTCCCCGGCAGGATCGATACCGGAGGACAGCCCGGCCGGCCGGTACTTGATCGAGCAGGGGATTCAGCCCATGGAGTTCAATTCCTACGGCAGCCGGCGAGGAAACCACAACGTCATGGTTCGAGGCACGTTTGCCAATATCCGATTGAAAAACCTCCTCGTGCCGGGCCGGGAAGGATCCTGGACCGTGCATCTGCCCGGCAAAGAAGTCATGTCGATCTTTGACGCAAGCTCCCGATACCAGGATGAGGGCGTTCCGCTCATCGTCCTGGCGGGCAAGGAGTACGGGACCGGCAGCTCTCGGGACTGGGCTGCCAAAGGAACCCACCTGCTCGGGGTGAAAGCGGTGCTGGCGGAAAGCTTCGAGCGTATCCACCGAAGCAACCTCGTGGGCATGGGGGTTCTCCCGCTGCAGTACCTGCCGGGGCAGAATGCCGAATCCCTCGGCCTGAGCGGCAAGGAACGGTTCTCCATATCCGGGTTGGGCGAGAACCTCCAGGCGGGCAAAGAGCTCGAAGTCGTTGCCCAGCCGAACCGGGGCAAGAAGATCTCCTTTTCCGTAAAGGCAAGGCTGGATTCTCCTGTAGAGGTCGAGTACTACCGGAATGGAGGCATCCTGCAAACCGTTCTGAGAAATCTGACGGAAGAGGAACCCGACTGATCGACACCCTACTTTTTTCTTCTTGAACCCGAGCCGCATTCCTGCTATTCCTTGAGTCCGATCCGGTGCGAACGCGAACCATCCCCGCGAGCCCGTATATTGCAAGAAACTTCGTCCTTCGCTGTAGAACTTCGTGCAATGTGGGGGCGGGAAACACCTCCTCTTGAAGATGCATCCAACCGGGAAATGCACGAGAGCCCCCTTTCCGGGAGGACCCAGACCATGGAACTCAAGAACCTCAAACCGAAGTTCGGGCGATGGCTGACGATCGACGAACTCAAAGCCTTCCTGACGGAAACGCCGGATGAGATCTTCGAGCAGGTGCCGATCAATCGAAAACTGCTCGAGATCGCCTCGGAGTTTGTCGAACAGCAGCAGGGGTGGTGGGAACATCCGGACTGGGAGGGCTTCCTGGACAGGCTCGCGAGAGACGGGTTTCAACTCTCACGAGAGGTCGAGCCGCCGATTGGCAGCATCCTCGAGATCTTCAAGGAATACTACCACAGGGACGGCTTTCACGAGATCGTGGACAAACGACGCAAGCCGGCAGTTCGCAGGAGTACACGCTCCAGGAACGAACGGCCCTCGAAAAAGGGGCAGGCGACAAGCCCGGCTTGAGCCTCTTATATGTAGCGCTCCGCCAAAGTTCGAATCGCCTGCTCGAGGTCACCGCCAAACTGTGCCACGACCTTTTCCCGAAGCTGAATCGCACGCGCCCTAAGGCCGGGTTCTTCTCGATCCGAAAGAGTGCGGAAGAGACCCAACCGGCGACCGAGCTGGAACAGGAGACGCTCGTCTTCGGGCAGGTCCAGGTATCGGTCGATGACCTCCAGGAGGTAGGGCTTGTCTTCCGGTAGACGGCCCTCCAGTTCTTCCAGAAGGTTGAGGATATGGTCACTCGCCAAATACGTGTTGATGCCGTCCAGGTGCTCGATGAACAGACGAAGCTCGCGAACCATCTCCTCATCCGTGGGCCTCTCGAAGTCTCCCCGTTCCCATTTCTCCCGCAAGCCGGTCCCAGCGGGTAGCGCCAAGGAGCGAATTCGAATGAAATCAGGGTCGATCGCATTCAGGACCCGGGCCGTCTCCAGCGCATGATCCCGGGACAGACGTCGCCCACCCAAGCCCGGCATCACGTATTCGGAGAGCTCGATGCCCGCATCCACGACCCGCCGCCCTCCTTCGATCTGCTGCGCGGCCGTAACACCCTTCTTGACGAACGATAGGACCGCGTCGCTGCCGGATTCAAGCCCCACGTGGATCCGGTTGAGTCCGGCATCCTTGAGCTGCCGGAGCTCCTCCACGGATTTCCGGGCCAGGGTCGAGGACCGGGCGTAGCTGGTGATCCGCTTGAGTCCTGGAAAGGTCTCCTTCAGGTAGGAAACCACCTCCACCAGGTTCAGGGTCTTCATCACCAGGCTGTTGGCGTCCTGGAGGAATGCACTCTCTCCACCGTAATAGAGCCAAAGGGCGACGCTTCGGAAGCTCTCGGAATGGCTCTCGTCCTGAAGGACCGCCTCGACAAGACGGCGGTCGATCGTGCCCCCGAAGCCGCTCTGCCAGGCCGTCCTCTTCAGCAGGTCGACCATCTCCTTGACGGTATCGATATCTGCCTTGATCTCTTCCACGGTCCGACGCGAGAATTTCGCCCCCTTGTAGACCGGGCAGAACTCACAGCGATTCCAGGGGCAGTTTCGGGTCACCCGGATAAGAAGGCTTCTCGCTTCACTGGGTGGCCGGATCGGACCTTGTTCGAATTCCAGCGCCATGGATTCTCTTCTCCTTACTGTTTCTTCCGCGCAGCCATCGCTTCCAGGGCCCGTGCATGCTCCGGCGAATGCTGGCAGATGGCCTGAAAGGCCGCGGACAGCTCCAGCGTCTCTTCCAGCGTCTTTCCCTGTGAAACATAGAACAGACGCTTTGCCATCCGTAGGGTCTTTGCCGGCTGCCGGGCGATCTCCCGGGCCACCTGCATGGCTCGGTCCATCAGCTTCTCCTGCGGCACGACCTCGCTGACAAGCCCGATCCCAAGGGCCTCGGTCGCGTCGAGCACGCGGCACGTGAAGGCCAGCTCGAGGGCCTTGGAGAATCCTATGGTCCGGGGCAGAAAATAAGCCCCGCCATCCCCGGGAATCAACCCCACAGAAGCGAAGGTCTCCCCGAACCGCGCATCTTCTCCTGCGATGCGTATGTCGCACATACAGGCCAGGTCACAACCCGCGCCGATAGCCGGCCCGTTGACCGCGGCGATGGTCGGGACATCCAGATGGTGCAGGGCAAGGGGGATCCTCTGAATTCCCTTCCGGTAATTGTCGCGCACTTCATCCGGCCCCCCCGCGAACATGCCCACCTTTGCCTGCAGATCTTTCAGATTCCCCCCGGCCGAGAAAGCGGCGCCGGCACCCGTGAGGATGAGAGCACACATCTCTTCATCCTCCTGGACAATCGAAATCGCCGCCTCGATTTCTTCAATCATCCGCTCCCCGCTCAGAGCGTTTCGGATATCCGGCCGGTTCAAGGTCAGAACCGCTGTCTTATCCTGCTTCTCGAAAACGACATCCTGAAATTGCATGTTGCGTGCTCTCCCTGTTCCAAATTCGATTTGATTGGGCTCCGTCGCCCCAGCGCATGCCAGCACCCAGATACCTGGAAATAGCGGCTTGCAGCTTCGAGACGATGCCACTATGGTTACCGGTAGCCACTACACCTGTCAATCGAGCCGGGCGATGCCACCGGCTACCGGCCACTTGACACGGGCCGCGCGACAACCCATACCGAATAAGAACATAGACGGAACAGAGGTGGCTCTTGACTCCACAGAAGGTAACAGCTGCGGTGATCGAACGGAACGGCAAGATCCTGATCGCCAGGCGAAGGCGGGGTGATTCCCTGGCCGGGAAATGGGAATTCCCCGGAGGAAAGCTGGAGCCCGGCGAAACACCGGAGGAATGCCTGAAGAGGGAGCTCAAGGAGGAACTCGGCATCGAAACAGAGGTAGGCGCATTTTTCTGTTCGAGCCGATTCGTGTATCCCCACATCGCCGTGGAGCTTCTCGTCTACCGAACATCCTATGTTTCGGGAGAGATCGAGCTGCTCGAGCACGATCGGGTCGAATGGGTTTCACCCGAAACGCTGAGGGAAACCGATTTCTCCGAGGCAGACCGGCCGGTCGTGCGCAGGCTGAAAGAACAGGCAGCACCGAAAAAACAACCTTGACCCCCTAAGCTGCCCGATTCATGGCCCATCATCCAACCGTCCATCCATGGAGCGAGACATGACCCATAACAATCGAATGAGAACCGTGCTTGCCCTTCTTACGTTTCTCGCCATCCCGACGATTGCCCATACCCAGGACATTCTGGATGATGTGGTCCTGATCACCCGGGCCAAGGAGGTCCTCGCCTTCTCCTCCGCGGGCAATCAATGGATTGTAGCAGGCCTCAGAGCCCAGGAACAGGTCGTCGAATCGCGGACCGGAAGCCGGGTCGCCGTGGTTGTAACGAACCAGAGAGCTCTGGGATTCAGTTCCGTGATGAATCGCTGGAGCGAAATCAAGATCGACGTGGGAGAGCAGGTGTTGGACATGGAGGCGAAGGGTTTCGTGTCATCCGTCGATACGAACTTCCGCGCCCTCGGCTTCGGGGCAGGAAAGGGGGAGTGGACGGAGTATCGCTACCGGTATCGCTGACATGCCCGTGCGTCACCCGGCTTCGATCTTATTCCCGCGCCTGCCTCAAATGCTAAGTCCGCCGTCCACGTGATGAATGGATCCCGTGATGTTGTGTCCCTTGGACGCGAGAAAAGTGACCATCTCGGCAACGTCCTCAGGCTCGCAGAGCTTGCCCACGGGAATGGTGGCCTTGATGAGCTCGATGTTGTCCGGCGAGAGACTGCTGGTCATTTCGGTGACAACGAATCCCGGGATAACCGCCGTGACCATGATGCCGTCGCGGGCCATCTCACGGGCCAGCGATTTGGTGAAACCGAGAAGGCCTGCCTTGGCCGCACCGTAGGCCGAATCGCCCGGGTAGCCCCGCTCGCCCACACTCGAAGAGATATTGATGATACGCCCCCATTTCCGCTCTTTCATAGAGGGAACGACGCACCGGGTGCAGTGAAAGGCTCCGTACAGACACGACTTGATCACCAGGTCCCAATCTTCCGATGGAAGCTTCTCAACCTTCCTGCCCCGGTGGACCGTCGCATTGTTCACGAGGACGTCGATCGGCCCCAGTGTCCGGGTCGCCTCCAGGACCATCGCGTCGACTTCCTCGATGTCCGACACATCCGCTCGGCAGGCCAGGGCCTTCCTGCCCATTGCCTTGATCCGGGAAACAACCTCTACCGCTTCCTTCTCCCGTGACCGGTAGTTGACGATCAGATTTGCGCCCTCCTCGGCGAGACGTATCGCGATCGCCCGGCCGATGCCACGCGAAGAGCCAGTCACCAATGCGGTTCTTCCGTCCAGTTCCATCGTCTGACTCCTCCTGCCCCCGAATCGCCGAAGTTCGTGGTCCCCCTCGACAGGTCGCGGCTACCCGGCGAGCTTGTTCGTCGGATCTCCTTCCGCCACCATGGTCCTGAGGATCTCGTTCTGTTCCTCCTGCGGCGGGAAGCCGGTCAGGATCGCTTCGAGCACGCTCACGCCCTCCTGGTTCCTGTAATCGGCCCGCCCCTCGGCCCACCCCTTCTCGTTCATATCTGTGATCGTCAAGGTGCATTCAACCGTATCACCCACATAGACAGGCTTCTTGAACGTGAAGTCCATCTTTGTGGCGAGCCATCCGAGCTGTCCGCCGATCTCGGTGATCATACCCGCAACGAGAAGCCCGTGACAGATGCGGCCCGTCATGCCACGGGCCCTGGCAAAACGCTCGTCATAGTGAACCGGGTTGTAATCCAGTGAGATATCGCCAAACCGCCTGACGTCCTCCTCGGAGAACGTACGAGAAACCGTGAAAGAGTCCCCCTTTCGGATCCCTGCAAGCGCCCTCCGCCTCAAAGACGACATCGTTGATTCCTTCCAGAGGTGTTCGGCCCCGAACAAAGGTCCCCTTCAGATTTCTCCGGGAAAGGGGTGGCCTTGGATGCCGAGCAGTATCCGGCAGAAGAGCGGAACCTGTCAATCCACCCTGTCGTCCGGATTCGAAGAGGGAACAGGGCCCAGCGGCGAAAGCCTATCAAAAAAGATGAACAGGCAGTTCGATTCATTCCGACTGAAAGAGGAACATGAAGAGGTGTGGGAACTTGTCGGAGATCCTTCATGAATCAAGGTCCGGGGTTTAGAGGCGGCAAACAATGTCGAAACGGCTATAAAAACACGAGTGTAAGAGACCCGATGGCAGAGTCTTTTTTTCTTGACAGCATTCATTCTCCCTTCGAGAATATTGTTTAATTGTGATGAAGAAAAAGGCAGGCCCTGACAAAGCTCCTTCTCAATGAACATATGGACGCTACGCGAGAAATCATTCACCGTCACCGGCCCTTCCCTATAAACTTGGCACGAAAGCCTGACGACTCGGATCATCACAATTCGCGGCTGCTTTTCCCGAAAGATTGACTTTTTGTCAAGCACGGAACCCTTGGATCGGGCAATGGTAAAGAGCCCGCAAAAGGAGGGATTCCATGAACAGGAAGGGCCGCCAAAGGGCACGTAGGGTTGTCAGGTTGCTGGCAGGCGATGAATACGAACGTCTGGCCAGGATCAAGGTGCACTCGTCGGAATTCGGATACGATCCGTTTGGGCTCGAACCGGAATCCGCCATGTTGGCCTACGCTCTGCTCCGGTTCGTGTACGAGTACTGGTTCCGCGTAGAAAGCTTCGGCGTAGAACGGATCCCGCAAGAGGGGCCGGTCTTGCTGGCGCCCAACCACAGCGGCGGCATTCCTATTGACGGGGTCATGCTCGCCGTGGACCTTGCCAAGAACATGAAGCAACCTCGCATCATGCGGGCCGTGGTCGACAACTTCGCAGGGTCCATGCCTTTCATCAACCTTTTCTTTTACCGATGCGGACAGGTGATCGGGGCAAAGAGAAACCTGACCGATCTGCTCAAGCAGGGGGAGTTGATCACCGTGTTCCCGGAGGGGCACAACGGAACCGGGAAGAGCTTCAAAGACCGCTACAAGCTCCTCCCCTTCAACGTGGGTTTCGTGGAGCTGAGCCTCATCCACAGGGCACCGATCGTTCCCGCCGCGGTCATCGGTGCGGAAGAGCAGTACCCCTACCTGCTCAACATCAAGCAGGTCGCCAAGATTCTTAACCTGCCGTATGTCCCGATTCCCCTCCTGAGCCTGCTCCTCGGGCCTCTCGGATGCATCCCGCTGCCGACCAAGTACCAGATCTACTATGGGGAGCCGATTCGATTCTATCGTGATTATCCCGCTGACACGGTCGGGGATCCGGAGACGATCCGAAAGCTTGCGGGTCAGGTGCGCGACCGTGTGACCCAGCTCGTGGCCGAAGGGCTTGGCCGGAGAGAAGGGATCTTCGGCTTCTCCCCCTCTGCCCTACAGCAGCGGCTGCCGCAAACGATCCAGAAGGGCGTTGCCTCGGCCAGGAGTCTTCTCGACCGAGCGATCTCGAGAGGCGAGAGCTTGCTGAAGAAACCCGCCCACCAGGAACCCTTGGGCGCGGCCGGAGAGCAACCTCCGGATCCGGTGGAGGAACTCGCACGGACCTGCACACGACTCGAGTCAACCCTGCAGAACCGTACAAAGGAACTGGAAACGGCGATCGCCGCGCTCGAGCGAGAATTCCATGAAACGGCTATCCCACGCGCAGCGTCTCCCCTGCCCGGGGCACAGAGACAGCATACCCCTTCCCTTCTAGATATTCTGCAAAAGCCAGGGTCTGCTCCTCCTCGCCGTGCACAAGCGCGATCTTCTTCACCGAAAGGTTCGACTTCTCCAAAAAGCGGAGCATTTCCTCCCGATCCCCGTGTGCACTCAGACCACCCACGCTGACCACCCGGGCCTTTAGAGGGTAGGCCTTGCCGAAGAACTTCATCATCGGGGGGTCACCCTTCCGCCCGGACGCCTCGTAGGCGAGGCCCTGTTCGAGGATGCGTCGACCGAGCGTGTGGGCGGCCATGTATCCCACGATCAGGATCGTGTTCTTCCGGTTGTGGATCTTGTGCCGCAGATGATGGAGGATCCGCCCGGCCTCGCACATGCCCGAGGCTGCGATCACGATGTGCGGGCTCTCATCCCGGTTGACGGCCATGGACTCCTCCACGGACCGGACAAAGCGAATGCCCTTGAAGGAAAAGGGATTCTTCCCCTTCTCCAGGAAATTCTCGTGGGCCTCCTCATCGTAGACCTCAGGATGCTCACCAAACACACGTGTGATGTTCGTTGCCAGGGGGCTGTCCACGTAGACCGGAATCCTGGGAACCTCACCCTCGTCGTACAGCTCATGGAGAAGATAGATCAACTCCTGGGTACGCCCGTAGGCAAAGGCGGGTATCAGAACGGTGCCGCCCCGTTCGTAGGTGTCGAGCAGCACCTTCTTCAGCCGAGGCTTCAAGTCCAGGACCGGCTCGTGCACCCGGTTGCCGTAGGTGCTTTCCATGATCAGCAGATCCAGGTTGGCGTCTTGCTTCTTGAACTTCAGGTTCGGATTCCGAATAATGGGTCTTTCGAACCGTCCGAGATCCCCTGTATACCCGACCGTGAGTTTCCGCCCGTTTTCCTTTGCGCGGATGATGGTGACCGCCGAGCCGAGGATGTGGCCCGCTTCATACAGGGTGCAGGTAACGCCCTTGCCGACCGTGATCGGGTGTCGGTACGGATAGTCATCGAAATAGGTCAGCGCTTCGCGGGCATCCTCGATGGTGTAGAGAGGGTCCACACTCTTCAGATGGTGCCGCTCGATCAGGGTGTTGATTGCCTCGGTGTCGAGCTTGTTGCCCTTTTTCAGGGAGGTCTTGATCTTCTGCATGCCCTGTTTCGAGATCTTCTTCGCCTTCTTCGACTTTCGCATCTCTCCCAGGGCGGCCCGCGCCGTCTTGTAGTTCAGGTAGGCGGCATCCGACTCTTGAATATACGCGCTGTCCGGAAGCATATACCCACAGGCGTCCGCCGTTGCCCGCGTGCAGATGATCCTTCCTGCGAAGTCCTTCTTGGTCAAGAGTGGAATCCGTCCGGAATGGTCGATGTGGGCGTGCGACAGGACCGTGTTGGTGATCAGCCTGGGGTCGAAGGGGAAGACCCTGTTCTTCTCCGCGGCCTCGGCTCGTCGTCCCTGAAACATCCCGCAATCGAGCAGGATGTGGTCCTTTCCCGTCTTCAGAAGATGCAGCGATCCGGTCACTTCCCTTACCGCCCCGTAGAATGTGATCTCCATCGGAAATCTCCCGCGTGTAGACGATCGAGTTGTAGAATAGGCTCTTTTAACGGATGTCGCGGAGCAAATGCAAGCCAGACGAGATCGGAAACGATCTCGGACCACAGGGACCCCGGAGGAAATCTGACAAGATTTCGGACCACAGGGCACCCGGAGGAGATTGGGGAGAATCCCCGATCTCGGACCATAGGGAACCCAGACGAGATCGGAAACGATCTCGGACCACAAGAGGGCCGGACGAAATTGGGGACAGCCACCGATTTCCTGGCACCGATCGACCAACAGCGAAATGCCGAGATCAGTGGCAATCCCCAATTTCGTCCCACAAGCCCGCTGGTAGAAATCGGGGACAATCTCGACCCATCTGTGCGCCAGGTGCTTCCCCTTTGGGGCCGGATATCGTAGCATGATGCCCTCTGACCGTCCGGGCCACAAGACCATGGAAGGAGGGAAAGGATGAGCCAACAGAATGAGGGCGTACTCGATACCGGATTCCTGAGAAAACAGCTCAAGGCGATGGCGAACATGGACCTGTCCGAAGAGGGGGCCGAAATGCAGGAACTGCTCACGGGGCTCGTTTCCATGATGAACACGCTGAAGCCCGAGGGCTATGCGGAGGTGTTCCCTGCTCTCACGTTCCGGCCGATCAAGGAGTGAGCTCATGTCGAACGAACTCAATCGGATGACCATCTCCCAACTCGCCCCAAAGGTGAAATCATGCAAGATTTCGCCCGTCGATATCACCCTGGATGTGCTGGAGCAGATCGAGAAGCTCGACCCCCTGCTCAACGCGTACATTACCGTCGACGCAGAGGGAGCGCTCAAGGCTGCACGGACCGCCCAGAGGCAGATCGCGAAGGGCAAGTACCTGGGTCCGCTGCACGGCATCCCCATATCCTTGAAGGACTTGTATGATACGAAAGGGATGCGCACGACCGCCGGCTCGAAGATCATGGCGGATCGGGTCCCCGACGAGGATGCCACATCCGTCGCCCAGCTGCGCTCGGCCGGGGCGGTCATCGTTGGAAAGACGAATCTCCACGAATTCGCGTTCGGCAGCACCACGCAGAACCCGCATTACGGGGGAACCCGGAATCCTTATGATACGAAACGTATTCCGGGTGGCTCGAGTGGAGGTTCGGCATCCGCCCTCGCCGCCGACATGTGCATCGCTTCGACCGGCAGCGACACAGGGGGCTCCATCCGCACGCCTTCCGCCTTGTGCGGAACCGTGGGGCTCAAGCCGACCTACGGCCGCGTAAGCCTCCATGGCATCGTTCCTCTTGCCTGGTCTCTGGACCATGTGGGCCCCATGACGAAATGCGTGCGCGATGCGGCCATCATGCTTTCAGCCATGGCCGGCCATGACCCAAAGGATCCGACGAGCGCGAACGAGAAGGTTCCAGCATTCACCCGGGCCCTGAAGAAGGATGTGAAGCGTCTCCGTATCGGGATCGACCCTGCCTTCTGTTTCAGCATGGTCGACGATGAGGTCGCAGCCTCTGTCGAGAATGCACTCAGGACACTCGAGGGCCTGGGCGCACGGATTGTAGAAGTGCACCTGCCGAACATCGAGCTCACCTCGGTGGTCGAGTCCATCCTGATCACCACCGAACCGGCTGCGTACCATGAGGACAACCTGAGAAATCGGGGTGCCGATTACGGCGATGACGTTCGCGCACTCCTGGAAGGCGGCTCGGTCTTCTCTGCCGTCCACTACATCAAAGCACAACGCCTCAGGAGGATCATCCAGCAGGAATTCGCCCGCGCTTTCGAGAAGATCGACCTCTTCGCCATGCCGGGCGCACCCGTTGCTGCGCCCCCTATAGGTGCGGAGACGGTGTCGATCGCAGGAACAGAGGTCGACATTCCGATGGCACTCATTCGGTTCGCATGCCCTTCGAACCTGACCGGCCTCCCTGCCATCTCGGTTCCCTGCGGCCTGAGCAACGAGGGGCTGCCGATGGGCCTTCAACTCGTGGGCAGGGCCTTTGACGAAGCGACCCTGCTGCGGGCGGCCTATGCCTTTGAGGCAAATGCCGGGCCACTGCCAAAGCCCGCAGTAGAGTTGGACTGAGAGGTCAGGGGTCAAGGGGAGGTTCATGTCAGACGGACAATCAGGAAGAGTGTGGATTCCGAGCAGCGTCGGGCTGCGGGGGGCAATGTTCGCCCTCCTGATTCTGGCCGGGATCATCCTTGTCCGATTCACACCCCTCGGTGAGATGCTTACCGAAGAGCGGGTGGTCTCCCTCATCGAGCAGATGCGTGACACCTGGTGGGCACCGATTCTGCTCATCGGGCTCTTTGTGATCGTATCCACCCTGGGGCTTCCCCCTGTCCCTCTTCTGGTGGGCGGAGCTGCCTTCGGTGCATTCTACGGGTCGATCTACAACATGGTCGGGCTTCTCCTGGGGGCCCTGCTGGCTTTTTGGGTCGCCAAGCTCCTGGGAAGGGACTTCGTCGTACGGTTCACGGGAAAGCGTTTCCGGCGAGCGGAAAAGGTCTTCGAACGACACGGATTCTGGCCCCTGGTGCAAACCCGCTTCATGCCCCTCCCCTTCGCTGTCGTCAATTTCGGCGCCGCCCTCGGCGGGGTGCGGCCGGCTTTCTTCCTGGCCGCCTCAACGATCGGCCTTATCCCCTCGACCCTGATCCACACCTACTTCATCGCTCAGGCCATCGAGACCCAGGGCCGCGACAGGGCCTTCACCCTTGTGCTGTACGCGGGCGCCTTCGTGCTGTTCAACATTCTGCTCAGCTTCCTGTGGCTGAGGGAAAGGGCCCAGCGACGAAAGCGGTATCACGAGCTTGTCGCTATCCGGGCCGAGCGAAGCACGCCCAAGAGTCCTCCCTCTTGACAGCCGTAATTCCCTCATTCAGACTGCCGGGGATATTTGCCCTTTCGACACACCTTACAGTACAGCTGATACCTTCTTTCACCTTTTCGTCCGCGGCTTCGCCGCCATGGAACAACATCACATGACCTTCAATTTCCGAGGCTTTTTCAGATTCTCATACCTCTGGTTGACCAACGGCCGGTGGACACCCCGGCGCATCGCCATCCTCATCGCCTTCTACATCGCCTTCCCCCTCCTCGAACTGACGGTCTGGCTCGGGTTTCTACTGGATGACATCTTCTATGGAGGCTACCGCAAGGAGGAGGTGAGCACTCCCGTGTTCATCGTGGGCAACCCACGCAGCGGCACGACCTTCCTGCACCGGCTGATTGCCAGAGACACGGACCGGTTCTCCACGATGAAGATGTGGGAAATTCTGTTCGCACCTTCCATCACGCAGCGCAAGGTGGTTGCAGGGCTCGCGGCTATCGATCGCTGGTTGGGAGGGCCGGTGCGGAAGCGGCTCGACAGAACCGAGCAGGGTTGGCACGAGCAGAACGTGATGCATGAGGTTTCGCTGAGCGAGCCGGAGGAAGACGACTATCTGCTGCTGCATATCTGGTCCGCCATGACGATCGGCTTGTCCGCAGGATTGCTCGGCGAGGCAATCCCGTACACCTACTTCGATACGGCCTTGCCCCGGTCGACGAGAAACCGGATCATGGCCTTTTACAAACGCTGCCTCCAGCGTCATCTGTACGGCAGCCGACGCGGGAGCGGAACCTCAGGAAGGCTCTATCTGGCAAAGAACCCTGCCCTTTGCCCCAAAGTAGATACCGTATTCGAGCACTTTCCCGACGCAAGAATCATCTATCTGGTTCGCAGCCCCCTCGAGATGCTTCCCTCCTACGTCAACATGATGAGGTTCTCCTGGCGGGTTCTCGGAATCCCGGACGAAGACCACGCCCTGCGCGACTATCTCATCGATATGGCCAGGCACTGGTACTCCCATCCCCTCCAGAGCCTCGAAGAGGCGCCTGCCGGCAGCCACGCGATCGTCAAGTATGACGACCTGGTAAGCGCCCCGGAGCAGACCGTACGGGAGATCTACGGTCGTTTCGGCTTCGAGATCGGTGAGGCCTTCGAAGAGGTCCTGCAGGAAGAGTCGGATAGGGCACGACGCTACAGCAGTCGCCACGAATATTCGCCCGAAGAGGGAGGGCTGAGCCGTGGGCAGATCCACGACACCTATCGTGATATCTTCGAGCGGTTCGGTTTCGACACGTAGAACCGGCGAGCAGACCTGCAGGCCGCATATTGCACGAAACTTCGCAGCGAAGGCTGTGGAAGGCTTCGTGCAATATGCAGGCGAACACCCCTGATTCTTTCCTTGAAGGAAGCGGCTTTACCTATTGAATTTATTGGGTTGACGAACGAATTGCTTGACACAAAAAGGCGCTTTCCCGTATGCTCCCCCTGGCTGAAAATAGAACTCTTTGGGTCGGCCCGAGCATCTTAACTTATTGAGCGGAAAGCAGAATTCGATCCCATGCGAGGTCTTGCGGGATGAGTGTGGAGTGGTTCCTCGGAATCTGGACGTGTATAGGCATTGCCTGGTGGGTTGTCGCCCTGATCCTGGTCGTCAGCGCCAGGAACCGAGGGAACCAAACCGGGGATCCTGACCCAAGGCGCATCAGCGTTTTCAAGCCGCTGCCCCGCTCCCTCAGCGACCAGGAGTTCGCCAGATTCGATGCATCCATCGAATCCTTCATTGCAGACCTGGACAGCAACTGCGAGTTGCTGATCGGATGCCACCGGCCGGACCAGGGCCGCCTCGAGGAATATGTCCTGAAGATGCGCGATCGGTACCCCGGGGCGGATATCAGGCTGGTGGTGGACGAGAACCCGAATCGCTATCCCCACCCGAAGGTCTCTTGGATGCGGGTCATGGAGCCTCACGCAACAGGGGAACTCTGGCTCTGGAGCGACTCGGACATGGTTGCACCTCCCGGAACGATCCGATCGATGAGGATCGACTACAAGAAGACCAGGGCTCGTTGCCTGACCTCGCCCTACGTGATCAAGAAGGCCGGCGGCGCTGCAGAAATGCTCGACGCCCTCTACGTGAACCTCGAGTTCTATCCTGGGGTTGTTCTGCTGAGCGGTCAGAAGATGATCCAGTTCGGGCTCGGATCCGGCATGCTCTTCGAGGCAGAGGACTTCCATCGGCGGGTCGACTGGGACTTTCTGGGGGGATGCCTGGCCGAGGACTTTCACCTGGGCGGTCTGCTCAAACCCACCCAGCTCGCGTCCATGCGGCTGAGCACCGTGCCTGCAGCACAAGGCTGGAAAGAGGCGGTGCTTCACTATCTCCGCTGGCAGAAGAACATTCGCTGGTGCAGGCCCGGGCCCTATGCGGCCCAGCTGGTCGTGATTCCCTTGCTTGGGTGGCTGGCATGGCTGCTCACAAGCCCCATGGAACAGGCTGCATGGATGGGCTTGCTGATCGTTCTGATCGCCGACGCCGTGGCCGCACTCTCGATCTGCAGCATGGTGGGCTGCCGGATCAGCTGGAGACGACTCCCCATCCTCCCGCTCTGGAGCGTGCTGCGCGGGTTCTCCTGGGTCGCCTGCTGGTTCCCCTGGCCGATCGTCTGGCGGGGCCAGAAATGGTGGTCGCCCCACCAGGTTGTCGAACCCGAAACGGGCATGCTGGAAACCCAGCGCCAAACCCGTCTTGATTGAGGACGTGCCCACGTGGCGTTCTTTCGCTTCAAGCGGTCTCGCCGCATCGACCACGTCACGGTGGGCCTTGTTCTATGGCTTTCCATCTTCTGGCTTGCCGGCTGCGGCAGAATCATCTCTCTGCCGGACGTGGATCTTGATGATCCGGGCTGGACCGTTTGGGAAGGGCAGGCGCTCTGGACGCCTCGATCCGACGTGACGGCCCTTGCCGGAGATCTGATCGTAGCCCGCAACCAGGACGGGGATGTCCTGGTCAGCTTCTCGAAGTCGCCGTTTCCCATCTTCACCGCCCAGACCGACGGCAACCTTTGGAGGATCGACTTCATCGACAAGGGACGGTCCTATTACGGGATCGGTCGTGCCCCCAAGAAATTCATCTGGTTCCGGTTCCCGGACATCCTCGAGGGCGGCTCCCCCACGAAGCGCTGGGTAGTGGACCGGCCTGCGAACGGAGAATTGTCCATGGTCAATCGGAAGACCGGAGAGGCGATCCGGGTGGTGCTCGATCGATGAAGCGCCGGGCGATCTGGATGTTGATCGGGGGACTTGCGGTCGTACTGGCGACGGGATTCTTCAGGTTGCGTCTTGACGTGGACGTGTTCAACCTCCTGCCGACCGATTCCCGGATGGTCGAAGGGCTCAAGCTCTACCAGAGGAGTTTCGGCTCCTCCCGGGAGCTGGTCTTCTCCCTCCGGTCAGCCAGCGCTGAGCAGACCGAGAAGGCCGCCCGATCACTGGCCGAAGCCCTGGACTCTTCAGGCCTGACCTCCGATGTGATGTGGCGCAGCCCTTTCCGCGAAGATCCTTCCCAACTGGCCGAGTTTCTGGCCTTCACATGGTTCAATCAGACGCCTTCGGTCTTCGAAACCGTGTCGGACAGGTTTCAGGAAGGGCGGTTGCAGCAGACGCTCGACAATACGCTGGAACGTCTGGCCACATCCTTCAGGCCCATCGAGGTGGCTCGGCTCGCCCATGACCCTTTCGCATTGACCGATCTCTCGGACCACATCTCCTCACCCCTGGCGGAGGGGATGGAGGACCCCTTCGCCTCTCCGGACGGGACCTTCCGGATTCTGTTCGTGCCTCTGCCGGAGGAGGAGACCGGCTTCTTCAAGATTCGAAACTGGGTGAAGGAGGTTGGGGCCGTTGTCGATGCATGGAAGGGAGCAGAGGGCAGAGAAGGTTCGCTCACCCTTCGTATGACAGGAACCCCCGCTTTTGTTGCCGCGTCCGGCTCCGGTCTGTTGCGGGATGTACAGTTCGCCGCACTGGGCACCCTTCTTCTGGTCGCCTGTCTGTTCTGGCTGGTCCACCGGCACTGGCTCCCTCTTGGCTGGCTGGTGATTCTCCTCCTCCTGGTCCTTGCCGTTTCGGTGTCGTTGGGAGCGATTCTTCTTGGGCCGCTCAATGCTGCAAGCCTCGGTTTTGCTGCCATCCTACTGGGGCTGGCGGCGGACTACGGGCTGATCCTCTATCAGGAGTTCGCCGTGCACCCCACGCGATCTCTGGATGAGCAACGGTCAGTGGTGGCGCCGAGCATCCTCTGGGCAGCGGTCACCACGGCAGGCGCCTTTTTCATGATTACCCGGAGCAGTCTACCCGGATTGACACAGCTCGGCACGCTCGTCGGCATCGGGATCCTGGTCGCAGGCGTGCTCATGCTCCTGGCGTTTCTTCCCCCACTCATCTCCAGGGTGCAGCCGAGGAACAGCGCTCGTCCGGAAACGACCGGTCGGCTCTCCGCACTTACCCTGAACCCTCGGGCGGCCTGGTGGATGACTTTGCTGGCAGGCTTCGGCTCGCTATCGTTGTTGATGAGCCGGCTCCCGACCGTGGACTACAGCACCCGGGATCTGGGGCCTAAGGAAAACGAGGCGATGGAAGCGCTCCAGGAGATCCAACGGGAGATCGGGGGATACGACGATGCCTTCTGGCTGATCGTCGACGGAGCAGACGAGCAAGAAGTGGCCGACCGCCTCGAAGTGGCCGGCAGGGAGTTGTCGGCCTCTGTTGAAGAAGGCCTGCTCGTCGAATACCGCCTTCCCGATGCCCTCTGGCCAAGGCCCGAGTCCCAACAGGAGAACAGAAAGACAGCCCAACGGCTTTCAGGTCGTCTGCCCGCGGCACGGGAAGCGGCGCTCGCCGCAGGATTCACCAAGGAGTCCCTCAAGCTGACCGAAGGGGCCTTTGCGGCATGGGAGCGTTTCGCGGAGACGGAACGGGCCGTCTGGCCGAACAACCCGGCATCGCGTTGGGTCTTTCGACAGTTCGCAGGCAACGACGCGGGACGTCTTCTCGCCCTTGGCCAGCTGGAGGCCTCGAGCACCGCGACTCAGGCCGGACTTCTGGAGCTCACCGACAAGATCAGCACATCGACCGGTGCCAAGATGTTCAGCTGGTCCCTGCTCAGTGAATCCTTGCTCGGAACCATGAAACGCGACGTGAGACGTGTCCTGGTTCCCATGGCAGCGGTCCTTCTGATCTTGCTTGGGTTGGCGTTTCGCAACGTAGGCGAGGTGGCGCTCAGTATCGCTACCCTGGGGTTCAGTCTTCTGTGCCTGATGGGGTTCATGGTGCTGCTCGATTGGTCCTGGAACTTGATGAACGTGATGGCCCTGCCCTTGTTGTTCGGTGCCGGGGTCGATTACAGTATCCACATCCAGTTCGCAATGAAACGCTACAGGGGGGACCTGTTTCACGTCCGACAGACCGTCGGCCGGGCCATCCTCCTGTGCGGCGTGTCGACCGCTTCCGGGTTCGGTACGCTTGGCTTCGCATCCAACGCCGGCCTGGCCAGTCTTGGACAGGTGTGTGCAGCAGGGATCGTTATCACCAGCTTGATCTCCGTCTTCCTGCTTCCCGCATGGTGGCGAGCCGTAAGGCGCAAGAGCCTCGAAGCTTCTTCTCTGGGGGTCACATGACGCGATCCACAAAGACATCGTGCTTCTGTCGATTTGCTCCGGCGGGATTCTTCCTGGCCGTCTTCCTGTCGATCTTCTTCTCCGCCAACGGGGTGGCTGCAGGGATCGACTCTGCCCGGGAATTCCTCGATATGTGGCTCGAGCAACAGACCCGGATCAAGACCTGGTCCGCCGATGTGGTCCAAATCCGGCGACTGCGTTCCTTGGTCCGTCCCCTCAAGTCCCGCGGCCGGGTCTGGTTTCTTCAGCCGAATCGATTTCGGTGGCAACTGGGGGATCCTCCCCGCACGATCGCCGTAAGGAAGGACGAGGAACTGCTGATCATCTATCCGCGGCTCAAGCAGATAGAGCGGTTCGCAGGAGGTGAAAACGTCGACCCTGCCTGGAAACAGGTCCTGGCACTCCTCGAGGTGGGCTTTCCGAGCGATGCCGAAACTTTCTTCGCCCGTTACGAGCTCGTTTCGACCCAACGACTCAAGAAATCGTGGAAGTTCGAGCTGCGGCCGGCAGCCGAGTTGGCGAGGAGGCTACTCGATCGGGTCATCGTGGAGGTCTCCACTCGCGATTTTTCCCTCCTGTCCACCGAGCTGCTCTTCCCGGACGGCTCGAGCATGAAGAACCTGTTCACCCATAGGAAACTCAATCCGGAGTTGGACCCGACGCTCTTCGATTTCGCAATCGAAGATGGGTACACCGTTGTAAACCCTTTGGAGAAGAACGGCCGGGTGCAGCCAGAGGAGTGATCCGGAAAGAGGGGGGATCGTGTCTAGACGTGGCCCGAAAGCTCCAGTAGCGCACGGGTGTCCGGATCCCCCTCCACCTGCCTTGGATGGAACATGAACTCATGCAAACCTTCGCCCAGCGCGGGCAGGACGCCGAGGATTTCTTCGGCCTTCATGTTGAAGGTGCGATCGATACCCCATAGGCTGGTGCTGAGCCGGAAGGGAATTCGGCTTCGGTGTCGCGCCTGAAAGAGTGAGTCCAGCATCCGGTAGAAAACCTCTACCCGGCTCGGGGTGAAGAAGCTTGGACGACCCCATCGCACCCATCCTTCAAAGTCTTCAGGCAGCGTTTCCATCAGCACCTTTCGGACCCACGGGTGAACGTGAAGGTGATGATGAGCATTGACGAAGCGGCAGGGCAGGCCTGTCTCCTGAAACGCTTCCCACTGGCATTCGATTTCGCGACGTGCCAGCGTCCGCATCCTGGATGACAGCCCGATGGCGAACCCGGCCCGGGCGGGTGAACGTCCCCATGGCCACTCGGACCGCGTGAGGGGCCGGCTGTCCGTCAAGTGCAGGTGCCAGCCGACCTCCAGGCTGCGGCATTCGCGAGCCAGGGAAACGGCACCCCGGCTCCCCGCCTGCCCGAGCATCAGGCAAGCACCGGTCAGGGCTCCCTCTCGATGGGCGTGCAGGATCGCCTCGTTGACTCGATCGCTCACCCCGAAGTCATCCGCAATGAAGACGATTTCCCTGGCCATGGTCCTCTTCTCGCCCTTTCTCGTCTGAGCCGTAAAGGCTCTCTCAGCCCTGTTCTCCCGGTTGACCGCTCTTGCCGAGCCTATATACTGGGCGGAATCATGAGATCCTTGATCCGCGCCATTGATTGGCTCGAACGAAAACGGACAGGAGTATTCGAGTTCTGGGATGACCCGGAATGTGTCTTCCGCGTCAGCGTCGGAGTCTCGAAATACCCTCTCCCCGTGGAGGACGGCGAGATCCCTCCCGGCGCGAAAGTGCTCCTGCTGCACTTCTGGAACGAGCACATGCCCGCCATGCCTGCAGACGGACCTGTCATCGGTCCCGCGGTGAAGCTTCGCCGACGGGTAGCCACCTCTGCCCACCACTTGGCCGAGGCGATGAAAAACGACCCACGCCTTGCAGGCGTGGAAGCCGTGGGCGGAGTGACGCCCCTTTTCACGCCCGGAGACGGCTCTGCGGCGGAGGGAATCTTCATCCGGCTCGGCTTCTTGGTAACGCCACACCGAAACCCCCTGGGGCGTTTCGTGGAGTTCTGGGAGGAGGTGTACGCCTGGCTTCTCATGTGGACCTTCACCGACCGACATCAGAATCGCCGCAGCCTTCTCGAACTCAGGCGGGGCGACTTCTGGATGCGTGCGGAAGACTTCCTTCGCCTCTACGGGGGCAAGTCCCCTAGAACCGCAGCCGGCGGCTCGCCACGAGGTCGGGCAAGCCAATGGTGGCGTCAACCCTAGCCTACCACTGCTCCTCCTCAACAGCCTTCCGTTAGACTATTCGACCGCTCAAAAGAAATCCAGAGGCCCCTTTTCTGGTGCGAATCTCTCTCGCATCGGGTATCATCGGAACATGCGCCAGCAGGAACGCTGGCACTCGAATGCAGGGCCGGCAGCCGGATTCTCCGGGGCTCGCCGCAACCCGCGCGCATATCGCACCCTGCGATATGCGCGAGAGATGGAGAGGATGCCATGGACGATGTTCAAGTGGAAGCTTTTCTCGATCGGCTGCGCAGCCACGACGCGCACGAGGTTCTCGAGACGCTCATCGAAGTGAACCGATCAATTCCGAAGCTCGATGACGAAGCTCGAAAGAAACTCGCCTCAGCCGTCTCCAGTCTGTTCTACATCGATACCGTAGACTTGCCCGAATTCATCACGGTGGTGGACATGGCCGTAAGAGTTTCGGCCGGGATGGGCCCCGATCTCATCACGTACCATCTGCAGGAGATGCAGGGCACGGATTTCAAGGCACTCCTCTGCTTTGCCAGGGTCCTTGCAGCCCTTGGCACCGACTCGATCAACCCTATCGTGGAGGCCTGCAAAGACTCGGAGGAGAGCCATCTGCTCGTTGGCGCTGTCTATGCTCTTTCAAAGATCCGGGACGCATCCGTCATGAAGGGATTCCCACTGATCGCCGGGCTCTGCGGGAATCCGGAAAAAGAGGTGCGCGACACTGCCGTACGCACCCTCGGAAAACTCATAGAGCACTTGCCCCCCTCCTGCTTCTCCCCCGACCAGAAGGCTGAAGCATTCGAAGCCCTCTTGACTGCCACCTACGATTCCAGTCCCGGGATCCGGGCCAAGGGGGTCCGAGGTCTGGGTAAGATGGCAATCCGAGGCCTGCTGGACACGGAGAACCGCGCGAGATCGCAGGACCGGCTTCGGCAGGTGCTGGGCAAGCACGATACCTTTGCCTGGGACACGGCCTATATCGTTCGCAAGGAAGCGGAAGAGGCACTCGAACATTTCGCGGGCTGATACCACCCGAAGACAGGGAGCCCTGATGAAAACCTACGAGATCATCCACAAGAAGCAGATTGCCGAGCGCGTCAAGGTCTTTGTGCTCTACGCCCCGCTGATTGCGAAGCACTGCAAGCCCGGGCAGTTCCTGATCGTCATGGTCCATGAGAACGGCGAGAGAATTCCTCTGACCATTGCCGATTTCGCTTCCGAGGAGGGCATCGTCGAAATCGTGTTCCAGGAGGTCGGGAAATCCACGGTCCAGCTGGGAGCCCTGGAGCCTGGGGAATGCCTGCACGCGATCGTTGGACCCCTTGGACATGCGAGCGAGATCGCCGGGTGGAACAAGGTCGTAGCGGTTGGGGGAGGTATCGGCGTCGCCCCGGTCTACCCGATCGCGCGTGGGTGCAAAGAGATGGGGTCCCGGGTAACGAGCATCATAGGAGCCCGCTCCAGGGACCTTCTGATCTACGAGGAAAAGATGCGAGCCATCAGCGACGAGCTGGTCATCTGCACGGACGACGGCAGCTACGGTCGTCAGGCCATGGTGACGGAGCCCCTGCGGGAGTTGCTGGATGCGCACCGGGACATCGATCTCTGTCTGGCCATCGGCCCCGCCATCATGATGAAGTCGGTGGCGGAGACCACCCGACCCTTCGGGGTCAAAACCATCGTGAGCCTGAACTCGATCATGATCGACGGGACAGGGATGTGCGGGGGTTGCCGCGTGTCGGTCGGCGGGAAGACCTATTTTGCCTGCGTGGACGGTCCGGAGTTCGACGGCCATCAGGTGGATTTCGAGCTCCTCATGGCAAGGCAGGGGATGTACAGGGACGAGGAGAAGACGGCGGCAGACGAATCATCCCACGCCTGTAGAATCGGTCTCGAGCAGAACAAGCTCTAACAGGCAGGAGGTCACCAACCCATGCCGCAGAAGCGAAGCACCCGTGTCCCGATGCGATCACAGGACCCGGAGATCCGTGGCGGAAACTTCCTCGAGGTCAACCTGGGATACTCTGAGGAAGAGGCTCTCGAGGAGGCCTCCCGGTGCCTCATGTGCAGAGGGCCGCAATGTGTGAAGGGATGCCCCGTAGGGATCGACATCCCCGGGTTCATTCGGTTGATCAAGGAAGGACGGATCAACGATGCGGCCCGTCTGATCAAGAAGAAGAACTCACTCCCCGCCGTTTGCGGTCGCGTATGCCCTCAAGAAGAACAGTGCGAGGCCCTTTGCGTGGTCGCCAAGAAGGGCGATCCGGTCGGCATCGGAAATCTCGAGCGATTCGCGGCGGACTACGAGGCGGCCCACCCGGACGGAACCGCCGTCGAGATGGCTCCGGAGAACGGGCACGGTATTGCGGTCATCGGTTCCGGGCCTGCAGGTCTCACTGTGGCATCCGACCTCGCAAGGAAGGGCTACCGGGTCACCGTCTTCGAGGGCCTGCACAAGGCGGGCGGCGTGCTCGCCTACGGGATCCCCGAATTTCGGCTGCCCAAGGCAATCGTGGAGAGAGAGCTCGAATACCTGGCTTCGCTCGGTGTCGAGATCCGCTGCAACATCCTTGTGGGGGCCTCGATCACGATCCCGGAGCTGTTTGATGAAGGGTATCGGGCGGTCTTCGTCGGAACCGGCGCGGGTCTGCCCAGGTTTCTCGGGATCCCGGGCGAGAACCTGAATGGCGTCTACTCGGCCAATGAATATCTGACCCGCTCGAACCTGATGAGGGCCTACGATTTCCCGGAGGCGGACACCCCGATCTCACACGGGGCGAGAGTGGCCGTCTTCGGAGGTGGGAACGTGGCCATGGACTCGGCGCGCACGGCTCTCAGGCTCGGTGGGAAAGAAGTGATGCTCTTCTACCGCCGCTCCCGGGAAGAGATGCCGGCACGAAAGGAAGAGGTCCATCACGCGGACCAGGAAGGGATCAACTGGCAGTTCCTGACCGCTCCCGTGGAATTCATCGGCGATGAGAAAGGGAGGCTCAAGGCCCTCAGAAGCCAACGAATGGAGCTGGGCGAACCGGACGAGAGCGGCAGACGGAGGCCCGTGCCGATCCAGGGGGGCGAGTTCGTCACCGAGATCGACACGGCCATCGTGGCCATCGGAAACGACTCGAACCCGATCCTGACCCGGAGCATGCCGGAGTTGGACACCAATCGCTGGGGGAATATCGTGGTCGAGGAGGCGACCGGAAGAACCAACTGCAGGGGAATCTTTGCCGGCGGAGATATCGTCACGGGGGCAGCCACGGTCATCCTCGCAGCGGGTGCGGGCCGAACGGCGGCGAACGCCATGCACGAATACGTTCAGTGGATCACCTGGGGTGAGCCGTTGTAGGGGAAGAATGGGTCTTGTTGAAGGCGAAAGGGAAAAGGGAAAAGGGTCAAGGGGAGGTAGAAGTTCTGAAGTCGGCATCCTTAGAGGCGACGAAGAGAAGGAAAAAATGGATCACGCCTGACCAAGACGGTGGTGTTCTCCATGATCCCCTTTTCAACGCTTGTTCCGTCCCCTTCGCCTTTCGCCTTTGCCCTTTCGCCCTGGATCGCGGATGAGACTAGGGACATGGGCGTTTTAGGGCGGCCTGCTATGCGTATTGGTTGATCTTGCTCGGGCCTGGAGACGGAGGCGCGGAGACAGAGGAGATGGCTCGCAGGAGCCCCGTCTTGAGGACTGCGTTCGCTTGTGAATCGGGTGTGGAGGAGGTTTCCGACGGGCTGGTCCGGACAGGCTCGGCAAGGCCGGCGCCTCCTGCTTCTTCGGGCGCTCCCTGAGCCTCCTGCTTCCGGCTCTCCGATAGCTCTTTTCGGGCCTCCGCCGCCTTCCTCGTTGCAGTGGCCGCGATCGATCGATCCGCGGCAGAGGGATCCGCAGGGGCCAGGGCCGCTCTGCGGATGGTGTTCATCTTCTGTATGGTCGCACGGGGTTCATTCTCCGAGCTCAAATCAACCGAGACCTCACCCCCCGTCGCATATCGTTTGCCGTCCGGCCCCGTCACATATTCGTACTTGGCACCTCCCCGGACATAGCGCCCACCAGCCGCCACGTGTGCCTGCTCATGCTGTCGGACCCGGCGGTCCTCCTCCTTGAGCTCCTCCACCTCCCGCTGGTCCGAGTCGCTCACCGCTTGATCCCCGAGGGATCCCTTGCTCCGAGACCCGGCGCGACCTGCTTCCTTTCCATCAGCGTGCGCCCCGGTCTCCCCGGCTCCGGATACCCGTGCCAGCCGGGAAGCCTCTTCGGAAATGGTCAGGCGAAAGGCGGGCCGATCCAGTGAAGAAGCGCCTTCGGAGAAGGGCCCGGAAGGTTCGGACCCCGCGGGTCCGACGGCAAGGCCGCGCTTCACGACTCCGCCCTCGTACCCCTCGGAACGTGCAGGATGAATTGCGAGATTTTCGTTGTTCAGGGAGGAAATGTCCGCCATCATTCAGTCCTGTCGAACAGCTACATCCGGATTCGAGCTCAATCGTATCTCATCGGCACAAAGCGCGATTTTCTTGAGCGCCAGCAGACCCCGGGCGCAAGCCCGAACATTTCATGAACAATGCCGGGAGGTTTGGAGAATGCCTTTCTGCGGAAAGCCCGACTCGTCAAATATCCGGGCTAAGCACTGAGCGAGGGTTCCAGGGAGCCCAGGTAATCCTGAAGATAGCTGTGCACTCTTCGAAATTCCGTCTTGAGGGCAGCAAGGGTGTCCTGTGATTCGTCGAAATCTCCTCTGGCTCCCTGCTCCTCGAGCTTACCCGAGATCTCCTGGAGGCGCCTGGCGCCCGCATGTGCACTGGAGCCCCGGATCGCGTGAGCCTCCTGTTCCACCCCGACCCCGTCCCGAACGTTGACGGAGGATTCGAGGACCATGAGGCGCCTCTCCATATCGACGAGAAAGGTTTCGATCAGTTCGCGCTCGAAAAGCAGGTCTCCGTCGGCCACCTGCTGGATTCTGTTCATCTGGACCGGACCATTCGGGTCGGTGTGACGCATGACACCCGTGTCGGCCGAGGCCCGAACCGGCTTCAGGTACTTCTCCAGGGCCTCATCGACGGCCAGGGGAGTCACCGGCTTGCTGACATAGTCGTCCATGCCTGCCGCCAGGCATCTCTCACGATCCCCTTTCATCGAATGCGCTGTCATGGCGATGATCGGTATCCCGGGATCGAGCACCCCGGTCTGCGGAGCGCGAATCCTTTGCGCGGCTTCGAGACCGTCCATCTCGGGCATTTGCACGTCCATCAGGACGAGATCGTAGGGTATCTTCTCGAGCGCCGCGATGACTTCTTTCCCATTGGCTACCGCATCTGCGCGGTACCCCAGCCTTTCGAGGATTCGCAGCGCCACTTTCTGGTTGACCACGTTGTCCTCGGCCACGAGGATCCGGATCTTTCGCTTTCTCCCCTCGGCGAGGCTGTGGCGTGTGACGATCGGGGCCGGACCCTCGGGAGCATCCTCCGAGGCGAGGCCCAGCACCGTGACGAGACAGTCGTAGAGGTGTGATTTTCTGACCGGTTTGGTGAGGTAAGCGGAAAAACCGATCTCCTCGAGGTCCGCCGGATCCCCCCGTCGTCCGACCGAAGTCAGCATGATCAGTGAAGTATCCCGAATGCGGGGGTCCGCCTTCGCCTCCCTGCCGAATGCTTTTCCGTCCATGCCCGGCATCTGCATGTCGACGAGGGCGATGCGGAAGGGATCCCCGCCTGCAGCCGCTTCCCAGAGTCTGTCCAGGGCCTCTGCTCCGCTTTCCGCCTCTTCGGACCGACACCCCCATGCGCGAAGGAGCTCTCTCAGGACGAAGCGGTTCGTATCGTGGTCATCCACGATCAGGATATGCTGCCCGATGATGTCCTGCGGAACCGTCTGTTCGAAATACTCGACGTCGAGCTGCTTCTCGAGATCCACGGTGAACGAAAAGGTGGACCCTTTGCCCTGCTCGGTCTCGACCTCGATACGGCCCCCCATCAGCTCGACGAGCTGCTTGGAGATGGCCAGGCCCAACCCCGTACCTCCGTATTTTCGGGTAACCGAGGAATCCACCTGGGAAAAGGACTTGAAAAGCCCGTCCAGGCGGTCCGGGGGAATCCCGATCCCGGTGTCGGTTACCGACAAGCGCACCACAGCCCGGTTCGGGCTCTCCTCCTCCAGGCTCACCCGGATGAACACCTCACCCTTGTCGGTGAACTTGATCGCGTTCCCCATCAGGTTGATCAGAATCTGCCGCAGCCTGCCGGGATCGCCGCGCACCCAGGAAGGGACCTCCGGCCGGATCATGCACGATATCTCCAGCCCCTTTTCGTGGGCTCGGATGGCCAGCATATCGGCCACATCCTCGACCGACGTCCGCAGGTCGAAGTCGAGGATCTCCAGGTCCAGCTGACCCGCCTCGATCTTGGAGAAATCGAGAATGTCGTTGATCACGGACAAGAGCGAGTCTGCCGACATGCGGATCGTTTCCGCAAACTCGCGCTGTTCCGATCTGAGCTCGGTCTCCAGCAGCAGGCCGGCCATGCCGATCACGCCGTTCATGGGCGTCCGGATCTCGTGGCTCATGTTCGCGAGAAACTCGCTCTTGGCCCTGTTGGCCGCCTCCGCGTTGCTGGCATACGCATTTGCCCGGGCCGTCGCCTCCTCGAGTTGACGGTTCACATCCGCGAGATCCTGATTTGCCGCCTCGAGTTCGGCGGTCCTCCGGGCCACGCGTTGCTCCAGTCCCTCGTTGAGAGCTCGGATCTTTTCCTCGCTCTGCTGGAGAGCCTCTTTCATGGCGGCAGCTTTCACGACTTCTCTAGCGAGGGTAAGGCTCATGAACGCAAGAAGGGCGGAGTAGGCATACTCGAGCAGATAGAGGAAGTCATACAAGCCTGCACTCACGGCGAAGTCATTGAACAGACCGACCAGCAGGATACCCAGGGCGATGAGTAGGGGTTTCGCCTCTGCATTCCGACCACATCGGTGCATGTGCACGCATGCCAGAGTAACATAGAAGAGGATTGCCACCCCCATGATGCTGAGGAAGAGCTCGGTGAAGAGGCCGGGAGCCGCCTCGTAGTAGGTAACCTCGAGGCCGAAGGGGAGTCGGATCTCCTTGATGAAAGGCGTGTCCGGGCGCCAGGTCAGGGGGCTCCGGTCCACGAGCTGGTAAACGAATGTCAGAAAGCAGTAGAGGGAGAAGACGCGAAATGCCCCTGTCTTCCGATAGGAAGCGTAATCGGAAATGAACCAGAGGAAACAGGGCGCCAGAATACCGAGAGTGGCCACCTGAAGGCGCTGCCATGAAACACACTGGGCCACGGACGTGGTGTTGTAATTTCCCGCACAGAAGACATCGTAGAACCCCATGGCGATGCATGTGAGGGCGAATGTCAGGTGCTCTCTGTGGTCCCTGCGCTTGGCGTAGATCAGCGCATGGTAGATCCCGAGATAGAATGTGATTCCTGCCATCACGATGACAGGTATGGAAACCGGACTCATCCGGCCCTCCCCAGAACAAGACGCAGAGGTGCAATAAACCTTAACCACCTAATTCGTCTATAATTTCAGGAAACATGAGGCTCGGGGGCGCAAAGGTGGATGACGAGGGGAGGGGCGCAGGGAAGGCTAGGTCTTGCCGAATTTCGAAAAGAAGCTGTTCAGGATCGCTTTGAAGGCCTCGGTTTCCTTTTCCGTGAATCCCGACTTGATGCCGCGGTTGGTCTTCTTGACGATTTCGTCCACCGCTTTCAGTTCCCGGATCCCCTTCCTCGTGACCCGGATCAGGAACGCCCGACGGTCTTTCGGGTGCTTCTCCCGCGCCACGAAACCATCCTTCTCCAGACGGTCGACGAGCCCGGTGATGGCGGAGTTGTCGATCGAGAGCTTCTCGCTCAAATCGGACATACTCTGCATGTTCTCGTCCCTCAGCAGGAGGAGGATCAGCGACTGAGGTGGGGAAACCGTGACCCCGCCCTTCCGATACTCGCTCTTCAGATGGGTGGTCAGACGGTGCTGTGCCTTGTGAACCAGAAAAAGGAGTCGGTCCTCTTTTTTCATTCTCTTACCTGTTGTCATTTATTTAAGACTCATATATTATAGATATCAATATTTGAGATATCAAACATATTTCAGGCTCTGGACAACATTAGCAGAAACCGGAAAAGGAGGAAAATGACATGGCAACGTACGTGATGGGTACCCTCAAGATCCACGACCGGGAGGAGTACGGGAAATACGAAGCCGGAATCCTTGATATTCTTTCCGGCTACGACTGCGAATTCCTGGCCGTGAACGACGACCCGGAGGTGCTGGAAGGAGAATGGCCGTACACGCGTACGGTGGTCCTCAAGTTCGATTCGGCCGAGGAGGCGAGACGCTGGTGGGACTCCCCCGAGTACCAGGCACTGGCGGAGCATCGGCGCCGGGCTTCCACCGGGAACATCGTCTTCGTGCAGGGGTTGCCCGTTCCCTAGACGAAAGGGCAAAGGCTCTTTACGCACAACCCTCTCCTTTCGTATACTGCTCCGGTCCGTGGCAAGTTCCTTTTTTTCCCTGCAACCAGGCATTGAAGACCGGAGATGGGAACCATGAAGGAAGAGATGAAGAAGATCCGGGTGGGTGCGGGCTCCGCCTTCTGGGGAGACATGCTGGAGCCTGCGGTCGAACTCGTTGAAAAAGGGGGCATCGATTACATCGGGTTCGATCATCTGGCAGAGTTGACGCTTTCCATCTTGACGAGGGTGAGGGCAAAGGATCCTTCCAAGGGGTATATCCCGGACATCATTCCCTGGATGAAGGCGATCCTTCCTCCTGCATGGGAGAGGGGCTGCAAGGTCATCACCAATGCCGGCGGTGCCAATCCGGAACAGGCCGCAGAGGAGGTGATCAAGGTGGCCCGGGATCTAGGCATGAAGGGCCTGAAGATCGGTGTGGTTACGGGCGACGACGTGCTGCCCAAGCTCACCTCCCTTCGTGATCAGGGCATGGCCTTTCCGAACCTGGACACGGGCGAAGACGACCTGACGCGCATCCAGGACCGTATCATTGCGGCGAATGCGTACACCGGTTCGGATTCAGTGATCCAGGCCCTCGGAGGAGGGGCTCATGTAGTCGTCGCAGGGAGGATTTCGGATAACGCCCTTTTCGTGGCTCCGGCGATGCACGAATTCGGTTGGACCTTCAGCGAGCCTTATACGGATCTCATCGCGTCCGCCATAACCATGGGGCACATCATCGAATGCGCGGAATGCTGCACCGGGGGCATGTCGAATATCTGGAAGGCGGTGCCTGCGCCCTGGAAGATAGGATATCCGATCGCCGAATTCGATGAGAACGGAGAGACGGTCATTACGAAAGCACCCGGAACGGGGGGTCTGGTGTGCGAGTGGACCGTAAAGGAACACCTCGTCTATGAGGTCCTGGATCCGAGAAACTACATCATGCCGGACGGGATTGCGGATTTCACCTCCGTCAGCCTTGAAGATGTCGGAGAAAACCGGGTGAAGGTGAGCCGGGTAAAGGGCGCGCCGCGGCCGAAGGATCTCAAGCTCTGCATAGGATACAGAGACGGTTTTATCGGAGAGGCCCAGATCTTCTTCCCCTGGCCCGATGCCCTGGAAAAAGCGAAGAGGGCGGCCAGAATCGTGGAGGAACGTTTCCGGAGCACCGGTCTCGATGCGGAAGAGGTGCGATACGATTTCCTGGGGGTCAATGCCATTCTGGGCGACACGGTCACGGTGGAGGATCGGGACTACAATGAAGTGGGCCTGCGGGTTTCAGCCCGGACCCGGTCCTTTGAAGAAGCGAACAAGGTGAGACGCGAGGTGACACATCTCTGGACCATCAGCAGTGTCGGCGCCCACATGGGCGTACCCACGCAGCCGAGACCCGTCATTTCCCTCTGGCCGACCTTGATTCCCCGGGAAGAAGTCCCCACCGCATTTACCATGAAGGAGGTGTGAGGATGAAAGAGAGGATTCGACTCGACGAAATCAGCTTCGCACGATCGGGGGACAAAGGGGACGCGTGTTCGATCGGCCTCATGGCCAAGACCGGGAATGCGTACGAAGCCCTTCTGAAGGAAGTCACGGTGGACAGGGTAAAGAGCCACTTCGGAGATATGGTCAAAGGGGACGTGGAGTTGTATCCCATGCCGAAGATAAACTGTCTTCACGTGGTTCTTCGCAGGGCTCTCGGCGGGGGCGCTACGCAGACCTTGCGCTATGACCAGACGGGCAAAGCCATGGGTCAGGCCCTTCTTCGAATGGAAGTCGAGGTGGACACCGAACTGCTTTCGGAAGCCAGGGCTGCGACAGAGAAGATCTTCGAGAAATACGGGCGAGCATGGGACGCCTGATTCGATGGAGAACGGTATGAAATACGAAGATATCCTCTACGACATAAACGATGGGATCGCAAGGGTCACGTTGAACCAGCCTGAAAAACGAAACAGGCTCAGCAACCGGACACTCCTGGAAATCATCGACGCACTCGAAAGAGCCAAGGAAGATCCGGACGTCCGTGTAATCATCATCACGGGCGCGGGGGACAAGGCCTTCTGCGCGGGGGCCGATATCAGGGAATTCATCGGCAACTCCAATCTGGTCAACAGAAAGCAATACGAGGCGTACGCGAGGTTGTGCACCATATTCGGCGAGCTAGGGAAACCCACGATTGCGTCGGTGCGGGGCTGGGCTCTGGCCGGGGGCTTCGGCCTGGCCATCTATCCGGATATCACCATTGCCAGCGAGGACGCCAAATTCGGAACCCCCGAGATCAACATCGGTGTCTGGCCCATGATGGTTTCCGCCAGTCTCATGCGGACCGTGGGACGGAAGAAGGCGCTCGAGATGATGTTCACCGGCGAGGTGCTGGATGCGAAGGAAGCGATGACGCTCGGATTGGTGAACCGGGTGGTGCCTGCCGAAGAGCTCGAGGCGGAGACGATGGCTCTTGCCGACAAGCTGAAGGGAAGAAGCCCCGCAGTGATGAAGCTCGGGCGGGATGCCTTCTACAACATGATGGATATGGAGTTCAATCAGGCCGTAGACTATTTGAAGGACATGATCGTGGTCCTCCTCGGAACGGAAGACGCCCAGGAGGGGTGCAAGGCCTTTGTGGAAAAGAGGGACCCGGTCTGGCGGGGCCGGTAAGAGGGGGATGGCTTCCAGACACCTGGAGCCTGAACAACCGTATTCTTCGGGCTACTCGCGCTTCCATCATTCCGGGGCCAGGCCCCTGGATACTAGAATGCTCCTTCCGGCATCTCGACAACCTCTCGCTCCCTGCGTAGGCAAGTGTCAAGCCTTGCGAAGGTCTCCGGCAGTGTGACCCCCTCGAAGAAGGTCGCCTGTTTCACTTTGCCGAGGTAGAAGTCGCTGCCCTTCTCCTGATCGATCCTTTCCTGTGCGAGCACGGCCATGTCCAGCAGGCGCCAGGTCACGGTCACATCCCCATAGCACATCAGGGCCGGATAAGTGTACGAAGCCCACTGGAGGGGGTCGCTCGTCCTCCGCTCGGACATTCCAGCGGTCACCTCCGCCATCCGCTTGACAACGGCCGCAAGTCTCCTGACCGCAGCACCCAAGGTGGGGTGGTGAATATGCTTGGCACAGAACCCGGAGAGCTCCCGCATGTAGGCCCGATAAGGGGCACCGTCGTCGAGCTGCATCTTTCTTCCCATCAGGTCCAGGGACTGGATTCCGTTCGTTCCCTCGTACAGGGACATGATCTTCACATCCCTGAGATATTGTTCCACCGGGTATTCCGCGCAATAGCCGTATCCGCCGAGGCATTGCATCGCCGTTTCACAGACCCTGAATCCCATATCCGAGCAGTACGCCTTGATGATCGGCGTCGTGAAGTCCACCAATGCCTGGTAATGTGCTCGCTCCTCTTCGTCACTGCACGCATGCGATAGGTCGTACCAGAATGCCCCCGCATAGATCATGGCGCGCATGCCCTCCACGGCCGCCTTCATCCAGAGAAGCATGCGGCGAACATCCGGATGCTCGATGATCGGAACGTAACCGGAGGCCCTGCGTGCAATGTCCGATCCCTGCACTCTCTCTTTGGTGTAGGCCAGAGCGTTCTGGTACGCCGTGCTGGCCAGTGTCATCCCACTCACGCCCGCGTTGATCCGGGCACCGTTCATCAGGCGGAACATATGGGCCAGGCCCTTGTTCTCCTGACCGACCAGATAGCCGATACAATCGTCATTCTCGCCGAAATTGAGGGCACAGGTAGGGGATGCATGCAACCCCATCTTCTTTTCCACGGCCGTGCAGACCACGTCGTTGAAGTCCCCAATAGACCCGTCCGCGTTGACCCTGTGCTTGGGCACTACGAAGAGAGAGATCCCCTTCACCCCTTCCGGGGCCCCCTCGATACGGGCGAGGAGCAGGTGCACGATGTTCTCGGTGAGGTCGTGCTCACCCCATGAAATGAAAATCTTGCTTCCCCGGATCCTGAAGTGGTCTCCTTCGCGAATCGCCGTGCTGCGCAGGGCCGCCAGATTGGAGCCCGCGTTCGGTTCGGTGAGGGCCATGGTTCCGGCCCATTCGCCGCTGAACATCTTGCGCACAAAGCGCTCTTTCAGCTCTTCAGAGCCGAAGTTGGCGATCAGGTCGGCCGCCCCTCCCGTCAGGCTCGGCGCCATGTTGAAGGCCTGTGCCGCCCCGTACATGAAGTCGTTCGCGATGATCCGCATCATGTGGGGGAACCCCTGTCCGCCATACCGTGGATCCCTGACCGCCGAGATCCACCCGTTCTCGCCGAAGATCTGAAAGGCGGTTTTGAATTCAGGCGGGCACCGCACTTCACCGTTCTCAAAGAGAACGCCCCATTTCTCTCCGATCTCGAAGAGTGGGTCCAACTCCTTTTCTGCGAACTTGATCCCTTCTCTCACCAGCATGTCAAGGGTATCTTCGTCAAAGTCCTTGAAGGGCGAAAGCTCACAGATGGAGCCATAGTTGAGTTGATCCTTCAAAATGAAGAAGACATCTTCCTCACTGATCTTGAAGTGGCCCATATCGCTGCCTGACCTCCTTCAGGGCGTTCTCGCTCGCTTGCTTACAGGTTTGCCAGGTAGTCCCTGGCGATGATCATCCTCTGGACCTGGTTGGTGCCCTCGAAGATCTGCAGGATCTTCGCATCCCGCATCATCCGTTCCACAGGGTAGTCCTTCATGTATCCGTATCCGCCCATCATCTGTACGGCATCCGTGGTGACCCGCATGGCCGTATCCGAGGCATAGCACTTTGCCATCGAGGCATACCGACGCACCAGCGGATCGCCCTGATCCTGCATCATGGCAGCACGATACGTAATGGAGCGGGCCGTCTCGATACCCATGAGCATGTCGGCCAGCATGAACTGAATTCCTTGAAAAGAGGAAACAGGCTTTCCGAACTGCGACCGCTCCACCGCGTAGCGTGCGGCCGCCTCGGTCGCGCCGTCCGCCAGACCGACCGCGAGGGCCGCAATCAGGATTCGGGTCTCGGACAGACCCTTGAGCAGGATGGGCCACCCCTCTCCCTCCGGTCCGATGCGGCTCGCCTCCGGGACGAAGGCATCCTCCAGAATCAGATCCGTGGTCGGAGATGCCCGCATCCCCATCTTGTTCTCCTTCTTGCCCACACGAACGCCCGGCGCGCCCTGCTCCACGAGAAACGCGGTGATGCCTTTCTTCTTCAGGGAGGGATCCAGGGTGGCGAAGAGGACGTAGACCTCTGCCTTGCCTCCGTTGGTGATGAAACATTTGGTGCCGGTCAGACGGTACCCATCACCGTCCTTGTTCGCCCTCGTCTGGAGGGAGGCTGCATCCGAGCCTGATTCCGGCTCCGTGAGGGCAAAACCTACGATGTGGCCCTCTTCTGCAATGGTGGGGAAAAATCTCGCTTTCTGTTCTTCGGTCAGCCCTGTCAACAGGGGGCCCAATCCTGCCTGGTGATTGATCAAAAGCAGGCTGCAGGAGGCGTCCACACGGGCGATCTCCTCCATGACGAGACAACAGGTAGCCGAGTCCGCAGGCACACCGCCATATTCCTGCGGGATCTTGAGCTTGAGCAGCCCCTGCTCAACGAAGAGCCTGTAGATGTCGTCCGGGAACTCCTGGAGCTCGTCCAGTTCGGCTGCTCGGGGCGCGATCTGTTCCCTGGCGAGTCTTCGGACCGTCTCTTTGAGCACTCTCTGTTCTTCTGTCCACTGTAGCATAGCAGCCCCCCTGGCGACCCTGGAATCTAGTGAGCTTTGGCAGCCTGGAGTCAGGTCCTCATTCTACATTTCGCTGCCGGCCTGGAGATCTCTTCTCGGGATTACCCTGCCATGGTCAGACCGCCGCTCACGCTCAGGACCTGTCCGGTGATGTAGTCCGACATCGGTGATGCAAAGAAGGCAACGGCCCGGGCAATATCCTCGGGCTGGGCGACTCTGCGGAAGGGAATGGCCCTCTCCAACGCCGTGCGGACCTTTTCAGGCTGCTCCTTGAACAGATCCGTGTCCGTAGGACCCGGGCAGATGCAGTTCACGTGAACGCCTGCGCGGGCCATCTCCCTTGCCAAGGATTTTGTGAAGGCGATCACCCCCCCTTTGGCCCCGGCGTACACGGTCTCGCCCAGGCTTCCCACGCGGCCCGCATCGCTGGCTACGTTGACGATCTTGCCCGTCTTTCTCTCGGCCATGCCCTGGCACACGGCGTGGGAGAAGTTGAGCACGCCCTTGTAGTTGATGCCTATCACCTTGTCCCAGAAATCCGGCGTTGTGTCGATAAAGGGTTGGATCTTGTCCCAGCCCGCATTGTTCACCAGAATGTCGATCTGGCCGAAGGCCTGAACCGTTTTCTCAACGGCCTCCGCAACGGCCTGGCTGTCTGCCACGTCTACGACGAGCGCCAGTGTCTTCCTTCCCAGGGACTCGATTTCCTGCGAGGTCGCGCCCGCCGTGTCCGCATTCAGGTCGCAGACGGCCACATCCGATCCCCGCCGGGCCAACTCCAGGGCGATTGCCTTGCCGATCCCCTGGCCGGCTCCTGTCACAATAGCCTTCTTGCCTTCGAGCTGCATGTGCTCCTCCTCATGAAAAGGGTAGACATGACGATCTTCGTCTTCTTCGGTCTGGCGTCCTTCCTCTCAGACGCGAAACTGGCCGAAGTCAGGCTTGCGCTTCTCGAGAAACGCCGTCATCCCCTCGACAAGTTCCGGGCCACCATACGTGGAGGCAAGGATCTCGATCCCGTGCATGTAGGACGAATACAGGTGATCGCTCTCGTAGTTCATCGACAGCTTGGAGATACGGATGGACTGGGGGCTCATCTCCAGAATCCTCTTGCACCAGGCTTCCGTCTCCTTCTCGAGCTCTCCATCCGGCACCACCCGGTTGATCCATCCCATTTCCTTCGCCTCTTGCGCCGAGTATCGCTGACAAAGGAATATGATCTCCTTCGCTTTCTTGTCGCCCGTGAGTCTCGGAAGGAGCTGCGTCCCCGCGAGGACGGGGATGCTGCCCACCGTCGGACCGACCTGGCCGAACCGGGAGCTTTCGGTTGCGATCGACAGGTCACAGACGACGTTGATCTCGTTGCCGCCGCCCAGACAGTACCCTTCCACCGATGCGATCACCGGCTTGGGCGCCGTCCGGATCACGGTGAAGAGTCTGAACAGCTTCAACAGAAAGACCCGTCCATCGCCCGGAGCGAGTTCGCGCATCTCGCCGATGTCGCCGCCGGAGCAGAAGGCCTTTCCCCCGGCGCCCGTGATCACGATGACTCCGATCGTGCCGTCGTTCGCCGCATCCTCGACTGCCTCGAGCATTTCCTCGAGCGTCCGGGTCCGAAAGGAGTTGAACACCTTCGGCCGGTTGATCGTAACCTTGGCAATCCCTTCCTTCTTATCATAAAGAATGTCTTCGTACACCATCGTCTTCGCTCCTTTCTTTCCGGTCTTCCACTCGCAACAGGAGGAATCCCTCCGGCCGGAGGCCGAGTTTCGCTCCTGCGGCGGCCGTTCGGGAGGCGCCGCCGTGCCTGATGAGCCGACGGGAATCGGAATTTACGGATTTATCTCAGATCTATCTCAAATGTAGTCGTCCATCACCGGCATGGTGTCCGGGCTCATGATCCCGTTCGGGTCCATGATCCTCTTCAGGCCCTTGCAGATCTCGAAATAGGTGCCCAGCCTCGGCATCTGCAGATCGTAGGTACGGCACCCCGGCTTCACACCCACGGACCCGGCCTGCATCCCCATCTCCTGCAGCTTGTTGTAGACCACCGAGGCCCGCTTCACCTCGTCCGGGTTACCCTGATCGTAGTAGAAGTCGAATTCGAGCATGACCGTCCGGCCGTAGTTGTAAGGGCCCTGCAACGCCGTGTCCGTCGAGGTCGTCACCGGAGACCCGTAGTAGTCCGGTGAGATCCAGTACCGGTTCATGATGGCCCGGTATTTCTTCTCCATCGCCGCCATCTTCTCCATCTTGACCATGTGGGTCGTCCACTGGAAGCTGCCCTTCCACCGCCCCACCCTTCCCGGCAGGGTCAGGCACCGCTTGACCAGCAGCCGCTCGATCTCCTCCTCGGTCAGGTCCATCATGTCCAGAAAGGCCTGGTTCTGGTCATCGGCCATGGGGATGAAGCTCCCGTGGGCCTCTCGCTGCTCCTCGAAGTGCCGTCTCTTGATCTCCATCTCCTCTTCGTCGAGCCCGGTAATGACGTAGAACATGATGTTCGCGGGCATGCTCTCGCAGATCGCCTCCACGTGCTCGTCCGACTCGGCCACGGCCTGGGCAAAGTGCCGGTTGTTGCTCTTGTACAAGGCTTGGAGATAGTTGTCCCGCGTGATCTGATAGAAGAACTCCGCCACAGGTTCCAGATCGTCCTCGAGGGGATCCTTCGGGTGGAAGTAGTAGGTACGGTCCCGGGGCCACGGGTTCTCGGTGAACAGCTTCAGGGTCATCTCCGTACAGATCCCGAAATTGCCCTCTGCGGCCAGGAACATCCCTCCGATATCCGGGCCGAGCCCGAGGACCGGAACATCGCCCACATTCGGCAGCGCGGACGCCCCGGTCTTCAGGATCTCCCCTTCCGGGGTGACCCAGGTCATGCCCACCACGTTCTCGGCGTGGCTCCCGGCGGTGAGCGCAATGAAGGGGATCCCTCCGGTCAGCACGTTGCTCATCATGCAGGCGCTGCCGTAAGTGATCGGGTTCGCGGGGCGCAACATGACGTCACGTGCTGCGAGCCGCTTGTTGCATTCCTCGTAGAAGACCGCAATGCGCACATAGGGCTGGAACGTGGCTGTCATGGACTCTTCGTCAACGCGGATGAGTTGGTTCATCCGCTTGAGGTCCACCATGATCCCGCCCCTGCGCGGAACCATGGAGCCCGCGTGATTGAATCCGCTCGTAACCACATAGACCGGCACATTGTACTCGTTGGCGATTCGAACGATCGCCTGCACCTCCTCGGTTGTCGCCGGCAGGACGACCATGTTCGGTCTTCGTTTCGGCGTGATCGAGAAGTCCCGCGAATAGGTGGACAGAATCTCCGGGTCCGAGCTCACGTACGCCTCACCCAGTACCTTCTCAAGCTTCTGCTGAATCTCGGATATCTGGGCTCCACGCTTTGCATAATCGGGATTTTCGGAAACCAGGTTTGCTGATGGATCTTGCATGACCCTCTCTCCTTTTTCCGGTTTTGTCTCGAACCTTACTCTACGGCCTCGGCCACGATCTTCAGGATGTCCACCACCTCGAGCCCGGAGTCACCGGCCTTTGCCGACTCCCCAAGGTTCTGCTCGCAGAAGGGACAGGCCGTCACCAGGGTATCTGCCCCGGTATCGGCCGCCTCTTCCAGGCGCAGTCCCGCAGCCCACTTGGCCATCTCCTCCGGAAAGGCGGTCCTCACCCCTCCGCCGGCCGCACAGCACCAGGCCCACTCCCGGATTCGCTCCATCTCCTCGAACTCGAGACCCGGGATGCTCTCGAGAATGTTTCGAGGTGCATCGTAAACCCCGATGTACCGACCCAGATGACACGGGTCGTGGTAGGTAACCTTTCTCTTCACCTCCCGGGTCGGCTTGAGCCTACCTTCCTGAATCAGCTCGTCCACGAACTCCACGATGTGCAGCACCTCAGCGTCCAGTCCGTCGGTGTATTCTCCCCTGAGCGTGGAGAAGCAGCCCGCGCAGGCCGTCACGATCCTCTTCGCGCTGGTGGAGTTCAGGGACTCCGTGTTCTTCTCTCGCACCTTTTCGAAGTTCGCCCGATCTCCCACCCGCAGGATCGTAGAGCCGCAGCAGATCTCGTTCTTCCCCAGTATTCCGAAGTCCACCTCGGCCGCATCGAGCAACCGTACCACCTCCCTCGCCACCGGCTGGATCTCAGGGTCGTAGGAGGCCGTGCACCCAGGATAGAAGAGCACCTCGACCTCTTCCTTTGCGGCATCCTTGATCTTCACCCCCTTCCCGCGCTTTGCCCACTTCACACGGGCTGCACGGGGCTGCAGCCAGGGGTTGTCGTAGTTGAGGATGCTCTTGATGAGCGGCTCGTGCTCCGGCAGGGGGCCCCAGCCCTCCCGCACCGCATGCTCCCTCAGTGCTACCGAGACGTTCGTCGGCTCCAGGTCCTTTGTCGGATTGCACAGGGCCTGGCAGGAGCCGCAGAGAGTGCACGTGTAGATGATGTGCTGCAACCGCTCGCTCATGGCGAGCTCCGGAGGCGTGGTCGAAAGGGCACGAAGCATCTCCTGCTTGCCCGAACCGTAATAGGACTCGAACAGGAATCGCGTGCCCGCCGGACACTGGTCCGACCATTTATGGCTCTTCACCTTTTCCGGGTTCACCATGCGGCAGAGCCCGCAACGCACGCACTTCCATGCCTCGTCCCGGTGCTGGTGAAGGGGTCCTACTTTCTTATAGATCTCGGCTTTGCTCGCCATCCCTCACACCTCCTTTACCGGTCTGCCCGGGTTCAAGATTCGGCGCTCATCCATCGTGTCCTTGATCTTCCGTATCTGGCCCACATAGGCGGGAACGGTCCCGTAAACATGCTCGGCAAGTTTCCCCTGCGGACGGTCGTAGTAAGCCCCTGCGGTGGCGAGCTCGATCTCCAGATCCTGCACAAGCGCGCCATCGCCGCCGGCCCCGGAGAAGTCGTACTGGCAATAGACCGCTCGGCCCAGCCCGTGTGCAATGTAGGTCCTGCCCACCGAATCGGACGCCACGGATTCCTTTTCGATCCTCTGAGCCAGGATCTTCTCGAATTCCGGGACCCTTTTGAACAAAGTGTGGTACGAGGTCCGGGCCCCGTTCTCGACGTACCAGGGCCGCTGCATGACCTCTGCCAGACCCGCCTGGAGATCTCCACCCAGCGCGGAACCTCCTGCAGCCTCAACGGACTCACGCACCTTCCGTCTCCGGTAGTCGGCCAGTTCCGGGAATGCCTCGACGCCGACCAGCAGCGTCCACGGTGGGAGACTCTCCTGCGACGCATCCAGCTTCACGGCCAGGGCTGCCCGGTTCATGACCAGGCACTCTGCGGTGAGATCGAGACGGGGCAGTTCCTTGAGCAGAGCCAGAGCATCTTCGGAATCCGAGAACCCGTACAGTTCGAAGGATCGGCCTTCAAAACGCGGATAGACCCAGATGCTCGCCCGCACGACCAGCCCGAATATGTCGTCCGCACCGAGGTACCACTTGGACAGGTTGGGGCCGCCGTCCTCCTTCCAGTCCGACGTTTCCTCGGAGATCGCATGGCCGCCGGTCAGATGGATCCGGCCGTCTTGGAGCACCACTTTCATATTGCTCGCCTGCACCTCCGGGTACTTGGACGCAGCCAGGTTCATCCCGCGCGCCACGGCGTGACAGACCACCGACCTTGTACGGGCCGCGGCAGGAACCAGGGCGGTGAGTCCTTCGGGTTCGAGGGCCTCCTCCAATTGCTCGAAGGTCACCCCCCGCTCTATGTGCACGCACAGGTTCTTCGAATCGATCCGCTCGATCCGGTTCATGCGGCTGAAGTCGAGCAGGACCCCCTCCCGAGAGGCGACCGCCTCGGGGAAATGGGTCTCATAGGTCGTGAAGATCGATGTGCCCGTTCCATGGCAAAGCTCCACGATCTTCTGCACCTCTTCGGTCGTTCCCGGAGAGGCGGCTGCTAGCCCCTTCGGATTCACCTGTTCGGCAAAGTAGGAGGCCAGGCCCGCAGGATCCTTCGCAACGTTGTCCTTCCCCACGATTTCTGCAACCCGGCCATGCACATCGGCAACCGTACTCCCAGCCATCGTGTTCTCCTTTCTTTCACAGGAGGTGTTTGGCGGTTCATCCCGAAGGTTCTATTTCAATACGTTTTTTCGATGAGCTTCTTCTTCTTTACAAAACGTTCCAGGGTCTTGGGCGGGATCCAGGTGATCTTCGGCCGGATCTTGATGGATCGGTGCATCTCCTCGGTGATCTCATCGGTCAGGGCCTCGAGCGCCCCCTCCTCGATTCCTTCTCCGTATTCTACCTTAAGTTTGAGTGGAGGCACCACCCTTGGTGGGGGTTCGTCCAGAACGATCCGGAACTCGCCCGTCACCCTGGGTACGAACCGGTTGACCACGCCTTCGATGGCCGGCGGATAGATCATGACACCCTTGATCTTGAGCATGTCGTCCGTGCGGCCGATCACCTTGTACCGGAACCCGGTCTGCCCGCACGGGCAGGGGGAGGTGAAGACCTCCATGATGTCCCCCAGGGTCTGGCGAAAGCCGAGGAGGTTCGTTCCGGCCAGGGTGCTGAACACGGCCATGCCCGTGGCCCCATCCTCCAGAGGTACCGGCTCGTGGGTGTCCTGGTTCACGAGCTCCATGAGCACCAGATCGTCTCCCAGCCAGTGCATTCCCTGGTACTCGGGATAATCGCAGGAACATCCCAGCCCCGCTCCCATGTCGAAGAGCTTGGCGTTGAAAGCATTTTCGATCTTGTTTCGAACTTCCGGGATCCCTGCCCCGGGTTCGCCGCCGCAGATGATCGTCTCGATGTTCAGGCTGTCCACACCGGCGCCCAGGATCTCCTCGGCTTTCTCGCTCATGTATTCCGCAAAGGAGGGTGTGCACATCATCGCCTTCGGCTTGAAGAGCCGCGAATAGCTCAGGACCCGCTCCGTGCCCGCCTCCGCGCCGACCGGGATGGTGCATGCCCCGTAATCGGCGATGCACATGCAGATGGGCACCCCCGCCAGGAACATGCTCAGCCCGAAGGCCTGCATGATCCGATCCCCGGGAAAGACACCGCTTCGCCAAAGAAGCCTTGCAGTGTATTCCGTCCAGAGAGCGAGGTCCGCCTTGTCGAGCGGGTAAGGCGTAGGCTCTCCGGTGGTCCCGGAGGTGGAGGCGACACAGACGAGGCCCTTGGCAGCCTCTCCCATCCATCCGTCCAGGATCTTCACCATGTCGAACTCACAGCCTGCGGCAAACTCGCGAAACTGATCCTTGGTCAGGATGGGAACCCGCTTCGCATAGTCCTCCCACGTCTTGATCGAATCAGGCGTCGCTCCGGCCCGGTCGAACCTCGACTTCCAGAAGGGTGCGGTCTCGTATAGATCGCCAAACTTCTTCCTGAGCCGCTCCCACTGGACCTCCTTCATCCCGGGAGTGTTCAGTTTCGTCTCCATCTCCATGTTCCAGTAAGGCCTTCTGTCCTCCATGGTCTCTCCCTTACGCTCTTCCTCTGAAACAGAAAGAACCTCTCACTGCGCGAGGATCGTGATACTCATCATGGCCGGCTCGATACCCGGCCCCATGCCGCCGCCGTTGTGCGCGAGAGCTACCTTCGCCCCTTCGACCTGGCGTCTTCCACACTCGCCCCTG
>JANQFG010000199.1 GCA_028277985.1 bacterium | reverse complement strand
CCTGAGGAGCACCGAAATGCAGTCCGGGAAGGGGAGAGGCAGGATGAGACACACCACGATGATCCTGGTAGCGGCATTTGCGGTGTTGTTCTGCCCCGGTATCCCGCCTCTGGCCGACACGGTATCCAAAGCTGCGAGGGACGCCTTTGAGAAGCGATTCGAAGAGATGGATACAAACCTGGACGGAAAGATCGACCGGACCGAGTATGTGGATTACGAGGTCCGGAAGGCGAACGAACGCTTCGATGTGGCGGATGACAACGGCGATGGCTTCATCACCAAGAAGGAAGCAGAGCGGGCCATGAAGAAGAACCAGGAAGAGATGCGCAAGAAGATGCAGAAGTGGCGAGAGAAGAAGGAAAAGGAAAAGCAGAAGCCGTAGGTCGGGGGAGTGCAGCCATGAGCGAAATGACTTCAAGGGAAAGGGTGTACGCAGCGGCGAATCATCAGGAGCCGGACCGGGTGCCGATCTGTTTCTCAGGCCATGCCGCTTCCGGGATCACCGAGTGTCCGCCGGACTATCTGCTCACTTCGAAGTTGTATGAGTACCTGGACATCGAGGGGGCGGACCCTCCCTACATCAGCCCCTGGATGAATATCGTCGTGAATGTGGACGAACGCGTGATTCAGAGGTTCCGCTCGGACATGCGCTTCATTCCCGCCTTCCCTCCGCTCTGGATCGAGGAGCCGGACGGCACGAAGACATGGCCGTGGTACATGGGGATGCGCATCAAGAAGACCGGCCTGTACGACGATCCCTTTGAATTCCCCATGAAGGATATGACCACGGAAGAGGAGATCGCGAAGTATCCGTGGCCCGACCCGGCCAATACACCCTCGGTGGCCCCGCCGGAACTCGTGGACATGGTCCGGAACCTCCATGAGGAGACGGACTACTTCCTGGTGGGCGACAGCACCTACGATTGCTGGCCCTTCAATGGGTACGCCTTCGTGAGCGGAATGGACAAATGGCTGATCGACATGAAGCTGCGGCCCAAGTTTTACCACGCGATGGCGGAAAGGATGCTCGAGATCACGCTCCAGGTGGATGCGGACTTCTACGGAAAGGTGGGCCCCTACGTGGATGCGGCGACGATCTATGACGATCTCGGCACGCAGGAGAGGCTCCTCATGTCGCCGAAAGACTACCGGGAGTTCTACAAACCTTACACCGCTGAGATCGTGAAGAATATCCGAAAGTACATCCGTCCGGAGGCAAAGATCCTTCTGCACAGCTGCGGGGCCGTGTCCGAGGTCATACCGGATCTGATCGATATCGGCGTGGACATCTTGAACCCGGTGCAACCCCTGGCGAAGAACATGGAGCCCGAACGGTTGAAGAGGGAGTTCGGAAAAGACCTTTGCTTCCTGGGGGGGTTCGATATCCAGCAACTGCTGCCCCTGGGCAGCCCGGAAGAGATCACCGAAGGGGCCAGGAAGCTCATTGCCCAATATGGGGAGGGGGGCGGGTTCGTTTTCGCTCCTTCCCACAACATCGAACCGGATTCGGCACCCGAGAACATCTGCGCCATGTTCGATGCAGCCCATGAGTTCGGCCGGTACCCGCTGGCCTCGCTCGAAGGGGAGACTTTCGTCGAGTACGTGAGAGGCCTCAATCTACAGGATCGGGAGCTGAGTCTGAAGGCGCTCTAGGCGGATAAGCAGGGGGAACAAGCATGCCGAGTGTGAAAGAGAAGATTCGCGAGGCGATCGTAACGGGCAATGTGGACGAGGCGAAGGCCCTTACCGTCGAGGCGATCGAGGAAAAAGCCAGTCCGGAAGAGTTGCTTGAGGTTATGAAAGAGGCAATGACGGTGGTGGGGGATAAATACGCGGACGGCAGCTATTACATACCGGATATGCTCGTAGGGGCGATGGCGATGCAGGCCGGCATGGCCGAGCTCAAGCCGCTGCTGGCCAAGGCGGACGTAGCCATGACCGGTACCGTGGTGGCCTTTGCCGTGGAGGGGGACGTGCACGATATCGGCAAGAACCTGGTGTGCATGTATTACGAAGGGGCCGGATTCAACGTGGTCGACCTTGGCGTGGACGTGTCGTCGGAAAAGGCAATCGCAGCCATCAAGGAGCACGAAGCGGACCTCGTGTCCGTTTCAGCCCTGATCAGCACCACCCGGGCGAACATGCCGAACGCGGTTCGGGCGATCCGGGAATCCGGGGTCGACGTGAAGATCCTGGTAGGTGGTGCACCGGTCACCCAGGACTTCGCAGACGCGATCGGTGCGGACGGCTATGCGGAGGATGCCGGCGGTGCAGCGCGCAAAGCGCTTCAACTCATAGGTGGGGTTTGATCCCCTTTGAAAGGAGTCTCCATGAACCGTCTTCTCGAAGTGTTAGGATTGGACGAACCGCCCATGGGCGTCTTCTACACGGATGAGGAGCCGAAAGACGGGCTGTCACCCAAGGCGCAAACGCCGGTGAGCCGGGAGGCGGAAGAAAAGGGAGAGGTGGACTGGATGGCCGTGCAGGAGAACTTCTCCTGTATGCTGGGCAAGGTTTGGCAGGCCCGGAAGAAGAAGACAGCCGCATATTTCGACAAGGAGCGGTTCGGCTGCCTTGGCGGTGCCTTCTACCTGGGCTTCATGAAGCCCTATCTCAACATGCACCCGTTCTTCATCTCGACCGGCATCGAGGGTATGTTCGAAGGCGAGCATTACGCACCCACGCCGGACGTGGCAGCAGCCTTCTTCGAGGCGATGGATCCCCTGCCCGCACCGAAACGGTACTGCGTGGTCAAACCCCTCGAGCAGTTTGGGGAACACGAGACCCCCGAAGTGGTCGTCTTCTTTGCGCGACCCGAAGTGATCGGAGGGCTCTCGTTTCTCGTAGCCTTTGTGACCGAGGACATCGACGCCGTGAGAACACCATTCGGTCCCGGCTGTTCCGGTCTGGTCACCTGGCCGTTGAAGTACCTGAGCGAGGGCAAGCAGGTTGCCGTTCTCGGCGGGATGGATCCATCGTGCCGAAAGTTCTTGAGGCCGGACGAGGTGAGCTTCGCCGTCCCCTACGGGATGTATGAGCAGATGCTCGAGCGCTGGGAAGAGTCCTTCCTGACGGGAGAAACCTGGAAGACCGTTCAGAAGAAGATCGCCCGAAGCCGGAAGGCGTGGGGAGAAGGCTGAAGAGGGGAAGTAAGGACGAAATGAAGGACTCTGATCGACTGACCTGCAACGAGGAATTCTTCGAGCGAATCAGAGCGAACCTCCGGGGATTCGAGGTGCGAAGCCTGGCGCGGGAGGGCCTCAAACAGGCTGCCGTGGCCCTCACGGTCGTGAATGTCGCCGACGAGAGAGGCGTCTACGGTATCCGGATGGATGACTTCTCGAGCGAAGACGCTGCCCTCATCCTCACGCGAAGATCCCTGAAGCTCAAGAACCACGCCGGGCAATGGGCTCTTCCCGGGGGAAGCGTGGACAAGGGAGAAGAACCCGAAGACACGGCGCTCCGAGAGCTGGCCGAGGAAGTGGGACTGGAGCTGCCCCGGGCAAACGTGATCGGGCGGCTCGATGATTTCGCGACCCGCTCACGTTTCGTGATTTCGCCGGTGGTGGTGTGGTGCGGTCCTGGGGTGGACTTGACCCCGAACCCGGCCGAGGTGGAGTCGATTCATCGCATCCCCGTGGCGGAGCTTCTGCGAGAAGACGCGCCCCTTCTCGAAGACACCGTGGATAGCGATCATCCGATCCTGTGCATGCCGGTGGGTGAGAGCTTCATCGCGGCACCCACGGCCGCGTTTCTCTATCAGTTCAGGGAAGTGGCGATCCTGGGCAGGGACACGCGCGTTGCCCATTATGACCAGCCCTTCTTCGCCTGGAAATAGGTGCGTGTGCCGGCCTACTTCTCCAGCTCCGGGAGGATGGACTCGTAGTAGTCCAGCGACTCCGGGTTGCCCAGGGCGTCACGGTTCATCACGGGCCTGCCGTTCACGATGTTCGTGATCGCGCTCTCCACCTTCTTCATGTTCAAGGTGTAGGGGATGTCCGGCACTGCGACGATGAGTCCTGGAACATGCCTTGGGGAAGCCTGTCCCCTGAGTGTCTTCTTGATCTTGGCCTGGAGCTCGTCGGTGAGCTCGTGGCCCGGAGCCATGCGGACGAACAGGAGCACCCTCTGGTCCCCCTTGTAGTTCTGCCCGATCACCAGGCTGTCGGCGATCTCCTCGAAGGGATCGATGATGTTGTAGATCTCTGCCGTGCCGATGCGCACACCGGAGGGCTTGAGGACCGAGTCGGAGCGTCCGTAGAAGGTGATGCCCCCTGTGTCCTTGTGGACCACGATGTAGTCGCCGTGACGCCAGACGTTCGGGTACACGTCGAAATAGGCGTCGTGATACTTCTTCCCGTCCGGGTCGTTCCAGAAGTAAAGGGGCATGGACGGAGAAGGGGCCTCGCAGACCAGCTCGGCCTGGTCGTCGAGCACGGGCGTACCCTTTTCGTCGTACGCCTTCACCTTCATGCCCAGGGCCCCGGCCTGGAGCTCGCCTGCGAAAACCGGGCTGATCGGGTTGCCGGCCGCAAAGCAGCCGTTGATGTCCGTTCCGCCCGAAATCGAGTTGAAGTGCAGATCCTGCTTGATCTCCTTGTACACGTACTCGAAGCCCTCGGCCGACAGAGGGGAACCGGTCTGCGAGATAGCTCTCAGGGAAGAAAGATCGAAGTCCTTGCCCGGGGTCTGTCCCTGGGATTTGACGAAGTTGACGAAGCTCGCGCTCGTTCCGAAGACCGTGACCTTCTCGTCCTGGAGCATTCTCCAGACTGTGCCTTCGTCGGGATGCATGGGGTTGCCGTCATAGAGCACGATGGTTGCCCCGACACCGAGAGAGCTCAGGAGCCAGTTCCACATCATCCAGCTGCATGTGGTGATGTAGAGGATGCGGTCCTCGCGCTTCAGATCCGTGTGGAGGAACAGCTCCTTCAGGTGGTTGATGAGGATCCCGCCTGCCCCCTGCACCATACACTTGGGCTTGCCCGTGGTGCCTGAGGAAAACATGATGTATACCGGATGGTCGAAGGGGAGCTGCTCGAATTCGAGTTCTGGCACGTCCCCCTTGGCCAGGAAGTCCTCGAACCAGACCGCGTTCGGGATGGCGCTCAAATCCGGGGCCTCGTCCGTGTAGGAGGTAACGACCACCTTCTTCAAGGAGGGGATGCCCTTGGCGATCTCGGTCGCATTGGCCAGCGAGTCGAAGGTCTTGCCTTTGTAGTAGTACCCGTTGACCGTGTAGAGAACCTTCGGCTCGATCTGCCCCAGACGATCGAGGGCGGCCTGGGCGCCGATGTCGGTTGCGCAGGAAGACCATGTGGCACCCACACTCGTGGACGCGAGCATGGCCACGGCCGTCTCGATCATGTTCGGCATATAGCCGGCCACGCGGTCTCCGGGTTGGATCCCTAGGTCTCGCAGCGACTTGGCCAGCCGGGCAACCTTGTCGTAGAGCTCCGCATAGGTCATCTTCGCCGTCTTCTTGTCCTCGCCCCGGAACACGAAGGCGAGGTGATCGTCGCGATGGCGCAGCAGGTTCTCGGCGAAGTTTAGTTTCGCCCCAGGGAACCACTTGGTTCCGGGGAACTGGGTCAGGTCCTCCACCACCTGGTCGTAGCCCTTGGATGCTCGAATGCCCACGTAATCCCAGACACTCGTCCAGAAATCCGGGATCGCATCCACGGACCACTGGTAGAGGTCGTCGTAGGTCTTGAAGTCCTTCCCGTATTTCTCATTCACCTGTCCGATGAATTCTGTGATGTTCGCGTTCTTGATCCAGGCCTCCGTGGGGCTCCAAAGCGGGGTCTTCATCTGTATCTCCTTCGTATTATCAGTGAAAAACGAACTCTTCCTTTCAACATAATTCAGCCCAAAAAGTCAAGTAAGAGGGGCAGTTGCGGGAGGTTGAGGAACGCCCGACACCTCTTTTCCCCGGCGGAAGAGCTCTGGACAAAGCACTATATTATAAGCTGATATGAAGTATAAGTATACTTTAAAAATAAGTAAATTTAAACAATAAGTAGCCATGGGCCTGCAGCCGGGGACGGGCCGATGGAGTAAACCTAACCAACGTGTCATCATAGCTGTGGGAACAGGAGTCGAGCCCGCCCGAAACTGGGGACAGCCACTCATTTCCGGCGCGACAAAGGAGGTCCTGAGTCGATGGGCGAAATTCGGGACAGCCACTCATTCCTGGGCGAAATTCGGGACAGCCACTCATTCCTGACGCGACAAAGGAGGTCCTGAGTCGATGAAAGTCCTGTTCGTTTCCGCCAACATCGAGCAGATCACGCTTCCCAGCCTGCCCGTTGGATTGGGTTGCGTGGCCGCTGCGACGGAAAGGGCCGGGCATGAGGTCGAGCTGGTCGACTTGATGGACGAGGCCGATACCCTTCCAACCATCACGGCAGCGATGGAGAGGTTCCGGCCCGACATCATCGGTGTTTCGGTTCGTAACATCGACGACCAGTCAATGGAGAACACTCGGTTCCTGCTCGATGAGGCGAAGAAGGTCGTTGCCGACTGCCGGGCCGTTTCCGATGCTCGGATCGTGCTTGGCGGGGCGGGATTCAGCCTGCTACCCGAGGCGGTACTTTCCTACCTGGGGGCCGAGATGGGGATTCAGGGGGAGGGGGAGAAGGCGTTCCCGATTCTGCTGGATCATCTGGAACGGGGTACCGATCTCTCCGGCATTCCCGGCCTGTACCTGCCGGACAGGGGCCTGCAGGGAGAGCGGGCCTTCACAAAGGACTTGGACGAGTTCCCTCTGCCCGAGGGCCACCTGCTTGGTGCTGCTGAGGTCGGAAATCTGGACATGATGATCCCGATCCAGACCCGGCGGGGTTGCCCAATGGACTGCAGCTACTGTTCCACAGCTACCATCGAGGGAAGGGGGTTAAGGAGGAGGTCCCCGGAAGTCGTTGCGGATTGGATCGCACGGCGCCACGGGGCCGGGTTCAGGCGGTTCATGTTCGTGGACAATACCTTCAACATTCCGGCTGCCTATGCCCAGGAGTTGTGCAGAACGATCGCGAAGGAGAAGCTGGACATTTCGTGGGGCTGTATCGTCTATCCCGGAGTGGGCGACAGGGATCTTGTGAAGGCCATGGCTGAGGCGGGCTGTGCCGAGGTGAGCCTGGGCTTTGAGAGCGGATCCGACCGGATGCTCGCGAGCATGAACAAGCGTTTCGACACCAAGGCGGTGCGCGAGTTCTCGTGCATGTTCAAGGATCAAGGAATCGGCCAGATCGGCTTTCAGTTGCTGGGGGGGCCGGGGGAAACCAGGGAATCGGTCGAGGAAAGCTTCGCATTCGTCGACTCACTGCCCCTCGATGTCGTCAAGCTCTCGATCGGAGTCCGCATCTATCCGAATACGGCACTGGCAAAGACCGCGATCGAACAGGGCGTGATCGCCCCGGACGACGATCTCCTGCAACCCAGATTCTATATCCAGAAGGGCCTGGAAGAGTGGCTTCGGGAGACGGCACGCCGTTGGATGGAAGCGCGCCCCCACTGGTTCATGTAAATGAATAGAGTAGGAACGAAAAAAGCCACCCATCTGGGGGGTGGCTTTTGCTGTCGTCTTGTTGGATGCTTGTCTTATCCGCCGATGGTTGCTCCGCCGCCCGTCTTCCACTCGGCTACGCAGTTCTTGAGCTCATCTTCTGTGGCCTCGGCCTTCTTCTTTATGGCGCTCTGAGGGCAAATGTACTCCTCGCCGTCCGGCCCTACGACCACGATGTAGCTCTCTGTTCTTCCCTTGAAGGTGTCGTCGCTCATTGTCTATTCTCCTTACCAGTTTTGAAAAAATGTCTACTCAACTACCATTTACTTGTTTCGTGCATCTGTTACTGTAATCGATGCGGGGCGTTTGAAAAAGGATCCAAGAAAAAGGGGTTGCGAAGAATGCCTTTCTCCACCGTAGAGGGACGAGACCTGGGAGATGTGCGGCTTTTCACGACCTCCACCTGCGCATGGTGCGACAAGGTCAAGGAGCTTCTCTCCGAAAATGGCGTGAAATACCATTATATAGATCTGGATATTCTGGATGAGGAGGAGCGCGAAGAGAGGGTCGAGTTCCTCGATTCGATCTATCCGAAATGGGGTTTTCCCTGCCTGCTCTTCAACAGGAAGTATCTCATTCTCGGATATCGGGAGGCGGATATCCGGAAGACTCTCGGCCTTTCCCCTGCGAGCGAACCGAAGGAGATGGGTGTCGAGGAACCGATCCGGGAAGAGATCAAGAAGATCATGGAGAGGCTGCAGCGATTCAGTGAGAAGAAGGGAGCCTCTCTGAATCCGGAAACGGCGATCACCGCCAAGCTCATAGACGGCCTTCTGGAGAACCAAGAACGGTATGGCTACTGGGCCTGCCCATGCAGGCTCGTGGCCGGAAACAGGGAAGAAGACAAGGACATCATCTGTCCCTGCGATTACTGGGAGAAGGACGTGGCCGAATTCGGCGCTTGCTATTGCGGTCTGTTCGTTTCCAAAGAAGTTGCCTCGGGGGAGAAGTCGATCGAGACCGTTCCCGAGAGGCGGCCAAAGAGGAGCAGCTAGACCGGCTCGCATAGGAGAACCTATGGTCAAGTACAACGGCGTCAACCATCTGGCTATGGCAACCGGCGACATGGACAAGACGATTCGATTCTGGCGAGACCTTCTCGGCATGAGGCTCGTGGCAGGATTGGGCCGGCCCGGGTACCGACACTATTTCTTCGAGATCTCGGAGAACGACCTGATCGCCTTTTTCGAGTGGGCGGATGTCGAGCCGGTGGAGGAGAAAGATCACGGCCGCCCGGTGAAGGGTCCTTTCATCTTCGACCACGTTTCGATCGGCGTGGAGACCGAGGACGATCTGTGGGCGCTCAAGGACCGGCTTGCCGCTGCCGGGATCTGGGTCTCCGAGGTGATCGATCATGGTTTCATCCACTCCATCTATGCCCATGATCCCAATGGTATCCCGATAGAGTTCAGCCACAATGTGGTGGGGATCGACGTGCGAAAGGATCCCCAGATGGCGGACACGACCCCGTCCGAGATCACCAGGGAAGGGCCGGACCCGCAACCGGGAAAATGGCCCGCCGTTGAATCGACCACCCCTCGAGGCGAGCGGCAGGTCTACCCCGGCGCCGGCAGCGAGTATTTCCACGGCAAGCGATGAACTCCGCTCCCCAAATCGGGGACAGCCACTAATTTCTAGCCTAAATTGGGGACAGCCACCGGTTTTCGTCCCTCCTCCTCTCTAATCGGGGACAGCCACTTATCTCCCTCGGAGATCGGGGACAGCCACTCATCTCCCTGGAGATCGGGAGATCGGGGGGAGATCGGGGACAGCCACTCATCTCCCTGAGATCGGGGACAGCCACCGAACTCGGATTCGCCTCCATTCTCGTCTGGTGTTTGACTTCAGGGAAATCCAAGGATTCCTCTGAATCGAACAAAGCCACTGAAAGGTGTTGGCACGCTATTGGCAACGGTCCCAGGTGAGTGGTCTCTGCGACGGGAGTTCCCATGCCACGTTTTGCTAGGTTTATCGTTCCTGGATACCCTCATCACGTCACTCAGCGCGGGAACCGGCGCATGGATGTCTTCTTTGGCAACGCAGATCGAATGGCCTATATTGCCCACCTGCGCAGGGCCTGCGATCGACACGGGGTAGACATCCTTGCATGGTGCCTGATGGATAACCATGTTCACTTTGTCGCTGTGCCCAAAAGGGAAGACTCCCTTGCGCGGTGTTTCTCTGAAGCACACGGAAAGTACACGCGCAGAGTTAACAAACGGGAGGGATGGACAGGGCATCTGTGGCAAGCTCGGTTCGGTTCTAGCGTTCTGGACGAACCTCACATGATTGCGGTCGTGCGGTATGTTGAACGGAACCCTGTGAGGGCCGGGATAGTAGGAGCACCATGGAGCTACCGGTGGTCAAGCGCTCGCTGGCATACCGGCAGAGCTCCTAGAGACCCCCTGATTCAACATGACACCGGCATGAAGGACTTGATCGGGGACTGGGAAAGCTACTTGCTGGACGTAGATGAAGAGGACTTCGTAGCACGCGCACGGACTGAATGCTCCGTGAACAGGCCTCTCGGGGACGAGGCATTTGTCCGGTCCTTGGAGAAAAAATTCAGAAGGAGCCTAATTCGAAGGAACCCGGGCCCTTCTCCAATGCCTCATCAGGACCGTCAATAGTCGGTCTTACCTGCCAAGAACGCGGTTCACGATTGAGATAAGTGGCTGTCCCCGATCTCTCCCCGCAGATGAGTGGCTGTCCCCGAACTGCCAACATTCGTTCACGATCCGGAGATGAGTGGCTGTCCCCGATCTCTCGGGAGATAAGTGGCTGTCCCCGAACTGCCAACATTCGTTCACGACCCGAAGATAAGTGGCTGTCCCCGATCTGCGGGGGTGGGGGGAGAGGAGGCCTAGAAGCGTAAGTCCCCGTATACGCCTTTTGCCGCTTCGGAAAGAAGATCGAGGGCTGCAGCGAGCTCGGAGGCCGCGGTCGTTCCGATTTCCTCCATGTCTACGGTCGGACCGCAGCCTTCCTCTGTGATCATGCAATCGACCCGGAAGGGCAGCCTCTTGCCCCCGGTGAAGATTCTCCCTCTCTGCACTTGAAGGTGCCCCGCCGTATCGATCGATCCCTGGATCTCGATGAGACTTCCATCGTGGATGGCCACGAGGTTGTCCGTTTGTATCCTCCCCTCTTGCAGGGTGAACCAACCAGCCGCCCGATTTTCCGTGAGCAGACCCCCTTGTTCAGGATCGATCCGGTCGTCCTTTTTCAGATCCGGCCGCTCTGCGCCTATTTCATTGATCAAGCTCTCGAGCCATGCGGTCTGAGTATCTCCCGATTCCCCATCCGGGCCGTCCGGCTCAGCGATGACCGGGCGATTCAAGCGCATCCTGGCTCTTGCCTCAAGGTCGGCCTGTGCCTCAGGCCAGGAGAAGCCGGAACCCCGAAAAGCCAGGTTGATGTCTGCACTTCCCTGGATCTTCCCCGCGAGGTTTGGCGCGACCAGCCCGGTCAGTTCATCAATGCCCACGTGATCTACCCTGACTGTGCCGTAATACCGGTGCAAGCCTGCGTTCAGGAACGTCTCGGAGAAGTCTGCCGAAAAGACCATCTCGGCCATTCCCGTCGCAGGCTGTATTACGACGGGGCATACGGTCAGCAGCTGTTCTCGATAGACGGCCTGAGCGTAGAGGCCCCTTACCGACGTCCCTCGGAGCCGCAAATCCTTACCCGCCAGGCGGGCGCGGAGCCGGGCACTTTCCCTTATCGCCCGAAGCCTTGCAGAGAGGGCCAGTTCCTTGATTTCGAGCAGCCCGCCCAGTTCCAGGTTCCGTGTGGCCGGGACCACCTCGGCCAGGCTCTCCATGGAGATGGTGTTCGGCTCGAGCCTCGCGTGCAACAACGGCTTTTCCGGCCCTTTGACCGTGCCGCCGATGCTCCACTCCATATTTCCGAGACGCAGAGAGGCCCTGTCCACGCGTATGTCCTCGGGACGGAACCGGGCGCGAGCCTCGAGGTCGAGCGACACATTGGGAGGTTTGTCCAGAAGGCTCATGCAACGGAGGCTTCCTCTGGAAAGGTCGACCGACAGAATCGCCTTTCCCTGGGCCCCCTCTTCCGACCAGTCAAAATTGACCATGGCCGGCCCGGAAAAGCGGACCGCCTCACCCCGGATCGCGTGCACGTCAGCCAGATTCGCCGCTCCGGTCCATCCGCGGCCTTTCTGCTCCAGGCTCATTTCGAACCCGTCCAGGCTCACCGACGTGTTCCCCAGTTGTGTTCGGGACATACGGGCATCCGTGACGCGGATTTCGATCCCCTCGCAAGACAGGCCTTCCGGCCCTGCCGGCCGAAAGGAGCCTTTGCCAAGCGAGGGTGGTGTGAACCGGGCAGGCTCGATGTCGACCTTCGCGGCAACCAGGGAGAGTTTGCCGGCGAGAACAGTTTCCGAGAACAGAAGAGAGTTGCAGGGTTCCCAATTCTCGACCTTTGCGCTCAGGTCGCTGATTTCGATTTGTCCCGGGCCTTCGTCGCTCCACTTCGTCGAGGCGGCCATGCCCATCTCCAGCCCCGGACCGGCCAGAAGAATCTGTGGAACGGACAGGATCCTGTCCGACTTCCCTTCGAGGCGAACGGTCAATCCGATCGGCTCGGAAATCTCCGCGACACCCTCCCTCCACCCAAGCACGGTCTCTCGGAGGCGGAACTCGCCATCCAACCATCCGCCGTTCGGACAGATCGCCCTCCCCCGGATCTCGGCCCCGGCGATTGCAGACAAACGGAAAGGGCCTCCCTGCTCGCTGTTCCACTGGAGGGCCCCATTCATGAGTTCGGCTTGAAAGGAGAGGTCGGTCTCGACCCGGACAGAAGCTCGCGCCCCGGCCACGCCGGACGAGGGGCCGGCATCCAGGGAACCTTCCCGAATTTCCAAGCCTGCCCGGGTCAATGCAAGATCGCCCGGAAGCGGGATGAGTTCGGACAAGGACTCGGTCCACGAATGATCCTTGGCGCCTTCTTGCTCGGCATTGCAGACGCCGAACCACCGCACGAGTGCGTCCGGGATCCCTGCGAGCCCCAGGGGGTCTCCATCCGCCCGGTTCGAACGGATCCTCAGAGCATCCACCACAACATGGACCGCAACCTCTCGAGCAGCGAGGTTTTCTATGGAGGGTCGAGCGAGGAGACTACGGGCGAGAAGAACAGGGTCCTCGTCGGTCCCGGAACCCGGCCCGTGGACCCGAAGTTCCTCGATCGTGATGCCGGGACCTTCGCGAAGAAACAAACGGAACCCACCAACATCGACACGAAGCGGCTTGAGGCGGGCATTCAGGGCCCCTTCGATCCTCTCTTCGAGGGACTCCCATGGGAAGAAGAAGGCGGCCAGAAGGCAGACCACCAGGATCGATGCCAGCAGGATGCCCATTGACCAGAGCAGAATGCGTGCTAAACGCATACAAACGGTTCTTGAGCGGTTTGCAGATGGAGTCCCGGGTCGGACGGAAAAGCCCGGGGTGCTCTCGAGACAGGCGTCAAACGGGAGGGCCTACTCCTCGTCGTCGTCCTCCTCCTCTTCCTCCCAATCCTCGGCGTCATCCTCTTCGTCGCCGCCGGCCTTGCCCTTGGCCTTCTTGTCGTCCTCTTCGTCCAGATCCGCGTCCAGCATCACGTTCAGGTCCGGGGAATCGAAGATCTGGGAGAACTCCTCCTCCGGGGTGATCGGCTCCTGGGCGGCGACATCTTCCTGCATCTCGGACAACGGAACCTGCTCGACGAGGCCGTGGGCGATCTCGCGCAGGGCGATAACCGTATTCTTGTCACCCTTCTTCTGCATCAGCGGCTTCGAGCCCATCTGAAGCTGGCGGGCACGGCGCACGGCAGCGTGCACGAGGGAGAAGGGGCTTTCAACATTGCGAAGGCAGTCTTCTACGGAAATGCGGGCCATGATTCCTCCTTCTTGTCGATCACCTCGGGGCCGGCGATCGCTCCGTGAAATCCACAACCCAACAAGTATAGACGATCCCTGCTAGAAAATAAAGCCAAATTATGGTTGTATAGGGAGGATCCAGGCGGAACGACAGAGCGGGGAAATGCGAAGATGGGCAAGAAGCAAGCGAACGTTGGGGTACTGCTGGGCGGGATGTCGGCCGAGCATGAGGTCTCCTGGCAGTCTGCCAGGAACATCATCGGGGCCATGGATCCGGACAAGTACCGGCCGATCCCGATCCTGATCAGCAAGCAGGGCGATTGGTTCCTGCTCGAGGACAAGGAGGTCTTCTCGGACGACCTGCTGTCCGCCCCGGACCCGAAACCGATTCCCCAGAGCCGACGGATTCTCCTCGATTGGGAGGAAGGCGCCCTGTTTCTGGTACAAAGGGACGACGGCACCAGGGGTCACCGCCTGGATGTGGTCTTTCCGGCTCTCCACGGCCCTTACGGGGAGGACGGCACCCTGCAGGGCCTGTGCAAGATGTACCAGGTGCCCTTTGTCGGGCCCGGTGTGCTCTCCTCGGCGGCCTGCATGGACAAGGAGGCGATGAAACGGCTTCTCCTGGAAGAAGGGATTCCGGTGGCGCGATACCTTGTCTATCGGAACCGACCGACCGCTGCCCCCGATCTCGATAAAGCGTGCGACACCCTGGGGCTTCCTCTGTTCGTGAAGCCTGCCAACATGGGCAGCTCGGTGGGGGTTACCAAGGCAGACTCTCGAGAGGCGCTCGGCAAGGCCCTCGCATATGCGTGGCAGTTCGACGACAAGGCAATCGTGGAGGAGTTCATAGAGGGAAGGGAGATCGAATGCTCCGTCCTGGGCAACGAGGACCCGATCGCCTCGGTCCCCGGTGAGATCATCCCGACCCATACCTTTTACTCTTACGACGCAAAATATCGTGACCCGGACGGTGCGGCCCTGAAGATCCCGGCAGACCTGCCCGAGGACGTGGCCGGCAAGGTGCGCGAGCTCGCCGTGAGCAGCTTTGTAGCGCTCTTCGGCGAGGGAATGGCGCGGGTCGATTTCTTCGTCAAGGCGGACGGATCCGTTCTTGTCAACGAGCTGAATACGATCCCCGGATTCACGAACATCAGTATGTATCCGAAGCTCTGGGAGGCCAGCGGAATCCCCTCCCGCGAGCTGGTCCACAGGCTCATCCAGCTCGGCATCGCAAGGTTCCGCAGAGAAGCGGCAAAGAGCTGCGACTGGGACGCTCCCCCCCCAGAGGGGTCATAGAAGGCATCGTGGAATCGAAACCAAAATCTCAAGGCCACCCAAAACGAAAGAAGCGCCGTCCCCCCCGCCGACGAGCAAAGCCGAAGCCGATCCCGAGCGGCCCGAGAAGACCTGACGCGAGGTTTGCAGCGATCCTTGCCCAGATCGGCGTCCCAGAGGACGAGCCCTTCCAACCCGACCCGTTCCAGACCGAGGCGGTCGACAGGCTCAAGGTGAGCGATGTGCTCGTCTCGGCCCCCACCGGGTCCGGGAAGACCTGGATCGCACAACAGGCGATCCAGCAATGCTTGGACTCGGGCGGCCACGCCTGGTACGCCTGTCCCCTCAAGGCGCTCTCGAACGCGAAGTTCGAGGAGTTCGGAAAGGTCTTCGGAACGGAGCGCGTGGGCATCGTCACCGGCGACCGCAAGGAGAACGCCCAGGCACCGCTCATCGTGGGAACCACGGAGATCCTCCGGAACCAGCTCTATGATTGCATGTGGCAGAAGACACCCCTGCCCTACGAGCTGGTCATCCTCGACGAGGCCCACTACCTGGGCGAGCTCGAGCGCGGGGTCGTCTGGGAGGAGACCCTGATCTACGTGCCCTCCTCGACACGTCTGCTTCTCCTGTCCGCCACGATCCGGAACACGAGAGAGCTCGTCGACTGGCTCGCCTCGATACGCGGCGTGGAATGTGCAGTGGTCGGCTCCGACGAGCGGCCGGTGCCGCTGTATCCCCTGTTCCTCTACCCGGACGGCCAGATCGGAATGCTGAGCGGGAAAAAGGGCCTGCTGCGAGACGTAGAGCGATGCATCGAGGCGCTCGCCAAGCGGAGAGGCAGGCGCCGCCCGCCGCCGCCCCAGTACGACCAGGTCTTGAGCCGCATGAGAAGGTACAATCTGCTGCCCGCGATCTTCTTTCTCAAGTCGCGGGCCGAGTGCGACCGGGCCATCACCCAGTTCACCCAGAGAGACGTCGATCCGGAAGAACAAGCCGCCTTCCGGAGAGACCTGGACGATTGCCTCGAGCGGTATCCCTTCCTGAAGACCCACAGGGCCATGCCACACATGGTGGAAGGGCGGGTGGCTTCCCATCATGCCGGCCATCTACCCCACTGGAAGGTGGTCGTCGAGCAGATGATGGTCAAGGGCCATCTGGAGGCGATCTTTGCCACCTCCACGGTTGCAGGCGGTGTCGATTTCCCTGCGCGCTCCGTGGTGCTCGTCCAGAGCGATCGCTTCGACGGCAAGGAATTCCAGGACCTTTCGGCCACCGACCTTCAGCAGATGATCGGAAGGGCGGGTAGACGGGGCAAGGACCGGGTCGGGTTTGCCCTGATCATTCCCGGCCCGTACCAGAACCCGAAGCTGATCCATCAGCGGCTCCATTCACCGCCCGACGCCATCGAGAGCCAGATCCGGATCAACTTCTCGATGGTGCTCAACCTGCTGCAGTCGCACCGCCCCGAGGAGGTTCGGGTGCTGATCGATCGGTCCCTGGCAGCCTTCCAGCAGGCCCGCAAGATCGAGGCGCGCAGGAAGAGAGGGGCGCGCGCGAAGTCGCACCGGGTCGATATATGCGAAGCCCTGTGGCAGGACTTCCTGCGGCACAAGGGCTTCCTCCAGGAGACCGGGTTCGTGGACGACCAGGACCTGCTCACCTGGGAGGGGCAGTGGGCTGCCCAGCTACGCCTGGACCATCCGTTGCTCGTGGCCGAGGCGATACGGTCCGGCTCTTTCGAAGGGGCTGCACCCGAGATCGTAGCCGCGATGATTGCGCCCTTCGTGGTGGACGGCGATCGAGGCGAGGAGCTGGAAAGGTCCCTCACGTTCAGCTCCCGTGAGCTTACCCGCCGGCTGGACGGGATGAAGAAGGATCTGAAAGGTCTGAGCAGGCGGATGAAGAAAAGCGGGTTCGAGATCTCCGAGATTCCGGCCTGGCCCGCCCTCGCCGCCTTTCTCTGGGCCAAGGGCGTGAGCTGGGAGGCCCTGCTCAGCGCCGTTCCGCTGGAGGAGGGCGCCATGTCCATGATGATCATGCGAACCGCGGATCACCTCAATCAGATCATCGGCCTCCGCCGGTCCCATCCCGAGCTGGCCGAGACCGCTGCCGAGGCGATCCCGCTCATCTTCCGCGAACCGGTCTGGTTCTGACCGAGAAAGGGAGAAAAGACCATGAAAACTCTGATCATCTATTTTTCCCAGTCAGGATTCACCCGCAAGGTCGCAGAGCAGATCCGGGACGGCATCGTTGAAGCCGGGGGCACTTGTGACTTCAAGACCCTCAGGGAGGTGAAAACGGAGTCGCTGGCCGACTATGATCTGGTCGGCCTTGGCACTCCCGTTTTTTACTACAACTCGCCCTTCAACGTCCGGGACTTCATGCAGGGGCTGCCGGATCTTCCGGATAAGCAGTGGTTCGTCTTCTGCTCTCACGGCTCTGTGATGGGGAATACACTGATCTACATGGCAGAGGCCTTGATGAAGAAGGGGATCCGGGTCGTGGGTTATCACGATACGTACGCGGACGGGACGATTCCCTTCTATCCTTACCCGACTCTGACGACGGGCCACCCGGATGAACAGGAGTACGAGGAGGCACGCGCCTTCGGGCGAGAGATCGCAGAGCGAAGCAAACGAATCGCCGCGGGAGAGCAGGGACTCATACCCGAACCGGGAGAGAAGAAACAGGAATGGGTCCAGCAGTCCGAGTCGTTCACCCTCGAATTCCTGGGCAGCGTCATGCCTCCCATGCACATAGACGAGGAGAGATGCATTCAATGCGGGGAGTGCGCAGAGGCCTGCCCCGTGGATGGGATCGATCCTGAAGCGGATCCCCCACGCATGCAGGACCCGTGCGTCTACTGCTACTATTGCGCGAAGATCTGCCCGGAGGTTGCCATCGTGGCGGACTGGGAGAAAGTGGTTCCCATCGCACCGCCGAACTACAAGCGATATCGGGAAGTGCTCGAGGAGGCCGCCGCCCGGGGTGAATTCCGCTGGCTCATGGACCCGGACTCCCTAGACTTCGAAGATGTGTTGTACAAACAGCGCGAAAGAGAGCTAAAGGAAAAGGGCTGAAAGCCGCTACTCTTCGCTCATGAATTCCCGGATGTACTTCGCCACCAGCTCCGGCTTCTCCTCCTGAAGGAAGTGGCCGGCAAAGGGCACGACCTCCATTCTGCGGGCCCCGGCGATGTCGTCATAGAGTTTCCGCCCCCAGGAGACGTTCAACAATCGGTCGTTGCCTCCCCACACGATGATGGTGGGGCGGTCGAATTCGCAGAACATCTTCGCCGCCTCCATGGTGTACCGATAGTCCCCGGCCAGGGTGAAGAGCCGGAACTGCTCGAACTTGTCCGGGCCCATTCGGTTGACCTTTGAGTACTCTTCGATCGCGAAGTCGGAGACAGCCTTCGGGTTGTGCATGCCCAAACGAATACCCACCGGGGATTTTGCCCACAAATCGCTCAATCCAAGCCGGTTCATGAGGAATGCTGCGGGCTTCAGGCGGAGTATCTTGGCGAAGCGGGCCACGACCGGAACGGGCCAGTTGTCGTAGCAGACGCAGTTGGTCATGATGAACCGCTCGATTCGTTCCGGGTTGTGCACGGCGAGCCACTGGGCCGCCGCTCCGCCCTGGTCATGGCAGACGAGCGTGAAGGTGTCCAACTCGAGCCGGTCGGCAAGCTCCAGCAACTTCTCAGCCTGCGCCTCCATGTCGTAGCGGTGATCGAGCGGGGTTTCCGTGTCGCCCAGCCCCATGAGATCGGGCGCGATCAGCCGGAACTCACCCTCCAGGTCCCGAATCACGTTCCTCCACAGATAGCTGGACGTGGGGATTCCGTGGACGAGCAGGATGGGTCGGCCCTTACCCTGATCGATATAGGCCACGGTCACGTCCCCGAGCTCGACCATGTTCTTCTGAAGGGGCTGGTCCTTTGGAAGCATCCTACGGTTCTCCTGTCGGCCGGTGGTTCTCAGAGGAACATCCCGAAAGAGCCGGGAGCCACGCCAGCGTCAGGCCGGTCTTGTCGGGATCGTCCGACCCATCTTGTGACTCTCTCCACTCCGGTCAGGGCCCTGCGAAGGTTCGCCCTCGCCTGGCGGTTCAGGCTGAACCCTCGGGTTCGGTGCGGGTACTCCACCTTGTAGGGGCAATCCGGATATTCAGGGGCAGGCTTGTCGTAGATGTATTTCTTGAAGGCCTCCTCGGTCACATTGTTGTCGGCCGGATGAAGCATGTCCTGAAGCCTCGCCAGGCCCGATCTCAGGGTGAAGCCCTGTTCGAGCATCTTCTGAAATTCCGTGGGCTCGCCCATGAGGCGGATGTACATCCGCCTTATGTCCTTCATCTTCTTTCGGACCGTGCTGTTCGGTGCGTAGATCTCCATGGCCTTGAGGATCGGGAAGAAGGAATAGGCCAGCCGCTTGTGGTAAAGGGCCCGGTCCTCGAAGAATCGGTTGCGGTGCCGCTTCTCCATGAAGTGTTCGTATCCCATCAGGTTCACGTGAAGCATCCGGGCGATGCACGCGCCGTGGGTTTCGTAGAGAAGCTTGTAGCCTCTCTCGATGATTTCTCCGACCTCGTGCTCATAGAGGTTGCTGAGCACCATCCCGCCGCCGCCGTAGAAGCTCACATCTTCCCACTTGACGTCATCGCGAATTCGGCCTTCATCCCGCATCGCTTTCCACATGGGCGTGGGCGGAAACGGACAGACCCGGGTGAGCTGCTGCAGGGTAGGATACAAGTCGATGAAATCCTGGAGATCCTCTTCGACGTTTTCCCGGGTCTGGAAATCGAATCCGACCATCCACGCACCCGTGGTGGAGATCCCCACGTGGTGGAGGCCATCGAACACCTCCTTGTGGCACAGCCCTTCCTTCTTGCCATAGCCGTTGTCGCCGGCAAACTTCGACTCCACACCCACGAAGACGGTGGAGCACCCGGTCATGGCCATGTCCTCGAAGCTCCATTGGCTCATGGAGCGGACCGAAGAAAGACAGTAGAAGTTGAAGTATCCCAATCCGAACTCTGTGTCCTCCCTCAACAGGCGGCCCAATTCCTGGACATATTCCACGTTCTGGAACGTGTCCTCCTCCAGGAGTGCGAACTGGAGCGTGTTCGGGTTCTCCCGCCAGGCGCGCTGGAATTCCCGGTAGACCTGCTCCGGGCTCATGATCTCTACGCGCCTGTGCTGGAACATTTCGGTGGTCCCGCAGAAATCGCACGCGTTCGGACAGCCCAGGGAGCCGACCACGACCGGGATGCAGCCCACAGGGTGGGGGTTGAGCATCGGAAGGGAGTAGCCCCATTTGGGAAGGTGAGAGTGGAACATGGGCCGGTCCGTGTTCTCCCCCAGAACCCAGCGGAAGTAGGTTGTGCCTTCTTCGTGACACAGATGGTCACAAAGGGCGTCCAGCTCTTCCTGGGTCCGGGTCGCCTCGAGTCCAACGGCTCCAAAGCCGCCGAGAACGATCTTCGAGCGGGGGGCCCTGGCCCGAACGGCCTTGCACATTTCCACCAGGTCGTCCACCTGGTTGTGAAAAGCGGACAGGCCTATGTACTCGTATCCCTTGTCCACCTCTTCCAGAAAGTCCTCCTTCCTGGGATACTCCAGGAACACGCTGGGGCGGTCGATGTTCTGCGCGATCAGATGGGCCCAGTTCATGTGCAGGTGCCCGTTCATCGAGAAGATGTCACAGCCCCGGCTGAAGCGCTGATTCATGATGTCGATCGGCGAGGTGTTGAAGAACTGCTCGTGAAAAGGGCCCCACGTCGTCGAAAGCAGTACGTCCTTCATGGCTCCACTCCCCTCAAGTCTTGACGGTTCACGATTCCCGGTGTTTGATCAATTGATCAATATTCGGACCAAAATTTTTTACGTCAGGCTGGAGCGGATCAGGTTCCAGACCTCGATCTTCCGCCTTTCCACCTCCTCGGCGCTGTACGGTTTCCCTGTTCCCGCTGCCTGAACGATTGGCTCCGCGACGAAATAGAACAGATTCATCCCGATGAAGCTGTGGATGTAGTGCAGAGCATCCACTTCCCGAAAAAGGGCCTCCCTCTTACCGTCTTTGAAGAATTGGACGGCGATCTCGAACAGCGGATTGAAGTATTCCTGGGCGATCTTGTCCACGAGGTGGCCGTTGTCGATGATCTCCCGGAGGAGCATCCGCATCATGTCGCGGTGTTCTTTTCCGTAGTCGGTCAGGGTGAACAGGAACTGCCTGAGCTGTCCGAGTCGATCGAGATCCAGGCTCAGGTTCTGGCGGACCAGATCCTCGAGCTGGTCGAAGAAGCTCTGGAACACGGCCTCGTAGAGGGCTGTCTTGTTCTTGAAGTAGTAGAAGATAAGGCTGCTCGCAATGCCCGCCTTCTCTGCGACTCCGCGGATGGTTGCCCCCTTGAAACCCTTTTCGGCGAAGACCTGCTGTGCCGCAAGGAGGATCTGCTCTCTTTTTCCGGGGTCCTGATTTTTTTCCGATGCCATGGACGGGCCGCCGCATTTCTTGATCATTTGATCAATAGAATATAACGCGCCGCGCCATCCTGTCAACAAAAAAAACAGGATTCAGGGGTCAGACCTCTAGACTAGAGGGGTCTTTTCCGGGTCATCGAGGGTAGTCAGGCTAATGTCCACGTCCAAGGTGGGCCAGTGGAGATGATAATTCGGGGACAGCCACTCAACTCCCCAAAAGCAATTCGGTGGCTGTCCCCGATTTTGCGCAGCTCACTGAGCCGGGGGATTGCCACGCCTTCGGCTCGCAATATCCGCGGAGAGAGCGAGACATCCCCACAGGGGCAGCGGCTCATCGGAGGGTGAGCCGAATCGGGTACGCGGGGCTGTCGAAGCTCGCGAAGAAGAGCCCGACCAACTCCGGGTTGCCCTCGATCTTGACGATGCCCTTTGCCAGGCCATCCTCGAGCGTGGCCTTGCCGAAGGCGACGGCAAGGAAGTAGCGCTTCGGAATGATCAGCGTGAAGTCGGTCTTCCCGGGCAGCTCGTCGTGGAATTGAGCCACGCTTCTGCGGATCTCCAGGCCGCATGCCTCCCCCGTGTCCGGGAACTTGAAGCCGGCAGTAACACGTGTGTCCAGCGTATCCTCTGCCTTCAGGCGCACGGTCATGCCATGAATGAGCCGGCTGGCAGGCCACTGGGCCATGATGTCCGGCGTGACCCAGTTCTTGGACATGGTGGAAAGCAGCTGCATGGGCACGATCTTTCCCTCCAGCTCCATGGCCGCCATGAGGTACCAGTTCCGCCAGTTGGAATTGATCGATGCGTAGCCCATCTTCCGGTAGGCCGCGGCCTTGACGCCACGGGCCTCCTGGTCTTCCTTGTTAACGCGAACGAGTAGGGTACACAGCTCGGCGGCCCACTGATTGTCCCCCTTCTGGAAGGCCTTCTTTGCTGCTGCCAACACCTTGTTCCTGCCGCCCATCAGTTCTACGGTACGCTTTGCTTTCTCCACAGGAGGAGTCGGGTCGAGGTCGACCGGATCCCCGGCAAACCAGCCAAGATATCCGGAGTAGACCTGCCGCGTCGTGTGCTTCACTGTGCCGTAGTACTCCCGCAGGTAGGGCTTGTACTCGGCCAGGTATTGTGGGAACGCCACGGTCTCGGCCAGCTCGTCGGGGGTCATGCCCTTGTTCATGTGCCGAATGGTCTGATCGTGGACGAACTGGATCCCGTCTCGGGTCATTCGCAGAACCTCTTCCACCTTTTCCGCTCCATACACGGGCTGGCCGTGGGAGGGAACCATGTTTTCCGCCTTGAAGGCGCGCAACCGGTCGATGCTCCTGTACCACTGCAGCGGGTCGCGGAACTTGGTGCCTCGCAGGGTATGGATGTTCGGCAGGGTGGGCCCCTGGATCACCTCTGCCGAAAGAAGTATCTTCTCCTTCGGCAGGTAGACTACGATCTCGTCAGGCGCCTCTGAGGGCACGTAGAGCATGTGCATCTTCACGCCGGCGATCGTGACGTCCAACTCGTCCTGGAAGGTCTTTGTCGGAGCGATGAAGGTACACAGCCCAAGGTTCACCTTCGGCCCGATCCCGTCGTGGGTGCCCTCAAGGTCCTCCTGGGGGAGTGCCGCACCGAAGGAGTAGGCAGTACGCATCGACAGGATCGGCCCGACGAGGCCCCCCTGGCGCACCACGTTGTCCAGCAGGGTTGCGTGGGAGATGATCTCCACCTTGCCCGCCTTCACGTCCTCTTCGCTCACAAAAGCCTTGACTCCGCCCCAGTGATCAGGATGGAAGTGGGTGTAGACGACCGCCTTCACCGGCTTGTCCGTGTATTGACGCAGAGCGGCCCACGCCGCCGCACCGTCTTCCTTTGTCGTGGTCACGTCGACCAGGATGACGCCGTCCTTTCCCACGACCATGACCGCATTGCCCAGGCTGTATCCGACCGCCGAGTAGACGTTGTCGCCGATCTTGTAGACCTTCTTCTCGAAGTGCCGGGTGTGCTCGAGCATCTCCGGCGCAACGGACGGCTCGATTTTGTCTGCGGCCAGGCAAACGCCTGCCGCGAACAGGCAGGGCAACAGGACGGACAGGTTCCATCCCACGAGACGCATTCGAGATCTCATGATCGTTCCCTCCTTTGGGGCGCTCAGCCCCCTGTTTGTGTGCCTCTGTTCACCAAGGAGATGGCGCGGATGGCTCGACGCATGGATGGGAAAACCGCAACGCCATTCTTCAGCAGCTCTTGTCGCACTTTGCGAAGGATCCTCTCCGGCTCCAGGTCGTCCCGGTCGCAGGCCCGGGAGTAGAGGACGATCAAAACCGGCTTGCCGGATTCCTTTCGAGCCCGAATGAGTACGTCGATGAATAGATCAAGAACCTCTTCACCGACAAAGCGCAAGCAGAAGTTGATGGGCAGCTCGAAGATGAGCACGTCCGTCGAGGGGTGGTTTGCCGTCTCTCGTATGACGGCCTCGAATACCGGCAGGGGAACCAGGGGTGTTCCGATGTCCAGAGGGTTCGAGACCGCACCCCCGGCCGAATCCAGGATTTCCCTGAGCCTTCGATCCGTCTCGCCCTCGAGAGGTGGCATCTCCAGGTCTTCCTCGCCGGCGAGGTCTGCTCCGTAGGCGCAGAGCCCTCCCCCTCCGCTGACGACCAGGATTCGCTTGCCGGGATTCCTCCCGATGTGTCTCAACGCCAGCAGAACATCGAAGACCTCGTCGATCCCTGAAGCGGGTATCACGCCATACTGGTTAAGGGCTGCTTCCCATATCTCGGCCGCCCCAGCGAGCGATCCGGTGTGGCCCATGACCGCCCGCTGAGCCGTCTCGGCCTTGCCCACCTTCCAGAGGACGACCGGTTTATGAGAGGCCGCTTCCTGCAGGGACTCCAGAAAGGCCCGGCCGTCCCGAACCCCCTCCAGGTAGGAGGCGATAACTCGTGTCGCAGGGTCGTGCGCGAAATAGCGGAGCAGGTCCGTCTCGTCGACGTCCACTCCGTTTCCGTAGCTCACGATTGCGCTGAAGTCGATCCCCAGGCTCCTGCCCAGTCGCCCGATGTGGGCGGCGAGGCCGCCGCTCTGGGACAGAAAGGCCACCTCTCCCAGGGTGGTCGAGAAATCCGGCCCCGGCAGCAGGGTGATCCGGTTCCGGGGATTGTACAGGCCGAAGCAGTTGGGGCCGATGATCCGGAAACCGCCCTCCCGTGCAAGCCGGAGCGCGTCCCTCTCCAGCGCTTCTCCCTCCTCACCCACTTCCCGGAATCCGGACGCCACCATGACGACACCCTTGACGCCCACCTCGGCGCACTCCTCGAGCGCCTGCCGGGAATGTGCGGCAGGCAGCCCGATATACACCAGGTCGGGCGTCTGCGGCAGGCTCTGCAGGTTCGGGTAGGCCGCTTTGCCCAGGATCTCTGCTTCGTTCGGGTTTACGAGGAAGAGCGGGCCGTCGAATCCTATGGCAAGCTGTGCGGCCGCCAGCATGCCGCCGAATTTCATCGGGTCGTTCGATGCACCCACGATGGCGAGCGAACGGGCGTTCACGATGCGGTCGATCTGTGAGAAGTCAAAGCCCATGGCTCATCTCGAATCCGAATCGGGACGGCGACTACTTGGTGCAGATCTTCCAGCCCGTTTCGGCCAGGTACTTCACGTAGGCTCCGAAAGACTCTGCCCTGGAAGAGCTTGCGATTCCGTCGAGCCCCCTCTTATAGACACCCTGCACGATGGCGGCGACACGGAATATGCTGAAGGCGACGAAGAAGTTCCAAGTCGGTATCGGGCCTTGGCCCATGCGCCGACAGTATGCGTCAACATAGTCTGCCTCGGAGGGAATGCCCAGGGCCTCGAAATCCAGGCCCAGCAAGCCCAGGTTCGTGCCGTCGTCGCCCCTGAAATGGAACTGCATACAGTTGTATGCCAGATCGGCCAAAGGATGTCCGAGGGTGCAGAGCTCCCAGTCGAGGATGGCAACCACACGAGGCTCGGAGGGATGGATGACCATGTTCTCCAGGCGATAGTCCCCGTGGACGATCGTGGTGGTCTCATCGTCCGGGATGTTCTCGGTCAGCCACTGGATCAGGCTTTCCATGCTCTCGATCTCGTCCGTCTTCGATGCCTCGTACTGCTTGGTCCAGCGGCTCACCTGCCTTGCCATGTAGTTGCCGGTCTTGCCGAAATCCTCGAGGCCCGCAGCCTTCAAGTCCACCCGATGGAGATTCGCAAGGGCCTCGTTCATCGCATCAAAGATGGCGGCCCGCTCTTTGGCGCTCGTGACTTCCGGTGCGGATGGTTTCCGGAAGATCCTTCCCTCGGCCCGCTTCATGACATAGAAAGCCGTACCGATGATCGTATCGTCCTCGCAGAGCAGACAAGCTTCGGGAACCGGCACGTCCGTGTCTTGGAGTGCCTTGATCACCCGGTACTCACGGTCTACCGCGTGGGCGGAAGGGAGCAGCTTTCCCGGAGGCTTCTTGCGAAGGACCCACTCCCTCTCACCGGAGCTGAGCAGAAAGGTCGGATTGGACTGGCCCTGTCCGAACTGTTGGACAGACAGCGGGCCGTCGAATCCCTCCAGCTTGCCTGAGAGGTACTTGGCAAGGGCTTCCTCGTCGAAAACATGGGCCGACCTGACAGGAATGATCTCTTCTACTTCACTCATGTTCGTCTCCTCGCTAGTGTCCTGTCCCAGGATTAACGTTACACATTCTCCTTCGTAATTGGGGACAGCCACCGATTTCCCAAATGCGGCAACCTTCGATTCGGGTTGGGGAAATCGGTGGCTGTCCCCAATTACGTCCCGGCGTGAGAGAGGCAGATCCGTGCAACAGCATTTGTGGGACAGGGCACTAGGCAAGTCTAAGTGCCTGTTTCTCCTCCGTCAAGGGTACAGAGACCGGTTGGGCCATCCGCCTTTCACCTCTATCCACGTGAGCGGAAATCCTGCGCGGTCACTCCAAGTTTTCGCATCCGAGTCAACAGAGTTGTTCGATTCATTCCCAACATCTGTGAAGCCCGGGTGACCTGACCCCCCGTTTTCTTGAGCACATGTCGTATGTATCGTCGCTGGAGCTCGTCCATGGTCGGATTGTCTGCGACGAAACGACTCGTTGTGTTTGTGGCTTTCGCCTGGAAGTTCAGCTCGACTCTTTCGCCTGACGACAGCAGGACGGCCCTTTCCATGACGTTTCTAAGCTCTCTCACGTTTCCCGGCCAGTCGTAATCCTTGAGCCTCGTTTCGTCAGCAGGACTGAGCGTGAGCTTTTCGCGGCCGAATCTTCTTCCGTACTCACCCAGGAAGCGATGGGCCAGCAGGACCACGTCGTTCTCCCTTTCCCTCAAGGGAGGGATGGTAAGAGGAACGACATTGAGACGGTAGTAGAGATCCTCACGAAAACGGCCGGCCGCCACTTCCTCGCCCAGGTCCCGATTGGTCGCCGCTACCAGACGGAAGTCAGAGCCCAGCATACGGGTCCCACCGACCCGCACAAACGTCTTCTGTTCAAGCGCCCTGAGCAGCTTGCTCTGCAGGGAGAGGGGTAGCTCGCCGATCTCATCGAGCAGAAGGGTGCCCTTGTGGGCCAGTTCCAGGCGTCCTATCTTCCTCTTGTCCGCCCCGGTAAAGGCTCCCTTCTCATGGCCGAAGAGCTCGCTCTCCATCAGGTTCTCTGGAATCGTCGCAACATCGACCACCACATAGGGCTCTTCTCGGCGAGGACTCATTCTGTGGACTCTTCGGGCCAGCAGTTCCTTGCCAACGCCGGTCTCCCCGAGGAGCAACACAGCGGATTCCGATCGGGCAATCTGATCGACTTGCTCGAGCAGTGCGACCATAATCGGGCTCCCCGCCACAACCTCCTCCACGTCGGCGCGATCCATCTGGCCGGGCTTGGTCGAGACAAGCCGGCCCTTCTCTTCCATCAGACGCTCGTAGTCCCAGATGCGATCGAGAAAGAGGCTCAGGTGGCGGGTCAGACGTGGGAGCAGCGGACCCTCTGCAAAGTCAAAGCAGTCCTCCAAGTAGGAGTTGTCATGATAGAGCACGACACGAGTTTCACCCTCTACCTCCAAAGGAACACAGAGAATCGCCTGTACACCATGGCCGCCCAATCGTTGCGCAGCCTGTTTTTTTCTAATGACCAACGGTCGGTTCTCCCGGTAGGCCTTTGCAACCAGCGCCATGTTCGACCGGAAACCCTTGGAGGCCACTTCTGTTTGGGTCAGATTGCAGGCGGCTCGTAGAACCGGTTTGTTGCGCTCCAGCCAGAACAGGCCTCCCCGCTCAGCCCCAAAGAGGCGGTTGGTTGCGGAAACGGTGCGGGTCAGGACCGCTTCCAGATCCGGGCCGGGGATCAAGTCCTCGATCGTCTCGAGGAGCCGCTCCAGAAGGTCTTCCGGAGACCGTTCACTTTCGGTGGCCGGACCTTCAGCCTTGCTCTGGAGCAAATGTCTCAGATCATCCGGAAAGAGGTCCTCGGCGTACCCCGACAGTCCCTGCCAGGCTCTGCGGGCCAGCTTCCGGGCCTCATCCCTGTTCCCTTCCCCAAGCTCCAGGCGCGCCATCTCCAATCTCGTCTTGGCAAGCTGCACTCCATCGCCAGAACGACCCAAATAGTCTTCGCTAGCCTCGAGGTGAGATCGTATCCGCGCGCTGTCCTTTCCGGCGGTTGCCTCCTTCTGGGCGAGGAGCCGACAAGCCACACCACGAAGCTGAATATTCGGCTCGCGCATCACGCGGTCCACCAGCGATCGGAAATCGAGTGCCGGGACAGGTTGATAGCCAATGCGGTCGCACTCGAACACGATCTCTAGAAAGAAGGCGATCTGGTAGGGAACCTTGATTCCTGCCTGCCCCGCTTCTTCCAAGGCTTGAGCCAGCGTGTCCCCGGCCTGCTGCAGGCGGCCCTCCAGGAAATGCTGATAGGCGAGGCTTCCCCTGGCGAGGTAGAGGGCAACAGGGTTCCCCCTCTCGGAGGCTGCCCGAAGAGCGCCATTGATGTGAAACTGGGCTTCTCGCCTCTTCTTGGCCATCAATAGGGCCATGGCCAGGACAGCCCTGCAGGGGATGGCCGGGCCGTTCGGGATCCCAGCCTCGTCACTTCGCCATTCGCTGTCAAGGATCCCGATGGCTTCATGAAAGCGTCCCGTCCAGGCAGTGCAAAGGCCGCCCAGAGGACGAGCCAGGACGTTGAGGAACCTGCTTTCCCGGTTCTCCGCTGTGGCCATGGCGCGTTCAAACTGCTCCAAGGCTTCCCGTAATCGACCCTGTATGAAGAAGAACAGCCCAAGACACTCGGATGACTGGGAAAGGATGTCATCGTCCCCCAATGCCTCCACCTCTGTCTGTCCCGACGCGAGCGTTTCAAGAGCCTCGAAGCGCCGGTCGAGCCAGAAGAGGACGACACCGAGATGCAGGCAAATCAGAGCCCTGGACCGCCTGTCCCCCAATCGATCGGCTACGTCTCGGGCCCTCTGCAAGAGGGGCCGAGCCTCATCCAGGTCCCTTCCCGTGAATATGCACAGGTCGGATAACTGTAGGGCCTCCGAGACGAACAACCTGTCGCTTTCCCCTTGCCCCAAAAGGCGAGCGTGACGCGCAGTGGCCTGCTTGAGGTACTTCATGGCACGATCCGTGTCGTGGCCTTCGAGGGCCTTCTGAGCGAGATCATGCTCCAACCTTGCAGCTTCCTCTTCCTTCCCGGCGCGGGCGAACAATCCGGCGAGGGCATCCTGTTCGATCTCGCGGATCAAGTCGTCTTCCCTTAGCCGATCCAACAGAGTGGAGATCCGGCTTGGGGTGTTCGCCTGTTTGAGTCTCTCTAGCAGATGGGCGGGCAGGTCTTTGTTCAGTCCGATCGTATTGGTGGAAGGTCTGTGGATCCAGGCGAGCTCCTCGGTCCTCTCCAGCAGCTCGAGCAGGGCGCCGGCAGAAAGGGGGGCAAGCGCAGCGACCACGTCGATGGGGACTTGTCTGCCGAAGGCCTCCAGTGCGGAAAGGAAAGCCCATTGAGATTCGGAGAAATCCGGCAATGACGACATCGTAGAGACCCTCTGTACGATTTGTGTGGTTCCCCATTGGATATCTCGTCCCGGCCTCCAAGTCAAACAGGCTGTTGCTATAACGACACCTTATTGTCTGGATACCATCGCAAAGACCTCTGGTCTAAGGGCGTGCATCAATTAATATCAAATAATATTAGATGGTTACATTCAAGGCAAGTTCGGCACAAGTCTTGCTGGATGTACTGTTCGATTCGATGCCAACGCAGCCGAAGGAAAAGAGAAACGTGCGTGCAGCCCGCCTTCATCAAGTCGGAAGCCCCCTGAGGATCGAAGAGGTGCCCCGACCCAGAGTCCAGGGTTCGGAGGTGCTCATCCGGGTCGCAGGTGCAGGAGTCTGTCAATTTGATGTCCATATCCGATCCGGCCGGGTTCCCCTCCCCAAGGACTTCGCTCTCCCCTTGACCATGGGGCACGAGAATGCCGGCATCGTCGAGGAGACAGGGCCCCTGGTGCGGGAAGTTGCCAAGGGGGACGCGGTTGGAGTCTGGGGAGGGCGAGGCTGTGGAACCTGCCGGGTCTGCCGCCAGGCCGACGAGCAGGTTTGCGGGATGGAGCACTGGATTCTTGGGGGCTACGCCGAGGTCATGCGTGTCCCCCATGAACGATTTCTGGTGAAACTCGACAGCCTGGACCCGGTGGAAGCCGCTCCGTTGACGGATGCGGGGCTTACCTCCTACCACGCAATCAAGAAGACGCTGTCTCATCTACACCCGGGTGCTTTCGCTGTCGTGATCGGAATCGGGGGACTGGGACACATTGCGGTTCAGTTGCTCAACAGCCTCGCGCCATGGGCCGGCACAATCGCGGTCGACGTGTCGGATGACAACCTGGCGCTTGCCTCCGAGTTGGGTGCAGCATTTGTCGTTGACGGACGAGAGAATCCCGCCCAGGAGATCATGAGGATTACCGGCGAGGAGGGGGCACAGGCCGTCATCGATCTCGTTGGGACCGATTCTACTCTCGCCACCGCCGCATCCGTCGTCGCGAGGAAGGGCATCGTGGTCGTGGTGGGGGTTGGGGGCGGATCCCTGCCGTTTTCCTTCTTCGGCATGCGCCCCGAGAGCATGGTCACGACGAGCTACTGGGGCTCGTACAACGAGCTGGTCGAGCTTCTCGACCTTGCCGTGCAGGGAACGATTCGACCGATCGTACATCGCGTTCCACTGGAGGAGGTGAACGAAGTCCTCGACCGGCTGGAGCAGGGGAAGCTGACGGGAAGGGCCGTGCTCGTTCCGTGACTCTATCCCAGGCGGGTCCGGCGGAAGGCTCTCGAATCGCGAGCATCGCGCAACAGAAAAGGGGGGAAGAGATGTCTTTGAGGGCAAAATCGGTTCTCGCCGGCTGTCTGGTGCTGTTCGTGCTTGTCCTGAATGTGCGAAGCGAAGCGTTCTTTGTGGACGAGAACGGCACCCTCTCCTTGAAGGCCAAGGTACAGACACGAGCTTCCATTCGTCTTCAGGATGCCGATGGGTGGACCTATCCGGGCAATACCTCTGTCGGGAATCTCGTGCAGTGGCGGAACCTGGCCCTGATCGAGTTGGATCATGACCTCAAGGAACTGACCAAGTCGCTGGACATCTTGGTTCCCCTCAGGGCGCTCAAGATACGATCCAAGTACCACTTGGTGGGCCGGTTCATGTACGAAGGGGTCTATGACGTCGGTCCGCAGGCCTTTCGAGACGTAAAGGACCGTGACAAGGAGAATATCGACTCCTTCACGCAGCAGTACGACTTGTGGGAGTGTTATCTCGATCTGTCCCGCGGCCCCGCATTCGTTCGTATCGGTCGCCAGAACCTTGCCTGGGGTGAGACCGATATCTTCCGCCTGTTGGACGGCATCAACCCGCTGGACAATACCTTTGGGGGGCCCTTCGAGGATCTGGACGACCGCAGGATCCCCTTGTGGATGCTCAGAGGGAGTTACAATGTGGGCGATGTATGGCCCTTGTACTCCCTCACGCTGGAGGGCTTCTGGGTGCCGGGCACGTGGGACGCGCGGGTAGCCCCGTTTCCGCCGCTGGCCACCGTCTATTCGGCCCCTCTGCCCGAGGTCCTCTTCCCCTTCGTCCGCGTCGTTACACCGGACAAGTCCTTGTCCAACAGCAGGTGGGGCGTTCGGCTGATGGGTCTTATCGGCACGAATGTCAATGTATCCATAGCGCACTATAAGAGCTTCCTTGATGCGCCTGCCTTGCACTCCGTGGTTGGCCGCGACGTGCCGGTCCTCACCGACCTGAATGACTTGACCCTGGAAGTCTCCTATCCCGACGTGCAGGTCACGGGCGCCAGTGTGAGCTTCTGGGAGTCTCACACCGACCTTGTCTTCCGTGGGGAAGTCGCCATGTTCTGGGACGAGCCCGTGTTCATCCCGGAAGAAAGCCTGGCAACGCTCTACGGCCCGACTCTATCCTTGCCACCCCTTGTGCTGGATCTGGCAGCCGAGATGCTGGGGGTCGACGTGAGAGACCTGGGACTCGACGGCTTGCCCCTGAACCCCCGGAGCGGGACGATCCCGAAGAAGAACATCCTCAGGTTTGTGATCGGCCTGGACAGGCAGATATGGATCCGGTCGTTGAACAAGACGAGCACCTTCTTCCTCTCCATGCAGTACTTCGGCTCGTGGGTGACCGACTATGATGATCGGATGCGGCAGATCCCACCGATCTATCCGGCCCTGATTGATTTCCCGAGGGTGAAGGAAACCGAGCACGTCTTCACGGCGCTCCTGACCACCCTCTACCGAAAGGGTACCATCACTCCCCAGCTCGCCCTGGCCTACGATGTGCGGGGTGCCTGGCTGATCATGCCTGCTGTGAACTTCATTCAGGGCCCCTTTCGGTTCACGCTCCAATACAGCGCGATTCAGGGCAACTTCACCGGCCTCGGCCTCTTCCGGGACCGGGACCAGATCAGCTTCAGCCTCACGTATCTCTTGAACTAGGAGACGTGCGGCGACTACGTCCGCACTAGACCGACAAGGGAGGATTGCTATGAACGCAAGGAAATGTTTCGAGGCGAGCCTGGTTACCCTCTTCCTGCTGGTTTGGGCCTGCCCCACTGTCTCAGCCGATGTTTCCCAAGGAGAGGTCATTGACAAGACGAACTGGAAACAGGCCGAAGGACTTCTGCCGGAGCCGGTACTCGACTGGGTGAAGAAGGGGGATTTGGTGCTCCATGTAGGCCGGCTTGCCTATGATCCGAAAGACTACTTTCCCCCGGCGGCCCGAGCGTCTCTGGAGCCGAACAGAGGCAAGTACGATCTAGACCCGAATAGTCTGGTCATCGACACAGAGACGGGCAAGCCCCCGAAATTCGTCGAGGGCATCCCTTTCCCGGATGTCGCGCCCGAGGGTCCAAGGGCGGCCGAAAAGATCATGCACAACAGAAACTACTATGCGTACACGCAGGGTAACGTACGGCTTCCCTACGACGGGGCCTGGGTAAGCCGCAATACGGGTTATGACCGGGATGTACAGTGCGCTTGGATGCAGTATCCGCTCACCGGACACGGCCCGGCCAGAAGCGAGTCGAACCGGGGAGGGATCGAACGTTTTTCGATCCTGCAGATTCTGGCCCCTTTCGATATCGCAGGGACCAATGTGTTGCTGTGGCGCTTTCTCGACGAGCGAAAGGACAATACCTTTGCATACATACCTGCGATCCGGAGAGTCCGTCGGATGAGTCCGGCAAACCGTTCCGACGCTTACATCGGATCGGATCTCTGTGTGGATGATGCCTGGGGCTTCGATGGAAAGATCTCCGACTTCGAATGGAAAGTCCTACGGAAGCAAGAAGGGCTCATTGGCTTCCTGGATCCGTCCCCCCAAGCCTTGGAGAAGAATGCGTTGGGGGAATGGCACACCACAGGCGGGATGAAGCCTGTTGCGTACGGGCATCAGAAAGAAGGGTGGCAGGGTGCACCCTGGGCGCCGACCAGCCTCCTTTGGGTGAAACGGCCCATCTACGTCATCCAGTTCACGCCGAAAGATCCCTACTACAACTACGGAGTCCAGGAGATATGGGCCGATGTGGAAGTGCCCGCTGTCCTCGCATTCAAGGTTATCCACGATCGTGCCGGCGACTACTGGAAAACGCTCTGGATGTCCTACGGGGGCTTCAAGAGCGCAGACGACAGCATGCGCCTCTTCATGTCCACCTCAATCGTGGTGACCGATGATCGAACGGATCATTCCAGCGTGATAGACCTTGCAAACCCGAAGTACTTGCAGGCCGTGTATGCAGTACAGGACAGGAATGACTACTCCCTGGGTGGTTTTCAGAAGCTGTGCAAGTAGTCTTCGAATGAATCGCAAGATCTGGAGGATGGGAAGAAATGAACGAAGAGATGGCCATGGCTCTGGTGGAGTTGAAAAGGGACGAGGTGCTGGAGGCGGTGAGACAACGGGCGGAAAGAGGAGAAGACCCGGTCAAGATCCTGGAAGAGTGCAGGCGGGGAATGGGCATCGTGGGCGACCGCTTCCAGACCGGGGAATTCTATCTCGCGGAAATGATGCTGGCCGCCGAGATTTTCAAAGGCGTGGTCGAGATCCTGAATCCCCACATGGCAAGGGTGCGCCCGCAAAAGCCTCTGGGAACGGTGGTGCTGGCCACCCTGAAGGGGGATATCCATGACCTGGGCAAGGACATCCTTGCCACGCTCTTGCGGGCACGGGGCTTCGAGGTTCACGATCTGGGAGTGGACGTCTTGCCGGCAGTTTTGGTGGACAAGGTGAAAGAGGTAAACCCCGACTTCGTCGGCTTCTCCGCCCTGATCACCTCGGCCTTTGCGTCGATGAAAGAGGCCTCTGAACTACTGGTCGAGTCGGGCCTGAGGGACCGGGTCAAGCTGATGGTCGGAGGCGGAGTGACCACCCCCGCGCTCAAGGACCACATCGGCGCGGACTTCCAGACGCTGGATGCCATGGAGGGTGTTACCTACTGCGTGAGACAGAACGGGGGAAGACAACAATGATTCAGGAAACCATGACCTCGGAAGAAAGAATCATGGCAGCCATCAATCTCGAGAAACCGGATCGAGTGCCCATTGCCTTCCTTCTCGATTCGGCCCCGGCGGCAAGACTGCTGGGCCTCAAGTCCTGGGAGATTGCAGCCCAGGGTCTGGGTGCACAGCTTGATGTCCTTCTCGAGGCCTTTGATGCATTCGGCGGATGGGATGCGGTGAATCCCCCTCTTCCACCCGAAATCTTCGAGCTCAACGGCCTGAAGACCAAGTCACCCAGCGAGGACTCTCCGGAAAACCAGATCCTCGAGGCCGAAGTCTGGAGCCCGGATGAATATGACTTGCTGGCAGAGATCGGGTACGAGCGATTCGTGACGGAGCATCTTGTATATCGCGTTTCGGAACTGACCCGTGCCGAACAGGTGGACAGCCTGTCCACGGAATGGCTGACCCTGCTGGCGAAGTTCCTGGAGGACGTAAAGGGGAGAGGGGCCATACCGTACTTCCCGACCTGGGCCGTGCATCCCTTCTTCTGGATGTCTCTTACCCGGTCGATGGTCAAGTTCACCGAAGACCTCTACTACCGCCCCGACAAAGTTGAGAAGGCGATGAAAGCCCTGGTGCCGGTCTGGATCGAAACGGCTGTCGGAATAGCGAAAGCCTCCGGTGCCAAGATCATGGAGTGTACCGAGGAAAGGGCGGGGTGTTTCTTTTACCCTATGGAGATATTCGAGCGCTTCTGGTGGCCGTACACGATGGACATCGTGGATGCCTTCTGGTCGGAAGGGATCGTCACGGTCTTCCATCTGGATCAGTGCTGGGACAAGAATCTGCCCTACTTCAAACAGTTGCCGAAAGGCTCCGTCGTCCTCGACCTCGACGGCTGCACAGATATCTTCGCAGCCAAAGAGGTTCTGGGGAACCATTTGTGTCTTGGAGGCGACATACATCCCACCCTGCTGTCCATCGGGACCCCGGAGGAAGTGGAGGCTTATTGCAGGAGACTGATCGACGAAGTGGGCTACAACGGCGGCCTGCTACTGAATGTCGGATGCATGATACCCTATCAAACAAAGCCGGAGAACTTCGAAGCGATTCTCAACACGGGCAAGTCATACCAGCCGTGCGGGCGATAGCGTGCCATCTTTTGACTCCAAAAACCCTTGTCCGGTATCCTGTGGCTGCCCGATTCAGATTTTGCTGTTTAGACGTAGTGCTTCAGCAGTAGTTGCGTGTGGAAGAACGTTGTCTTTTCAAACAAAGGAGGTTATCGAATGGCGAAGAAGCAGTATGATGCCGTGGTGGTCGGATCGGGCGTAGGCGGTTGCGGAGCAGCCGCCCTCTTGGCAAAGGACCACGGCAAGAGAGTGGCGGTCTTGGAGAAGTCCCCCCATATAGGCGGGCGGGTTGCCTCCTACGTGGGCAAAGGTGACAAGGTGGCCATTGACGGCCAGGAGCTCGACCATCGGGGTTTCATGAAGTCCCTTGCAGACACCCGTTGCTGGGTGTCCTATTGCGAGCCGGACATAAAGACCATTTTCGCAAAGGGGCTTCTGGACGGCTGGACCTTTGAAAACGGCGGCCACGGTCTTTTCTGGGGAAACAAATCCAGGGTCCGTCTTCTGCTCGAACATCTTGGCGAGCCGGAAGACATGCCTGTGAACAGGGGCTTGGGATATGTGGATGCCGCCAAGGGCTTCAAGATGTACCAGGTTGGGCAGCCGTATCCCTGGCAGAGCGAAGAGGGCTTCAAGGCGACTCTTTCCGCCTTGAAGCAGATGGGCCGGCTCACCATGGAAGAGTGTGCCGCCGCCATGGACATCGACGTCCAGACATGGCTTGAACAGCGAGGCCTCACAGAGAACGAGGAGGCATATACGTACCTCAAGGTGGTCATGGCCTGCCAGAATGCCATGGCCGAACCCAGGATGGCGCCCGCCGGCGACTTCCTGGGATACATGGCCATGGCCAGGGACATCGGGATGAATCTCCATTCGGGCTCTGTTGCGACCATGAACGAACCCGGATGTATCGCAATACCGCTGGCGATGGAGAGAGCGCTCAACGCCGCGGAAGGAGAAGTCTTTCGGTCAACCCCGGTGGAGGAAATCATCGTCGAGGGCGGCAAGGCAAGAGGGGTGATGGTTCGAAACAAGAAAGGCGAATTCGAGACCTTGGAAGCGGAAACCGTCATCTGCAACATCCCACCCAAGCATATCTTCAATGTGCTCCACCCACGCCATTTCCCCGCTGAGTGGGTCGACCTGCTTCAAACGAAATTCTGGTCCGCAGGGCTTCTGACGGCACTCATCGGGATCAAGGATAACGTTTGGGACCCCTTTGGGATTGACGAGAGAAGCTTCATCTGGATGCCGGGTATCATCCAGCACGAGGGATACATCGGTGCCGTTGACATGGTGATGTGGAGCATGGCTGCATGCGCGAAAAGGGGCCCGGAAGGGAAAAGGGATTTTCTCTTTTCCACGGCCTTGACGGATCAAGAAATGAGGGACCCGAAGAAGGTCATGCGGGTGATCAACTACTGTATGGACTGGTTTCGCAGAACCTTCAAGGGTTGGAAAGAGAACGTGGAGTTCGTTCTCTGGACGCCTTCTGATGAAGCATACGGTAACTGGCGCCCGATCGGCGAAACACGTCCGGACGTGAAGAGCCCGTATGTGGACGGCCTGTACTTCGTCGGTGATCAGTATGGCGAAAGACTCTGGGGCGGCGGTGTGGATGGTGCTTCCCTGTCGGCGATCATGTGTGTGGACACCATCATGGGGACCGATCTGGAAACAGAGATCTATCCGCACTACCACAGGGGGATTCCCAAGGCAGCTGCCAATTGGTAGGACGAAGATGTCCTGAACGTATTTTTCCCGGCTCAAAGACCTAACATTCGAACGATGGAGGAGAGAGATGGACAGTTCTTATCTTTCTTTGGAAGGAAAAGTGGCTCTGGTTACAGGTGGCAGCAAAGGGATCGGAAAGTCGATCGCGCTGGCCTTTGCGGACGCAGGGGCGGACGTGGTGATTGCCAGCCGGAAACTCCCCGATCTCGAAGCGGTCGGCGAGGAGATCAAGGCGAAGGGGGTAAAAGCCCTTTGCGTTTCCGCCCACGCCAAGAAGACCGAAGAGCTGGAGAACCTCGTACAGAAGACCATGGATGAATTCGGCAAGATCGACGTGCTCGTCAACAACGCAGCCACCAACCCGGCCATGGGAGCCATCGTGGACACGGACGAGCAGGTCTTTGACCACATCGTCACGACGAACCTCAAAGGCTATTTCACGCTGAGCAAACTGGTCGGCAAGATCATGCGCGACCAGAAATCCGGGAACATCATCAACATCTCTTCCGCAGGGGGTGTGAGTCCGGCGGAAGGGTTGGGGCCGTACTGTATAAGCAAGGCCGGCATCAACATGCTGACCAAACAGATGGCCATGGAGCTGGGCCCCTACAACGTGCGGGTCAATGCGATTGCCCCGCGCATCGTGAAGACGGATTTCAGCAAGGCGCTCTGGTCGAACGAGAAGCTCATGGCGAATGAGTTCAAATTTACGCCTCTGAAGGTCGTGGCAACCCCGGAAGAGATTGCTCAATCCGCGCTCTACCTTGCCTCGAGCGCCACCAACTACATGACGGGCCACATCCTGGTCGTCAATGGAGGAGCTTTCTTCTAATTGACTGCAATGAAGCTCGACACAGAATTCACACGCATGATGGGCGTGGACTATCCGATCATCGGAGCGCCCATGTTCCTCGTCTCCTACGAGGAACTGGTGGTGGCCGTTGCGGAAGCCGGCGGGCTGGGGGCCATTCCTCTTCCGAACTTCCGCACCGTCGATGATCTGAGGCGTACGCTCGACAAGATCAGACAAAAGACGGACAAGCCCATTGGCGTGAACATCCATGTCTCCGGGAAGTTCGAATGGAAGGAACGGCTCGCCCTGTGTCTCGATTTTGGGGTCAAGTTCTTCATTAGCTCCCTGGGAGACCCACGGCTCATCCTGGACGACGTACACGCGAACGGGGGGCAAGTGTTCGCCGACGTGATTTCGGTGGACCAGGGTTTGAGAGCCCGCGACAGAGGGGTGGACGGCTTGATCGCGGTGGCAACGGGGGCGGGCGGCCATTCAGGAACCGCACCCACGATCATCCTTGTGCCTCACCTGATATCGAAGGTCGGTCTGCCGGTCATAGCGGCAGGGGGGATCAGCACGGGGGCGCAGATGGCAGCCGCGATCGGGCTGGGAGCCTGTGCGGTCATCGTGGGGACTCGATTGATCGCATCCACCGAATCCAGGGCAAGCGATGAATACAAACAAGCGGTCGTGGCGGCCGGCCCTGAAGACATCGTGTGTACGGACAGGATCACGGGAAATCCTGCTACATGGCTTGCCGAGAGCATAGAGAAGTTCGACACCATGCCGGACCTGAGGTCCAAGAAGTGGCGCGAATTCTGGAGCGCCGGGCTGAGTGTCGCGCAGGCAGGGGAGATCAAGCCTGCCGGCGAGATCATACGCGAAATGGTTACCGACTATGTGAGTACATGCAAGAAATTAGGAGAGAGCGTTCGGGGGTTGTGACATGGATTTTCATTTCTCTGAAGAGCAGGACATGCTCAGGGATACGATTCGCAAGTGGGTGGAGACAGAAGTCTCCAGGGAATATGCCCAGGAGATCGATGAGAGGGACGAATATCCCCACGAGCTGCTGGGAAAGCTCACAAATCTCGGTTTCATGGGGATCAATGTGCCCGAGGAGTACGGGGGCCAGGGGGGCAACGTCATCGATGTGATGATCCTCGATGAGGAGCTCTCGAGGAGGATCCCGGTTCTGGCCTGGGCCACGGGCAATATCACCCTCTACGGCACGAGCATCGTTTCGAAAAACGGCAACGAGGAGCAGAAGAAGAAGTACCTTCCCAGGCTCGCCAAGGGCGAACTGAAATTCGCCTACGCCCTGACGGAACCGAACGCCGGATCCGACGCAGCCAGCATTCGCACCAAGGCGGTTCCCGAGGGGGACTATTATGTAATCAACGGCAGCAAGATGTTCATATCGGGTGCCGGGATCGCGGATGTGGTCGTCACCAACGCGCGAACCGCCGAGTCGAAGTTCAAGGGCATCACCGACTTCCTTGTGGAGACCCAATCGGAAGGCTTCAGCGCAACGCCCATCAAAGACCTGGGCTACAGGGGCTCCAATACGTGCCAGGTGACATATGAAGACGTCAAGGTCCCTGCCGAGAACATCCTGGGCGGGCCGGAGTGCTTGAACCACGGCTGGAAACAGATGATGAGGTTGCTGAATGAGGAGCGCCTGCTCCTTTCGGCCTGCTCGCTAGGGATCGGCCAGGGCGCCTTCGAGTATGCCCTGGAGTATGCAAAGGAGCGGGAGCAGTTCGGACAACCGATCGGTCAGTTCCAGGCCATCCAGCACAAGCTGGTCGATATGGCGACGGAACTGGAGGCCGCGAGGCTGTTGGCCTATTTCGCAGCGTGGAAAGAGACCTCGGGGATGGAGTGCGTAAAGGAGACCTCCATGTCCAAGTTCTACTGCTCTGAAGTGGCAAAAAGGGTTGCCCTGGAGGGCGTTCAGATTCTGGGTGGCTATGGGTACACCATGGAATACGATGCCCAACGCTACTTGAGAGACGTCCTCGTTCTCTCCATCGGCGGGGGAACCACCCAGATACAAAAGAACATCATCGCAAGACAACTCGGGCTGTAGAGTTGCACTCAATCCACTGAACAGGGAGGAGATCATGGGCAGTGTGAAAGGGAAAGTCGCAATCGTGGGAACCGGTGAGGTCCCGACCGGAAGATTCCCCGAGAAGCCGGCCATCTACCATGCCGTGGAATCTGCAAGACAGGCCATTCGGGATGCGGGCATCGACAAGGATGAAATCGACTTCGTCATGCCCACGGCCGCCATGTTCAGCTTCTCCTATATTGGAGAGTTGACGACGGCCCGATTGGCCGAAGAGCTTGGGCTCAAGAACTGCAAGAAGAACTGCCTGATCTTTTCGGGCGGGTCAAGCAGCAGCACGGGGCTGCAAATGGCCTCAGCCATGATCGCAAGCGGTGTCGCGAAGTGCGTGCTGTTTGTTCATTCGGAGAAGCTGGGCACCGGCCTCTCTGCGCAGGGAGGAATCGACCTGTTCGCTGTTTCAGGCATTTCTCCTGAATGGGAGGTTCCCTACGGCCAGCACTACTCCACCGTGGCCTCGTTGTCGACAACGCGGTACAAGTACGAGACGGGATGCACGGACGAGCATTTTGCGGCGGTCTGTGTTTCCAATCGGAAGTGGGCGGAACTGAACCCGAACGCCTTCTTCCGAAAGCCCCTCACCATCGAGGAAGTCATGGCGTCCAAAATGCTTTCCACACCGCTCAGGGCCAAGATGTCTAATATGCTCTTTGACGGTGGATCCGCATTCATTGTCACCTCGGCTGAGCGGGCAAAGGACCTTACCGACCAACCGGCCTATATTCTTGGGGAAGGGGGAATCGTAACCCACCATGTCTTTTCCCAGGAGCCGGACATTTCCAGGTACGGGTGGGCTCAAGCCGGCAAAGATGCGTTCGAACAAGCCGGAATCACACCCGGCGACATCGACGTGGCCCAAATCTATGATTCCTACCCCATTTATCAGGTCATCGCCTTTGAGGAGATCGGCCTCTGCAAGAGAGGCGAAGCGGGCGAGATGTTCCTGCGAGGCGACACGTGGCCGGGCGGAAAGATCCCATGCACCACCAATGGGGGCATGCTGTCCCAGGGGCATACCGGTGCGGGAGGCGGTGTGGCCATCACGGTGGAGACGGCCCGTCAACTCATGGGAAGGGCGGGCGACAGGCAGGTGGAAGGAGCCAAGTTTGCCGTAAAGACAGGAACGGGCGGGACCTACATGGATGCCCAGGTAACCGTCTTGGGAACAGAGATTCCGTAAGAAGGAGGAACGAAAATGGAAATTCCTGAAAAACCCTCTCCTGAGGTCACTCCCTGGGGCAAACCCTTCTGGGACGCAGCCAAAGAGGAAAGACTGATCCTCCAGAAATGCACGGACTGTGACAAGCACATCTTCTATCCTCGCATTGCTTGCCCCCACTGTCTGTCGGACAACATCGAGTGGGTGGAAGCGTCTGGAAAGGGCACACTCTTCAGCTATTCGATCGTGGAAAACAATGCCCCATCCGCATTCATGAACGACATCCCTTTCGTTGTCGGGCTCATCCGGCTGGAGGAAGGCGTCCAGATGTTGAGCAATGTGGTGGACTGCGATTTCAACGAACTGGAATGCGATATGCCCGTCGAGGTTACCTTCGAAAAGCTGAATGATGAATTCACCCTTCCCAAGTTCAGGCCGGTGCGGAAGTAGTGCGCCCGGGCCGGCAAACTTCGTTCGATTCGAGGTGATGGTATGGAACACAGCAAATATGGTGACGACTTCAACGTCGGGGATATCTATACGACCGCTTCCATTACGGTGACAGAGACCCATGTGGTGAACTGGGCTTCCCTGACCATGGACTTCTATCCTCTCCACATGGACAAAGAGTACGCCGCCAAGACACAGTTCGGTGAGAGGATCGCCCATGGGCCGCTGATCTTCGGAATGGCCGTCGGTATGGTCGGAATGGCCGGGTTTGCCGGTGACTCCGCGGTTGCGTGGCTGGGTGTGGACAACATGAAGATGCTGGCCCCGGTGAAGATCGGGGACACGATCACGGTCGTTGTCGAAGTCATGGAACAGCACAAGACCAAGAAACCCGACAAAGGGATTCAGGTCTGGCGCTATTCGGTGAAGAACCAGCGGGATGAAACCGTGATGGTGTTCGACTACAAGCTGATGTTTCATATGAGGGTCTAACTGAAAGGGGTCAGGTCTTGACACTTGACAGCCCGCCGGGCTGTCAAGTGTCAAGACCTGACCCCAATTTCCGGGGCGGGCCATGATCGCATGGACAATCGGCGAGCTGTATGATCGTTGTGTGGACTTCTACGGACCCAGAATTGCCATCACCTACAAGGATCAGTCGTATACCTACAAAGAAATGGGCCACAAAGCAGACTGCCTTGTGAGCGCCCTTCAAGAACTCGGCCTGAAGAAAGGGGACACCGTCTCCTTTCTGATGGCAAACTGCCCCGAGTACATCTTCTGTGAAATCGCGGTTGCGAAGAGCGGGTGTGTTCGCGTACCGCTGGCCGTGCTCCTGGGTTCCTCCGACCACATCTACATGATGAATCAGGCCGAGAGCAGCACCCTGATCTATCATGAGTCCATGACTTCCCGGGTGAAGGAGATGATTCCCCATCTTGAGACGGTCAGGAATTTCATTTGCGTCGGCGGTGACCCGGGGTCCGTCATGGAGGGACATCTTCATTTCCAGAGCCTCATAGAATCCTCCTCTCCGTCTTACGAACAAGTCGAGATCGATCCGGAAGACCTGGTCGGGCTCTACTACACCGGCGGGACAACGGGAAAACCGAAAGGCGTCATGCTCTCCCACCGGGCCTGGGTCTACACCGTCCTGATGGAGATGCTGGAACTGGGATTGGGCTGGGAAGAGGTCTTTGTCTATCCTACACCCCTCACGCATGCCGGCGGGTGTCTCATGCTGCCCGTTCTCTTGCGCAAAGGGCGAGTCGTCATTGTTGATCATTTCGACCCGAAGCTGCTCCTGTCAACCATAGAGAAGGAGAGTGTGACTGCGGTCTTCCTCGTTCCGACGATGATTTATGTTCTGCTCGACTCTCCGTATCTCGAGAAACACGACCTGCGCAGCCTCCGGAACATCATCTACGGTGCTTCGGCCATCGCTCCCGATCGTCTCAAGCAGGCACTCGATACGTTCGGGCCTGTCATGACCCAGCTCTTTGGCCAGACCGAGGCACCCATGATGATGAGCGTTCTGTCCCGAGAGGAACACATCGTCGAGGACCCGGCAAGAGAAAAGGAAATCCTGAGCTCCGCCGGAAGGCCGACCTTTCATACACAGGTCAGGCTCGTGGATGATGATGGGAACGAGGTGAAACGGGGGGATGCCGGAGAGGTCGTCGTGCGTTGTGCCAACATGATGCACGGCTATTTCAAGAATCCGGAGGCCACCTCGGAGACGATCAGGGATGGTTGGCTGCATACGGGCGACATAGCGAAACAGGACGAAGAGGGTTACCTTTATATCGTCGATAGAAAGAAAGACATGATCGTGAGCGGCGGATTCAACATCTACCCGAGGGAGATCGAAGACGTTCTGTTCGAACATCCCATGGTGAAGGGTGCGGCCGTGGTGGGCGTTCCACACGAGAAGTGGGGAGAAGAGGTGAAGGCGATCGTGACGCTCCACAAGGACGAATCCGCTACCGAGGAAGAGCTGATCCGGTTTGTCAAAGAGCGCAAAGGCAGTCTCGTGGCTCCGAAGACAATCGAATTCTGGGATGAGATTCCCTTGACCAACCTCGGCAAACTGGACAAGAAGGCGATCAAGGCGAGATTCTGGGAAGAGCAGGACAGGATGGTTTCATGATCACATACTGAGGTGAAACATGATACCGGTTCCACAGGAACAGATTCAGGAATTCACCCGGAACGGATGGTGGGGCAACGAGACCATCATCGATCTTCTCCTGAAGAACACAGCCGCTACACCGGATGCAGAGGCGGTTGCGGATCCCTACAACCGGCCGGCTCTGATAGGAGGTGAGGCGAAGCGGCTGACCTACAGCCAGATCGTTCGGTGCATGGACCGGCTGGCCATACACTTTGAAAGGCTCGGGATCCGGAAGGATGATGTGATTCTCGTGCAGTTGCCCAATGTTGTAGATGCCTTGCTGACCTATTTTGCGATCGCGAGGATCGGCGGCATTTCGAGTCCCCTGGCCATGGTGGCCCGGGCACGGGAAATGGAACATGCCGCCAGGCTGACGGATGCCGTCGGTATCGTTACCGTCAAGGAGTTCGGCGGATACGACCACCTCGGACTTGCCAAGGGTTTAAGAAAGACAAACCCGGGCTTCCGGCACATCGTTCTGGCCGGGGACAAGCTGGACGAAAGTGCATTGAGTCTTGAACAGATGCTTTCCGAAGAGGTGGAGTCCGGCCTGGGACCCGACTATTTCGAGGGCAGGCAATCCGGCCCGAACGATATCTTCACCATTTGCTGGACCTCGGGAACCGAGGCGGACCCGAAGGGCGTTCCCAGGACGCACAATCATTGGATCTCCATTGCCAGGCTTGTCGTGGAGGGAGTGCTGATCGAGAAGGGATACAACATCCACGGCACCTTCCCGGTGATCAATATGGCCGGTATCGGCGGATTGATGGTTCCGTGGGTCATGACAGGAGGAAGATTCGTCCTGCACCATCCTTTTGATGTCGAGGTGTTCATGGGGCAGATCATGAAGGAGGACCTGTACTATACGCTCATGCCGCCTGCCCTGCTCGATACGCTCGCCAAGTCGGAGCAGGCCCTGGCGTTTGCCAAGACCTCCATCAAGGCCATTGCTTCGGGCTCGGTGCCCTTGTCTCCCTGGATGGTCAAGTACTACCAGGACAAACTCGGAATCAGCATCGTGAACTTCTTTGCCTCCAATGAGGGCATCGCGCTGTTTAGCGGTCCCCGTCTGTTCCCGAGCCCGGAGGACCGGGCAAGCTACTTCCCAAGGTTCGGTGGGAAAGGGGTGACCCTGAATATTTCCGATCTGGTCATCGGGGGTCTGGACAGTTGCTTGGTACATACGGAAACAGGCGAAGTGATCGACGAGACGGGGGTTGCGGGTGAGCTGTGCTTCAAGGGGCCCACCATCTTCAGTGGCTATTGGAAGAGGGACGATCTGACAGCCAACGCCTTCAATGAGAATGGCTACTATCTCTCAGGCGACCTTTTTTCCATAGAAGGAGAGAAGAGGGACAAGTACCTGTTTCACGGGAGATGCAAAGACCTGATTATTCGGGGAGGGTACAACATCAGCCCGGAGGAGGTGGAGACGATCGTCTTCGGGCATCCGAAGATCCAGGAAGTGGCTGCGGTCGGTTATCCTGACGAAAGGCTGGGCGAGCGAACGTGCGTCTTTGTTGTGGCGAAACCGAACGAAACCATCACCCTGGAAGAGATCGTGGCCTTTCTGGACGAACAGGGAGTTGCAAAATACAAGTACCCGGAACGACTTGAAACAGTAGATGCTCTTCCCAGGAATGCAGTGAACAAGGTCCTGCGCAGGACGCTGAGAGACATCCTGAATGACAAGCTGAAGGCGGAAGCCAACTGAAAGGGGTCAGGTCTTGACACTTGACCCCTACCCCGCTTTCTCCAGCATTGCAGTCAGTAGTCTCCAGAATCGCTTCACCGAAGGTGCGTCCACCTGCTCGTCCGGAGAGTGGGCTCCCGTGATGGTAGGCCCGAATGAGATCATGTCCATCCCGGGGAAGCGGGCGCCGATGATCCCGCATTCCAGCCCCGCATGGATTGCCGTCACTTCCGGGTCCTTGCCGAACAGGGAGGGATAGACCTTCTTTGCGAGGCCGAGGATCCGAGAGTCCGGGTTGGGCTGCCACCCCGGGTACCCTTCGCCGTGATGAACGTGCGTGCCTGCGAGCCTTCCCGCCGCAGCCACCGATTCCAGGGCCGCGTTGAGCTCGCTCGTCACCGAGCTGCGCTGACTCGTGGCAATGGTGATCGCGTCCTCATCCATGGTGATCACGGCCAGGTTGGTCGACGTCTGGACCAGGCCCGGGATGTCCGGGCTCATGCTGATCACGCCATGGTGCAGACAGACGAGGAGGTCGAGGAGGCGGCCCTGAACATCCGAGCGCAAGACCCCTTCGGGCGCATCGAATCCCTCTTCTGCGACCCTTACGTAGACCCCCGGGTCCTGGACCTTGTACTCATCCTTGACCACCGACTCGAACTCGCGGACAGCGTCCTTCATGGCCTTGAGCTTGTCAGGGGGAAGAAAGACAACGGCATCACACTCCCGCGGAATCGCGTTTCGCTTGTTCCCGCCGGCCATGTGGGCAACCCGCGCCTGCAGGCCGGGTCCCTGTTTCGCCAGGAATCGGGCAAGGATCTTGATCGCATTTCCCCTGCCCCGGTCGATCTCCAGGCCCGAGTGCCCGCCTTGAAGGCCCCCCACCCAAATGGATGCAGCCTTCAGTCCGGCCGGGATCGGCTCTGTTTCTCGGGGAAGGGAAAGCACGGTGTCCTTGCCCCCTGCACATCCGATGTAGATCGTGTTCTCGTCTTCAGAGTCCAGGTTGATGAGGGTCCTTCCTTCGAGCATGTCGGAAGCCAGACCGGTCGCACCGGTCAGGCCTGTTTCCTCGTCCACGGTGAACAGGAGCTCGAGCGGCCCGTGTGCGACATCCTTCGCATCGATCAGCGCAATCTGCGCGGCCACACCGATTCCGTTGTCCGCCCCCAGCGTGGTGCCGTCCGCGCGAAGCCAATCGCCCTCCCTTGTCCACCGGATCGGGTCCTTTTCGAAGTCGTGGGTCGTGTCCTTGTTCTTTTCGCAGACCATGTCCAGGTGCGACTGCAGGACGACCACGGGCCTGGATTCCATCCCGGGCGTCGCCTTCTTCCGGACCACTAGGTTTCCGGTCGCGTCCATCGAGTGGGAGCACCCGTTGCGGGCAGCCACCTCGAGGACGTAGTCCCTCACCTTTTCTTCGTTCCCGGAGCATCGCGGGATCCGGCTTATCGCGAGGAAGTGTTCCCAGAGGGGTTTCGGCTCCAGCCCCTGGAGTTCTTTGATATCATTCATATGCATCTGCCCTTCTGTGCACGCTGGGGAGAGGAAGAGAATAGCAGCAACAACAAGAGGAAGACCTAATGCTTGGGAGAACCGAGGATATTGCGAGGAGCGTAGGCGACGCGGCAATCCCCCGGGCTTCGCTGCAGGTTCAGCTTGGAGATTGCCACGCCTTCGGCTCGCAATTTCCAAACTCAGGAAACGTGCACCTGATGCTGTTGTCATCCCCGCGAAGACCGTCATCCGGCGAAGCCTGTCCCCGCGAAGGCGGGGAGCGGGGATCCACCGGCGCAATACGGTGAGGAGGCCCCTCTCCCTGCCGCTGTCACACCCCTGCGAACCTCGTCCTCGCGGAGGCGTTGAGCAGGAGTCCCTGAGCAACCTAAGCCCCTGGATTCCCGCCTGCGCGGGAATGACGGTGCTCGAAAGGGTGTCACGAGCCACTTGCCTGGAAAAGGCTTCTTTCCCCGAGTTGACATCGCAGAGGGGACCTGACGCTTTCTTCCTCGACATCAGTCGGGATCCTCCAGCCGCGTCGCGCCGGACCAGTGAACATTCGGAGCGCCTTCCTGCTCGGCTGCCTCCTTGAATGCCTCCATCTCTTCCTTGCGCACGAGTTCCGCGTCCTTGAGTGGAAAATCCATGCCGAGACGCTCGTACTGGGCCGAGCACAGGTTGTTGAAGGCGAGCAGGTCGTACCGTTCGGCGTCTGGCATCTCCTGGGCGACGATGCGGGCCACGGCGCGGATGTTCTCGATCGTGTCGGTGTACCCCGGGATGATCGGGGTGCGCACCCAGACCGGCACGCCCTGTCGGCCCAGCTTGCGGGCATTCTCCAGGATCGGTTCGAGCTTCACCCCTGCCATCTCCTGGTGCCTTTCCGGGTTCATCTGCTTCAGGTCGATCAAGAGCAGGTCCACGTGGGGAAGCACCTTCTCATAAAGGTTCCATGCGGCGATGCCGCTCGTGTCCAGAGCGGTGTGCATCCCCTCCGCCCGGCAGCGCTCCAGGAAGGGGGCCACGAACTCGGCCTGAGACATGGGCTCTCCGCCGCCCAAGGTCACTCCGCCTCCACTGGTACGGTAAAAGGATTCGTCCTTCTTCACCTCCACCAGGAGGTCCTCCAGGCTCCACTCCTTGCCGATCACCTCAAGCGCGGCCGCCGGGCATGCCTCTTCGCACAAACCACAGACCGTGCACCGCTCCCGATCGATCCGAAGCCCCTGCGGGGTGAGTTCCAGGGCGTCTTCCGGGCAGGCATCCAGGCAGTCCCGGGCTCCGATGCAGCGTGTCTCGAACCAGAGAAGCTGGGGCCGCGGCGACATGCCCTCCGGATTGTGGCACCAAAGGCAGGTCAGGGGACAGCCCTTGAGAAAGACGGTGGTCCGGATGCCGGGACCGTCCTCGGTCGAGAATCGTTGCACGTTGAAAACGATCGCCTTCTGGTCGCCTGAACCGGATGATGTCATGTTGCTGTTCCTTGAGCTGGTGTCTGGAGGGGTAAAGAATCAATATAACGCATACCAAGAGCCGGCTCAAAGTCGCCGGAGCCCGGCCGGGGTACCCATTGATCCCCGTTTCAATACGAATATTCCTGGTTGACATCGGACTACACAGTAGAGTATGATGTGCCCGCTTTTCCAGTAAACCTTCGTTTTACACAGAAGATCCAAGCTAGCTGCCAATGAATGCCCTCACCCTGGACGTTCACCATACGATTCTCCGATACCCGCAACGGCCGGCTCAGCCGGTTCAATCATAGAGAAACAGGGGGAGGAATCATCCCGGCTTCATCAAGAATACCAAGTTCCCACCTGTTA
>JANQFG010000198.1 GCA_028277985.1 bacterium | reverse complement strand
GCCGTACAGCATGGTGTCCATGGTGCTCGTGTCGATCAGGCCCTGGTTGGCGAAATAACCGAACACGTCCACCGGGACCGTGAGGCCGAGTTCCCGCTCGAACCAGTCGTACATCTGCAGGTCGGTCCAGACCGCGTCCTGGTACCAGACACACCGGACCCGCTCCTCGAAGAATTTTTCGCCCCTCTCGGTGCGCTCTCTGGCCTCGCGGGCGAAAGCCTTCGCCGCGTCGACGCCTTCCTGGCAACCAGTGAAGAGAATCTGCATGAAGAGGGTGAACCCGACGAGCTTGCTCGTCTGGGTGAGGGGCACCTGCTTGCGCCAGTCGAGCCACTCCCAGAGATTCTCGGACATCTGGTTGGACAGGTTGCAGGATTCCCGCAGCTTGTCGATGTCCATCTTCCGGCCGGTGTTTTCCTCGAGGAACGGAATCAGCTCCCTGAGCTGACCGGCCACGTGGATGATCGTGTCCTCTTCGTGATAGTAGGGAACATCGATCGGGAAGAACGGGGCCTCGCCAAGCTCGGCCATGACTTGGGTGGTCAGGACTTGAGCATCGCAGGGCGTGTTGATACCCACCGTGCAGGCAGGCATCGGGTAGAGGCCCCGGCGGATGGCCCCAATGGAAAGTTTGTCAGCCGAACAGGAATCCGCCGGAATGCCTACGGCCTGTGCTTCATCTATGAATTCCTTGGTGATCCGGCTGTTGCACAGAGCGCTGTGCAGAGCGCCGATTGCTTCGACTGTAATGGGCATGACATCCTGGAGTGCCCAGATCAGTTCCGAGTTGAAGCCAAGGTTGTACCAGACAAAGGGCTTGCCCGCGTCCAGGTGGGTCAGCATGTTCTTGAAGTATGTGTCGATTCCCCCCAAGAGCCCATTGAGCCCGTGGCTGTCCTGATCGCCGCCGAAGAACTCCCGTACGATCGGCATCATTTCGAGAATTTCCCGCCATTCAGGACTGTTGATAACGTCTCTTGAGTTCATCTTGCACCTCCTGCGGCCACTTTCTGGGCCTGTTGAGCCTTGGCGATTTCGATCTTTTCGAGAAAGGCCTGCACCCTTGTCTTGATCTGGCCAGTGGCCACGATGTTGTATTCGCGGGTCAGGGACAGCACGGGGAATGTGTTTTCCTTCTCGACCCGGTGCATGATGTTGTGTAGATCCGCTCCCCAGGGATCACAGAAGATAATTCTCTCGAAGACGACCCCGTCGCCGCGGACCTTTGCGTAGAGCTCCGTTAGCTCGTCCCACCTCTTCGGGAAGTCGCCGATCATGCGTGCGCAGGAGGCACTGAAGAAGTAGGATCGACCGATTTCGTCCAGTGGGTCTGCCGCATTCTCGTCCATGGGCGCCAGCACCGACCGGCCGCCGAAGCAGAGCAGGTCGCCCACAACGAGTGCCCCCTGGCTCTCGATTGCTTCGATGTACTCCGGCTCGTCCAGTTCCGCTCCGACCATGACGAGTCGGCCTCGGGTCGTGTCGAGGCCCGGCCTTTCCTCGAGCGCTTCGATCAAGCGGTCCGCCAGATCCTGGAATGCCTCGGGCGGCATCACCTGGGAGGCGATGTGGATGGAGAGCGCCTCCGCACCGGTCAGCTTCGGCTTCTCCTCGGCCCGCATCTCGTTGATCCTTCGAAGGCGGTCACGATTTGCATTGATTTGCCGGATCGCCTCGCGGAGATCATCCTCCCCGGTCTTCACCCCGAAATGCTCCTCCATTCCGGAGAGTAGCTTCCTGAGTTCCTCCAGGTAGTAGCCGTACAGACTTTCCCGTGGGTTGCGTGGGATCGAGAGGAACCCGTGGAACTGGATCCCGGTCTTTTTGCGAAACACGTCGGCCGACCTTCGCACGTGATCGCAGGAGTTCGATGAAACCTCCCCGTCGAGGAAATCGTAGTGCCCGTCGATGGCCAGGCTCATCACGTGGCGTGCAAAGGTACAGAGCCGGCTGCTCAGGTAGGCATCGCCCGATGAAGAGTCCTCCGAGCCCGCACCGCGAAGCCGCAGGGGAAGGGCACCGGCAGCCAGGATCACTTCTCGGGGAACATAGTGGCAGAAATAGCCGACCACCGGCTTGCCCGAGGACTTCCATTCGTCCACGTGCCGGTTGCTGATGCCGCGGATCAGTCCATTCACTTCTCGCAGGATTTCATCAGCCATACTTACCTCCTTGCCTCTGATGCGGTTATGGGTTTGTTATCATGTTCCAGCAGCGGGCACTGTTTGCCGATTGTCGACACGATGGCCCGCAATTCAATCCTTTCCGATAAGATCTCTCCTGGGGGGCACCGAAAGGATTTCCTATGCGTTTGATCTGAAAAGAAAAACCCGCCCTTTTGGGCGACTGGCGATTGTCGACAACATGAGGCGTGCTTGTTCCACTCAAACATCTCGAATCACCCATCGGTTTTCACCAGCAGTTTCAGGGCAAAATCCTTTTCGTTTCGGCCGTATTCACGGATGGTCTGGGCGGCCATCTGGGGCTCACCCTTCTTCACATATTCAAGCGCACGTTCGAAGAAGACTGCATTTGTGGAAAGGTCCTGAGCTCGCCTGGAGAGGGTGCCGTACTGGGCCCTTCTGGTCAGAGCGTTCAGGTCGCCCAGTGTCTGGGTGAGCAGAGGATTCTTGGCTATCTCCAGGGCGGCGAGGGAGAAATCGAAGATTGCTTCGTAGTACTCATCCGGATTGCCCGTCTCCGCACAGGCCCTCACATGCTTGACCGTGTCGCTGATCCTGAGGAATTCCTCCTCGGTGTGTTTTTCCGACGCCTTCCTGGCCGCGAGGGCATAGAGCTCGGTCACGAGGTCGTAGAGTGCCTCGATGTTCTCCCTCGACATTTCGGTCACCCTGGCACCGCGACGGGGGAGAATCTCGACCAGTCTCTGCCTCTCAAGGGTGAGGAAAGCCTCTCTCACCGGGCTTCGGCTCACGCCCATCTCGTCGGATACCGTCTGCTCCAGAATTCGTTGTCCGGGTTGGAGTTCCCCGCGAATGATCCGGCCCGCGAGGATTTTCGCAATCTGTCCGGAAATGCTGTCGAAATTCTTTACCGGGGTTGCAGCGGCCATATCGTGTATTTCCTGCCTCATTCCTGTTCTTGGAGGAGTCGTTCCAAGCTTGTTGGACATTATCGGAGATCGACTGCCGATTGTCAACAAAAAAAAGAGAAAATTAGTTTCCTTGTTTTTCAAGCACTTACAAATCGGGGACAGCCACCGATTTCTTCCGGAAATGGGTGGCTGTCCCCGATTTCCTTGGCGTGGTTGGTGAATGGGGTGATGCGGTCAAATCGGTTAAACGAACGGGGTCTAAACGAATGTACGAAGGGGGTCAGGCCGAAACTATCAACCTTGTGGATCGAAGAGAAATATCTATGCCTCAGGGTTGATAGTTTCGGCCTGACCCCATGGCTGCACCATGCTTGTGCATGGTTGCATGGTTGGATCCATCCGGGTCCGCGACCGGCTCAGCGACGGCTGCCCGGTCGGCTTCGACCCATCAGGGTAGGCCGGGGTAGGTTGCTCTCCGAAAGCAGGTGGTCTCTGTAGTGTCTCCCCAGCGTTTCCTTTGGGCCAGGTGCTGAAGGAACCGTTTGCCGTCCGTCACCACCCTGCCACCCACGACGTCGACGCCCCGCGCGAAGAGCGGGTCCGGAAAATACCCCGCTGTCGGGCCGATGAGCGAGACGAACGTTTGCGGGGAGCATTGAGAAAGAATCTCATCCAGGGAATCGTTGAGCAGGGTCGTGCCGGTGCACAAGACCTTATTGCAGGAGCTCAACTTCGATGAGTCGGTGGTAATGGGGAGGTCGGGGAACTTTTCGAGCAGCTTCTCTTTCTTCTCGATAATCACCAAATCCGCTCCAGCCTTCCTGATCCCCTTTGCCAGGGCGACGAAGAGACCGACCATGCCGATCCTGTCCTCCGGTTGGACCGACAGCAGGCCGAGCGGGTCAGGAGCCGGTTCCACCTCGAACTCGGTCTTCCGCATGACGTGCTGACAGATCGCGTTTATCGCGCCCAAGCTGATCATCTCTTTGACAGGATCTTCACCGCCAAAGTCAAGCGCCAAGTCGAGGGGATTCTTACCGATAAAATCCCTTGGCAGCAGCGCTGAATAGGAATCCATTGCTTCGTCGGGAAAGAGCAGGAAGCTGATGCCGGTCGCATCTCCCTCCAGCCGGATCGCCATGAACTGTGCATCCTTGGGCTGCCCCCCTTTGTGAAAAGGCGGGAAGAAGACGTCCGCTATAGGAGGGGGCGGAAACCTCTTGGCCAGTTTGTCGACCAACTCTATGAATTCACCTTTCAAACTCATTTGAACGTGCCCGGTCCTTTCATTCCTCCAGCTGTGTGAGCTCTCCGCCGGCCGCCTCTATGGCGAGATGGGACATCTCGGATCCCTCTGCTGCCCCGTGCCAGTGTTTCTCGCCCGCAGGGATATGAATGATGTCCCCGGGTTGAATTTCCACCTGTTGCTCCTCGGTGGCCACGATTCCCTTCCCAGAGGTAACGAAGAGCACCTGATCCGTGGTGTGAGAATGGAACTTGTTGCGGACCCCCCTGCCGAAGCGAACCATGAGCATTCCCAGCTGCTTCGCGGTCTCATCGGTCAGGAGCATCTGAATCGACACAGGACCCGTAAACAAGGGATGACTTTCGAGATCCATGCCTGCAACCTGGTCAACGTTCATCTTCTTCATGGGGCCGCCCCTCCTTTGCGATCTGTACCTGAACCGACAGCATGAAGCTTGCGGGCTAATCGGTCAAGGTGATCACCACCTTGTCCAGCTGCCCCTTGAAGGGGAACGGTCCGGTATAGAGCTTGGACACCTGGGTCCCGGTGTCGCGGCCTACGTCGAAAGTCTCGGCAAGCGAATAGGTGCTGATGTGCATCTTGGGCATCTTTTCTTTGTCCCTCCTCTTGCCGTTCACGTAGAGCTCGCCCACTCCTGCGAATTCTCCGGTCTTGGTGAATTTGAATTTCAACTCTGTCTCCCCTTTCGGCAGAGAGGAGGATTTCAGAGTGTAATAGACACCGTCCAGGTAGTTGTAGTCATAATAGAGCCGGCCGTCCTTGATGAACATCGTGAAGCCCCCGGTCATGCCGCCTACGGAGACGATGACCCCTTCCTCGATGCCCGTCAGATTGATGTTGGTGACGATCGTATGGGAGCGGTTCTTCACCGGAGCCGACGCCTTCTCGGCAATCCGAAATGCCCCGGGCGCATAGTAGACAAACTCCTTCCGGTCGCCGAACAGTCGGTCCTGTTGCCTGGCCATCCGCATGATCATGTCATCGTAGAGGGGATACACGTTGTACTTCCATGCCTCCTCCTCGAACATCTTCTGGAGTTCGGCGAGTTTCTCTGGATGTTCTTCGGCCAGATTCGTGCTTTCGGAGAAGTCCTCGGCCACGTGGTAGAGCTCCCACTCGTCCTGATCGAACGGAAGGGTGACGTTGAGTTCCCACGGCATGCGTTTCGCGTGCAGCGTCACCGCCTTCCAGCCGTCGGCCCATATCGCACGGTTGCCGAACATTTCGTAGTACTGTCGCTCCTTCCGGTCGGGGGCGTCGGCCGCGTCAAAGGAGTAGACCATCGATACGCCGTCCAGGGGCTGCTGTTTCACTCCATGGCAGGTTTCGGGCATGGGTATGCCGGTCGCCTCGAGTATGGTCGGGGCGATGTCGATGATGTGATGGTACTGGTTGCGGATCTCACCTCTGGCCGCGATACCCTTCGGCCACGAGACGACCAGCGCATCATGCTGACCGCCGCGGTGCTCGCTCTGCTTGAAGTACCGGAACGGGGTGTTCCCCGCCATGGCCCAGCCCGCGTGGTAGTGGGGATAAGTGCTCGCATCGCCCCACCTCACGTAGTGGCGGAAGTTTGCATCGAACGGCGTCTGAAGACCGTTCAGAACGTAGGTCTCGTTGAAGGTGCCCGCCAGACCGCCTTCGCCGCTGGCTCCGTTGTCCGAAGTGACGAAGATGAGCGTGTTGTCCAGTTCGCCGACCCGTTCCAGGGCATCGAGGACGCGTCCGATCTGGTGATCCACGTGCTCCATCTGGGCTGCAAAGGCCTCCATCTGGCGCGCGTACAGTTGTTTCTCCTTGCGTTTGAGAGAGTCCCAGGCCGGGATCGGGTCGATCCGCTCGGTCAGTTTGGTGTTTGCAGGGACGATGCCGAGCTTCTTCTGATTCTCCAGGATCATCTCACGTGCCTTGTCCCAACCCATGTCGAATTTGCCCCGGTATTTCTTCAGGTACTCTTTGGGCGCGTGATGCGGAGAATGCATCGAGCCCGAGGCCCAGAGCATCATGAAGGGCAGCCCCGGCTTGATCGACTTGTGGCCAGTGATCCACTGGATGGCCCGGTCAGCCAGGTCTTTGTCCAGGTGGTAGGTCTTTCGGTACGGCTCCGGCGTGTGGTCGTTCCACATCACCGGGACGAATTGATGAACGTCCGCAGCCATGAACGTGTACGCGTGATCAAAGCCCTCTCCGCTGGGCCAACGATCGAAAGGCCCCACCTGGGATACTTCGTACAGTGGTGTATGGTCCCACTTCCCGAGGGCATAGTTCACGTAGCCCTCCTCCTGGAGGTAGTTGGCCACCGACTTGGCGGTTTCGGGGACCATGGCGTTGTAGCCTGGGAAGCCCATTGCGGTGAGCGCGTGGCTGCCCAGCCCGATGGAGTGCGGGTTCCGGCCCGCCATCAGGGATGCCCGAGAGGGAGAACACAGGGCGGTCGTGTGGAAATTGTTGTATCGGAGTCCACTCTCTGCAAGGCGGTCGATGTTCGGTGTCTCGATAATGCCTCCGAAGCTGCCGATGTGTGCGAAGCCTACGTCGTCCAGCAGAAAGATGATGATGTTGGGGGCGCCTTCGGGTGGCTGATGAGGCTCGGGCCACCACTCTTCGCTGTGCTCGTAGGTTTTTGCGATCTTGCCTCCAAAACCGGCCGGCACCTTTTTCACGGACTCCTGTTGAGCCGTGACTTCCGGGCTTGGCTCTGGGGCTTGTTTGGCTTTCTGCTCTTCCCCCCGGCAACCTGCCAACAGACCGAGAGAGATGACCGCTACACAGGCAAACAGTCTCACTCCACGCATTTTCCAGTCCTCCTAATGGGGTGTACAGGGACACAAGCCTCTTGGGGCCGGCGTCATTCGGCTGGGTCGGATTCGGCCGGTTCCATGTCGGAACCACCGTGATCTAGATACAAAGATGGCTCATTCCGACCGTTTGTTTCAGGAAACGGCGGGTGCTTTTCTCGGGTCCTCGAATCTATTGGATTTATTCGATAATTTCGCCGGGGTCGGCTGAAAGGAGTCGTTCCATCGATTGCGTGCACCTATAAGGATATGAATCGTTGCGCTCAAGCGGTATCTCTTTAGGGTAGAAGCGGTCGAAAGGTCGGCGTCCTGTCTGCGGAAAGGGAGACCATGACCGGTGAAAGGGCATTGGCTCGGATCGAAGACGGCTCCGTGATCGCCGTGATCGGATCGGGGCCGGCCGGCTGCTTTTTCGCCCTTCTGGCCATGAAGGAGGCTGAAGCAAGGGGCTTAAGGGTTCGAACCGTCCTGTTCGACGGAAAATCCTTCCTTCAGGAGGGCCCCAGGGGCTGCAACATGTGCGCCGGCGTCATCTCCCGCAATCTCCTGAGGGAGCTCGAGAGGCTTGGCTTGCGGCTTCCCGAGGACCGGGTCCAG
>JANQFG010000191.1 GCA_028277985.1 bacterium | reverse complement strand
AGGACAAGGTGCAGGGCTTCCACATCGAGAAGATCGCTGAAGAGGGCGTCTACATGACCAAGTGGGGCAGGAACTGGTTTGTGCCGGCGCCTGACGGCGAGTTCACTTCGATCCGGAAGGACCTCGACTAGATACGGGTAGGAGAAATCATGAACTTTCTCGCACGTAATCGGCTGTTCTTTCCAACGATCGGCTTGCTCCTCTGGCTCGCAGCCGGATGCTCGGCCCCGGTCACCGGACCGAGACCGGTGGCACAGGAGGACCTGGACGCGCTGAACGAGACCGACCCGAGCGTCGTCCTTCAAGAAGAGATGGAAAGGCTGCGGGCGATCCCCGGCCCTCCCCCCTTCACCGAGAAGCTCGAGCCTGTCAAGGACGAGATCCTGGAAGAGACGAAGCTCTTTTCCCTGTTCTTCGACGAGGCTCCCCTTGGGGACGTGCTCAGAGCGCTCATCCACGATACGGATCTGAATCTCTCGGTCGAGTCGGGCGTGGACCTGGCCCGGCCGGTCACCGTGCATCTGAAGACCGTCACCTTTGTCGAGGCGTTGAACATGGTGGTCGTCAAGGGTGCGGATTATGCCTGGAAGAAGGAGGACGGGTGCCTGCACATCAATCGGTTTGAAGAGAGGATCTACCCCCTCGACTACCTGGATCTGATCGGGGACACCCAGATCGATGTGGGTGGAGACATGCTCGCGAGCAGCGTGGAGGACTCGGGCGTTATCGCCAAATTCCAGGTCAAGGGCAAGCGTTCGAGTGAGAACAGCGACGTCTGGACCGCTGTGGAAAAGGCGCTAGAAGGAATCAAGTCAGAGGGTGGAGTGGTCCGGCTGAACCGAAACGCGGGCCTGATCTATCTCGTGGATACCCCGCGAAGGGTTGCCGCCATGACCCGGTTCCTGGATGACGTGTCCGAATCCCTGCAGAGACAGGTTTTCATCGAGGCGAAGATCTTCGAGGTGACCCTCAACGATGACCACGAGTACGGGATCGACTGGGAGACCATGCAGGTCGGCTTCGAGACCGGCTCGAGCGACCTGCCGGATATCTTCAACCTCTTTGTGAACGGCAACGGCCAGATCTTCCGTACGGATACATCCCAGCTCGAGCTCACGGTGGACTTTCTTCGTACGCAAGGGGACATCTCGGTCGTCTCCAATCCCCACCTTTCGGTCATGAACGGGCAATCTGCGGTCATGACCGTGGGCTTCCAATTCCCCTTTGGCGACGTGGATGGGGTGGATCGAGACTCGGAGACCGGCCTGATCACCTTCGGGAGCTCGATCAAGCGGGTTATTCTCGGCCTTCAGCTGGGTCTTACCCCACAGATATCCAAGGACGGCATGATCACGCTCCACATCGTGCCGAGTATTACCAAGATCCAGGGGGAGGAAATCGTGACGATCCCCCTGACCGTGAGCGAGACCCAGGGGATCAAGAACCCGATCATCGCCCTCCAGGAGTTTTCGACCACGGTAAGGGTCAAATCCGGCGAGTCGGTCATCCTGGCAGGCCTGATCTCCCAGAACAAGGAGAAGGAGCATATCGGGCTGCCGGTCTTCGGAAGCATTCCCGGGCTGGGGAACCTGTTCAAGCATGTGGAGGAGAAGCTCGAGAACAAGGAACTGGTGATCTTCATCTCGCCCGTGGTCAGGGAGTCGGGCTAGCCGGAAATGCGAAAAGGCGCCCGGGCCAGCTTAAAGTTTTCCCGGGGCCTGCCGATAAACTAATTACAAGGTTCTAAAGCGCGAAAAATAGGTCCAAACCCCGTCAACCTGAAAAGGAAAGAGGGAGACCATGTTTACTAGGAGAATCACAAACAGGGCAGGATTCACGCTGGTCGAGATCGCCATCGTGATGGTGATCATCGGGCTTCTGATCGGTGGCGTCCTCAAGGGACAGGCCATGGTCCAGAACGCCAAGGTGAAGCGTGTGGTCAAGCACGCTGACGAAATGCGGGCCGCCGTGATGGCCTTCTACGACAAGTACGGCGTGTACCCCGGGGACGAGAATCTGGACCCTATTCCTCCTGGAACGGATCTGGAGGGGAATGGCAACGGCCAGATAGCTGGTAATGAAATATACATGGTGTACCAGGACCTACAATTGGCCGAGCTGATAAGTGGGGACTATGACGGGGCGGCCGATCTGCCCAAGCATGCTTTTGGTAGCAACGTGGACCTGATTTGGGTAGATGCGGGCCCGGGCGAGGCCAAACACTATTTCCGTTTCTACAACCTGCCCGCAGAGGTCTGCCTCGAGATCGACATGAAGTACGATGACGGTGACCGCACCAGCGGATCAATCCTGGGGAGCGAGGACTATGACCCCGGGGATACGGTGGGCACCTTCTATATGCTTTTCTAGGCAGTGGTTGTAGTTGTTGAAGATGGCGCTATGAAAGGGCACACCGTGTTGTGCCCTTTTCTTCTTTTGCCACAGCGATTCTCTGAGAACGAAATGAGAGGCCAGCCATGACCAGCCCCTTCTCTCGGTTCTCCCGCTGCCTTGCTGACCGGCACGGATTCACCCTGATCGAGATCGCCATCGTGATGATCATCATCGGCTTGCTGGCCGGTGGCGGGGCCTTTGTCATGGGGATGATGACCGAACGAAAGGCCAGAAACGAGTCGATCGACTACATGCATCAGGCCAAAGAGGCCCTGATCAGTTACGCCAGCACACAAGGGATGCTGCCCTCGGCCGACACGAACTCGGACGGTGTTGGGGATGGCGTCACGATCGGCGGGCTCCCTTACTTCGACTTGAAGCTCAGGCCGACCGATCTGTACAAGAGGGTCCTCCAGTATGAGGTAGATTCCGGCCTGACGACCGACCTGCAGAGCACCTGCAACGCGCTCAAGGGAGGCCTTTCCGGGGCTCCTGACGTGGTCGACGGCGACGGGTCCGGGACCGCCTTCCCGGTGGCGGTCGTGCTTGTAAGCTCAGGGCCGATGGATGCGGACAGCGACGGAAACCCGCTGGATCTCATAAATTCCGGCACGCACCAGGGAAACAACACCACCGGTGTCCCGAACTACATACGCTATCCTCCTACCACGACCTTTGACGACCTGGTCCTCTACATCGGCGAGCACGAGCTGTATAGTGAACTGTGTGACTATGTTACCTTGGCGGTGAATAACGTCTCGGGGCCTAATGTCTATATCTGGAATGATACCTGGTCCTATGATTTGGTCAGTGCTCCTGGACTGAGTTCCGGATCTTCCGGTAACTACGATGTCCTGTCTGGAAGCCGGATCGAAATACTCAGTGCAGCGAACGGATCTGGCTCGATCGTTGGTTCCACAGAGCCCACGCCCCTGATCGTTGCCGGTGAAGACAGGGACATAGACATCCCTTAGCGTCGGGCCCTTCCTTTCGGTTTCGAAGGATCTGCCGCACCTCCCCCCTGACCATGCGTTTCGAGCAAGTCTGTGCACACGCACGGGAGCCTCCCCATTTTAAGAAGCGCAACTTTCTCCCACAATCGCGGACATTGCGAGTGAAGCGCGGCAATCCCCCGGCACATGATCTGTCATTCCCGTGCAAACGGGAATCCAGGGCCCTTGGAAATTGGGGACAGCCACCGAATAGCACCCTTCTCTTGTTTCGTGCCATTTGGTGGCTGTCCCCAAATTTCCCGCTAGACCTTCTTCCACAATCACGGACATTGCGAGCGAAGCGCGGCAATCCCCCTGCTTCGGGGCTGGGGGGTTGCTTCGTTCGCTCCGCTCTCTCGCAATCTCCCATGAAGACGGAGAGACGGGGAGGTGGGGCATCTGTTGCGTACGAAGGTCAGGGCCG
>JANQFG010000178.1 GCA_028277985.1 bacterium | reverse complement strand
TTCGAGCAACGGACAGTCAATATAATTATCGTGAGCTATGATTCTCAGGGCTTTCATGTCTTTGGGGAGGCATGAACCCCCGTACGCGAATCCCGGTTTTAGATAGTAAGGGGAAATGTTCAGCTTCGAATCGAGACAAAACACTTCCATGAGCTTGTGCGAGTCTATGCCGAGTTTCTTGCAGATGTTCCCGATCTCGTTCGCAAAAGTGATCTTGTTTGCATGAAAAGCATTGTTGACGTACTTCATCAACTCAGCCACTCTGACATCCGTCTCAATGAAAGGGGCGTCGATCCCATCGTACATTTCCCTCATTGTTTCGATGGCCCTCTCACTGGTCGACCCCACGAGCGTGTAAGGAGGACTGTGGTAGTCTTGCACCGCGCTCCCTTCTCGCAGGAACTCCGGATTTGATACAACGGCGAAGCCTTTGTCCACTGTCTTCCCCGCCGCCTCTTCCACGATCTGTTTTACCTTTTCATTGGTTCCCGGCAGAACGGTGGACCTGATCACAACAACGTGGAACGATGATTTCTCACGGATTGCCGATCCGATTTCACCGGCTACATTGAACACGCCGCTCAAATCCAAGTGGCCGGCGTTCGTCGAAGGGGTACCTACACAAATGATCGAGATGTCGCTCTCCGCAACAGCCAGTTTTCCGTCAGTCGTTGCAGAAATCAAACCCTTCTTGTGGAGGGCGGCGACAACCTGGTCGATATCCTTCTCGACGATCGAGGCTTTTCCCTGGTTGATGAACTCCACCTTGGTCTGGTTCACATCCACACCAATGACCCGGTGGCCGTTCTTCGCAAGGCATCCGAGGCTCACGCATCCAACGTACCCCAATCCGAATATGCTGATCTTCACTCCGTCCCCCTGTGAACCTGCAACACCTAAGTCTCGTCTTCATCCATTTCCAGACAATCCGTTCCTGTCCCGCAGCCACTTTCGCCAGAACTCCGCGATGTCCTTGGGCAAAACATGCCAGTACAACCCCTCATACTCTTTGCTGATGTGCTCAAGAAATGCGCCATAATTCGAAGCAGGGTACTCCTCCCTCGCGCACGGGCCTTTGTCAAATCTCATATAGTCGGGATGGGTATTCAGGAGAGCCATGCCGCCTCTTTCCGCAATCCACGCCAGTTTGTCCCTCCAGATGCTGATATCCTTCTGCTGCAAAATGACGAAGACCAGGTGGTCTTGGGGGAGCGTGTACGGCAGTTCAACATACCCTCTCTTCGTCTTCTCGTTTTCGTACCAAAACGGGAAAATCGTCCTGACGCCATCCGGTTGCGGTTCGAACGGGTCCGTGTCGAATGTGGAGCAGTCATATTCTATGTCGAATTCGCTGGACCAATCCAGATTATGATACATGGCCGGAGAGTGAAAACCTTTTGCGTCCCATTCCTTCAGATAGCGATTGACCCCTTCCAGCCTCTTCTCGAAGACTCTCCTGGAGGAAAACAGCCAACCATCGTGCTTCAGTCCGTGCACTCCAACGTCGAATCCCCTTGCCCTGATTTCGCGACGCAAGTCAGCAGAGACTCTGTAACCCTCGGGTACAAAATTGAAGGTGGACCTGAAACCGAGTCCTTCTTCGAGATCCATCAATTGCCGGCAGCGACCATGCCCACCGGCTGTATCAACATCGTGAGAAAGAACCAGTGCGAACCGCTTCCCATCAGGCCACCCCTCCCAACCATCTGGAGTATCGCCCGCCGCTGAGTCTATCGGCCAAGCGTGTTTCCCATTTCGAAGCTTGATACGTACAACCATTCTTCTCAATGCAATTTGCACTGGCCGCGGAATAAGCGGCTTCACGTAGTAGTAGCCATGTCGTAGATGCATCCTTCGCATTTCTAACCTATATGCCTGTAGAGCAGGGCACCGAGCAGATTGAATATGGGCATCGGAAGCTTCCTGGCGACCCGGCCGGCTAGTTCCATGCCTGAACCTTTGCCCACAAAATCATCCTTACGAAAGTCATACTTGTAGTACAGGACAGGGTAGCTCTCTGCACCCCATCCGGCCTTGAATCTCAAGAGCCCTTCCTGGTCCAGATCTGTTCTCCCAAAATCCAGGAATTTGAATCCTCTTGTCGCGCTACATTGTATCGCTTCCCACATGACCAGGTCATTCGGCCTCAAGTGCAGGTAGCTTCGGTCGGATGCGCCGTACTTGTAGATCACTGTCTCACCGAAGTGAACGAAAACGGCGCCGGCAATCGGTTTCTTGTCAAATAGAGCAAGTACCACAAAGCCTTTGCCAGGGGAAATGATATGTTCGAAAATTTTCTTGAAGAACTGGTACGGCTGTGGAGGATACCCGTGCGATTTCCTCGTCACACAGTGAAGTCGGTAGAACGCCTTCACAGACTCGGAAGACGCGAGCACCTCTGTATGGACTCCTTCTCGACCAGCCTTTCTGATGTTCCGCCGCGTGCTGGAGCGGAAATTGGAGAAGAGGGCCTCGGGATCTCTGTCGAGATCGAGGATGTGGTTCTGAAACGTGGCGAGAACAGTTTCGCCACCCTTCAGGGATGCCCCGTCCCTCCATTCAACGCACTTCCAGCCGCGCCCCCTTCCGTACTCGAATACAGGCGGAATCATCTCTGACAAGCCTATCTCACGCCCCCTCAGAAGACCGCACCGGTCCGAAAAAGGAAGCGAGACTCCTCTCCTGCCGGTCAACCAACTGTCCACTTCCATGAAGGGCATTAGAGAACTCAAACTGCCGTGCTCGATTGAAGAAAAATATAGGGGCTTGTAGCCGTAGGTTTCATGGAGAACCCTGGCCCAGGCAGAAGAATGAAAGAAGGAGGCCTTTCCGGTGGCCCGGACAAGGGTGTCCCAATCGGGAATCTCAAGAGGGTTGAGAACTTCTTGAGTCATTCTAGGTGATCCTTCGGACAACCTTTGCTGGATTGCCGGCTACGATCGTTCTCGCAGGCACATCGTGGGTGACTACGCTGCCTGCGCCTACAATCGCCTCTTCTCCTACCGTAATGCCTCCCAGGATCGTCGCGTTCGACCCGATCGAAGCCCTGCGCTTGATTAATGTCGACTCAACCTTCCAGTCCGCCTCTGTCTGCAGGCCCCCTGATTCTGTTGTAGACCGGGGGTACTTGTCGTTGACGAACATGACTCCGTGCCCAATAAAGGCCTCATCTTCTATGGTCACCCCCTCACAGATAAAGGAGTGACTCTGAATCTTGCATCTTTTTCCGATGAAGGCGTTCTTCTGTATCTCGACAAAGGGGCCGATTCTCGTGTCGTCACCAATGGTGCATCCATACAAGTTGATGAAATCCCCAAGCGTCACATTGCTGCCAAGATTGACGCTGGACGCGATCTTTTTCGATTCCATTCTATCCTCGCCTGGCGGCGCAAGCCTTCAACCACCTGCTGGGTGCAATGCCTTCTCTATGCCAGATCTACGGGTACGCCCCTTCTTCGGAGACTTTCATGGGAGGCTACAAGGATCTTGACCACCTCGAGGCCGGCAGCGCCGTCCGTGAGCGACGGCTTGCGGTGCTGAAGGCAGTCTACGAAGTGATTGGTTTCATAGCTGAGCGCCTCGTGATCCGATATTTTGGGCGCCCACATGTCGCCCACACGGTATTGGACTTTGAGGTGGTACAACTCCTCGTTGGTTTCGTACAGGCTCACACCCTTGTCATAGACCTTGATCTTCTCACTCGGCTGGTTGTCATCGTAAAGAACCATCTTTGAGGTGCCTCCGATCAATGTCTGCCTGATCTTCACCGGTGAGACCCAGCTCACGTTGATATGCCCGAGGGTGTTGTTGTCCATGTATACTGTGAGCAGCGCTTTGGGGACAATTCCGTTCCCGTAGAAGGAAGATCCGGTTGCCGAGACGGCCAGCTTCTTGAAGGGCATCAGGTGGTTCATGATCGAGATGTCGTGGGCGGCGAGGTCCCAGACCACGTTCACGTCCTGCTGGAAGAGGCCGAGGTTAACTCGAGTGGAATCGTAGTAGATCAAATCCCCAAGCTCACCTTCCTCAAACAGTTCCTTTATCTTCTGTACAGCACCCGTGTATACGAAGGTGTGATCCACATGGAGGATTCTCCCGGATTTCTCCGCCAACTCGACAAGCTCTTCGGCCTCTTCGACCTTTGCGGTCATGGGCTTCTCGACCCAAACGTCCATACCCTTCTCTAGGGCCTTCTTCGCCAAATCATAATGGGTGGAGACGGGGGTGGCAATAGCGACGGCATCCAGGCCAGCATCGTTGAAAAGAATCTGGGGGTCTTCTACGAGCTTAGTCTGTTTGAAAAGGCCTGCGGCCGCCTTGAGCCGCTCTTTGGAAAAATCACATATGTAGGCAAGCTCCAGGTCCGGGTTCGCATCGAAATTCCTGGCTAGATTCGGCCCCCAATAGCCATATCCGATAAGCCCTATGTTCATGACGTCTACCTCTTCTCCATGAATTGTCCGATACAGTCGGCAACGTACTCCACTTGTTCTTTCACCAATTCCGGAAACATGGGCAACGACAGGACGCGGCTCGCCACCCTCTCAGTCACCGGGAAGGCGCCTGCTTCATAACCCTGGCCGGCGTAGGCCTTTTGCAGATGAAGCGGGACAGGGTAATGCAGTCCCGTGGCAATCCCCTTCTCGCCCAAATAGTCCTGCAGAGCGTCTCGATCCTCCACCAGGATCACGTAAAGGTGGTAAACGTGCCGGTACCCCCCAGGTTCCACTGGAACGGTGACCCCCTCAATGCGAGAGAGGAGTTCGTTGTAGCGACCGGCATTCTGCCTCCTTGCCTGGCTCCACGCCTCCAGTCTTTTGAGCTTTATGCGCAACACCCCGGCCTGGATGGCGTCGAGTCGCCCGTTGTAACCTTCCAGGTCATGATAGTATTTCTTGGCCTGCCCGTGATCGCGGATCATGCGCATCTTGTCTGCCATCTCTTCGCTCTGGGTGACCACGGCGCCCGCCTCACCATAGGCCCCAAGATTCTTCCCGGGGTAGAAGCTGAAGCACCCCGCCAACCCCATGGAACCGGCTCGCCTGCCTTTGTAGAGCGCACCGTGCGCCTGGCAGGCGTCCTCGATGACGACAAGGTTGCTCTGCTGCGCGATCTCCAGAATGGGATCCATATCAGCAGGCTGACCATAGATGTGAACCGGGACGATCGCCCTTGTCCGGGGTGTGATGGCTTCACCGATCCTGGAGACGTCCATGTTGTATGTATCACCATCGATATCGACGAAAACGGGCCTCGCCCCCACCTGGGAGATGGCCTCCGTAGTCGCGATGAAGGTGTTCGGCACCGTGATGACTTCATCCCCGGACCCCACGCCCGCCGCAAGGAGGGCGAAGCGAAGCGCATCGGTTCCGGAGTTCACACCCACGCAGTATTTGCTGCTGCAAAAGGCACCGAACTCCTCCTCGAAGCCGGTTACCTGGGGACCGCCGATAAAGAGCGCATTCTCCATGGCTTCTTTCATCATGGGCAGGACTTCCTGCTCGACTTCTCGGAATTGCGATTTTAGGTCGAGAAAAGGGACTTTCATCGGGCAGCGACTCCTTTCATTTCTTGCCCATACTATCAAAAGTGCACCGGCGGATTCCGCGCAGGCTCCGCCCCTTCAAGCCCATGGGGCCTTCCGCAACCAATTGTTTTCATAAGGCTATTTCGTTCGATCGCCGAACCAGCCTTGTCCGACCCCCTACGACCTCTACGGTGTACCCGACCTGAAGCCACCTCTTCGAGGCCACTGCATGGGGCCTGCCTTCATTCGACGCAGGCAGGCTATCCGCCCACGTCCCTCATTCAGGCCACCTTCTCCACCTGTGTGTAATGGAGATCCACCCGGGCCTGATAGTTGACAAACTGGAGAAGAATCGCCACTCGTCCCTGATCCGATGTCCAATGATCGAAGATCCCCATCAACCCACTGAAGGGGCCTGTTACGATTCGGACACGATCTCTGGCATTCAACGGTCGCTTGCGAATGAGCCCCTTCGTGTCGCCGAGGAATCTGATGGAATCAACCACACCGTCTTCCAAGGCCATAGGTTTGACACTGTCAGGAAGCATCTTTCGTATGCCCTGCGTCCAGCGGACAAGAGCACAATCCTCGTATTCTCGCATTCTGACAAACACGTAGTTAGGGAACAGGGGTCGCTGACAAAACGTCGCTTCGAGTCCCTTGGTCCTGCATATTTCCATCATGGGCAGGAAGACCTCGAAGCCCTTTTCTTCCAGGAAGTACTTAGCCCGTTTCTCCTCCCGGGGATTCGTCTGGCAGACAAACCAGGATCTTTCAAGCCGGTGCATCCTGTTCTCGACCCTTCCGGTTACCTGCGTTACCCCTTCCGCCTTCCACATCCAAAAACCGAGGGGAGATTGTGACTCAAGGCTTCCCTCAAAGACATCGGCCGCTCTCCCCCTTTTTCTTGAACCGAGGGACTAGTTTTTTCCTGATTTCTCAAGAATCTAGATTATATTTGTATAAGACACAATAGTATTATAAATATTTCAATAAGTACATTCTCTTAACGCCTGAGCAACGAAGCGCTCCTCGAGTCATATTCCCCAATACTCTTCAATACTCTGATCTACTCGCCAACGATAGGAATAGCCCCTTGTTCCGGTTTCTGTGAATTCTATGATAAAGGCCCTAAGTAATCAAATCAATAAAGAATTCGGGTTGCTATACTGTAATTCTGAATCTTGATCCGTTCTTGACATTTGGTCTCTTGGGGGGGCACGGACCGGCGCGAGGACGTGCTTCTACCGGGGAGGGAATCGCTCCGAGGAGTTACCGTGTAGGATTGGCCTCGTAAAGTACTGCAGCTTCTTCTAGAGAAAAGACAAAACAAGCCGCCTGAGTCCTCATCGGGGCAGCACCCAGGCGGCTTGTTGTCAATCTCCTCATCTATGTCGTAACGCTCAGTCCCTCAGCAAGTTCCTCCTGCCCACGCCAGCTAGGGCCATAAGGCCGAAGCCGAGCAGGAGCCTCGTTGCCGGTTCCGGGATGGAATGGTTCACCGATGACGGACGGTGCACCAGGTAGTCCTGTTTGCCGGGGTTGGTGTAATCGCCGACCGGATTGTGCGCCAGGGCGACCATGTCACTCGGATCTCCGAAATCCCAGCCCAGGATGGTCTCGATGTTTTCCCGGTTCGCCCCCCTGTGGAATATGAAGTTCCCATCACCGAGGTCGATATCACCGACACCATCAAACGCAAGTTCCCAGATCGCAATCTGGTACTCCTCTTTGTCAAAGCCGGCGGTATTCCCGGCCCAATACTGTTCGGCCACCCATGCCGCTTCCCTCAGATCGCCCGGCACGGCGAGGAACTCATACAATTCAGGGAAACTCGAGGGCGCAGCAACCTCTTCCACGCAGAACGCATCGAGGGTACCATACATGTCTGTGTACAATTCATATTCGGTATACACCCGACCCCTGTCGATGAAGCCATCGATGGTGACTTTTGCCCTGTCTTCGTAGCCCATACCAATCACTTCAAACGGTGTTGCCAAAGTCACGGTCGGGATGGAAAGAATCACCCCGATCGCCAAGAGAGGCAGTAAAAAGTATGTGGTTCCTCGTTTCCTCGAATTCCTTAGCCTCATAACAACCTCCCTGCCCCTCGTTTGATTGTTCGACCTGCAGACTTCTTAAATTATAAAGACGCTTTAGAAAATGTTACTCTTCAATACTATATTTCGTTTAGTGGGACACCAAGGAATTGCAACTAGGGTGCCAAGGAAAAAATCGTTCAATTTCTACATTCATTCTCTGGAATTATAGGGCTGAAAACGAAAGAAAAACGGGCCATAGCCCCCCTAAGTAACCGGAAGTTTGACGAAAAAAACGAAATAAGCCGGGGCAAAACGAATGCCCACAAAGGGAAAAACTTTTCCTATGGCCATTTCTGTAGACAAAGAGGGGGGATAGGCACGAAATTGGAATAACCCTATGAAGTTCCTACTCCCTGTGAAAAGAATTTTATCTGCCCCCTCTTGACTTTCACCCTTTTTTCACCTACTCTGTTTCTTGAAAAGACAACGGCCCTTTTGTTTGTTGTAAAGTTACGCGGTTTGATTTCTTTTTTTTGCGGAATGAATTCCTGCAAAGCTTGCAAGGAGCACAGAGCCATGCTGACCCACAGGCAAAAAGAGGTCTACGCATTTCTCAAGGACTACATTGAGCGCCACGGGGTGGCGCCGACCTATGAGGAGATTCGCCGCCACTTCGGGTTCCGGTCCTACAATGCAGTGTTCAAGCATCTCAAACAGCTCGAGGCCCGGGGCTATCTGACAAGCCGCTGGAAAAACAAGAAGCAGGCCTTCTCGCTCAAGGAGCCGGTGCGCGCCGCGTCGGCCACGAGCCCATTGCCCCTGCTCGGGCGGGTGGCCGCCGGAGAGCCCATCGAAGCCCTGGAGGACCGGGACACCATAGAGGTCCCGGAGAGCTTCCTGGGCACAGGGGAACACTTTGCCCTGCGGGTCCGGGGAGATTCGATGATCGGGGACGGGATCCACGACGGAGATGTCATCCTGCTGCGCAAGCAGGAAGATGCAGACAATGGACAGACCGTGGTGGCCCTGATCGATGGCGAGGCCACGGTCAAGCGGCTCTACCGAAAAGGCGCTTTCGTGGAGCTTCATCCGGCCAATGAAAGCATGCAGCCGCTGGTTGTGGAGGCAAGCAAGGTAACCGTCCAAGGCGTAGTCGTGGGATTGATACGTAAGTATTCGGCCTGAAGGGCTAAGGGATGCCCGCCTTCGCGGGCATGACGACTCTATGGAACGTGAGATTCTTCATCTCAAGGTGCCCTCTTTTCCGGTGGCCGTGGAGCAGCTGCGCGACGGCTCTCTGCAGGGAAGGCCTGTAGCGATCTGTACCTCCGGACCGGGCCGGGCCCTCTTGCAGGCGGTCTCGCCCGAGGCACATCGTCAAGGCCTGCACAAGGGCATGCTGCGGCAGGAGGCGCTAAGAACCTGCCCGGACGTAAGGCTTCTACCCCCCAACCCTGAGCTCTGCATGCGGATGACAAGGCTCCTCTTCGGCCTTCTGGCAGCCTATACCCCCCTGGTCGAGCCGAGCCACCCCGGCTCCCTTTTTCTGGACCTCTCCGGCACCCGCCGGCTATTCGGCCCTGCCCGGGATCTCGCCTGGAAGGTGCGCAAGGAGATACGCGGCCGTGTCGGGCTGGAACCCCGGCTCGGCCTGGCAGGCAACAAGCTTTTGAGTCGCATCGCAACACGGGTCATCCCGGAAAGCAGTCTCTGCGATGTTTTTCCTGGCGGGGAGAGGCATTTTCTTGAGCCCCTAGACGTAACGGTCCTGCCGGCTGTTCGCACCCCCTCCTGCAACGAAAGGGTCCACGAGCTCAACATCGAAAAGGTATCGCACCTGCTGCCCATCGATCTGCCCGCCCTGCAACTCGCCTTCGGCCGCCAAGGGCTGGCTCTTTATCGCCAGGCCCGGGGCCTGGATATATCGCCGGTAAGACCTCCCTCTCGCTCTCCCCGGATCACGGCGGAGGAGACGTTGCCGGAAGAAAGCAACGAGGATGTATTCCTGCTCGCCGTGACCCTGGGGCTCACAGAGGAGGCGGGCCGACGGCTCAGGCAAATGAAGGCAACCACGGGCCGGATGGAGCTCGAGGTCCAGTATGCAGACACGGTCCTGGCCCAGCGTGCCTGCCGGATCGAGCCGCCGTGCCATCTGGACGCCTCTTTGTTTCAGCATGCTTTTCGCCTGTTGGAACGTGCCGTCCAGCGCAGGGTTCGGATCCGGAGAATCACGATCCATTGCACGCAGATCACTGTCCAGCCTCTTCAGGCCATGCTCTTTCCCGATGATGTTCTCTTTTCTCTCGCCTGGAAAGAGGAGGCCCTGCAGCATGCGCTGGATGAGATACGTGCCCGGTTTGGACGTAAGGCTATTGTGAGGAGAGGAGGATAGGATGGGTGGGGAGTTCGTACCATTAGGATGTCATTCGGTCTACAGCCTTCTCTGGGGCACGGCCTCGCCAGAAGCGCTCTGCCGGCGTGCACAGGAGGCCGGCATAAATGCCCTGGCCCTTACGGACCGGAACGGGCTCTACGGGGTCCTTCCGTTCTGGGAGGCGGCCCACCAGGCAGGTATCCGGCCCATCCTGGGAGCGCATCTGCCGGAGCCGCCCTCCCCGGCATTCTTGCTTGCGGCCGACCATCAGGGCTACCGGCGTTTGGCGAGGGTGCTGACGGAGTATCACGGTTCGCACCCTCACTCCCCGCCTTCGCGGGGACAGGCTCTACCTCTCCCTCAAGGGAGAGGGGACACATCGGTGCTAAGGGATTCCCGCTTTCGCGGGAATGACGGCAGGAGTGGGAGAGGGTCACTTCGGGGCCAGGGGGTTGCTTCGCCTGCGGCTCGCAATGTCCCGCCAAATGGTGGACATTGCGAGCGAAGCGAAGCAATCTCCCAGTTCAATGTGCCAAGGGATTCCCGCCTGCGCGGGAATGACGGTCTTCGCGGGAATGACGGCGGGGGCGGAAGTGACGGCTTTCGCGGGAATGACGGTGAAAGGTTCTCTCTGTTAGAGGCCCTGCAGGAGGACCGGAGAGGGCTTGTCGTGCTGAGCCCTTCCCTTGCCTTTCTGGACAAGCTCGCCCGGACATCCGGAACAAAAGACCTCTACATTGCCCTCTACCCGTTCGGGCCGCAACGGGAAAGAATCCGCTTCAGCCACGAGTCCGGCATCCCCCTGGCTGCGGTCACGCCGGTCTACTTCCTCGATCGATCCGACCATCTCTTGCACAAGTTGCTCAGGGCAATCGACCTGTGCACCAAGCTGGAAAAGGTTCCGGCCAGGGAACAGGCGCCTCACTGGACCTATTTTCAGTCCCCTGAAGAATGGCGGCAGCGCTACCTGCACTGCCCGGAGGCCCTCGATGGCATGCAAGAGGTCGCCGAAAGGTGTCGGATGGAAAGCCCCCCATGGGGAGAATGGGTCTTTCCCGACTTTGCAGGCCTGAGGGAGAGCGATGCTTTTGCCCTGCTGGAGGAGAAGGCCCGCAGAGGGGCAGTGCGCCGCTACGGGGCCTTGAGCAGACCCATCGAAGAGCGGCTCGCCCATGAGTTCGGGATCATCCGGGCTAAGGGCTTTGCCTCTTATTTTCTCGTGGTGGAAGACATCGTGAGCCGGTTTCCGATCACCTGCGGCCGGGGCTCTGCCGCGGCAAGCCTTGTCTCGTACTGTCTGGGCATCACCCATGTGGAACCCCTTGGGCACAACCTCTTCTTCGAGCGGTTCCTCAACATGGGTCGCAACGAACCGCCGGATATCGATGTGGACTTTCCGTGGGACGAGCGGGATGCGGTCCTGAGCTACGTACTGGAGAAATACGGGCCGGAAAGGTGCGCCATGGTGGCCAACCACGTGGGTTTCCGAATGAGGGGCGCGATCCGGGAGGTGGCAAAGGTCTACGGGATTCCGGAGGAGGAGATTCGCGAGGTTTCCGATGATCTGAGCCATCTGAGGAAATTTCTTCGCTCTTCCCGCGGAGGGAAATCACCAGCAAGAGGCAGCAACGGCCGAACGGGCCGACTGGCCGAGCCATGGCCTTCCATCCTGCGCTGGGCGTCCCGGCTCAGAGGGATTCCACGGCATCTGTCGGTCCATTGCGGCGGCGTGGTCATCACCCCGGATGCCCTGCCGGAGCGGGTCCCGATCGAGCGGGCGCCCAAGGGTGTATCGATCATCCAGTGGGAAAAGGACATCACCGAGGCGGCAGGGCTCGTAAAGATCGACCTCCTCGGAAACCGCTCCCTGGCGGTTGTCCGGGACGGGCTGGCCTCTATCCAGGCAAACTACGGTCTCCATCTCTCTTATGCGCAGCTCAACCCCCTCGAAGACGCCAAGACACAGCAGATGCTGGCCCGGGGCGATACGGTGGGGGTCTTTTACGTAGAAAGCCCTGCCATGCGGCAGCTGCTCAAGAAGACCGGCAAGGGAGACTTCGAGCATCTGGTCGTTCAGTCGAGCATCATTCGTCCGGCAGCCAACGAGTTCATCCGGGAATATGTTCGTCGCGACCGCGGAGGGGCGTACGAGCCCCTGCATCCGATGCTGGCGGAAATCCTCGAGGAGACCCACGGCATTCTCTGCTACCAGGAGGATGTCTCTCACGTGGCCATGGCCCTGGCAGGCTTTGACGCGGTCCAG
>JANQFG010000119.1 GCA_028277985.1 bacterium | reverse complement strand
GGCCCCAGGGGCTGCAACATGTGCGCCGGCGTCATCTCCCGCAATCTCCTGAGGGAGCTCGAGAGGCTTGGCTTGCGGCTTCCCGAGGACCGGGTCCAGCGTCGGATCGACAGCTATGTCTTCCACACGAACGAAGGGAGTCACAAGGTCGTCGCCCCACCCGGGATGGGGGCCATCCCGGTCGTCTTCCGCGGGAATGGTCCGCGCTTTTCCGAAGAAACAAGGAGGATCAGTTTCGACGACTTCCTTCTCATGGAAACCGAGAAGCGGGGCGCCGAAATCATCTCTTCCCATGTGCAGGAACTGACCTTCTCCGATGGTCCGGACCCACGGCCCTGTCTGAGGGGGAGTGAAGAGCCCCTCCAGGCGGATCTGGTGGCCGTGGCAAGCGGCGTCTCTTCTCCCTTTGTACGAAATCTGGGCAATACCTTGGCAGGGTACCGTCCCCCTCGAACCGTCAGGGCCTTTCAAGCGGAGCTGGACCTGGGTGACGCGGCTCTGGCCAACCATCTGGGAAACAGCATTCACGTCTTCTCGCTTGGGCACGAGGACATCCGGTTCGCGGCCATCATTCCGAAGGCACGTTTTGCCACGGTGAGCCTGGTCGGCAACCGGGACATGGGGAGCGAAGACTTCAAGGCATTCCTACAAACCAGGGCCGTGCGTGACCTGCTTCCCCGCGACTGGCGTATGCCCGAAAGGCATTGTTCCTGCCGTCCACCTCTGCCGCTCCGAGGCGCCAATCGATTCTACGGGAATCGGTTGGTCTTCGTTGGGGACGCCTCGGTAAGCCGCTATTACAAGAACGGCATCGAATCGGCCTACTGGACGTCCCTCCACGCGGTGCGGGCTGCCTTCGGCTCCGGGATATCCGAGGCCAGCCTGAGGCGCTCCTACTATCTTCCGGTAAGAAGTGAGTTCTTCAGGGAGAATCTGTATGCCAGGATTCTGTTCCGTTTGAATGACTTCGTCGCCTCGAAACGCTTCTGGGTCCGGGCGCACATGTATTTCGTACGAAATGCTCCCCAGGGGAAGACAGCAAAGAAGCTCAACTTTCTCACCTGGAACCTCTTCACCGGGAACGCGCCCTACAGCGATCTCCTCAGGACGAGCATGAATCCAAGGTTCTTCCTGAAGATGCTCTTTCAGGGACTTTTCATGCGCAATCCGGAGACCCGAGGATCGGAATCGCCGAACCCTTCTCGAGGGCATGGTGGGAACGGATGATTCGGACGGATAGAGCACTCCTCTCTAGGCTATCAACCTCGCCATCGGTCTCGACGGGCAAATCTATGGGGGAAATCCATGATAGAGAAGAACAGGCCCCTGGGGGCGCTTGTGCTTGGAGTCGTTTCTTTGTCGTTGCTGATGAGTTCGGCATCGGTCGAGCCCCCCGAACCCGGCTCTGCCCCTAAATGGTACATCGGATCAAAGGCATGCAGGGAGTGTCATGAAGCGCACTGGGAAGGTTGGCAAAACACCCTTCATGCAAGAATGGAGCAGGAGCCGATAGGGCAGGGGCCTGCCCGAAACGTACTGGGTGACTTCTCCTCCGGCAATCCGGACCTCACCTTCTCACTCGACGACGTGGACATGCTGGTAGGGAGCCGGTTCAAGCAGAGGTACGCAAAGCGGATCGGGGATGAGTTCTACATGCTTCCTGCGCAATGGAAGGTGGCTTCCGGAAAGTGGGCAAAATATTTACCCCGGAAGGACTGGTGGGCCAGGGGCGGAATCTATCCTCCCGAATGGAACCGGAGGCCCTATTCCAAACTCTGCCAGGGCTGCCACACCACCGGGTACGACCTGAAGAAGAAGGTCCCGGCTGAGCGCAACATCACTTGTGAGGCATGCCACGGTCCTGGTTCGCTGCACGTTGAAGAGTCGACACGCGAGGATATCGTGAATCCTGCGAGACTCGACAACCGGTTCGGCAATATGGTCTGTTTCCAGTGCCACATGAGCGGCCGGCCCCCGCCCGGGCCGTTCGAGAAGTATGCCTGGCCCGTCGGATACGTGGCGGGCGGCGATCTGACAGAGCACTGGATGTACGCCAAGCCGACCGGGGCCGACAGCTATGAGATGTGGGCGGACGGGTACGCCCACAAGAACAGGGTTCAAGGCAACACCTTCATTCGGAGCAAGATGTACGGCAAGGGTGTTCGATGTACTACCTGTCACGATTCGCACGGAAGCCGGTACACATCGCTGACGATCAAGGCGACCGAAACGAATGCGCTCTGCCTGACCTGCCACGGTGAAGGATCGCCGCAGTCGGTTCTTCAGGCAGGCCTGTCGGGGCATACCCATCACAAGCGAGAGAGCACCGGCAGCAGGTGCGTCGAATGTCACATGCCCAGAACGGGAAAGAACGCGGAGAAGTGGGATGCACGGGATCACTCCTTTTCGTTCGTCTCACCTTCCGACACCATCCGCCACGGCGTCCCCAACGGATGCAACAACTGCCACGAGGACAGGGAACCGGGTTGGGCCCAGGCAGAAGTGGAGAAGTGGGAGTCTCCATAGACCGTGTCCGTGTGTCCCCAACGCCTCACGGCAGCGAGTCAGGCCCAGGGCCAAATCATCAGCAGGCAACCAAGGGACAAGGTGGCTGTGACGAGTCCCATTCGAGCAGCCACGAGCGATTCCGGGACCGCTTCCTTGGACCACGACCAGCTTCGAAAGAACAGAAGCGCCACCGTCATGAGAAGGACCGCACCGATGATCGGAAGCCCCACCAGAGGCCCCATGCGCAGAGGGTGGTCAAGTTCGTCTTGCGGAGGGTCATCCGTTCGTGGGGTGACTCGGTGAGTGCCACCCCCCACCCGTTGATTGCCAGTGCCACCATGACCCCAAGTGCGAGTCCCTGCAGGGCCAGAAGGAAGACCGGCTGAAGAACGAGTTTCCTAATGGAAGCTTGCTATAAGATTCATACCCAATTATGAATGCTGTTAATAAAGAATACATTGACAAAAGACATTAAGATTAAAAATAATAGTCAAATATTTATATAATAATTAATAATATCCTTGACATGTGAAGTTCGATTCGGTATTGCTGTTGTTCGTAGGGTGGCATTCTCACGCTGCCTCCCTTCCGAAGTCATTCCGGCCCGATCGATTCGATGTCCGGGGATACAATGGAGACAGAGCAAAGAAGACGAAGAGGTCGCCCGTGAAGAAGAAGAGCAAGAACAAGAAGCGAAACCGGGAGAAGGAACTTCACATTCTCGAGAGTGCTCTGAAGATCTTCGGCGAGAAGGGCTTCGAAGCGGCGACTATTTCGGCCATCTCCAGAGAAGCCAACATCTCGGAGGTTACCCTTTACGAATACTTCGAGTCCAAAGAGGATGTCATCTTCTCGATCGCGGAACTCTACACGCGCCGAGAGGTGGAACGGATGAAGCAGGTGGAGCCGTACATTCACGGCTCACGCGAAAAGATGCGGGTCATCATACAGGGTTTCCTGGAATTCTATGAAACGTATCCTCTTTACGCATCCGTTGCACTCCTCACCTTGAAAGGCAACCGGAACTTCCTGAAATCGACCGCCTATGCCACCATCCGCGAGGCGACGCGATCCATTCTCGATGCCTTCGAACAAGGCGTCGAAGAAGGGGTATTCCGGAACGATGTCGACGGGTATCTCGTGCGGAATATGGTGCTCGGGTTCATCGAACACCTGGCCGCCCAGTGGCTTCTGTTTGGTCGCCCCGAGCGGATAACCGAATACAGAGATACGGTCTTCGACATGGTCATGAGGGCCATCGAGAGGAAAGAGAGTCCAGACTGTATCGAGCTGAACCTGAAGGTTGAGGGATTGAAAATCCCGTTGGAAGGAAAACTGGACGCTGCAAAGGACTAGGGGCGCGAGCCATTCGTGCGGCTATGGGGGAAGCGACATGGCAGCGAATCGTGGAAGTGGAGACAGGGTGGAAATCCGTACTACGAAAGACCTGGTGAACTCGCACGCAGCCAACTATCCGGACCTCCCTTTTCTGGCATTCTATGATGAGGTCGTTACGCACAGGGAGCTGGACGAAAGAACCGATGCCTTTGCCAACTATCTTGCCAAGAACGGGGTGCAACGGGGGGACGCCGTTTCCTTCATGATGGCGAACAGCCCGGAGTTCTTCTACACGCTCATGGGGGCCCAGAAGATCGGTGCCATGGGCGTTCCCATAAGCTGCTGGTGGCAGGCGGCAGAGGTGGAGTTCCTGCTGAACGATTGCCGACCCAAGGTGCTCGTTGTGGATCCGGAACACGCGCATATCGTGTCGGCCGTCAAAGAGAATATGCCGTCTGTCGAGCGAGTCGTGGTGAATGCGCCGTCAACGATAGGGCTCGATTTCTCTCATGAGACCCTGCCGCAGATCATCGATAACAGTCTGGGGCAGCCCCTTGCGAGTGATCCGCCCCAAGAGGACGACGTGGCGGCCGTGCTGTACACGTCCGGGACTACGGGAAAGCCGAAAGGGGTCATGATCACGCACCGGAACATCATCTTCGCCTCCCGAGTGAAGTCGGAACAGCTTCCGGTCTATCACGGAGAGCGGCTCTTGTGTGCTCTTCCGTTGTTTCACTCCGGAGGACTGCACGATCTGGTGTTGCCTTGCATGTATCCGGGAACGACGATTATCCTGCGGCAAAGATTCTCCGCTTCCGAATTCTGGGAATGCGTGGAACGTTACAAGGTGAACGGTGTCCTACTCGTCCCAACTATGTGGAACATCCTCCTGAAGAGTCCGGAGGCGGAGGGCGCGGATACCAGCTCTCTTCGACTGGGGCTGTCAGGGGCGGCACCCATCCCTCCGGAACAGCTCGTGGAGGCCGAAGAGAGGTTCGGGATTCCGGTTATGGAAGCATACGGAATGACGGAGAACACGGGAGGGATCAGCGCCAACACGGAGAAGAGCCGCAAGATCGGGTCGGTGGGAAGGCCTTTTCAAGAGATGGAAGTGAGGATATCGGATCCGAACGGGGAGGCGCTCCCTGCCGGCGAGATCGGAGATATCATCGTCAAGGGCGATTGTGTTATGAAGGGTTACTTCAACAGTCCGGAAACGACTGCAGAGACCATCAAGAAGGGATGGCTCACAACAGGGGACGTAGGGTACCTGGACGAGGACGGTTTCTTGTTCATCGTCGATCGAAAGAAGGAGTTGATCATTCGTGGAGGTGTGAACATCTATCCGAAAGAGCTCGAGCATGCCATCGCCCTGCACCCGTCCGTCGATGCGGTCGCAGTCATTCCCGAGCCGGACGACAAATACGGACAGGTCGCAAAGGCGTGTATCGTCCTGAAGAGGGGCGAGAGGGCCTCGGAGGAAGAGATCAGGGCCTTCTGCGAGGAGAGGATGGCCTCTTACAAGATCCCGGAGCAGATTGTCTTTCGGGAGGGTTTTCCGAGAAATGCTATCGGGAAGGTCATCAAGAAGAATCTGATCCAGGAACTGAAAGAGGAAGAAACCCTGGAACCGGTCCCGGTCGAGCATTTCTTTGAAGAGATGCCGAGTAGATTCCTCCCCGACAGGGCGAAAGGCGTAGAAGCCACGGTCAGCTACAATATCACGGGCAGGGGAGGGGGAAAGTGGACGATCCGGATCAAGGATGGGCACATGACCCTAGAGGAGGGGATCCTGAAGGACCCGAGGGTGTACATCATCGCCCGGGACAGGGACTACCACGACATCGTTACGGGAAAAGTGGACGGCGTTACGGCGGTCGTCACAGGCAAGATGGGAATCGAAGGGGATGTGGGGTTCATGGCGGAGTTGCGGGAAATGATGAAACCGTTGTAGACGTCTATGGGAACAGGAGGAGCGCATGATCAACGAAACCATGACCAACGAGGAGAGAATTCAGGCAGCTGTCGCTGTGGAACCGGTGGATCGTCACCCGGTGTTCCCGATCATGTTTACTGCGGCGGTCAGGCTGTACGGAAGGACCCAGGCCGAAGCATGGGCGGATCACAACGTGGCACGTGATTGCATGATCCGGTGCTTCAAGGAGTACGGCTACGACTACGGTTCGAAGCCGAACTTCTACTGGCCCATGCTTCCGGGCAAGCACTGCGCTGCTCCCGTGCGACTCCTGATTCCAGGAAGACATCTGGCCGAGGATGACCTTGGTCAGATCGACGAGCGCGTCCTTTTCGAGAGGGAAGACTACGACAAGATTGCCGCCCTGGGCTGGAACGGGTTCTGGGACGAGCACTACGAGAAGATCAGCCGGAAGACGCTGGAGCAGTTCACCACCATGCAGCAGATGAGCAACGATCTGTACGTGGAGGACATGAAGATCTGCGAGGAACAGGGGATGCCGATCTTCATGGGCGTGGCCGTGGACTCGGTGATGATGTCCTTCTCTCTCTGTCGGACCCTGATGGAGTTCACCCGGGACCTGTACGAGGTCCCGGACAAGGTGGAGGCGGCCATGAGGGCAAGCTGCGACGACCTGATCGGAAATGCCATCCAGGTCTGCAAGAACAACGGCAAATCGCTCGCCTTCACGGTCATGGAGCGGAGTTCCGGGTTCTACTACCGACTGCCCATCTTCGAACGATTCGAGTGGCCCTTCCTGCAGCGCTACGTGGACGCCTTCGTATCGGAAGGGATTACCCCCTGGTTGCACTTCGACACGGACTATGGCCTGAACCTGCCTTATCTCAAACAACTCCCGAAGGGAAAGTGCATCTGTGACCTGGACGGAACGACCGACATCTTCAAGGCGAAGGAGATCCTGAAGGGGCACATGTGCATCAGCGGCGATGTGCCGGCGGCGCTTCTTTCCCTGGGTAAACCGGAAGATGTCGAGGAGTACTGCAAGCGGCTCATCGATGAGGTGGGTGATGGAGGAGGGTTCATGCTGACGACCGGGTGCGAATGCCCGATCGATGTGAAGCCGGAGAACCTGAGGGCCATGGTAGAGACGGGGAAGAACTACCGGGGAAAGAAAGGCCGGGTCGTCGCGGAGCCGGAGAAAAGGGCGGCCAAGGGGGTCTCTCCAAAAGCAGAGCCTACGGGAGAGATCGCGCAGGCGATCGCCGGCCTGAGTTTTGATAAGGCGACAAAGCTGGCGGATCAGGCGATTGCGGAAGGCAAGGATCCGCTGGCCATAGTGAACGAATGCCGTGTGGGCATGGAGCTCGTGGGCGACCTTTACAGTTCGGGAGAGTATTTCCTGTCCGAGTTGATCATGTCCGCCGACATCTTCAAGAAGGTGATGGAGAAGCTCGAGCCCCTCCTCGCGGAGGGGCAGGGCGCCTCCGCGCTGGGTGCCGTCGTGATTGCGACCCCCAAAGGGGACATCCACGACCTGGGCAAGAACATCGTTGCGGGCCTCTTCAAGGTCGGCGGGTTCGAGGTGTTCGACCTGGGGGTGGACGTGGAGCCGGAGGCGATCGTGGACAAGGTGATGGAAACGAAGGCGTCTGTTGTCGCCATGTCCGCCCTGATCACGCCGACCTTTGCATCCATGAAGCAGGTGGTCGAGCTGTTGGAAGAGCGAAATCTCCGGGAGGGGAAATTCGTGATCATCGGCGGCGGGCCCACCACGATGCAGGTGCGGGAATACGTGGGTGCAGACGCCTGGACCCTTGACCCGAAGGAAGGGATCAACCGCTCCAGGGATTTCGTTCAGGGCGGCGCGAGCGAAGCGTCCAGGAAGTAATGTCCGAATCAGGTCCGTCTGAGACCTCTACCGCCCCGGTCTCCGGTGAGTTCGCCATCTTTGATACAATGAACTCCATTGACAAAGAGGTGTTCTACCCCTTTGGCATAATGATGCGGGTCTTTGTAGGTGGATTTGTCTGCGATCTGCTGCGGATCGATGACAGCAATGTCCGCAAAGTAGTCCACGGCCAACCGGCCCCTGTCCTTCATTTTGAATTTCTCGGCCGGCAGCGAGGTCATGGAACATATTGCCCGGCTCATATCGAGGATCTTCTCCTCCATTACAAACTTCCTCAGTTTGCGTGGGAAAGTACCGTACACGCGGGGATGAGGATGGGTCATGCCTTTAGGAACGGTCCACCCGTCTGATGCTGTAATCACATAGTCCTCAGGCATGAGCGTCCGGACAATACCCATGTCCTGAGAGAAAAAGACCCCCACGGGAGCCTGTTCTTCACAGACCATCTCCACATAGGATTCCGATGCTTTGCGGTCTTCCAGTTCGGCGATTTCCTTGATGGTCTTGCCCTCGTAGCTCTCCTTGCTTGGATACATGGTGATGAGTGTTCTTTCGGGAGGCAGATACTCGAATACGCTTTCAATGGCCTTCGCGACTTTCTTTCGGCCGGATTGGGTCTTGAATTCATCTCGAATGCTGTCGTTCGTTTTCATCGTGTGCGGGAGGAGGATGGTAATACGGGTCGAGCCGGCCGCGTAGGGATACTGATCCGCCATGATCGGTAAGCCCTGCAAACGCGCTTTTTCAATCAGGTCCAGAACCTGTTCGGCTCTCGTGTTGTCGATGGGCTCCGCAATTTTCAGATGCGATATCTCCACAGAGATCCCCGAGCGCCTGCAAACCTCGATGGCTTCTTCGATGGATGCCAGGACTGCCGGCCTCCCTTCGGTGGTTTTGGTTCCAGATTCATCTCGCATATGGGTCGTGTATATACCACCGTGCATTTGGACAGCTTTCGATAGCTCGATCAGCTCTTCTGTTGATGCCAGCAAACCCGGTGCATATTCCAGCCCAGTCGAGAGGCCGATGGCGCCGTTCTGCATCTCTTCTACAATTCGGCCCTTCATAGCGTCCAACTGGGAGCCGTTCAATGGTCCGGGCTGCTTGCTCCCGAACAGTTCTTCCCGGATCATGCCGTGCGGTACGAGGTGGTACACATTGGTGCCGAACCCCAGGGAATCCACGATGTTCAGCCATTTGTCTGTATCGGTATATCCATACCCACAGTTGCCGCTGACGATAGTGGTGACGCCCTGGTAAAGGTAGTTATGGTTCCCTTTCCAACTGGGAAGGATATGGGCCAGATAGCGCTTCATGCCGGTCCGTTCGAAGGTAAGGTCACAGTGTGTATGGATATCTATGAACCCGGGCGTCACGATCAGACCTCGGGCATCGATGACTCTTGAAGCCTCTCCTGAAAGACTCCCGACGGCCGCGATTCTATCGCCGCGTATGCCGATGTCGGCCATGTACGGGGGATTCAGGGTGCCCTCGTAAACCATACCGTTCCTGACTATGACATCGAATACGCCTTCTTTTCTTGGGACACAACCCGATCCTGACAGCATACAGGCCACATTCGCAGCCGCCAGGGCCTGGATAGACTTTCCCAAGAAGACTCTGCGAGTCCATTCGCTATTGCTCTTTTCCTGCATGCGATTCTCCTGCCGAACCGTCCGGTCCCTGAGGATGAGGCGAAAACAAGGAATCACCGGCGGATGCACCCGGAAGGGGGGCTCCAAAAGGCGATTCCTGCCGGCCGTCTCAACGCTTCATCAACCGAACGTCTTGGTGCTTTCCGTCAGGCCCGTTCTTTGAAAAGGGGGGCACGTTTCTCGAAGTTGGCTTGCACGGCTTCGATCTGGTTGTGTCCACCGATCAAGGTGCGCTGGAGGTCTTCTTCGAGTTGAAGCCCCTGCCCAGTATCCAGGGACGGTACCTGCTCCCATAGCTTCTTCCCTGCCGCAATGGCATCGGGAGACTTGCCCGCGATTTCTCTTGCCAATGCTTCGGCTTCGGCCAGGGGGTCTTCGCAAATCCGGGTGACCAGGCCCAACCGCAGGGCTTCCTCGGCTTCGACGATTCGGCCGGTAAATGTCAGCTCCTTGGCCACGTCGAGTCGTACGAGGTCCTTGAGGGTTTGTGTTCCAGACATGTCCGGAATGAGTCCCCACTTGATCTCCATCACGGAAAAGCGTGCGTCCGGGGAGGCAAGGCGGATATCCGCGCCGAGGGCGATCTGCAGTCCACCACCAAAGGCTACACCGTGCACTGCCGCAATGACCGGCACCGGCACCTGCTTCCAGACGTAACCCGTTCGTTGCGCGTAGTTGGCCGGGTTGTCCTCTGTCCTGCCGAAGAGGTCGAACGCTTTGTCTCCGCCCGATCCCAGTTTCATGAAGCTCTCGAAATCGAGTCCCGCACAGAATCCACGGCCCTCTCCTGAAAGCACAACCGAGCGGATCGACCGATCGGCCCGTACCGTTTCTCCAGCCTCGACGATTGCTTTGAACATATCGAGGCTCAGGGCATTGTATTTCTCGGGCCGATTCAACCGCACAAAGGCAACATAGTCCTTGATCTCGATGGTTACCAGTTCCGACATAAGTCCTCCCCGACCTTGTTGGGATTTCTCTACCTATGGACCGAGTGATTCAATATACCATACGAGAGGCGAACTCGCATCCAGAAGCAAGGCATCAGCTGGACACTTGCAGCAGGCTTGCGACTTCTTCACGGATTGGAGGCTACCCCTCGTCGTTTCTTGTGCAGCGCAAGAGATCCTCGACGGTGGAATGCTTGATCTCGAGCCGGTCTCGCCCGACGAGATCTTCGGGGATGTCAGTGATGTCGGACGGTGAGGTGAAGATGGGCGGCAGAGGATCTCTTCTCATGAAGAGACGTATCGCCTTTTCGGAATCGTAGGGCACGAGTTGTCGTTTTTCCCGCCGGGCCTTGAACACGACGCTCGGCTTCGTGGCTCGGCTGTCGGGCAGGTCCTCTAGATCCCTTTTCGTGCCGTAGGTCTTCTCGAGTCGGTCCATGGGCCCGAAGTCCAGGGCCCTGAGCGGACAGGCGATGACACAGATCGGCTTTTCGCACCTTGCGAGCCGATCGATACAGAGATCGCATTTCCGGGCTTTTGCCTCCATTTCATTGCTCTCGAAAACAGGGGCTCCATAGGGACATGCGTTAGAACATAGGCGGCATCCATCGCACTTCTCTCGGTCGAGGAGTACCGCACCGTATTCCGGTTCTTTGTAGACCGCCTCGGAAGGACAAGCTTCGGCGCAGACAGGATTCTCGCAGTGATAGCAGGGGACCCATTGCGTGTGGAGCCGAACGTCGGGGAAGGCGCCCTTTTCGTACTGGTAGATTCGCAGGTACTTGAGAGGGCCGGGAGGTAGCCTGTTGTAGTTCTTGCAGGCCACGGAACAGGTCTGACACCCGGTGCATCGACTCTGATCAAAGAAGTATCCGTGCTGTTTCATGTTCCGTCCTCAAGCCTCTCGATCTGAACGAGCCCCTTGCAGGGAAAGGTTCCCACCACCGTATCCGGTAGATCCTCCGAGTGAGTGAACAGGTTGGGAGCCCCTCGCCTGTCGATTCCGTCGGGCATCAGGTCGGTCTTCTCTTTCTTTGGGACATACCACCCGCCGTGGTGGATGGCCACGGTGCCGGGGACGATTCTCGACGTTACGTATGCAGGGCCGACCATTTCTCCTATGTCGCTGTATACCCTGACTCCATCGCCGTCCTTGATGCCCCTCTTTTTCGCATCCGCCACACTCATCCACACGGCATGGCGGTAGCAGTCGGTCCTGAGCCATTTGTTATTGTCGAGCCAGGAGTGAACCCGGTAGTAGGAGTGGGGGGAGGACATGAGCAGAGGGTATTCTCCCGTGTTCTCGCTGAAGAATGTGTCCCGGCCACCCAGGGTCATCTGTGCCATGGGTGGGAGTTCGCCTCCACCGTAACATCTCCCGGTGCCGGGCGGGATGTCGTGGTTCCTCAGATATTCCGGTCCCTCTGCGAGCACCTCCGAATAGAATTCGATCTTCCCTGAGGCCGTGCCCTCGAAAGGATTCTCGCCCGCGTCCACATGATGTTTCAGGGGATAGTAGGGCTCGCCCTCCATGGGAAAGCGGAATACGGGTCGCTCCTGGAAGGTTTCCCAGTCAGGCGGATTGAGGGGAGCAATGTCCTTCCTATTGGTCCAGTTCTCGTAAGCTTCCTTGTAGAGCATTTCAACGGCCTGGTCCCAATCCTCGTCGGCCACGTCCGCCATGCGGGGGTTGTACTTGTCAACCAGACCAAGCCGTTTGGCGATCTGGGTCCAGATCCAGTCGTTCGGCTTCACCTCTCCGGGTGGATCGACGCACTTCTGACGATAGACAAAGTGACTGCCGAGGTTCAGGGTCGTGGTGAACAGGGGCCAGTGCAAGCCGCATCCGCCGTTTCTCCCCTCGTAGGCGCTGTAGATCTGAGGAAGAAGGATGTCCGCGTACCGTGCGGCGGGTGCGTCCGCATATTGTGCGAAAACCAGGGTGAAGGCAACCTTTTTCATGGCGCGAATGGTCTGGTTCATGCTCGGAAGGTTGTTCACGTGGTCGTTCGACTCCAGGATCACCAGTTGAATGTTCGGGGCCGGGTTGTCCGCCTTGTTGCCGATCCGGCTGTTGAAGTCCTCCTTTGTGATCTCCCCCCTGTCCAGCTTCTCACGCAAATCGATCGCCTTGGGCCATTTGTACATGGCCATGAGCACCGGCGCACGGTAGGTCCTGCGTTTCTGTTGCCAGTCCACCCAGGGCAGTGACCCGCCCAATCGACCCCACCAGAGCCCGGTCTCCACGGCCGCCGTTCCCCCGGGGATGAAGGTATTGCCGGTAAGGGCCTGCAGGTACATGCTTGCCCTCGCCGGGTTCTCCCCGAAGAACTGGCGCCCCATAGACAGGGACATGTTCAGGTTGACGGGCTTGCTCTTCGCGTAGAGCCTGGCAAATCCCTCAATCGTTTCGGCGGGCACGCCGCACAGGGCTTCCGCCCACTCCGGGGTCTTGTCGACGCCGTCCTCGGCGCCCAGGACGTAGGCTTTCCATTTGACGAGGCCCTCAGGCTCCACCCACCTCTCCACGAAGTCGTTGTCGCAGAGGTCTTCCTTGAACCAGACGTTGGCCATCGCAATCATCATGGCCACATCCGTGGTGGGGCGAATCGGGATCCATTGATCCGCCAGGACCTCTACAGTGGGTGTGTATCGCGGTTCGATGCAGATGATCGGGATGCCCCGTTCCTTGGCCTGCAGGAGATTGTGGCTCACCCGGCTGCTCATGAGGGAGACCGGGTTGAATCCCCAGAGGACGATCAGCTTCGAGTCGAAGATGTTGGTCTCGTCCTGGGTGAATGCATAGTGCCCCAGACTGACCATTCCGTCGGCGATGTCTCTGCCGTACACCCAGCTTTGAGGTTCCTGGAAGCCGTTTGTAGAGTGAGCCCCCCACGCAGCAACCCCGGCTCCGAACCATCGAGACAGGGGGAAGCTGCACCAGCCCATGTAGCTGTAAGGCTGATGCAGGATAGAATAGGGCCCGTACCGTTCCTTCACCTCGAGGAGCTTTGCCGCGATCGTGTCGAGCGCTTCGTCCCAGGGGATTCTCTCGAATTTGCCTTCGCCCCGTTGACCCACACGCTTCATGGGATGAATCACCCGACGGGGATCCTCCAGTGCATGGGCCATGGCGTATCCCTTGGGGCAGGGTCGATATTGGACCATGGAAAGACTCGACAGGTTGTCCGCCCCGTGTTCCCCCTCTCTGGCCGTCCCAGGGTGTATCGTGTCGTCCGGTTCCACAGACACGATCCGTCCGTCACGGACCCGAACCTTGAGGACACACTGGTCGAAACAGTGAAACCCGCAAGAAGTGTAGCGAATGAGATCCTGCTCCTGGCTTTCTTTGTGCTCGTCCGGAGACATGACTCCTTCCTTGCTGCTCTCGTCGATCAACGGTCCTGGGGAGTGCGTGCGGGTCGGTCGTACCAGGTTTCACCTATGGGGTGGGATTTCCCACTCCTCACTTTCGACGTCTGAAAACGAAATCGGCTCGCTTGTGAGCCAGAGAACGGCGCGGAGCCCGTCCGTGAAATAGGGATCCCCGGTAAGGTTTCCGCGAGGTTCGTCGATAGGTGCCGCCCCCACCCCTTCCGCGTAACCGAATTTGGCGAGTCCTCCCGAGTACCAGAAATCCTGAATCAGGAAGGCCCTCGCCTCATCCACGTCCGGGTCGATCTTGTGGGTGGTGATGGTCTTCTTGGTGAAGCGCACGCCGATATCCCTGCTGATCTGGCCGACCCACACGGGTTTCCCCTCATAGCGCATCGGTGCCAGCCATAGCCTGAGATGGTTTCGTTCGTGGATCGATCCTCTTGCTTTCTGGAAGGCGGCATCCTGTGGCCGCCCAAAAACATAGAGGGCACTGATCGGAGAATAACGGTAGCGACCGCCGAATAGGAAGGATTTGCTTGTCTTCCACAAAGACCTCCGGTAGATGGTTTCGGTCTCGTCCCATCCGGCGCGAATGAGAGCGTGATACACATCCTCGCTTTCACCGATGACAATCAGATTGAGAGGGTCGCCCAGTTCGTTCCCCTTCTTGTTCTTGGTGCAACAGGGCAGATTCTCCAATGCTTTTCGAAAACCGGCCTCCTTGTAGGAGAAGACCTCCTCTTCCGGGTAGAGTGACGCGAAATCGACTTCATGATGATCGATCCGAAGTCCCGGGACCTGGATGAAGAAGGTGAAGGTCCGGACTTCATTGTCATCCGTGATCAGATCCACGTTGAATGCCTTGGTTCCCTCGTCCAGATGGGTGAAGACGAAGCCGGACCGGGTACTGCCGGGCCCGACATACAGACCGATACTGTTTTCAAAGAAGTGCCGGTCCATTTCCTCTTTCGCCTTCTTCCAATGCCAGGAGTGATGCATGTAGGCTACTTCGAGAGGAGGGAAGTAGTCCGGATCGATGCCGTAGGGCAGGAACCAGACCGGGTCGTCATCCCCGTTTTCGATTTCGATCCAGACGGGCTGAATTTCCTTCCTGTAGAGCTTCAGGTCGAAGGCAGCCTTCGCCTCCTTTGCGCTGAGTACGGCGGCCGTAACGCGCACGCTGCCTTCCGTCTGTGTCTGCGCCCGCTCCATGAAGCCTACTCCCTCCATGGGCTTCGGCTTGTAGGATGAGCATCCGGCAGCAGCCAGCGTATGGAGGACCAGAGCGATCGTTAAGAAGTGGAGAAGAAGGGCCTGTGGCTCTGGAAGGTTCTTCCGCATCCTCATTATGGCCTGCCTCCATCCGCCGTGAAGGGCTCTCGATCTGGTGGGTCCGCGCGATACATCTCGCCCGGGTCGAATAGAGCAGATCGGCCGAAGAAAGGCAATGCTTGTTCCCTTCTTCCGGGTCGTACAAACGGGGAATCGGCCCATAGAAAAGAAAGCATTGACAGCTCCTTGCCGTCGTGTGTATTGAATCAGGTGTTGCCCGGTCCGGAAACGGGCGACTCATGCCTAACTCGGGAAAGGAGGACGAGTCATGAGGAGACGATCTCCGGGGTTGTCGCTCGCAGCAATCCGCATGGGAGTCTTGGCGCTGGTGCTGGCGGGTACCGCCACTGCTGAGGCCGCAACGGCAAAGCCCTACTCGCCGAATGTGGGCAAGGACTACCCGAGAAACGTCTATTTCGGCGACACCCACCTCCACACCACCAATTCCCCGGACGCCTTCCTGTTCGGGGTGAGGCTCGGGCCGGATGAGGCCCTACGCTTTGCCAGGGGCGAGGAGGTAAAGGCGACCCACGGGTTGCCGGTCAGATTGGTTCGACCCCTGGATTTCCTCGTTGTTGCCGATCACGCGGAGTATTTGGGCTTTGTCCACCGACTGTTTGCGGGCGACCCGCAGGTCCTGTCGACGGACTACGGGAAGAAGGTCTTTGAAATTGCCCGGTCCGGCGAGGATGGGCCCTTCAGGGCGGCCATGGAAGTCGTCGGGTCGCTCTCCAAGAACCAGGAACTCATGAAAGTGCCGGAGTTGAAGGCGAGCGTCTGGCAGGAGGTGGGCCAGAACGCGGATCGGCACAACCGGCCGGGGGTCTTCACCGCTTTCATCGGCTACGAGTGGACCTCCCTCCTGGAAGGGAACAACCTCCACAGAGTGGTCATTTTCAAGGACGGTGCCGATACGGTCACGCGGGTGGTGCCCTACTCGAGCTTCGACAGTCCGGACCCGGAGAAACTCTGGGCGTACATGCAGGCCTATGAGAAGAAGACGGGAGGAGAGGTCCTGGCCATTCCCCACAACGGTAACCTCAGCAACGGCATGATGTTCCAGACCGAGCGGCTCAATGGGGAGAAGTTCTCACGGGAATGTGCACAGATGCGAGAGCGATGGGAGCCCATCTACGAGGTCACCCAGATCAAGGGCGACGGGGAGACCCATCCCTTCCTCTCCCCGAACGACGAGTTTGCGGATTTTGAGAACTGGGACATATGCAACCTGGACGGGTCGCAGCTCAAAGAGGACTGGATGCTCGAGTACGAATACGGGCGATCGGCCCTGAAGCTCGGGCTGAAGCTGGAACAGGAGTTGGGCACAAATCCGTACAAGTTCGGGCTGATCGGCAGCACGGACAGTCACACCGGTCTGGCAACGGCAGGGGAAGACAATTTCTGGGGAAAGCACTCCGGCCTGGAGCCGAATCCGGGTCGCGTCAACCATGCCCTGGCCAAGATCGGAAAGGTGGAGGTCCTTGGGTGGCAACAGGTCGCGGGCGCACTGGCCGCGGTCTGGGCGCGGGAGAATACCCGCGAGGCCCTGTTCGAGGCGATGAAGAGCAAGGAGACGTACGCAACCACTGGACCCAGAATGGTTGTTCGGGTATTTGCCGGGTGGGACTTCCAGCCGGAAGATCTGGTGAGACCCGATTTTGTGGATGCGGGTTACACGCGAGGGGTGCCCATGGGTGGGGATCTGCCGGGGGCGCCGAACGGCGGGGCACCCAGGTTCATGGTCCAGGCGCTTCGGGATGCGGACGGTGCCAACCTGGAGCGAATTCAGATCATCAAGGGATGGCTCGACGGCAAGGGTGATCTCCACGAAAAGGTGTATGATGCGGCGGTGTCGGACGGTCGCGAGATCGGCAAGGGCGGCCGCTGCCGTGAGAGGGTGGTCAGCACGGTCGACGTGGCCAGCGCCACCTACTCGAACACCGTGGGTGTCCCTGTCATGATGGCCTTCTGGAAGGATCCCGATTTCGACCCGAAGGAGCGCGCTTTCTATTATGTTCGCGTGATCGAGATCCCGACGCCGCGCTGGACGGCTTACGATGCCAAGCGGTTCGGCACCGAGCTACCCGAGAACGTGCCAACGGTCACACAAGAACGAGCCTACACGTCACCGATATGGTATTCACCATAGGAGTGGCAAGTGGCAAAAGACAAGAGATGAGTAGTGGCAATCTGGAGAGTTTTGGGGCCTATCAGAAGGCCCAGGAGCTCTTCGATTTGGTCGTTCAAGATGTCGAGCAATGGCTGCGAGATCGAAGAACTGAGCGACTTGTCAGCCAGCAATTAGCGAGTGCTGATTCCGTTTGTTCCAACATAGAAGAAGGTTACGGACGGGAAAGTAGTGCGGAATACAGACGCTTCCTCATCATCGCACGAGGGTCTCTCCGTGAAACTCAGGGTCGCTACAAGAGGTTGCGACATTGGCTTCCTGAGGACATTGTCAGACAACGCATACTACTTGCAGACGAAATCAATCGGATACTGAGTGCCACCATCAGAAAGCTTGAAGAAGGAAGGTAATCGGCGGGAAGATGATCTGCGGAACCTCAAGGAAAGAAAGTGTGCAGGAGCGTGACGGGGAATCGTTTCGCCACTCGCCACTCGCTACCCGCCACTGGCTCAAAGAGCCTCTACTGCATCTATTCGTCCTGGGCCTGGCCGTCTTTGGTCTCCACGCCGCCCTGAACCGGGTCTCGGGATCGGGTCCGGAAGACCCTTATCTCGTAGAGGTGTCTTCTGCCGACATCGAATGGGTCAGGACCATGTGGAAGAAACGCATGGGCCGTGAGCCCGCGGTCGAGGATCTTCGCGCCCAGGTCAATCAGATCATCCGCGAGAGGATCCTGGAGCGTGAGGCCGTCGAGATGGGATTGGACAAGGACGACCTCGTTGTACGTCGAAGGCTGGCCCAGAAGATGGAGTTTCTGTTCAAGGATCTGTCTGCCCTGGCTGAGCCTTCGGAGGAGGACTTGCGCAGGTATTTCCAGGAGAACCGGAGTGTTTACGAGATCCCCGGGCGGGTGACCTTTACTCAGCTCTTCTTCAACACGGATACACGGGGAGTGGAGGGCGCGGGACAAGCAGTGAAGGCTCTACTCGAATCCCTCGAGGGGGCGTCGGTTGCGGAGCCGCCGGCCGAGATTCAAGCCGGAGACCCCTCCATGCTTCCCTCGCGCTGTGAAGAGTGCGATGCCCGAGAGATCGAGGGCCGATTCGGAACGCAGTTCTCGAACACGATCAACACCCTTTCGCCTGGCTCCTGGCATGGACCGGTACGGTCTGCCTACGGGCTGCATGCGGTTCATGTTCAGGAGCGATCAGACTCCCGGGTTCCGGGGATGGAGGAGATCAAGGGGCGGGTCGAAGCGGACTGGATTGCCTCGAAGCAGAGAGCGGATTCGCAGAGGGCCTATCAGGAACTGCGTTCGCAGTATCGTGTTCTTCTCGAAGGAATGCCTTACACCCTCGACATGGACGACTCCGGAACCAGGGAATGAGCGTTCGTTATCCTCGACATGCAGAGTAGAATCTCTACATTTCTTCTCGTGGCGGGACTGGTGTGCTGGTGCCTGGCGGATCAGTCTGCCCGGGCCGACAACATCCGCCCGGCCTGCCTCGATATGGAGGAATTCGACTCCGGAGCGGTCCGTGTTGTCTGGAAGGTGCCCCTTTATCAGAACATTCCGGATCGTTTCCAGCCTGTCTTTCCACAGGAATGCCGAATGACCACACCCAGGAGCCGAATGACTGCGGGCGGAGCGGTCATAGAGATGTGGAGTATGGTGTGCGGAGAAGCAGGTATCGCAGGCGCACGTATTGGCATCGAAGGCCTGGAACAGACGATGACGGATGCGCTTGTGCGGGTTCAGTTCGCGAGCGGGGTCGTGCATCGCTCGGTTCTCCGGCCCACGAAGAGAGAGACAACGATTCCCGACCCGGCGTCAGAGCTCGATAGAGGGAAAGGGTTGGTGCAAGGGGGCCTCGGTTTCGTGGATCGCTGGCGATATTTGCTGCTCCTGCCCGCTGCATGGTTGATCAGTCTGCGGCCTCGGGCCCGCAGGAGAGGAATTGCCCTCTGCACCTGCGCCCTCATCGTTGGGAGCCTTTGCGGGCACGCACTCGGTCGACTTCCGATTGAGCAAAAGATCTTTCGGCAAGAAGCGTTTTCCGAGGGGGAGGCGAAACGAATCCTGCAAGGGCTGATGCTGAACACCTACCGGGCCTTCATGCTGGACACGGATACGGAGATCTACGACTATCTGGCACGGAGCGTTTCCGGCGAGTTCCTGAACGAAGTGTACCTGCAGAACCGTCAGTCCATGCGTATGGATGGGACAGAGGGCGCCTCCACGATCATCGACCGACTGGACATCAAATCGATCGAGTCGATGAAGGGCCGACAGGACGGAAGTGTATCTTTGGTGGCAGACTGGGATGTGTACGGGTCGGTGAGCCACGAGGGTCACGTTCACTATCGCTGCAACACCTACAGGGCCCAGTTGACCATGGTGCCCACCGAGGATTACTGGAAGCTTTCGAGCTTCCAATTGCTCGACGAGGAACGGGTCATATGAAGGGGAGGGCAGACTTTTCGCCGGGCAGGGAAAAGCGGTTCCCCGATCTCATAGGTTTGATCGAACGTGTGGAATGCGAGACGGAAGAGCCCCGGCACCATGGTTTGGATCGTTATTTCCACGGCGATTCGGATCGCGGTATCGATTCGAATGCTGTGGCTTTTTGCGGCCGGGGAGGCTATGCTGAGCCCCCAGGAGAGAGGGGTCGGAGCTTGAACGAACAAGGAGGTGTACATGGGATCCGGAAGACCCAGCTATGACCACGGAACAGTCGATACGCCCCTGCTCTACATGACCATAGGAGAATGCCTGCAGAGGAGTGTCGAGAAGTACCCGGAAAGGGAATCGCTCGTATCCCTGCACCAGGAGGTGCGACTAACATACAGCCAGTTTGATGCATTGACCGACCGGCTTGCCAAGGGACTCCTGAAAATCGGAGTCAAGAAGGGCGACCGCGTGGGCATCTGGGCAGTCAACTGTTGGGAATGGGTCGCCACGCAGTTTGCGACCTCCAAGATCGGGGCGATCCTTGTAAACATCAACCCCGCCTACCGTACCCACGAACTCAAGTACGCCCTCGAGCAGTCCGGGACGGAGACACTCGTCCTCATGCACTCCTTCAAGACTTCCCTCTACTACGAGATGTTGCTCGAGCTCTGCCCGGAGTTGCCGGGCTCCGCGCCGGGAGCGTTGGAGGCGGCTGCACTGCCGGCGCTCAAGAACGTGGTTCTGATCGGAGGTAGAGAGGAGGGAGTTTTTCGCTTCGACGAGATCGTGGAAGATGGGAAGGAAATGCCCGATGAGGACCTGCGGGGGGCTTCGATCGACTTGGACCCGGACGACGACATCAATATTCAGTACACGTCCGGTACGACCGGGTTCCCCAAGGGCGTAACCCTGACCCATTTCAACATCCTGAACAACGGCTACCACGTGTCGCAGGTCATGCGTTTCACCGAGAGGGATCGCCTGTGCATTCCCGTTCCCTTTTATCACTGCTTCGGCATGGTCATGTCCAACCTTGCCTGTGTTTCCACGGGCGCGACCATGGTGATCCCCTGTCCGATCTTCGAACCCGTTCCGGTGTTCGAGGCGGTGGAGAAGGAGAAGTGCACCGCCCTGCACGGTGTGCCGACCATGTTCATTGCCGAGCTCAATCTTCCGGACTTCGACAAGTACGACCTTTCGACCCTGAGGACGGGCATCATGGCCGGGGCGCCCTGTCCGATCCAGACGATGGAAGAGGTCATCGCCAAGATGAACATGAATGAGGTGGTCATCGCCTACGGCCAGACCGAGGCGTCACCCGTGACGACGATGACCCGCATCGAGGATTCTCTCGAAAGGCGCGTCTCGACGGTGGGGCGCGTGATGCCGTGGCAGGAGCTGAAGATCGTCGATCCGGTCACGGGTGGGGTCGTGGGCAGAGGAGAGCAGGGCGAGCTGTGCTTCCGCGGCTATCACGTGATGAGCCGGTACTACAACAACCCGGAAGCTACCGCCGATACAGTCGATGGAAGCCGATGGCTTCACAGCGGAGATCTGGGCACCATGGATGAGGAAGGGTACGTGAAGATCACGGGCCGGATCAAGGAAATGGTGATTCGTGGAGGCGAAAACCTCTACCCGAGGGAGATCGAAGAATTCGTGTTGACCCATCCGAAGGTCATGGACGTGTACGTCCTCGGCGTGCCGGACGCCAAGTACGGTGAGGAACTCATGGCGTGGGTTTTGCCGAAGGAGGGCGAGGCACTCACCGACGAAGACATGAAGGCCTTCTGCAAGGGAAAGATCGCCCACTTCAAGGTGCCGAAGTACTGGAAGTTCGTAACGACCACCGAGGACTTCCCCATGACCGTGACGGGCAAGATACAGAAGTTCAAGATGCGTGAGACCGCCATCGAGGAATTGGGCCTGGAAGAGGCTTCCAAGATCGAAACCGCCTAGATGATCGCGGGGGATCGGAAGAAACGGATGATGATGAGGAGAAGGCTGAGAAGGATCACGTACTTCGAAACTGCAAAGGTGGTCCGCCAGAAGGGAGTGCCCGTCCGGAGGACTTCAAAATCCTCCACATAGATCGTTTCGCAGGCACCGTTTCCCGTATCGGTACGGTCAACGCTCGTTCCTCGATGGAACTCGCCGCCGCTGTGCGAATACTCGGCCAGATAACCACGCAGATAGATCTGGTCTCCACGGGATGTCTTCAGAAGCGCGTCGGTTACGGACTCGTTGTGGCTCAGGAGATGATTGTTGGACAGGCAGGTGTGGTTGAATCGGGCCCCGACCTCGTGATTGGGCCAGTAGTACGTGCAGGTCCATGAATCGCTCGTGAAGCGCATGTCCTTGTAGACCTCTGTTTCGACGTTGCTTCCCCACAGCACACACAGGTCCTTGACGTTGATGAAGTCCTTCCACTGATCGTGATGATAGATGTCCCACCAGGTGCCGCAATTGTGATGGGACACGACGAGGCCATAGAGCTCGTAGGTGTGGAGCGGGGTTATGGTGTAGACGATCTCTCCTGCCTCGATCTGGAAGGGGGCCATGTTCACCTCGGTCTGGACCGGGTGCTGAAGGAGATCATCCAGTATCTTGTCACCGCCCGGAAGGTCGTCCATGAGAAGATAGGATATCGATAAGAGGCCGATGCCGATGAGAAGGGTCAGCCGGAGGAGAGCGTTCCAGGGGACGGAAGGGGCGGGTCTTGCAGGGACTTTCTCCGCTATTGCGGAATCATAGGGAACCGCCTCAGCAGGGTGACGGTACTTCTCGATGATGATACCGCACTGGACGCATTCCACGGCATCCTGTTGCTCGAACCCACACTTCGGGCAGATCATTCAGTGCTTCCTCCCTATCTATTTATATCGCCCCGGATCGCTGAAATCCTTACTTGTGGCGTCCTGAACAGCAGGGGGCCGATCTCCCTGGCCCAAATCCGACCCGGCGATTGTAGTCCCCCTGTCGGTTTGTTATGGTTGTCTTTCCCATCCAACGAGGTCCATGGAAAGAGAGGGAAGCAGACATGCGATTGCGTCAGGTATGCCTGGTGGCGGAGAAGCTGGAACCGGTCGTGTCCGATCTCACTTCCGTGCTCGGTCTGGACGTTGCCTATCGGGATCCGCTGGTCATCTATTTCGGGCTCGAGAACGCGGTCATGCCGATCAACGGGGATTTCCTGGAGGTGGTCGCTCCGGTTCAGGAGAACACGACCGCCGGCCGCTACCTGGAAAGGCGTGGGGGGAACGGAGGCTATATGGTGCTGTTGCAGTGTGAGGATGCTCAATCCGAGCGCGAGCGTATCGCCGGACTCGGTATCCGGTCGGTTTTCACGCTGGACAACCCGGAGTACCGTTGCACCCATTTCCATCCCCGGGATACGGGTGGCGTGCTCCTTTCGGTGGATTCGGTCGCCCCGGAGGCGGATCACACCGAAAGAATGTGCATGTGGGAACCGGGCGGGCCTGAATGGACGAGGGCCGTCAGGACCGATGTGGTGAGTAGCCTGGTCGGAGCGGAACTGCAGAGCGAGGATCCGGCGGAACTGGCGGAGCTCTGGGCACGGATTCTGGGACTCCCCTTGACGGAGTGCACCCCCGCGGACTCCGGGATTCAACTCCAGAACGGGATGCTTCGTTTTGTGCCTGCTGTTGATGGGCGAGGGCCGGGTGTAGGGGCCTTTGACCTGAAGGTGGAGGACCGGTCACGGATCCTCGCTGCGGCCAAAGAGCGGGGCTGCGAGTATTCGTACGACCAGGTGGTTATCGGCGGCACGCGGATCAATCTGGTGTAGGCGACTACTGCGGAGGGGCCCATCCCGCGGTCTGGAATGTGATTCCGGCCTCTTCGAGCGCCAGCTTCCCCGCTTTCATCTGGACGGCGGCTTGGACGACTTGTGTGGCCGCCATGTTCATCATGGTCATCCCGACCAGATCTTCCTTGACCGCGAACCGTGTCTCCCGGATCGGTATGCCCATCCCCTCCCTGGTGGAGACCGCGGAAGCCCCGAAAGAGACCTGGGTCAGCCCCATGGCCAGAAGGGAGAGAGTCATCGTCTGCAAGGCCGTGTCCTCTCCGGCATTCCGGTAGAAGGCGACGGTCAGCGGTGCGGCCACCTTGCCGCGCAGCCTGAAGTCGTGTACAAAGGTCCGGCACCGATCGATAAAGGTCTTCACCTGGCCCGGGATCGTGGCGATGTAGACGGGCGCCGCCAGGAGGATGGCGTCTGCATCGAGCATCTTCTCGTGGATGACCCGCATGTCGTCCTTGATGCTGCAGTTGTATTCCTCCACGGGAACCGGTACGACGTGGTAACCTACCTCCTTCTGCACCTTGTGTACCCGGCGAAGGCACATTTCACAGCCGATGCAGTACTCGATGCGGTAGTCCTTGAGATGAATCAGCTCGGTCGTCGCCTGCCCTCCCGACTCTGCAACCTGCAATGCCTGTTCGAGCAGATACTGGCAGTTTCCGTCCTTGATCGGCGTGCCGACGATGCCGAGGATTTTGACCTTGAAATCAGCAGCGTGCATGGGGATTCCTTTTCTTGAGCAGCGTTTGGATGTAGAATACCGAGGCGTCCTGAGCAAATCAAATATGCCCTGCACGTAGCTGAAGGGCTCAAGAGGTGATGCGAAGAGGAACCACTGGAGGATTCCTGAGAGGAGGATAAGATGGCGAAAGTGACTGTTCTGGGTGGTTGTGGTGCGGTCGGAAGCGTTGCCGTAAAGAGCCTGGCAGCGCAGGATCTGTTCTCCAAGATTCGTATCGGAGACGTGAACATGGCCGGAGCCAGGGAGATCGTCGCGGAGACCGGGTCGAAGAAGGTCGTGGCCGTCAAGGTAGACGCCGAGGACCCTGCCAGCATCAGGAAGGCGATCAAGGGCAGCGACATCGTGCTCAACTGCGTCGGGCCCTTCTACAAGAGCGTGAAGACCATCCTGGGCGTGGTGATCGAAGAGCGCATCAACTATGTAGATATCTGTGACGACGTGGATGTCACCCTGGACATCCTCAAGATGCACAGGGCCGCCAAAAAGGCGGGGATCACGGCTCTCATCGGGATGGGTGCCTCGCCCGGCGTGACGAATCTGTTCGCAAAGCTGGTGGCGGATGACCTGCTGGACCAGACCGATTCGGTGGATATCTTCCACACACACGGCGGGGAGCCGATCGAAGGGGAGGGCGTCATAGGCCATCGCTTTCACTGCATGACGATCGACATTCCCATGTTCCTGGACGGCAAGCTGAAGTACGTGAAATATTTCCGGGAAGACGGAATCGCCTTGCGGCAGACCTTTGACTTTCCGATCGTGGGTAAGAACATCCCCCTCTACCCTTATCCCCATCCCGAGCAGGTCACCCTTCCCAAATACATCAAGGTGAGGCAGGTCACGAACAAGGGATCGGTCCTGCCGATCGAGTACTACGAGCTGACAGGCAATGTGTGCAAACTGGGCCTTTCAAGCAAAGAGCCGATCCAGGTCGGAGGAAAGGAGGTCGTGCCCTACGATTTTGCGATCGCCTACATCATCCGGGAGCGGGACCGGATTCTGAAACGAACGAAATTCGGTACCCAGCGGGGAGCCATGGCGGTCGTGGTCAAGGGCAAGAAGGCCGGGAAACGGGAAGAGTACAGGGTCCATATGGCCTCGGAGGGATCCGCGCTGGGTGAAGGAACCGGGATTCCTGCTGCCATGGGCGTGATCCTGATGGATCAGGGCAAGGTCACAGCCAAAGGCGTGCTGCCGCCGGAAGCCTGCGTGGACCCGAAAGATTTCATTCGTCTTCGAGAAACGATGAAGCCGGTGAAGACGAAAGGCAGGAAGAAGGTGGTGGAGGTCCTGTATGCGGAACGGATCGATTCCCGCGGCAGAGTGACGAAGATCGACCTTTAGGGAGTTGCATGAAGCAGGACGAATACATCCTGGCCATCGACCACGGCACATCCGGTGTGAAGGCTTCGGTCATATCGATACACGGACAAGTGGTGGCCTCGGATTACGAGAAGACCCCCATTCATTTCCTTCCAGGTGGCGGTGCGGAACAGGACCCTGAGGATTGGTGGAGGGCCCTGCTTTCGACCTCGAAGAGGCTCGTAAGCAAGGGCGTCGTGCCCGCCGAGGCAGTCACGGCCGTGTGCGTCTCGAGTACCTTTTCCAGTACCGTCGCGGTGGGTGCGGACGGAAATCACCTGGCGAATTCACTGACCTGGATGGATTCCCGCGGGGCCCCGCACATCGCGAAAGCGATGAGGGGATTTCCGAGCGTGATGGGCTACGGACTGCTCAAGGTCGTGGAATGGGTGACCAAGACCGCGGGCGCGCCTTCCCTGTCCGGCAAGGATGACGTGGCACACGTGCTGCTCTGGAAAAACGCATTCCCGGATGTGTATGAACGAACCCACATGTTCCTTCCAAGCAAGGATTACCTGAACCTGAGGATGACCGGTGAATTCGCCGCCTCTTATGACTCGATGCAACTCTTCTGGGTGACCGACACAAGAGACATCAACCGTATGCAATACGACGACAGGTTGATCCGCATCGTTGGGCTGGACAAAGGGAAGCTGCCTCCCCTTAAGGCCGCAACCGACGTGCTCGGACCCGTGCTGCCGGCCGTGGCCGAGGAGATAGGCATTCGAAGGGATGCGAAGGTCGTGATGGGCTCTCCGGACCATCAATGCGCGCTCGTCGGGTCCGGCGCGGTAAGGGAGTATGAGGGTCACGTCTACATAGGGACATCCTCTTGGGTGCAATGCATCGTGCCCTTCAAGAAATCGGATGCCCTCCACGCGATCGCATCGCTGCCGACCGCCATCCCGGGAAAGTACCAGAGCGTGAACGAGCAGGATCTGGCGGGCGGATGCCTCGGCTTTCTCGCGGATAACATTCTTTTTCACAAGAACGGCCTCGTCTCGGGGGAACAGCCGGAGAATCCGTACGAGGTCATGGACGAGGTGGCGCGACGAGTCGAACCGGGAAGTCACAAGCTCATCTTCACACCCTGGCTCAATGGGGAAAGGACCCCGGTGGACAGCACGACCCTCAGGGGAGGGTTGTACAATCTCTCGAAGACGACGAATCTGGATCACATCGTAAGGTCTTTTCTGGAGGGAGTTGCGTACAATACCAGGTGGAGTCTAGGATACGTGGAGAAGTTCGTGAAGCGTCCGTTGAACCCACTCAACATCGTGGGCGGCGGAGCGAGATCGACGGTCTGGTGCCAGATCTTCGCCGACGTGCTCGACCGGGAGATCAGGCAGGTGAAGGATCCGCTGCAGGCAAACGCCCGTGGAGCCGCCTTCATCGCTTCGGTCGGATTGGGGCATATCACGTTTGATGATATTCCGGATTTGATCGAGTACGAGGAAACCTTTTTCCCGGATGGGGCGAACCGCCAGATCTACGACGAGCTCTACGGGTGCTTCCTTGAGATCTACAGGAACAACAAGGGAATGTTTCAACGGTTGAATCGTGGAGGCTCCTGAATGAAAGGATCGGCCGGTAGAGGGAGAGATATGTTTCGAGGAACAGTGAAGGTTGGCAGAAAGACCTGGAAGGCTGAAATCATCTTGCTCATGTGTCTGCTGATCGGCGCCGGCGTGTCGGCGCCGGTTGCATTCGCGCAACTCGATCTGTCGGTGTTTCAGAAGGAAGGCGTTGGAGAAGAGCAGCAGAGCAAAGATCGATACGAGTGCCATAGGCTCGCCGTGGAGAGAACCGGGTTCGACCCGGCCATCCGGCCTCCGGATGACAACCCTCCGATGCGCCCAGAGGAGAAGAAGGAGTTGGAGGCCAGGCAGTCGGTGGAATGGAGGAAGCAGCATATCAAATACAACGATGCTCTGAAGAGGTGCATGAAGAGCCGAGGGTACACGATAGCGGATCACTGAGTTCTGTTTCGGACCGATCGAGTCTACCCGTTCGACACTTTCCTCTGGGAGGATTCGACAGATGCATGGGCAGGCAGCGTGAATGCAAAGGTGCTGCCTTCCCCGCTCAGGCTTCTGACCCAGAGCTCTCCACCATAGTGGGTCACGATCTCCCTGGAGATCGACAGCCCCAACCCCGCGCCCTGGGGCTTCGCAGTGAGCGTGTCACCGGAGCCCTGATTGAATTTCTCGAAGATCAAGTCCAGATCTTTCTCGTCGATTCCGACGCCCTGGTCGGTCACGCTCACCCTGACCCACTCTGAGCGGGTTGCCCCGCTTGCCTGTTCGAAGGTCTCGACCTTGATGGTGATCGGGTCGCCGGCGTGAGAGAAGTTCACAGCGTTGTTCAAAAGGTTGGTGATTACCTGCTGTATCCGGTCCCGGTCAGCGAGAACAGGGGGGAGATCTTCGGGAACGTCGAGGATCAACCCGAGGGATTTGTGCAGTCTTGTTCGGTATGAAGAGGTGCAAGCGAGCGCCATGCCCCGCCCCGTCGCTTTCCGCGTAGAGTTTCCCCTCCATCGAGGAGATCGTGTTCGCACACCAGTGCAACCCGAGCCCCGAAGTGTCCCCTGGTTTCGTGGAATAGCCGCGTTGGAAGATTCGGTCCAGATCGTCCCTCGGGATGCCTGCTCCGTTGTCCTGAACCTGTACGTGGATCACCTCTGCCCCGTCCATCCTTTCGGTGGAAGCGCGGACCATGACACCGCCTGAAACGGACCCGGTCCTACGGATCGATTCGGCGGCATTGATCAGCAGATGAGATAGAATCTGTTTGAGGGAAATTCGATCTCCCTTGACGGGCGGCATTCCATTGACGCCGGCATCGATCTCCACCGAGATTCGCTCCCGAAGATCGGCCGGGATCTCCCGGACGGCGTCCCGGACGATTCCTTCAAGTTTCACATGCTCTTCCGGTCGCTCCGCACGGCTGATTTCATCATTGCTGGCCAGGATCTGCTCGACCTTTTGTGCATGTTTCCAGATCTCATCCAGGGATTTTTCCGATTTCTCGACATGTGAGAGGAGCTTCTCCGTGGCCAGGTCCAGGAATTGTCCCAAATCCTGCCTTCGGGCTGGAGAGCTCATCTCCTGGGCCAGTTCCTCCTTGGCCATGCGGATCTGCTCCAGCGGCATGCCCTTCAGGTCGCTCCGCAACAGCCCCAGGTGTCCGACAACCGGGCTCAGAGCGTTTCGGACGCCGTGCAGCACCCGTAAGGCGATCTCGGCTTTTCCCGATTCGTAGGACTTCTCCAGGAGTCCTTTGCGGGCGAGTGACAGTTTCTCGACCATCGAGTCGAATTCGCGTGCGAGCGTGCCAAGGTCGTCCTTGCGGCCAAAGGAGAGTCTCGCGGTGAGATCGTCGTTTCTGCCAAGGGCCGTTGCGTGGGCCGTCAACTTCTTGAGGGGCCCCAGGACGGACAGGTGGAGCAGGGTCATAAAAAGGAGGAGCGTGAGGATTCCGGCCGTGAGGCCAAAGAGGTTGGTACCCCTGAGGATTTCGGCTCCCCTGGCGCTGATGTGTCTGGGGACATCCGCCCTCAACAGCACGGCCGGGCGCCCCTCGATGTCGTTCATGACGGAATAGACCCTGAGCATCTTCTCGTCCTGCTCCGAGACGAGTGGCGGCGACCCTGGTGTGAGTCGTTCCAACATGGGCCTGTCGTGTACCGGGACCTCGTCATCAGGGATCGACCAGAGGCGAAAATCAACGCGCACCTGTTCTGCGATGATTTCGACCAGGTCTTTGGTGAGAAAGCGGTCCATGATCAGCGCGCCCCGGGAAGGGCCTTCGTCTTCGCTGGTCAAGATCGGCTGGGAGGCGACCAGGAGGGCCCCCCGGTCTGTGCTCAGTATGCCGGTGATGGCATCATCATCGGAACCGTGGGCGAGAAGAGGGTGTTCCGGCGGTAGACGGGAAGAAGGGAACTCTTCCACCATGATGGGCTCTTCCGTCTCGAGGTCGTAGACCCTGCCCCACACGACCTCACCTTCGGTGTTGCATATGTAGAGGAGGTCGAGATCATTGTCGGTGAAGCTGGTGATCCCGAGATTTGCATCCAGGTAATGGTCATTCCTGTCCTCGACGAACGTGTACGTGTCGTCCCAGGCGCCCCAATCCTGCGTGAGTCCGGTGAGGCGGTGTACTTACCGGTCAATTGCCTCTCATATGAAAAAGATAAAATATGCCCTGCTGAAGCGAAAACGGTATGCTGAATTTCAGAATGGCCGTGGCCGCTGGTGGCTGACCGGAGGGATGATCGGGGTACGAAAGAGGAGTCGATCAAACGGTGTAGGCCGATCGTTGGTTCCTGGGGAAGTGTCCCTTCTTGACTGTGTCACTCCGTCCAGAGCGGCTCGGGGAACTCTCTTCTTGTGGCTTGGTCCTTCCAGTACTTTCCGGCTCGAGCGGTCATGTCCCGCATGTGATGTTCAAGCTGAAGGCGGGCCTTCTCTATCAGCTTGTCGTCTGCATCCGGGGGGACATAGAAGGGGCCGGAGAAGAAGTAGATGATCCTCGAGAAAGGGAAGGGCATCCACATCCTGTCCCAGCCCGGGAGCCGGAAGCGGGGTCGTGCAGCAGCGGTCAGGACCATGATCGGTGAGCCGGTGTCTCGGGCAAGGTGAAGGGCCCCCGGCTTGACGTGGAAGGCGGGTCCTTTCGGACCGTCGGCCGTGATGCCCGCGTGAAAGCCCTCCTCCTTGACCAGTCTTTCGACCGCGGACAATGCTTCCTTGCCACCCCTGTATCTGAGGTGACCCTCCTTGGTCACCTTCGTCGATGATCCTCTCACCGTGAGCACGCCCACCCTGTCCATGCAGCGAGCCCCGAACTCCCCTCCCAGCTTGGGGCTGATCATCATCAGGTGTCGCTTCCGGCCCGCGTGGAAGAAATAGAACTGCGCGTACTGGTGCCAGTGGGCGTAGATGATTCCCTGGCCCCGGGCAAACAGGTCGTCTTCCAGATCCTTGCCGATCGTCCCTACCCGGGAAGAGCGGTAGAAGCGGAATACCACGCCCCAGGCAAGGTGAAGCCCAAGCCACATGACCAGGCGGCGCGAAGCTCGAAAATCACTGTCCTGCCCGGGCCCGAGGTCCACGCCGTATCGCTCCGGGTCCTTCAGGCTGAACAGGCCGGAAATGCGTTCGGCATCCATGAGTCCCCCATTTCGTATGGCTCAATATAGGGTTGAAGGCATTCGGTTGTCCATGGGTGCTGCGGGAGCAGGAAAAAATTACATATATTGACATTAATTGCAAATATCTGTAATATTAAAGAATGGAGATTACGGCCAAAAGCCTGATCCTCGACCTCCTGACAGCCACGGACGGCCCCGTGCCCGTGCGCGCCCCCATGCGAGTGGCCACCCTCTTCGGAATCACAGAGAACAACGTACGGGTTACCCTTGCGCGCTTGCTGGCCCGAGGCATGGTCGAGCGGGATGAGCGGGGTCAGTACCGGATTTCGGAAAAAGCCGCAGCGGTGCGGGACCACGTTGCTTCCTGGGCAAACATGGAGGAACGCATGGCCCCCTGGGGCGGCGGATGGATCGGCGTCCATACGGCGGGCCTGCCAAGAAGCGACCGTGCAGCGCTGTCGCGTCGCCTTCGAGCCTTCGAGTTGCTTGGTTTCAGAGAGATGGAACCGGACCTCTGGCTGCGCCCCGACAATCTCCGGGGTGGAGTCAAGGCTATGCGTGTCCGGCTCTGCGAGCTCGGCCTGGATCCGGAAGCCCTGGTGTTCGTCCTAAGCGGTATGGAATGGGAGAGCGATGAAAGGGCCAGGGGACTCTGGAACGTCCGTGCCTTGCAGGCCGGCTATCGGAAAATGCGGGATACGCTGCAAAGGAGTGCAAAGCGACTGCCGAAACTCCCTGTCGAGAAGTCCGTCGTGGAATCCTTCGTGCTTGGAGGAGAATGCCTACGACAACTCGCCCTCGACCCTCTTCTACCCGAGCCGATCCTCCCGGGTAACGAACGGAGAAGATTCATCAAGGAGATGCGCCTCTATGACCGGCTGGGACGGGAGTTCTGGTGGCAGTTCATGCGCGAGCATGCGGAGGAGATGTCTTCGCCTCCGGTCCAGGTCCACGCACTGGACGCCATCGCTCCCTGGCGAACCGAGGAACGGAGGAACAGATGAGCGAGCGCATGAGGCGTGACGAGGTGCTTGGTACGCTGAAGGGAAGGGGATCTGTACGGGAAGAAACCCGAGAAGATGGAGGTCGAAGATGACTGAGCCATGTCGAGTCGATTTTTGTTTCGATTATGCAAGCCCCTGGACCTACATTGCGGATTGCCGGATCAACGAGATCCTGGAAGGGTTGCCTGTCGAAATCCGGTATGTACCGGTCTATCTACGAGGGTTCGAGCAGTTCCGTGAAGGCATGCCTTACCCGGCAGCGAAGCTCACCTATATCGTGACCGACATGCAGCGTTGCGCCTCCTTCCAAGGGGTACCATTGACCATTCCGAACAACTTCCCGATCAACGGACTCTATCTTCTCAGGGGGACCGTCTTTCTGGAGGGACGGCAGGAATGTGAGGCGTACAGGAAAGCCGCATATCGTGCCACCTGGATGGAGGATCGGAATGTGTCCGATCCGGCGGTGGCCGTCGAGATCGCGAAAGAAGTGGGCCTGGACGGGGAAGAGTTTGCCGCGGGGATCGCAGCGCCCTCGGTAAAAGAGACGCTGCAGGCGAATACGGCGAATACGATCGAGCGGGGTGCCTTTGGGGTTCCCACCTTCTTTGTTCGGGACCAGATGTTCTGGGGACAGGACCGGCTGGATTTCGTGCGGCGAGAAGTGGAGAACGTCCTGAAGGAGAGCAATCATGGAGGATAGAACCGCCCGACTAGAGGTCTCCGAGGGTATCGCCACTCTGTTTCTGGACAAGCCGCCGGTGAACGCCTTCGACCTGAAACTCGTGCGGGATGCGGAGGCATGTCTTCAAGAAGTGGAAAAGGATCCTGCCGTCCGAGCGGCGGTGATTACGGGCGAAGGGAAGTGTTTTTCCGCCGGGCTGGATCTGAAGACCGTGCCCTACTACTCGCCGGAAGAACAGCGCCGGATGGTGGAGGACTTGAATCGCACAGTAGCCTGGCTCTACGGGTTTCCCCTTCCAACGGTCGCGGCCGTCAACGGACATGCTATCGCCGGGGGGTTTATCCTGGCCATCGCCTGTGATTATCGAGTGGGAACCAGCTCTTCGTGCAAGATCGGTGTGACCGAGAGTCGAGTGGGCATTCCCTTCCCGGTTTCGACCATGGAGGTGCTACGGGCAGAACTCGCCCCTGCGGAGGCCCGCCGCATGACCCTGGGGGGTCGCAATATGGGGCCGGAGCAGGCCATGGACAACGGGGTCCTGGACGAACTGGCGCCGGCCGGCCGGGTCCTTGAAAGGGCGAAAGAAGTGGCACTCGAGTTTGCAGAGTTGCCAAGGGAGGGCTACGCGAAGATCAAGCACCAGCTGAGAGGGGAAACACTCGCCCGGATGGAGGAAGCCCTGAGAGCCGGAAGCGATCCTCTGCTCGAGATGTGGGTCGCCGAAGAGGGCCGGGCCGCGTCGGCCGAGCATCTGGAGCGGGGAGGGGAGTAGGGAGATGTCTTTTCCGGATCCGGTGAAGACGAGGCGATTTTTCGATCGGGTCGGACCCTGGTTCTACTCCTTCTTCTTCACCCTGGTGGGTTACCGAACCTCCTTCCGATACTTCTTGCGCCGTCACCATCCCCGTCTCGGGTTGCGGGAAGGCGCCAGGATTCTCGATGTCGGCATCGGCACCGGTTTCTTCACATCCAGTCTGCTCAGGGAAGTCCCAGGGGCCCTCACGGCAGTAGGATTGGACTTTTCTCCGGGAATGCTTACCGGGCTGATTCGACGGCTTTCCGGACTGGGTCTGCGGGAACGGGTCAGGCTGCAGTTGGCAGACATGCGCAGAATGCCCTATCGTGATGAGAGCTTTGACTTGGTGGTTTCTTCTGCTGCACTGGAGTATATGCCCGACGTGGAAAAGGCGATTGCGGAGTGCGGGCGTGTTCTGAGGTCCGGGGGAAAGGTGTTGCTCATCGTGACGCGTACCAGCCTGATGGGAAGACTGATCGCCCTTCTCTGGAGAAACAGGGTGTTTGAACCGGGTGAGATCAAAGACTATATGCATCGTTCAGGCATCGAACGAATCGAGAGGCTTTGGTTCCCGTGGTACTTCCCTCAAGTTAACTGGTGGGGGGTGGCTTTTATAGGAGAGAAGAAATGAATCAGGAAGAGACTGCGCGTCAGTGGCCTGCAGCAATGGTGAACATAACCAATCGTTGTACCCTGCGCTGCCGTCATTGCTTTGTCTTTCGCGATGACAATCCGACGGACTACAAGCGCGAGATGGATACGGATACCATGGTAAGGAGACTGGGCGAACTTCAGAAACGCCATGGGATTCAGACCATGCTCTGGATGGGGGGTGAACCTTTGATCCGCCAGGACGTGCTTCGCAAGGGGACCCCGCTCTTCCCGAAGAATCACGTCACAACCAACGGCACCATCGACCTGATCGATCTCCCCCGGTGCACCTATGTCGTCTCCATCGATGGGCCCCAGGAAGTCAATGATTCCATCCGGGGGAAAGGCTCCTTCCGGCGGGTCATGAAGACCCTGTCACGGGTGCCGGATCATTTCGAGCCCACGGTCATGTGCCAGTACGTAGTGACCAAGGAGAATGAGGACCACATGGAAGAGACCCTGAAGATCCTGAAGGAAACCCGGGCACAGGGGATGACCTTCTCTTTCTACGTCCCGCCGCAAAACGATACTTCAAATCTCACCTGGGGTTCGCTCGAGAGAAGAGACAAGGCCGTCCGCGAAGCGATCCGGCTGAAGAAGCAGTACCCCGATTTCGTCTGGAATCGATCGCGAGCCCTCGAGTTGACCCTCTCCCAGAACTCCAAGGCCGTTACCGACCAATGCTATGCAAAAGAATTCGTCATGCCTCTCTATCTGGATGGCGACCAATTCACCCGCACCTTCTGTTGCATGGGAAACGACGTGGACTGCGATCTGTGCGGCTCCTGGGTCGTGTTCAACCTGGCCGCCCGGATCGAGGCCAATGACATCGCGGACTAGGCTGCAGGCCATTTCCAGGTCCGTTACCCACCCAATGTGGGGTCAGACCGGTGGAACCTCCTGAATCGTTTCCCATTTAAAAATAACGGGTTGAGCGCGACAGAGAGGCTCACCTCACGCTTCGCGACGTCCTGACAGGTAGGTCCGAAAAAAACAAGCAGGCTTGACTGTTTGTTTGTGTTCTGCTATGCTCTCTCCCATGGCTACCGAAACACCCAGGAAGCGCAGGACCCAGGAGGAGCGCCGCGAAGAGACCCGCGGCCGTCTGCTGGATGCGACCGTTGAGTGCCTTCTGCAATACGGGTATGCGGGCACCACCACGACCCTGGTAGCGGAGCGTGCCGGGGTTTCCAGGGGTGCCCAGCTTCACCATTTCCCGAAGAAGGCGGATCTCGTGCGTGCTGCCATCGAGCACGTCTTTCACCGGCGCGTCGCCGAGTTCCGGGCGACCATGGAGCGGATCCCGGCTGAGGGAGACCGTCTCTCCACTGCGATCGATCTGCTCTGGGAGTCCTACCGCCCCGAGGGAGCATTCTATCCATGCCTGGAATTCATGGTTGCCGCCCGGACGGATTCCGGCCTGCGCGAGCATCTCGCAACCGTGACCTACGAGATCCTGGAGACCGTGCGAAGAACGTTCGCCGAGTACTTTCCTGAATATGCGGCAGGCAATCCCTTCGGGGACATCGCTCCATGGGTGACCATCGCGTTGATGGACGGCCTCGCACTGGGACAGATGGCGATCCCTCACGAAGAGACCGTCCGAAGGATCCTCACGGCTCTCAAGCAGATCGCCGCCGTGATGCAGCCGAGCTTGGGTCAGGAGACAAACGACAAGCAGCCCAGGGAGGTTTGAGCATGAGCGTTGCAGCGAGGCGAATCGAGCGGATCCACTTCGTCGAGTACAACGCCAGGATCAACACCATGGGGAGCTTCGATGCCGTGTTCCCGAAGCACGGCACGATCACACTCGCCGCCCTTCTCAGGGATCTCGGCTACGAAGTGAAGGTCTTCCTCGAGGGGGTCAGCAACATGGACTTCCACAAGCTCGTGGATTGCGACCTTGTCTGCTTCCCGGTGTACGCCCCTGCCCTGACCAAGGTGAAAGCGTGCGCGGAAAGGATGATCCAAGAGAAGCCGGAGATGCCGATTGTCATGGGTGGCCCGCATGTCTGCTTCTTTCCGGAAACCGTGGTTCCGTTCTGCGACTATGCGGTGCGGTGTGAAGGGGATGAAGTTCTGCCCCAGCTCATCGAATGTCTGAACGGCAAGGGGGAGCCGCAGGGGGTGCCGGGGATTTCCTTTTCGACTGACGGGCGGATCGTGCACAATCCGGACCCGCCTCCGCCTCCGATTCCTCACACGATCCCGGACCCGGAGCTCATCGAAGGGTTCAAGCGTGCGGCAAGGCCTTTTCTCGGCAAGAGCCGCGTGATCAACACGATACAGACATCGAGGGGCTGCAAGTTCAGGTGCAAGTTCTGCCCGACCCTCAAGCTGTTCCAGGGTGCATACAGGAACCGTGATATCGACAGTGTGGTCAGGGACTTCAAGCACAGGAAGAAGTACAACGATTCGTTCTTCGTGGTGGACAATGACTTCTGTTCCGACAGGGAGAGGACGAAAGAGCTTCTGAATAGGCTGATCGACGAGGACCTGGGCCTCATGCTGTCCGTGTTCGAGCGGCATGAGATAGGCCGCGACCCGGAGATGCTCCGACTCTTCCGGAGGGCGGGAGTCGAAGTGGTCGTCGTGGGTGTGGAGTCGCTCCTCGACGAGAATCTCGATGCGTACAACAAGATGCAGAAACGAGACGATGTGCTGAGATCCATCCGGACCATCCGGGATCATGGGATGCATGTTCTCGCCACATTCGTTCTCGGCGGCGACATGGATACGCCCGCCGTTGCGGAAAAGATCAGCTCTTTCGTCAAAGCTGCAGGGCTCAGTCTGAGCCTCTTCATCCTGCACGACCTCGAGCAGGATGAGCGCAAGGGTTTGATCATTCCTTTGAAAAGACGATTCTCGACGCACTGGTACAGTAGGGACCCGGGAGCCGTTTCACCCTGGGACTACGCCACCGGAAGTTTTGTTACCTATTTCCCCAAGAGGATGAAGCCGAGCACCCTCCAGCGAGCCATCTTGGATATCAACCGCGAGGTGCACACCCATCGGAACATCCTCCGTCATGCCTTCGACAAGAACGGCGCCCAGGCACACTTCAAGCTCTACGACGGCTATGGCCGCAAGAGGATGAACGAAAACCTCCAAAGAGCCATGGAAGGCGGCTATCTGGATTACCTCATACAAATCGAGCAGGACCTTTACGACGGGAACGAGGTTCTCCGCGAGGAGAAGCTGGATTCCCTCGAAGGACTGCCGCTCCCCCCTCCTCTTGTAGACGACGTGAATACGAAATCTTACCAAACGGCCTATTTCCTTGCGGCCATTCCGGGTATGATGCGAATGTCCGTCGAAGCCCTGAGAGGCCATCGAACCACACGTTCTCGAACAGCCTGAGAGAGAGGGATGATGTCGGGTGAAGCCTTTCGCATCGGCTTGCATTGCCTGCTCATTCTGCTGCCCCTCCTTTCCACCCTTGCCTGCAGCGGGAGTGAAGAGGAAGGGTGCAGCTGTGCCAGAGCCTCCCGTCCGTCCATCGATATAACCGAGCTGTCCGCAGTCGAACTGCAGGACGCCATGTCCGGGGGACGGCTGAATGCCGTGCAGCTGGTGAACGGCTTTCTCGACCGGATAGAGGCTTACGATTCCTCCGGCCCTGCCATAAGGGCCATGATCACGGTTCTGGATCGGAACGAAGCCCTGCGACTTGCCGAGGCTCTCGATGACGAGAGAAGAGAATCGGGCCCCCGAAGCATGCTTCACGGGATTCCTGTCATCCTCAAGGATTCGATCGACATGGAGGGGTTTCCGACGAGCGGTGGTACGACCGTACTGGAAGATGCCTACCCGACGAACGATGCGTTTCTTGCGGAACGGCTCAGGAAAGCAGGTGCGATCGTCCTTGGAAAAACGAACCTGGATGAGCTGCAGAAAGGCGGTGTTGGGCTCAGCACGCTGGGCGGTCAGACCCTGAATCCATACGTTCCGAACCGAATCCCGGGAGGATCGAGCGCGGGCTCTGCCGCCGGGATCGCGGCCAATTTCGCCGTTGTCGGCATTGGCGCCGACACACAGGGTTCGATCCGCTTTCCGGCGATGCACAACAATATCTGTGCATTGAGGCCCACACGGGGGCTCGTGAGCGGTGGCGGGTCACTACCGGGTTCGGTGATGCATGAAGTGAAGGGCCCCATGACTCGAACGATGACCGACCTTGCACTTGTCCTCGATGCGATTGCCGGGGCGGACCCCGAGGACCCGATCACATCCTTGGGAGAGCCTCACATCCCGGATCAGGGTTACTCATCCTTTCTGGAGGAAGATGGGTTGGAGGGTGCCCGTATCGGTTACATAGGGAACTTCATCCACATTCCTAGCGAACAGCGGAACGAGTCAACCGCTCAGGTCCTGGAAGTTTCGGAACAAGTACTGATCGATCTGAAACACGCAGGAGCCACCCTGGTGCGCATTGACTTGACGCAGGACCATCTCCTGTTCGAAAAGGTGGGAGAAGCTCTCGGTGGAGGAGCCATCGGGAAACAAAGGCTTCTCTGGGACCGGTATCTATCGGAATTGCATGCTTCTCCCTTTCGCGGTTATTACGATTTTCTCGGCCAGGGGATGTCGCAGTTATTCCTGAAACAGCCTGCCCTCCAGAAGCTGATCAATCGGGGAGCCATGTTGCTGGGCGCCGTGGAGACGTACGATCCCGGGATCGAGGCTGCAAGAAATCAGAAACAGGTGGAAATCCAGCAAGACATTGCTGCCTACATGGACAGCGAGGACCTGAGAGTGGACGCGATCCTGATCACGGCATTTGCCACAATGCCGCTTTGGGCTGCTGATGGGGGTCTCAGGTCCGAATCGCCCAACCCCTCCTTTCCCTTTCTGGAGAACGATATCATCATCGGCCTCAGCTCCTACATCGGGCTTCCAAGCCTGGTCCTCCCGGGTGGATTCACACCGGGTGGTGTTCCCATTGGATTCCAGCTGGTTGGCCGTGCATTCTCCGAGGAGCGGCTCATCGCGATCGGTTACGCTTACGAACAGGCCACCCTGCACCGCCGGCTGCCGGAGTTGACGCCGGCCCTCCCTTGCCTGTAGCGAACCGTTCTAAACGATCCTCCTGAGAAAGGACCGTGCTGCCTCGAAGGCTTCGTGCCGTCCCAGATCCATGGTGATGGGGTGTCGCCCCTGTGAAAGCAGCAGGGACTCTTTCGCCTCGGAAGACACGGCATCCAGGATCCAACTCATGTTCTTCGGGTGAACGACTTCATCTTCCTCTGCGTGGATAACGAGAAGGGGAGCCGTCACCTTCTCGAGATTGTCCTTCACCTCCCTGAGGAGCGACAGCAGCTCCAGAAGCGATTCCAGATGAAAGAAGGGATAGCATTTGTGGATCTTCCGCATCTCCGGATCGGCCAGCTGTTGTTCCATGGGTCGTGCGGCGATCTTCTTCCAGGGAACGAGACGGCCCAGAAGAGAGGCGAGCCGTATGGGAATACCCGTCAACCTTACCGGTGCGGCAAACGTCACGATACCCTTCACGGGAAGTCGCTCACCGAGCAGAAGCGACAAGGCCCCGCCCATCGATTGGCCAAGACAGAAGACACCTCCGGGGCATTGCCGCTCGAGCCTCCGGAACTCCTGCTCGAGATGATCCCAGTGGTCGGTCCAACGGATTCTTCTCAGGTCATCAGGGGTCTCTTCATGGCCCGGCAGGACCGTATTGTGGACCCGGTATCCATCATCGGCCAGGAGTTGCGCCAGTCCCTGCATTTCCTGGCTGTACCCGGTGAAACCGTGGATAAGGAGAGCTCCGCAGTCTGATTCGGGCATGAAGACATCTCCGATGGCGGTCCGCGCCTTAAGTGGACAACAGAGAATCCCTAACCGTTCTGTTCGAGGAGGTTGGCCAGGTCCCGCCGGGTCAACACGATGAAAATGATGTTGATCGTGTAGAAGGGCGCGGCCACGATGAAGCCGTAGACCACGTTCTGGGCCGTGCTCGTGTGATCAACGAAGGGAAAGGTGACGTAGGCCTCAATGATGTGGATGACGAAGAGGAGGAGCAGGAAATAGGACATGCGAAGCTTTGCGCGAAGTGCGGTCTCCTGTACCTTCGGGTCTGCTTGCTCTACGGTATGCATACTTCGTCTCCTCTCCAGCGGAGCCTCGCCCCGCAGATGGGCGGATCAAGGTTTCGTGACGGCCTCAAAAGCGGTTTGAGGAAACACACTCTCAAAAGGACCCCAGTTGTTCGCAAAAGCAAGGGCGATCGAAGAGACGCCTATGCAGCAGACGAAGAAGATCGGCAGGAAGGCGATCAGACGGAAGTAGAATACCTTCCCGATCCGGGCCATCTCCATGCCGGAAAGGTCCATCGTGTCCGATCCGAAGATCTTGCCCTCGATTCCTGAAAGCCAGCCAAAGCCCCTCTTCTGGAGGACCGTGCGTTCGTAGACCGCACCGAAAAAGAAGAGAAGGAAGAACCAGCCGATGTAGTTCCCCAGGGTCACACCGCGAAGGTAGTAGCCGGGGGATGTCCACCTCCACCACTCGTTCACGACCGATATGGGGTCGAGGAGCATGTCGAAGCTGACGAGCATGATGCCCGCAAAGGCCGCCTTGATCCAGATGCCCCGGTTCTCGCCGAGAAGCCGGATCGAGATGAGCAGAGCGGGGAGACTGAGAAGAAACCAGCCGAGACAGATGGCCAGGGGCACGAACAGGGCCCAGGAGAACCAGCCCGCATACCCGTTGATCACCTTTCCACCGAAGGTGTAGTAGTCGGCGTAGGCAAAGTAGTCGTACCCGCCGATGATGACCATCGCGTTCTCGATGATGGCGGTCCAGAGAATCGAACCCCAGAGGAAGATGCTGGTCCGCTTCCAGCCGAGAACGAGCCGGCCTTCCCGCAGCATCAAGAGAAAGAACGTGTAAAGGATTACGTCCAGAACCCAGGAATCGAGCTTCATCCGTGCTTCCCCCCATCAAGCACTCGAGCCTTTCAATCGCCTGCTATCCGAACATCTCGTCACTCGCTGCGTTGTTCATCTTCTGTTGGTCCTGAAGGGTCCATTTGCAGCCCTCTTCGCAGGCGGCCACCGTGCGCACTCCGCAGAAATTGCTGCCGAAGGCTATGTTCGCGACCACCGGGCCGCCACATGTGGGGCAGACGAGTTCGGTCCGGGTGGACTGTTGTGAAGTCTCGGTTGGCTTCGGCTTCATTTCTTGTCTCCTTTCAGGCGAGCCACGCTCCCAGGACGGCTGCAAGGAGTCCGCCCAGAAGGAACTGCAGGGCCCTGGTCCTCTTCAGCGAGTCGTTTCCCCGCACTTGCGTCAGGAAGCGCACCATGGGCGCGTCCGACATCTCCCCCCCGGCCGTCATGGTGGCTGTCATGTACATCTTTCCCAAATCTTCCTGCTTCATTCGGTAGAGCATACTCCCGGCAAGAATCCCGATGAAGCCGAGAAACATCAGAAAGGTCCCGATCAGTTCGCTCAAAAGACTCATAGCACATATTCCTTGTCCAGGGGTTTTGACTCGCCGAGGCCCACCTCCTCCAGAAGGTGGGCCTGAGCAACGCGAGGCGAGTCTTTCTTGTAGAGATACTGAATACACGGTTTCGAGGGGTCGGACATGGCTGCGCCTTCGATCACGAAAGACCAAGGTTTCCCCTCGAATTGATCCCTGTTTGTTGCGGCGCAATGAATGCAGTAGATGGGAAACGGGGCACGTTGAAACGTGATGTCGTCCGGTTCGCGGCTCTCGGTAAGCAACCCGTCCCCGTACCGGTAGGCCCCGGGGATCAGCACCTCCCCTCGATACAGGCGGCCCCCGCTTCCGCAGGGGTCGAGATGGAATGCGAAACGGTCTTCCTCTTCGGTAACATGGAAGGTCGCCTGATGGTAGTACCACATCCGAACCAGATTTCTGAAGAGGCTCCTGGTGTCCAAGGAACTGTACATCCGGTACGTGGACTCGAACATGGTGACATAGGTTTCCCAGACCAGCTCGGACAGGTACTGCATCCCTTTTTCCTCGTAGATTACGGAGAACAGGGCCGTTACCCAGAGGTTGAGAAGGTCGTGCAAGGGGCGCCATTCCGTATGCTGGTCTCTTAGCAGGTGCTCTATTTCGAGGTTGTGGACGTCCAACAGGTTCAAGGCCTGCTGGCAGCGAGGCGTGATGAGTCGGGAAGTCTCGTCAGGAGAGAACAGGAACGCTCCTCTCGTTTCGTGCTTGGAAAAGCTCATCCGGCAGAATCCGGGGCGCTCACGCTCCGGTACGGCATGCCAGAAGTCCTTTCCCGCCTGTTCGTTCAGGGCCGCTTGAAGGTGTTGACAGATCCGGCAGAAAAGGGGCGTGTCGTCCGGTAGGAGTGGATACTTCTGAGGCGATGCCTCATAGAGTCCTCCCAGCACCAGCCTGCCGCCCGATCCGCAAGGAACCAGGGAAAAGGCGAGCTCGTTCTTCGTTTCTCCGTAAGGATCGATCCTGCCCAACTGGTGGCACCAGATCGTCATGATATCTGCGATGGTCTGTTTCTCGCTCCCCCCCTCGAGGGCCTCTGCATAGGGGGCCATCAGATACCGGGCAATCCTTTCCGAGGTGCTTTCGAAGTAGGCGTTACCGAAATCCCGAAGGATCTTCCCTCCCATACGCGTGACCCAGTCGACATAGCCGACATAGAGCTCGAAATGCCCGACCGCCATGCGTCCAAGAAGAAAGCGCACCTCGTTCAGGTTCCCCTGTTGGAGCGCCTCCAGGGCCATGCCGGAGAGTGGTCGGGTTTCGGATGCGAGTTCTTCCGGTGTGTATAGCATCATGAACAATGTCCCCCATCCGGTTGGTTTGCGGTCATTTTAGCGCAGGTCCCTGTCCGATTCCAGAACCACTTGACCGCGATTCAAGTTTTTTGAACGTCTCTTTCCATTGACCCCCAATTCTTATCTTCAGTATACTGCTCCATCCCATTAAGAATTCGGGCCTTTTTAGACCTCGACGAATATGAAGAAAAGGAGTCAAGGAGAAATGAAGAATTTGCAGGGCAGAGTCGCGATGGTAACCGGAGCAAGCGGAGGTATTGGAAAAGCCACCGCGCTGGCCTTTGCCGATGAAGGTTGCGATGTAGTGATCTGTGCCCGGCGGGAGGCCGAGCTCGAAGAGGTGGCAGATCAAATCAGGGCCAAGGGGCGTCGAGCGCTGGCCGTGCCGACGGATGTGGGAAAAGAGGAAGATGTCGAGGCCTTGTCGAAAAAAGCGTTTGCCGAGTTCGGTAAGGTTGATATCGCCTTCAGCAACGCCGGGATTGCCCTGAATGCCCAAACCCACCTGTTGGAGAAGGCGGACTGGGAAAAGGTCATGAACGTGAACTTCTATGGCGCCGTTCATGTGGTCCGGCATTTCGTGAGGCCTATGGTGGAGCGAAGGGAAGGGCATCTTGTTGTCAACTCCTCCGGTTTCGGTTTGACCGGTGCGCCGTACAACACCACCTACAGTACATCCAAGTTTGCCCTCGTCGGCATGACCGAGTGTCTCAGAGCCGAAGTGGCGCAACACAACGTGGGCGTTACCACATTGTGCGGCGGGGTTGTTGAGACCGATATCTTCAAGAACGCCGAGTTGAAGGGCTTCGACGAAAAGGCGAGGGATGCTCTGAACATGTTCAAAGGAATGACTCCTGACAAATTCGCCCGGATCGTCATAAAGGCTGTGAAGAAGAACAAAGGATTCGTGATTACCGACGCCATGACAAAATACTCGCATATGTTCAAACGGTATTCTCCCGGTCTCTTCGAATTGTGGATACGGCAGATGCCCCGTTTCTCCAAGAAATATCTGCAGGACGCATGATTGGGTCGACGAGGTTACGATGAGAAACCTGAGAGACAAGATCGCCGTTGTTACCGGCGCCGCCAGCGGAATCGGACAGGCAACCGCAGTCGAATTTGCCGACAAAGGGGCGAACCTTGTCGTCTCGGACGTGAACGAAGCCGGGCTGGCCGAGACCGTAGCGGCCATCGAGGCGAAGGGCCGAAAGGCGATGGCCCTCGGTGTGGATGTCTCCAAGCCGGAGCAGATCGAACAGATGATCGAGAAGACGCTCGACACCTTCGGCAGGATCGACATCCTGATGAACAACGCGGGCGTGGGGATGAGCGGGGAGATGAGACACATGAGCCTGCAGGACTGGGAGTGGATCGTGGGCATCAACCTCTGGGGGCCGATTTACGGGATTCATTTTGCCCTGCCCCACATGGTTGAGCAGAAAAGCGGCCATATCGTCAACGTATCCTCCTCTGCAGGACTTATCGCCAGTTCGTGTATGTCGGGGTACACGACAACGAAGTCCGGGCTCGTCGGACTTTCGGAGGTGCTGCGGAACGAGCTTGCCCGATTCGGGATCGGTGTAACCGTCGTATGCCCGGGCTTCGTTCGGACGAACATTTTCGACTCTACCGAGGCGAGGGGCCTAAAGGACGTGCCGAAGGGAGACGATCTGCCTTCCTGGCTCGGCATCTCGAAAGAGGCCTGCGCCAAGGATATCCTCAAGGCGGTGCAGAAGAACAAGTTCATGATCATCCCTGGGCCGGAGATGAAGGTCATTTACGGCTTCAAGCGATTTGCACCGTTCCTCTATCGTGGGGTTACCAAGATGATGGGCAAGCAGTTCGAACGCATGAGCGTGGACTGACAAGGGCCCAATTATTCCCCCACACTACCAGCCTGCCGGTATGCTCACCGCATGTTCAAGACCCGCCAGGGAAAACGCGAGGCCTACACCATAGATCCATGCCCAGAGGCAGAAGAGAATCCCAAAGGGAAGGGTCAGGATGATCGAGACGAAGCGGATCGTGGCGCGGGGCCGCCCCCATCGGTCTTCCATTTGCGGGAGTTTCTCCCATAAGACGGCGAACAAGAAGATCAGCAGGAACCAGCCGAGGAAGTTGTAGTGTGGAATGCCGAAAAGGTACAGGACATCGCCCCGGCCCCATACCCATGCCATGATCTCCGGTGCCGTCTGGATCGGGTCCATCCACAGGTCGACTCCGACCGCGATCATCGCACCCACAAAGGCCCGTCCCCAGAGCCCCATTCTCGGGAAGACCTTCCCGGCCGTGAGCACACAGCTGTAGGCGATGAAGAACCAGCCGAGACAGGCCACGACCGGGGTCTCCAGGAACCAGCAGCCTCCCCGGGTGAACCAGTACGCGCCGGTGACTGTTTCGCCCAGCGGATTGTTCACCATTCCTCCGAGGAATCGTCCCGAAAGGATCCACAGGGTCTCTTCCAGGCCGGTGAACACGAAGGAGCCGATCAGGAAGCAGGAGGCCATCCAAAAACCGAAATGCCTGCGCGCATGGAGGAAGCAGATCCAGCCGAGCAAGATGGTGAACAGGTCGGCGGCGAACTGAGCAGGCAGGTCCTCACCGAAGGGGACCCCTTCCTCGAGGAACTGCATCTTCTCGGTATCTGTCATCCTCTCCACAAGAACGGTCTCGTCCAGGGCAGGATTGTGCCAGGCGGCCGGGTCACCATTGTCCGGGACGCGAAGCACCTGCGGTTGGAGATGGTGGAGGTAGGTGGAGAAGAGAATGATCAGGAGCAGGAGCCCATACGCAACGACCCCAAACCGCCGGTCGTACGGGAGGGAGGTTGGTTTAGTCCGTGTAGAGCGGCTGTTCTCGGTCATCATCTCGCCAAGGGAGTTCTCTGTATGTCCGAACAGTCGCGATCGCGATGAGAAGGATCGAAGGGATCGTAACGACGCCCAGGGCGAAGATCCCGGGCCGGTTCTGGACCTGAAAGGAGCTCGCAAAGGAGCCGAGGAACCAGAAGAGAAAGATGGACAGGTAGGGATAGAATTCCAGTCGATTCTGCCAGATCTTCTTCCACATGCGGTGCTCCTTTGGCCCCCGGGACTACCAGCCTTTCGGGATCGCCACCGTATGGTCGATCCCTGCCAGGGAGAAGAGGTTGCCCAGGATCTGGATCCAGACCACGAAGAAGAGCAGGATGGCGATCTCGGTGCCGAATATCATCGCATAGAACAAGGCCGTCGCTTTCGCCCGCCCCCACCTCTGCTCGAACCGGGGGAGGTTCTCCCAGAAGATGGCGAACAGGAAGATCAGCAGAAACCAGCCCACGAAGTTCGTGTGGGGTATGCCGAGGATGAGCAGCACGTCCCCTTTTGCCCAGACCCAGTTCATCAGCTCCGGGGAGGTGGCGATCGGATCCATCCACAGATCGATTCCCATGGCGATGAGCCCACCCACGGTGGCCCTGCCCGTGAGACCCATGTTCGGGAAGACCTTACCGGCCACCAGCACGCAGGAATAAGCGAGAAAGAACCAGCCGATGCAGGCGGTAATCGGTGTCTCGAGAAACCAGAAGCCTCCCTTTGTGAACCAGTAGGTCCCGTAGACCGGTTCGCCCACCGGGCTGGACGTGGTCCCCGGCTGGAATCGTCCGAGAAGGATCCACATGGACTCCTCGAGCCCTGTGAACACGAACGAACCGATCAGGAAACAGGAGGCCATCCAGAAACCGAAGTACTTGTTCGCGTGACGGAAGCAGATCCAACCTAGCAGCACCGTGAACAGGTCCATGACCAGGAACTGGAATAGCAGATCGTCGCCTTGTGGAACCCCCTCGGACAGGAGCTTCGCCTTGGCATCATCGGTCAACCGGTCGTAAAGGACCGTCTGTTCGAAGGTCGGATTCGTCCAGGAGGCGATGTCCGTGTTGTCCGGCACCTTCAGGAGTTGAGGCTCAAGATGATGAACATAGGTGGAGACAAGGATGACCAGGAAGAGCAGGCCAAAGGCGATCCAGCCGAACCTCTTGTCAAAGGACGGATCGGGTGGTGCAAAGGCGACGGTAGGCGACGGATCGGTCATCCTACAACGCCTGGTAGACCAGTTCCATGATATCCCGTACCTCCATGCCGAAGCGCTCGAAGGTACGCTTGGCGCCCTCTCCAAGGTTCTGCTCGCAGAAGGGACAGCAGGTCACCAGGGTCTTGGCCCCTGTCTCGGAGGCTTCCTCGAGCCTCGCCTCCGCAGCAAAGCCTGCGATATCCTCCGGAAAGGCGGTCCTGCATCCTCCGCCCGCGCCGCAGCACCAGCTCCACTCCCGAATCCGCTGCATCTCCGTCACGGTAACCCCGGGCAGGGCCTTCAGGATGTTGCGGGGAGCATCGTAGGTGCCGCAGTAACGACCCACGTGACACGGGTCATGATAGGTTACGTCCAGGTCGAGGCTCTTCGTAAAGGTAAGCTTGCCTTCCTGGATGAGCTCGTCCACGAATTCGACGATGTGCTTGACCGGTGCGTTCAGGTCCTCTTTGTATTCATGGCTGAAGGTGCTGAAACAGCCCGCACACGCCGTTACGATCGTCTTGGCAGAGGTGGCGTTCAGGGACTCCAGGTTCTTGGCCCGGATCTTCCGGAAGTTGTCTTCGTCGCCCACTCTCAGGACGGTCGACCCGCAGCAGATCTCGTTCTTGCCAAGGATGCCGAAGTCCACGTCCGCCTTTTCCAGAACTTCGGTCACCCAGCCGGCAACCGGCTGGATGACCGGGTCGTAGGAGGCGGTGCAGCCCGGGTAGTAGAGGACCTCCACCTCTTCCTTGGATGCGTCCTTGATCGTCTTCTTCTTCTTGGCCCACTTGGCCCGTGCCGCCCGAGGCTGCATCCAGGGGTTGTCGTAGTTCATGATGCTCTTGACCAGGGGTTGGTGTTCGTCGAGGGGCCCCAGCCCCTGCTCCACGAGCCAGTTCCTCAGGGCGATCGAGGCATTGGCAGGTTCGAGATGCTTGGTCGGGTTACAGTTGGTCTGACATCCCCCGCACTGGGTGCAGGTGTAGACGATCTCCCGGATCCTTTCCGCCACAGCAGGATCGTTGATATCCAGTTCCGGCGGATCACAAGTGAGTGCGCGGACCAGCTCCTGCGTGCCTACGCCGTAGAACGAATCGAACCGGAAGCGGGTGCCCCGGGGGCAGTTGTCCGAATACTTGTGGGTTTTCTGCTCGTCGGGATTGCTCATCCGACAGAATCCACACTTCCAGCACTTCCACGCTTCGTTCCGGTATTCCATCAGGGGCTTGATATTCTGTGCGACCTTGGCGTCCTTTGCCATCTTCATCCTCCCTTTCAACTAGCGCTCAGGTCTTCCTTCCCTTTCACCTTGTCTACACATAATCGTCCGTGGCGGGAAGCACGTCCGGGTGCATCAGGTTGGCCGGGTCAAAGGCCTTGCGCATCTTCTTCACGAGGTCATGGTACACGCCCAGCCGGGGCATCAGGAGCTCCCCGAATCCGAACATGTTCCGGATCGGTATGCCCCCATGATCGAGCAAGAGCTCCGTGGTCTTGCGGAGCATGATGCTAGCCCGTTTCACATCTTCCGGATTGCCCTGGTCCCACCAGTAGTCGAACTCGATCGTGCCTATCCGGGAATACGGAAGAGGTCCCTGGATCACGGTTCCGGTCAGAGAGCTCTCCATAGTGGCCTTTGCGTCCGAGGTCTTCCAGTATTTCTTGATCAGCTTCTTGTAGGCCATGGTGAGGATAGGGACCGTGTCCACCGAGACATACCCGGCCTGCCACTGGAAGGCACCGCGGTGGGTCCCCACCGTGTTGTTTTCAACACCCAGGCTTGCCTTGAGAGGATCCGTGGAGACCATTTCGTTGAGTTCCGGCGGCAGCATACTCGGATCCACAACCATGACTCCGTTGCGGGCCAGCACCTCCTCGGTGAGCTCGGCACGAACCCGGATCTCTTCTTCGTCCATGCCGGTCACGAGCAGGAACAAAGGCTGCTTCGGTGTCATGGGCAGCAGCTCATGCGGTTCCATGCCGAGGATGCCGCCTATACCCACCGCTATGGTGCCGGGGTGGGTCTTATACATGAATTCGACCAGGTGTTCTTGCGAGAAGTCGTAGACTGCATTGCAGGCCTTCTCGATACCCTCCGGGTCTTCGTCGAAGATTCCCGTCTGGATACGCTCTTCGCAATGCATGTCCGGGTAGAGTTTGGCCGTCAGCTGCGTGCAGATTCCGTAGGCGCCGTCCGCGTTGAAGAACATGCCGGAGATATCCGGGCCGGGTCCCCAATTGACCCCCAGATTGCCGACCCCGGGAACGGAAGAGGGCCCGGTGCGCAGGATCTCGCCGTTGGGCAGAACCCAGGTCATGTTCACGGTCAGGTCCGACCCGAACCCGTATTTCAGGGCACTGCCAGGGCCTCCCCGCGAAACGTAATTGCTGAGAAGGGAGACGCTGCCAAAGGTCAGCGGAAGGATCGGTTTGAGTCTGAGGTCTTCGTAGGTGGTTACCTTCTGGCATTCCTGCCAGAGGTTCCTCATCCGCACGCCCGGCTCGAAGCTCGCCGTGAGGGTCTCTTCATCGATTGCCACGAGGCGGTTCATGCGCTTCAAGTCGACCAGTATCCCGCCTTTGCGTGGGACCGTAAGCCCTCCGTGATTGAACCCGGTGGTAAGGGGTACCACCGGTATCTTGTGCTCGTAGGCGATTCGCATCACCTTCTGGACATCTTCGGTAGTCTCGGGCAGAACCACGATGTTGGGGCGCTCCCCCGAGTAGACCGTGAAATCCCTTCCGTAGACCGAGAGGTCGGCAGGGTTTGCCGTGACCCACTTCTCGCCGATGGCCTCCTTGAGCTTTTCCTCCACGGTGAGGATGTTGCCCTCCGTGACTCCGGTGTCCTCAGACGTGTCCAAGGCCACGGAAAGTGGCGTGTAGCCGGAATCCTCGAGCGAAACGTAGCGGCCGGGGTTGAGAGTTCCTTTCGGATCCGTTACGGCCTTGACGGTCCGAAGATGCTCGCGAAGGTTGGGCACACTGTCGATGACCTGTCCGGCCAGGTCTCCCTGGGGGCGGTCGTAGAAAGCCCCGCCGGATGCGAGCTTGCTCTCGAGGGCGTCCAGCATGCCCGGGTGCTTCGACGATTCCGCAAAGACATCGTATTGAGAATAGAGGCAGCGGCCCCGGTTCACGGAGAGGATACATTGGCCGATCTCCTCGGGGGGGACGCCTGCCTTTGCGACATGTTCCTGCACAAGATCGTCCAGCTCCTTGATCCGTGCGCAGTCGGCGTAGAAGCCCGTGTGGAGCGGGGAAGCCTGGTACCACACCTCATCGAGGAGGGCGAGCATCTCTTTTTCGTAGGCCTCGAGAGGTTTGCCCCCGAAGGTGGGAATCATCTCAGCGGTCTTCTTCTTCTGGTATTCGACGAGCATCTGCCGGCCGTCAAAGCCTACGACCAGAGTCCAGGCCGGCGCATCCGAGGCATCGGTTCCGAGCAAGGAAGCCAGGAAGCGGCGGTTCACTGCGAAGTACTCCCAGCCCCGCTCCGTGCGCGGCCCGTTCCGCAGGGCCGTCACCACATCCTCCAGGTCATCGAAACCGAAGAGCAGCACATCCCGGCACTCTGTCTTCGGATAGACCCAGACCGTGGCCCTCGTCACGACACCGAAAACGTCTTCTGAGCCTACGTGCCAACGACTCAGGCTGGGTCCTCCGTCCTCACGGCAGTCATTCATCTCGTTCAGGCCGTGGCTGCCCGTGCGAAAGAGATTCCCGTCCGCCAGAACGACCTGCATGTTGTATACATGGGGCTCGGCGTACAAGGTCGCCTTCTTGTGGGGCGCCCGGTTCACGAAGTTGCAGAGGACCGAGTCGGACGTGGCTGCCAGGGGGCCTGCGAGCTTCAGGTCCAGCTCGTCCAGCTCCTTCTTCAGTGCTTCGAAGGTAAGGCCTCGCTGTACATGGACCAGGAGGTTCCGCTTGTCCATCTTCTCTATGGCCGTCATCCGGCAGAAGTCCAGGAGAATGCCCGGTCGCACCTCGGGGGCGGTCCGCAGGGTGCGGTCGTTCAATGTGTAGACAGCCCAGCCGGCTTCCCCGGCGAGCCGCACCACCGCCTGAACCTCCTCCGTACTGCCTGGCCGGACCGCTGCGATCCGGTCCGTGTCCACAGGGTCGGCGAAGTACCCGGCCAGTTGCTCCGGAGCATGCAGCACGTTCGCTTCACCCACGATCAGGGCAAGCTTCGTCTCGAGGGGCTCGTCTTGCCGCCTGGCGACTTCCTCGTTTTGCGAAGTTGGTACCTCCATGGAGTATCTCCTTTTCCTGAGGGCCTTGATCCTATCCGTTATTCGTAGGTCTTCTCTATGAAATTGGTCTTGTGGGTCGCTCTCTCGAGGGTCATGGGCGCAGTCCAGGTGATGCTTGGGCGCACCTTCAATTTCGCGTGCATCTCTCCCTCGATTTCCCCGGCAAGGGCTTCGAGATCTTCCTCTTTGACGCCCTCTCCGTACTCGACCTTCAGTTTCAGCGGAGGTTCCACCCTGGGGGGCGGGGAGTCGAGCACGATCCGAAACTCGCCCGTCACCCTCGGTACGAACCCTGTAATCACGCCGTCCACGGCCGAAGGGTACACGATCACGCCCTTGACCTTGAGCATGTCATCCGTCCGGCCCCGCATCTTGATCCGCCACCCCGGCTCCCCGCACTTGCACGGTGCGAGGAAGAGCTGGGCCACGTCACCCGAAGAGAATCGGCCCGGTGGCATGCTGTACCCCTGGAGGGGGCTCATCACGATCGTGCCTATGGCCTGGTCCTCCCAGGGGACCGGTTCCTTGGTCTCCGGGTCGACGAGCTCGAAGAGAAACATGTCATCCGTCAGGTGGTGCATCCCGGTGTATTCGTCCGCGTTGCAGGACGAGAGGGTCAGTCCGCCGATGAGGCCCATGCCGTCGTAGAGCCTGGCCTGGAAGCCTTCCTCGATCTTCTGCTTCACCTCCGGGATCCCGGCCCCGGGCTCGGCCCCGCAGAAGACGTGTTTGAAACCGATGGCCCGAATCCGGTCCAGGGCGGTGTCCACCATGTACTCGGCCAGAGACGGGGTGCACCAGATACAGTTGGCTGCGAAACGTTCGCTGAATTTCAGGATCGGTCCGGATCCCCCTTCGGCGCCGACCGGAATGCAGGTGATTCCGAGACGGGTGAGGCACTCCACCAGGGGAACGCCCGCGCCGAACATGCTGAGACCGAAGCCCTGTATGGCGCGCATCCTGCGGATCGCTTCCGTGTCGCCCCCGGTCACCATGAACATGTTCCTCGAAGTGCCCCGTGGCATCCACTCGAGGTCCTCTGCAGTGAAGAAGTAGGGGGTGGGTTCCCCGGTGGTCCCGGACGTGGCGCACATCAACACGTAGTCGTTCGGGTCGATTCCGAGCATGCCCGCCATCATGTCGACCACGAAGCCCGGCTGCTTGGCCCCTTCGGCGGCGAGCGAGCCCCTCATCGTGTCCTGACCCAGCAGAGGAAAGGCCTGCCGGAAGACGTCGAGAGTGATCTTCTCCGGCGAGACACCCTGGGAGTCGACAAACGCCTTGACCGCAGGGCTCTGGTTGTAGAATTTGGTCAAGTGTTGTTGCAGCTTGTGGATCTGGAGATCCTTGACCTCCGGGGTGTTCTGCATACGGTAGAGCTTCTCGTCGAAATAATCCTCGAAGGCCATGCAGGACCCTTTCGCCTCTTCACGATTTGACAATCGTGATACTCATGGCTCCCGGTGCATTGCCCGGACCGAAACCGCCTCCATTGTGCGTCAACCCTGCCTTTGCGTCGGGGACCTGCCGCTCGCCGCATACCCCCTGGAGGTGCCAGACGACTTCGACGAGCTGTGCCACCCCGGTGGCCCCGATCGGGTGACCCTTGCACAGAAGGCCGCCGGAAGGATTGACTACGACCTCGCCACCATATCCGGACAGGCCCTCGTCGATGAACCGGCCGCCTTCCCCCTTTGGGCAGAGGCCGAGATCTTCGTACGCGACCAGCTCGTGAATGCTGAAGCAGTCGTGAAGCTCGACCACATCCAGATCCTCGGGGCCGATGTCAGCGGTTTCGTACGCCTCGTTTGCCGCCCGGACGCATGTTTCGATCCTTGCCGGGCCCTCTGCGGATTCCTTGTACTGGCCTGAAGTGAGGACGGAAGCAGCGACGAAGACCGGCTTTGTCGTGTGCTTCTTCGCATTTTCCGCCGAGGTGACGACCACGGCCGCGGCCCCGTCACCTATTGGGCAGCATTGGAGGAGGGTGAGGGGGTCGCAGACCATGCGCGACTCGAGGATCTCTTCCAGGGTGAACACCTTCTGATAATGAGCATACGGATTCTGGGCGGAGTGTCTGTGGTTCTTCTCAGCGACCCTGGCAAACTGTTCCGGGGTTGTGCCGAACTCTGCCATGTGCCGGCTCCCGAGCAGGGCAAAGACCCCGGGCATGAGCATCCCGTTGTCCGCCTCGATGTTGGCGCCGTGGGGCAGCACCAGGGGCCCGGAAGTGGTCGTTCCCATTTCGATGTGGCTGGTCATGTTCTCGACGCCCACGGCCAGCGCATAATCATGAACCTCGTTGGCCACCGACAGGAAAGCCTGACGAAAGGCTGCCGATGAGCTTGCGCAGGCGTTCTCATGGTTGAAGGCAGGGATCCCGGTCATGCCGATCTCACCGTTCACGCGCTGGGCCAGGTTCGGGGGGTTTCCGATGTTGCCCAGAAAGGTCGCCTGGATCTGTGTGGGTTTGAGGCCCGCCTGTTCCAGGGCCATGAGTCCGGCATCTCCGCCCATCTTGGCAGCAGCATACTGCGGGAATTTCCCGAACTTGATCATGCCGGCACCGATGATGGCGACTTCTCTCATTCGGTCTGCCCTCCTTCCCCAAGGCTTACCTTGGCCGGGTCTGTGGGGCGAAAGCAATAGGAGACAACCATCTCCCCGTTCATCAACACCTTGATGATCTTGGGAACCATGGTGAGATCCATGTCGATCTCGAGATCTTCGGGCTTGACGTCCGTCAGCTGGGCGACCAGCACAAGGGAAGGGTCGTCCTTCATTCGGACATTGGCGAGGATGTAGTCCGGATTGAAACCGGGCATGACCTGTCGGGCGATCGTATAGGAGGCCAGAATCCCGTCGTTGCTCAGGACCCTGTTCTCGGTTTCCTTTTCACCGTTGCACATCAGGCAGTACCGGAACGGGGGGAAGGAAACGTCACCACAATCCTGGCACTGACGCGCCAGGAGATGGGGCGTCGCGTCCCCGTCCACTTTTGCGAAGATGTCCGGCCGGATGGTTCGCTCGCCGGATTCAAGGATCAACTCGCCGTATTCGATCTTCATTTCTTCTCTCCCACTCATAGGTGTTGGTTCAAGAATCGGCCGAAAAACACGGGGGAAATGTGTCTTTCTTGAATGTTTGACCCAATTATGTCAGAGCCAATTCGACGATGTCAACATTTTTTTCTCACTGCGTCATAATTCCAAAATAATACTTTACATTCAAATGCTTATCTTCTTTGAACGAGGCATTTTTTTTCTTGACACGCCACGCAAAATCCCATAAATTTGAACATATAATCAATTAGACCGTCTTGAGCGGAGCGGGTGGAAATCTATGAAGAAAAAACGGCAGAGTTCGGAGAAGACCGAGGAGAGAATCCTGATCGCCGCGGAAAAGGTCTTTGCGGAAAAGGGCTTGGGAGGTTCACGAATCAACAACATTGCAGAGCTCGCCCGGGTGACCCCCTCCTTGATTCACTATCACTTCGGAGGCAAGGAGAATCTGTACAAGACGGTCATCGAGAATTTCTACGTGACCGTGGAGCGACGTCTTCTGCCGATCATCGTTGCAGAAATGGGACCCCAGGAGAAACTGAAACAGCTGATCGATCACGGGATCGAGATCCTGGCGGAGAAAGACCACATGGTCCGGATTCTCCTGCGGGAGTCGATCGACAACGGGAAATACGTCAACAAGGTGCTGTCCAAGCCCTACCTCCGTGACATGTTCGGGATGATGGAGCAATTTGTCCTGGCGAACATCGAGCCCCGGCGGGACGGCCCGAACGATACCATCCACATGATCTCGAACATCATGGGCGCAACCACCTTGTTCTTCGTTGCTGCCTCCACCATCAAGGAATTCTGGCAAAAGGATGTATTCACCAGAGAGCTGATCGAGGAGCGAAAAAAGGAGGCCATCGACTTCGTGTTCAACGGGATCGGTTGCCGATTCAAGGAAAAGAGCAGGGATCAGGGGTCAGGGATCAGGGGTCAGGCCCTGCCCGGATCCTCCAAGGCGAGCGCTGGACCCTGAAGGGAGGGAAACGCATGGCTGGAAAAGTGCATATTCTGGGCGCCGGGTTGTCCGGGATGGTGGCGGCGATTACCCTGGCGCGCAAGGGGCACGAGGTCCTGGTGATAGAGGGGGAAAAGAGGCTCGGAGGCATGCACCACGACATGCCCTCGGTCCACACGACACCGATCGATCCGGCCTGGATGAGCGAACAGGTCGGAATCGATGTGCGGTCTGCCTTCCACCCTATAGAGAGCTTCGTCACCGTCGTAGGCAATCGTATGTATGAGTTGAACCCCGGCCCCATGCACGCGGTCGAACGAGGGGCCAGGAAGAGCGGGATCGACAAGCTCCTCTACGACGAAGCCTGTGAAGCGGGCGTTCAGTTCGAGTTCGGGACCTTTCTCAAAGACCTTCGGGAGATTCCGCCGGGCTCGATCATCGCCACGGGATTGGATCCGAGCATGTACGATTACCTCGGAATCCCCTTCGAGATCACCCGGGGATTCGCAGGGACGCAGAAGACGGACAGGGCCCCATGGGCTGCCGGTCTGATGGCTCCTTACACAAAGGACTATTTCTACGCAAACTGCGCGAACAACCTGATGTACGGACTCTTCTTCAGCCGGGGGTATGTGAAGGCAAAGACCCTTGAAGCCTGTATAAGGGACGTGAAGGAGAAGTTCGACCTGGAGCTGCACAACTGGGAGTACTTCACGGGGCGGGTGCCGACAGGTTCCGCAAAGAACCCGCGGCTCTTCCAGGACGGGTACGTGCTCGCAGGGACACTCTCCGGGGCCATGGATCCGGGCGCCCTGTTCGGTATCCACGGGGCCATCCTCTCCGGCCGGTTGGCCGCCATGGCCGTAGACGATCCGGATCGTGCGCTCGAGGAGTTCAAGGAGATGAACAAGTGCTACCGGATCAGCTACTACTTGAGGCGCTTCTTCAGTCACATTCCGGGAAGGCTTGCCGTGATGGACTTCAACATACGACACCCCCTGTTTTCTTACCCGATGGCGGCCATCACCTCGGGTGCGGTTCCCGGGTACCGCAAGGGTATCTGGGGCTATGAGATCATGAAGAACGCAAGGAGAGTGAGTTAGGCCGGGCGGGTGTCACCCCTGCCCCCCGAAAGGGCAGAGGCGTTCGAGGCCCAGAAGCGCTGCAACGCCGGAGATCGTGTTCCCGAAAAGGATGAGGGGTTTCCCCGTCTGGCGGAAGCGTTCCAGGATCTCGTCCAGCGTCTTGTTGACCACGCTCGAGCCCGTGGCCAGGCCCACATCGCATTGGGAGACGAGCCGGGCAAGATCCTTTTCCCCGTCCCATACGAGAACCCCTGAACGACTTTCTCCCACAGTGTCCGGGTTCAGGTCCACCACACGAACCGAGTCCGGACCGAAGCGTTCCACCAGAGCCTCCAGGATGGCCGGTTGAAGCCCGATGAGCCCGACCCGTACCGTGCCGAATCGCTCATTCACGAACCGGGCGACCTCGGATCCGCAGCGGGACGGATCTGCGTCTTTGCAGTGGATGGTTCCGGGCAGTAGGTCCAGGGCGCAAAGAACGGCGTTCAGACCGGCCACGAAGAGGGCACGATTCGAAATCTCATCGAGGGGCAAGGACAGCAACTCTGCCAGGGTGCCTGACCAGACGGTCGGACGGTCCGTGAATGCCTGGCCTCGCCTTTCCCGGAACGTTGCCTCGACGACCCGTTCCTTGTCCTTCTTGATGACGAAGCCGGAGTCCGCATCGTTGCCGATTGCTTCATCCGGATCGAGCGGCCTGACCTGGACCCCTTCATTCCGGTCTGTGCCGCGCTTGTCGATGATGTCTCGGAGGCTCCTTCGAGCCCGCTCCAGGCTGTCCAGGGGCTGGGTCCTCTCTCCTTCAGGTTTCAACGGAACCCGCAACACGGGTTTCCTTACCATGTCCTGCCCTTGGTGTCACCTCCTGTGAAGCACCCCCTTCAGGAGCCTGATGTGGACAAGGAGGAGAAGAAACCCTGCTACCCAACCGATGAGTCCCTGAAAGGCGGACACCGGCTCCCTGTGCAGCAGACGGCAGGAGGCGCATGCAGGTGGGCAGTAACCGGGATCTCTCGCTGTTCGCAGGTGTGGGGACCGGTTATCCCCTTGAGCGGACAGGTAGCGGCCCATCCAATAGCCCATCCTGAGGCCGATGCCGGGGAACTCTTCGTCCGAGTAACCTCCTCCCTGGAGCCTGTACGGGTTTTTCTCCATCCAGTAGTAGTTCGGGGGCCTTTCATACAGATGAACAGGCTCCGTGGCGCTCAGACGCCCGAAGGAGGTCCGGATTCCATCGATCCGGTACTTCTTGGTGCAGGGGAACTCCCCGGGTTCACAGCATTGCTCGTTGTCGTCCCCGCACGCATCGACGGGATGATCCCAGAAGGGCGAGGGGGGGTACTCTTCCATGGACAGAAGCATATCGTCGAACGCGAGGATGTCTTCCGGATGGAACGGATCGTACCCGCCCGCCTTGAGCGCGAGGTACATCATGCTGTATTCGATGTGCCGCCACTCCTTGACGTCCTTGTATCCGTTCGGATCCGTCCACATCCTATCTTCGAGTGCTTCCTGATAGAGTTGCCGGTACGCGGGAAGCGGCTCGAACCGGAGCAGGTTGAAGATGGCGACCCACGCCATGTGGAAATTGAAATAGTTGTTCCAGTAGTAGAGGAGAGGCACATAGACCTCCAGTGTGAATGTGTTGCGGAAGGTGTTGTGCTCACCCCTCTCACACAGGAGCGTGTCGGCATAGAAATCATCGAACCTCACGTCACCCGTCATGTGATAAACCGTTCGCAGGATAGACAGCGCGAGGAGCGAGGAAAAACCGTTCAGAGAATGGGAGTTGAGATTCCCGAATGTCGTGGCCCTGCCGTCTGCGTCCACGACGACGAGTGAATGATACGGATCGATCAGGTGCTCTCCTATGGCCAGGGCATCCTCGATCATCCTTTCTCTCCGCCAGACGACTTCTTCGTCCTCATCGTCATAGGTTGCCTCGTAGAGGATGCCCAGCAGGTACATGTAGTGAATGAGGCAGTCCTGGCTCACATCATCGATCCACATGTAGCCCGGGTAGAGCCCTCCGCTGTTGTCCTCCCGCCAGACCGGCCGTTTCTCAGGAGGGTAAGGGGCACCGAACTCGTCGAACAGGGGCAGGGGGTCGGGGTTTTCTCCCTGCAGCCCGGGATGCCACACACCCCGGGCGATCAGCCCCGGGACCCCGGTGATCGCATGATGAGCGTGGAGGGTGTCCATCATGAGACAGATGCGCGCGGGATCCGGCGTTGCCCCCTCGTTCCTCAGGGCGCCGTACCGAAAGGCCTCGCCCGAGGCGCCGTTGCAGCCGTAAGCGGTCAGGTGACTGTATCCCCCGTATCGGACGACCGCCGTGGGGATGCATTCCGGCGTGTCGGGATTCAAGGGATTGCAGTTCCAGTGGGTGTTCATGCTGAGAGCGTCAGGAGAATGGAACTGGATGTACCTCTGGTCATATGCCTCCACCTTTTCTCTGATGTGCTCGAATTCCGGAGTATCCGGAATCATCGAATCGCCGAGCGCGATCGGAGGACCTCCGTAAGCGAGGAGAAGGGTGGTCCAAAGGACAAACAAGCCTGCGGGCCGAGCGAAGAGACGGTTTTGCTCCTTCATGGCGTGTCCCCCCTTTCTATGGAACAGATGGTTCTGCAGGAACAGGGCACTATGGAGCGGATCACGGGTGGGTTTCCCGGGGAAGGATGGCGCCAGTATAGCACAAAGACAGTATGTGGAATAGAAAATATGCGAGCTAGGGGGAGGTCGTGCCGTCCGTCAGAAGGAGGTCGTTCGTTATTTTTAGGTCCGGCGGGATTTTCTGGACCGCTTCCGCCCGGTCGAGGGCGTAGAGGGGGCTGATCTCGATTCTTGACGCGAGGGCGCCGCTCTCGTTTCTGGGAACCTTCACACCTGCCTGTTCGAGCCAGGAGGCGTAAACCTCCATCAGGGCGCCCTGCGCCGTTGCCGGAGAGCTCACGCCGGTCGCGTTCTTCACGGGAGAGAATTCCTCCTGTCGAACGACTTCCTGGCTGATGGCAGAGGCCGCGTGCCGGAGGGCATCGAAGATGAAGCACTCGAACTTTATGCCGTTCGGGCTGGCAGGCTCGATGTGTCTTCCGTCGGCGTCCACAAAGGGCACCTTCTTGTCTGCCCGATGGAACGGTAGTTGAATCCCCTCCCTCTGGAGCCGTCTCAGGAAGGAAACCCGGATCATGTGGATTGCGATACTCCCGGCCCAGTACTTCAGCTCTCCGTCCGGCCCCCGTGCCGACATGTCTTCCTGGCTCAAGTCGCTGTACTCTATGACGCCCAGCTTGCCTCCCCGCATACCGATGACGCCCACCTTCTCTTCCGGGTAGGCCTTGCGAACGACCTTGGAACTCATCTCCGCCCCGGCCTCCGCGTGGTAGCCGAGAAAGACGGGATCCGGCACCCTGACCAGCACATTGTCCACCTGGAAATACGAGATCTCCTGTATTCCCTCTGCTTCCATTCGGTCCAGGGCTCCGCTGCGCTCGAGGGCTCGAAGCGTGCCCCCGTGGCCGTCAGGGCTGCGCGCGATTTCGTGCTTTGACGCGAGCAGGATCTTCCCTTCCTGGTCCACGGCCGGCATGGTTCCCTGGACAAAGAAATGCACCTGCTGTGGAACCAGACCGAAGAATCGGTTCTTCTCGAAGAACTCTCGGGTCGTCGAGTCGTTGGCCGGGCTCGTCATGATGTACCAGGGGATGGCCGGGCCATAACGTCTCTGGGCCGCCAGGAGCTTCTCGGCAAAGAAGGCGAAGAGGGGCTTGGATGATACGGGCCCTATGGGAAAGGCGCCTTTCGGGCCGTCAAATCCCAGCCGGGTCCCCTGACCTCCGGCAACGACGAGGGCCGCTACCTTCCCTTCCCTGATCAAGGTGTGTCCGCGTTCTCTGGCGAGGTCCTTTGCCTTGATCTGGGCATCCGAGACGGGGATAGGGATGATCGGGGCGGGCTCGAGTGTGACCGTCTCTTCCTGGTGAGGGTTCCTGACCAGGTCCCTGACGAGAGATTCGAGCAGCGGAAACTCGATCGAATCCACCTGTTCGAGCAGCGACGCTCTTTCCGCCTCGCTGCATTCCGCCCACCAGGCAAACACATGCCCCTGGCCGGCCTGCTCGGCCCTCTTGCGGATCTCTGTTTCCCTGTCGAAGATGGAGGCTTTCATCGACCTCTCGCCCCAACGACCGATGGAGGCTGTGGACCGGCTAAAGGGGTATATTCAGGTAGCCCATCAGGACCGTGGCAAGGCCCAGGAAGATGAAGAACCCGCCCACGTCCGTTACGGTCGTGACCAGGATGTGAGAGCCCAGGGCAGGGTCCTTGTCTGCCCACTTCAGAATCAAAGGGACTACCGCCCCAAAAAGGCCTGCGAGGAGCATGTTGGCGATCATGGCAAGGAACAGGATGAGGCTGAGCCAGAGGTTCCCGTACCAGATATAGGCGATGAGCGCCATGATCAGCCCGTTGATCGATCCGGTGCAGAAGCCGACAGAGACCTCCTTCAGGATCGCCTTCCAGCGGCTGGCAAACTCGAGTTCCCCGAGCGCCAGACCACGAACAACCACGGTGAGGCTCTGGCTGCCTGCGTTGCCTCCCAGATTCGCCACGATCGGCATGAGCACGGCCAGCGCGACGAACTTGGATATGCTCTCCTTGAAGAGCGCAACCGTCAGGGCCGCTAGCAGGGCGGTCAGCAGGTTGATGAGGAGCCAGGGGATCCGCAGGCGCACCGATCGGCTCACCGGCGAAAAGACCCTTTCCGCCGTGTCGAGACCGGCCAGGTGGTACATGTCCTCGGTGGCTTCTTCTTCCATGACTTCCATGATGTCGTCAAAGGTGACCACACCCAGGATCTTGCGTTCTTCGTCCACCACCGGGACCGCAAGCAGGTCGAAATCGGACACGAGCTTGGCCACATCCTCCTGGGGGGTGTCCGGCTGGATGCTGACCGGGTCGTAGACCATGAGATCCTTGATCTTCTCGTCACCGGAGGCAAAGACCAGATTCCGCCAGGGCAAGAGGCCCGTGAGATGGTTGACCTCGTCGACCACGTAGATGTAGAGGAGATCGCTCTTGTCGTGTTTTTCCCGAAGCTCTTCGAGCGCCTCGGCGCTTGTGATCTCCTGGGGGAAGGCAATGTACTCGGTGGTCATGCGGCCGCCGGCAGTATCCTCGTCATACAGCCGAAGCCTTTCGAGGGTCCATCGCTCTTTCTCGGTGAGCTGTACCAAAATCTGTTCCTGGCGATCCTCCGGGAGGTAGCCGAGAAGATCGACCGCATCGTCCGGTGAGAGCCTTCGGACGATCTCGGCGATCATGGCATCCTTGAACTCGTTGATCAGATCCTTTGCGAGCTCGTCGGGCAGCTCCCGGATCGTGGGCGCGGCCATCCGCACCTCGAAAAGAAGCTGGAGGAAGCGGATCTGATCGGCTCGACGGATGTGTGCGAGCAGCTCCGCGCTCTCTGCCGGGCGCAGCTTGGTGATCATGCGCTTGATGTTCTCGTGAGAGCCCCTCATGAAGAGGCGCAGCACGATGCGTTGCGTCTGCTTGAGCTTCTGTGATTCCACAGCGATTCTCGGTGGTTTCGTAGAATGGACCGCCCAACAGGCTAGCAAAAGGGGGGGAAAGGATCAAGAAGATCGATCAGGACGATCGATCGACTCGGTCGGTCGGTTCAGACGATCGGAGGAGGCTTGACCCGCTTCAGGGTTTCGCACATTCTCTTGGGACGTGATTGGCTGTCCCCAAGTACGTCGGGTTGAAGCTGGACCGGAGAAAGCGTTGGTGCACGCAGATGGGGGGGATGCTGCGGGATGATTGACCCGGAAACCGGGGGCCGGACCGAAGGGGGACCCTATGGTGCCTTGCCCCCTTTCCGGCGGCGGCTTTCGACCCTGTTCTTCCTCTACCTGGTGCAGGGCCTGCCCTACGGGTTCTTCATTTCAGTGTTGCCCCTGTTCCTGCGTGAGGCCGGGTGGAGTCGAACTGCCATCGGATTCTACAGCCTCCTCGGGCTTCCGTGGATCCTCAAACCTTTGTGGGCGCCGCTGGTGGATCGGTTCGCTCTGCCTGCCCTGGGCAGAAGGAAGAGCTGGATCCTTCCCTGCGTCCTGATCTCTTCCGTGCTCGCTCTTCTCATGGGTACCCAGGAGCCTCAGCCGGCCGGCTCCCTCACCTTGCTTCTGGTCATCGTGTTCGGCATCAACCTGTTTGCCGCCACACAGGACATAGCGGTCGATGGTCTTGCAGTGGATGTCCTGTCCGAGAAGGAGCGGGGCCCTGGGAACGCGGCGCAAGTCGTTGGCTTCAAAGTGGGTATGCTCCTCACGGGTGGGATCCTTCTTGCCTTTTCAACGCAACTCGGCTGGAAGGGTATCTGCACTGCGATGGCCATCGTTGGCCTGTTCGTCCTCTTGATTGCCTCCCGATACCCGGAAAGCGACAGTGCCTCGACAGGGGCTGATGCCTCCCCGAAGATGATGGAGATACTCAGGTCGCTCGTCCTTCTCGCCTCACGGCCCGGACTGCCGGTCGCTCTGCTGCTCATAGCGACCTACAAGATGGGTGAGGCAGGTGTGGATGCAATGTACAGGCTCTTTCTGCTCGATGGTGGGATGGATGCCCCGGCAATCGGCATTCTGTGCGGAACATGGGGCCTTGGCTTCAGCCTGGCCGGCTCGATGGTAGGTGGATGGATCGGCCAGAACCGCGGGCGACTGAAGTCTCTCTTCTGGGTGGGGATCCTGCGCGCAGGGCCCCTGGTGCTCATAGCGATCCTTCCTTTTCTGAAACAGCCGTTGTCGCTCGGCATCGTCTACCCTGTGACCCTGGCGGAACACTTCTGCGGTGGAATGATCACCCCGGTGATGTTCGCCTTCATGATGGACCTGTGTGACAGGAGGGTCGGGGCGACTCACTACACGGCACTGGCGGCGGTGGAGGTAGTGGGGAAGATGAGCGTGAGCACTCTGTCCGGCCTGCTCGCCGACCGGATCGGGTATGGGGGCTTGTTTTCGCTGGGTGCGGGGATCTCGCTCGTGTGGCCACTCTTGGTCTGGTGGGCTGTCAAGAGGAGAGTCTAAGTGCCTAGGGAGCTGTGACCGGTCTACTTCGTCCTCGGCCTCTAGCCTCGTCCGCGCTTTGTCCGCCGTCCGGTGGCGCCGTCTGCGTGATCTTCTTCCAGATCCATTTTGCCGCGCGGCATTCTGACGGGGACCGGGTAGTCGCCCGTGAAGCATGCTGTGCAGTAGTCCTTTGCGGGGTGGACCGCGCAGTTGAGCATCGCCTCCGGCTCCAGGTAAGCGAGGCTGTCGACTCCGAGATACTTGCGGATCTGTTCGACAGACCTCTTCGAGGCGATGAGCTCTCTTGGATCCGGGAAGTCGATTCCATAGTAGCAGGGATGACGGCAGGGAGGAGAGCTGATGCGCAGATGGATCTCCTTTGCCCCGGCCTCCCGAAGGGCCCGGACCCGGGACTTGGACGTGGTCCCCCTTATGATCGAGTCGTCCACCACCACGAGCTTCTTGCCCTCGACAATATCCTTCACAACGTTCAGCTTGAACCGGACACTCTCCACCCGCCCTGCTTTTTGCGGCTCGATGAAGGTCCTGCCGACGTAGTGGTTTCGAATGTATCCCCGCTCATAAGGGATTCCCGAGGCGTTCGCATATCCGATGGCAGGCGAGATGCCCGAATCCGGAACCGAGATCACATAGTCCGCCTTGACCGGGCTTGCCTTGGCCAGTGCCGCCCCGAACTCGACGCGGACGTTGTGGACTGTCTGGTCGAAAACGATACTGTCCGGGCGCGCAAAGTAGATCAACTCGAAGATGCAGTGTGCGTGGCGAAGCGGTGGAGTGCCTTCGATGAACTCGGATCTGGGCCCCGCCTTGGTAATGGTGAGGATCTCGCCTGGATCGAGTGAGCGGACGTACTCGGCGCGAATGAGGTCGAAGGCACAGGTTTCCGAGGCGAGGAAATAGGTCTTGCCCCTCTTTCCGAGGACGAGCGGCCGAAAGCCGTGCGGGTCCCGTACTCCGACCATCCGGTCCTTCTCCAAAAGCAGGAAGGAAAAAGCGCCTCTAAGGTGGAACAGGCAGTGGGCAAGAGGCTCACGCATGTTCTGGTGAGACGGCCGGGCCAGCAGATGGGCCAGGACTTCCGAATCGGTTCCGGTCTGGTAGATGGAGCCGCTCTTCTCGTGGGCTCTGCGCAGGGCCTTTGCGTTGACGATGTTGCCGTTGTGAGAAATCGCGAGCAGCCCTTTCTTGTAGCGCACGACGAGAGGCTGGATGTTCTGTGATCTCGAACCGCCCGTCGTTGAGTATCGAACGTGGCCGATGGCGACATCCCCGTCCAGGGTCTTGAGGGACTCACGGGTGAAGACGTTGGAAACGAGCCCCATGCCCTTGGAGGAGCGGAGGGTCTTGCCGTCGCTCGCAACGATGCCGGCGCTTTCCTGGCCGCGATGTTGGAGGGCGTAGAGCCCGCAGTAGACCTCATAAGCCGCCTCAGGAGTTCCAAAGGCGCCGAACAGCCCGCATGCATCTTTGACTTCAGCCAAGTCCTTGCCCCCGCTAGTGAACGCCGCTGCCCATGACAAGCATGGCCGGGTCGATGCCCATACGCTTCAGGCTGGCCTCCCAGACCTCCTCAGAGGGTGTATCGAAGACCAGCGAGATATCCACGTCGGAGATGATCCAGGCGCCCTGCTGAATCTCGCCATCCAGCTGCCCCGGGCCCCAGCCGGCGTAGCCGATGAAGAAGCGGTACGGGTTGCTGGTCTTCACGAGCGTGTCCAGGGCATCCAGGGACGTGTTCAGCTTCAGATCATCCGTTACTTCGTAGGCGGAGCCGAGATCGCATTCCGGGCCGTGCAGAATCCAGGCGTGTTCGGGCTGCACCGGTCCCCCCCGCATGAGAAGGGACTGATCGTCGCCGGGCCAGGAACGGCCCATCTGTTCGTACAGACTCTGGATCGACCTGTCCGTCGGATGGTTGATGGTCAGTCCCATGGCGCCCTCGGACGTGTGCTCGATCAACAGCACCACCGCATGATAGAAGTTCGGATCCATGAGCTGAGGGACGGAAATGAGGAACCCTGGTGCGTACCTGGCTTCTTGCGTCATGTTTCTTCTCCACCTCCGCCGGATCTCTCTGTCTTGTGAGAAAGAACCTGAAGCGCCTTCCGGTCACTCTCAAAGGCGATGTTCTCGGGCAGCGCGTCCAGGGAAAACCACCGCAGCTCGCTAATGTCGTCCTGCGGCCGAATCGTGCCCGAACCGAGTCTCACCGTGAAATACGCGTTCAAAAGAGCGGGGCCGTCGGAACCATACGTGTCCGCTTCCATCGTGATGAACTCGTCCACCTCGCAAGCGACTCCGAGCTCTTCCCGTACCTCTCGCTCGAGTCCCTCGAAGGGGTCCTCGCCGTACTGGAGAAATCCGCCGATCGCATTCCAGTCACCCCGGTACGGCTCAACAGCCCGCCTGCCCAGCAGGACCCGCCCAACCTCGTCCGTCGGCAGGGCGCCAATACAAGGGCTCGAGTTGTGGTAGAGCACGAACCCGCAGGAGCTGCATTCCTGTCGGAACGGTTTTTCTTTCGGAAGGGGGCGTGCGCACCATGGGCAATAAGGATACGGTGGCCTGCGGTACTTTGTCATTTGCCCTTCCGATACGTGTTCCCTTAGACTGGTCCTCTGAGAGGGGAACGCAAAGATTCCATTATATCTTTCCGTCCCGCAAAAGGGAAACGCGCCTTGACAAGCTGCGTTTCTTTCTCCTATTCATTCTTCCACGTGAACCCTCGAGGTTGAAGAGGCGGTGGGCCGACCATGTCCGACTTGAGAATCCTGTTCATCAACAGTTCTTCCGGCTGGGGAGGCATGGAAATGCACTCCCTCGTCCTGGCCGAAGGGCTGTCCGGAAGGGGGCATCCGCTCCTGTTCGGGGTGCGGGCGAAATCGGCCACGGACGACCACACCGGAGAGAGCCACTTTTCCCGCGCAGTGCTTCCCTTCCGGTGGTATCTGGATCCTCGGTCCTATTTCCCCCTCAAGCGCTTGGTCGAGTCGCTGGGGGTCAACGTGGTCCACTTTCACGATTCGCGCGATTCGTGGCGAGGCATGCTCCTGGCCGGCGTTCTTCGCAAGTCGGCTGCCCTGCTTTACACCAAGCACAGTGGTACGCCTCCGAGCTCCAAGAAGACCGATCCGCTTCACCGGCTTCTCATTCGGCGGCTGGACGCCTTGGTCGCCAACTCCCACTACATCCGCGAGAATACCCTGGAGACGTATCCGATCGAGCCTTCCAAGGTCGAGGTGATCCACTACGGCCTGGGCGAGGAAGCGGTGGGGGATCCGAACAGGGCGGAAGAGATCCGCCGGGAGCTGGGCCTCCATCGCGATACGCCGGTCGTGGGCATGGTCGCTTCGCTCTCCGAGGGGAAGCGGCAGGATCTCCTGATCCGAGCTGCGAAGAGGATTTCAGCGGAACACCCGGAATGCCGCTTTCTCATCGTCGGGGTCCCGGGCCAGGTCGAGTACGCCAAGAGAATTCGTGGGATGATCGAAATGCTGGGCCTCGAGAATCAGGTCATCATGCCCGGGTTCCTGGGGGACATTCCGTCCCTGATGCTGGCCCTCGATGTTCTCGTGCTTCCCTCGAACAACGAGGCCTTCGGGATCGTGCTGCTCGAGGCGATGGCCAACAGCCGGGCTATCGTGGGCAGCAACTCCGGTGCCATCCCCGAGATCGTCCGACACGGGGAGAACGGCCTGCTTTTCGCCCCCGGCGACTCGGACAGCCTGGCCGAAGCCATCCTGCGGTTGATCCGCTCAAAGGAAGAGCGTGTAGAGATGGGGGAGCAGGGTAAACGGGTGTTCGAAGAGAGGTTCCGCCTGGAGCGCGAGCTGGACGACACAGAACGGCTCTATCGGTCTCTTCTCGAAAGGCAAGCCAGCAGTCGGTCCATGTCTTCTTCATTGTTGTAGATGTGGGGAGAGACTCGGATGGCGCCGTCCCGGGCGGCAACCCAGATGCTCTCCGCTGCGAGGCGGCGTGCCTCGTGGGTGGCGTCCAGGCCTTCGTGCTCGAAGGAGAGGATTCCGGACCGCTCCTGTTCCTGTTCAGAGCCGCGTACGTGCAGCCCCAACCGCTCGAGACCTTCACGGAGATACGCATTCAGGTGGAGAATTCGTTTTCGGGCGTTCTCCGGGCCGATCTCACGAAGAAGTCGAATCGCGGCCAGAAGATAGACCCAGTCGTTCACGTTGGGTGTTGAGAATTCGAAGCGCGACGCGTCAGGCTTCGGTTCGAATCGATAGTCGAGGTATTTGTGGGATTCCACGACGGTGTCGGTCCCGACAAAGACCAAGTCGAGCTTTTCCATGAGTGTCGGATGGCAGTAGAAGACGCCCAACCCGACCGGCCCCATCAGCCATTTCCATCCTGAGCCGGCCATGGCACTGATTCCTGAATCCTCCGGTCTCAAGGGCACGATCGGAAGCGCTTGCGCCATGTCTGCCACGAGCAGGACATCCCTCTCCCGGCAGAAAGTGCCCAGATCGTCGAGATCCAGGACGAACCCGGAGCACCAGTCCACAGCAGACACGGCCACCATGCGAACGTTGTCGTCGACGTTGTTCTTCAGCGCGTCTATGTCCTCTGCAGAGTGCTCGGGTTTCAATCGTAAGTGCCGAACCCCACGACTCTCGAGATTCCACCAGGGATAGACGTTGGCGGGGTATTCGAGATCCAGTCCCAGCACACAGTCGCCCTGCTTCCAACGATACCCTTGGGCGATGATATTCATTCCCTCGGAAGTGTTGTGGGTCAGAGCGATGCAGGAGGGTGAGCAGGAGAGGAACTCGGAAAGAATCTCCTTGATCTCGGTGCCCGTATCCTTGAAGCTCAGGGCCGCTTTGTGGAATCCATGCAGGGCGTGCTCCCGATGGTAAGCTTCGAGGGATTCGAGGACGCGGGTGGAAGGCGGGGCAACACCCGCATTGTTGAGGTAGACGCATTGCTCGTGGATCGGAAACAGCTTCCGAATCTCATCCCACATGGCTTTCCCCTAGAACTCGAAAGAGACGCCTGCCGATGCGGGAGAGACCCGGTCGCCCAGATGGCCGGCCAGGAAGCTTGCGGCGTGGAAGCCGGTGCAGTGGCTGGTGGCGATCTTCTCCACCCCGCACGACTCGAAGAGCCCCAAGGCATTCTCCCAGTCCTCCTGGGTCCCGGCCCCGAGATGGGTGCCCCCGAGGATCGCGTGAAAACGGTCGATCCCGGTCTCTTTCCGCACGTGCTCCAGGATGGGATGGAGGCCTGCGTGGGCGCAGCCGAGAACGAGGACAGGGCCCGGGGCGGTGTCGACAATCAGGCTCGCGTCGTCCAGGAAGGGATCGGATCGGAAATCGTCGCCGTCCTTGACAACGAGTCGGTCGTCCCACGTCTTCCAGTCCGCCGGCCGGGGAATCTCGCCGGAGAACGTGATGCCCGGGGAGATTTCGCGAAGGGCAGGGGACAGATCGAAGGCCGCCCCCTTCTCTTCAAGAGCCTCTTTGGAAAAGGGGATCCCTATGGACATGGTCTGCGGGCCGGTCGGACCCTCGAACCGTGCGAACCGTTCTATGAATACGTCCGGGTGGGCACAGACCGTAGCGTTCGGACTCACGTCCAGAAAATCAGAGAGTCCTCCCGTGTGATCGTAGTGGCCGTGGCTGAGCGCAACGCGTGTCACCTGCGACAGATCCTTTCCGAGGCTGGAAGCGTTCCGGAGCAGGGCTATCCCCTGGCCGGTATCGAACAGAAGCCGCTCCTCACCCCGTTCGATAAGAATGGACAACCCATGCTCACCCATGATCTTCATCGGGAAGCCGGCCGTGTTCTCGCATAGTACGGTCAGCGTGGTCTTCAAGATGAGCCTCCCTGCCGCAGGTCCGCGTTGGTCGGACGGATGGCTAATGATCGCAGATGTTGTCTCCCGTGACAAGGCTGCCGTCCAGATGTGAGCGTATGACTTCCTCGGCAGGGAGGCTGGGAGCACCGTAGACGACCCGGATGTTGTTCTGGGCGAACAACTGCTGTGCCCTCATCCCCATGCCGCCGCAGATGATCACGTTTGCGCCCAGATCATGGAGCCACGCTGGCAGCACACCCGGCTCGTGGGGCGGCGGGGTCTGGTATTCGGTCTTCACGATCTTGCCTTCGTCGACGTCGACGATGGCGAATTGTTCGCAGTGTCCGAAATGAGGGCAAAGTGTGCCCTGAGCGGTTGGAACGGCTATACGCATTGGTTCTCTCCTTTTCTGTCACCAGTGTCCTTCGACATTGGCACGGGTTGCTTCGTTCAGTTCGCCTTTCTGGTATGCATCAACGGCCTTGCGGGCCGTGCCGGTCACGCTGACATACACCTTGATGCCTGCCTGGTTCAGTACGCGGAACGCCTTGGGCCCGCAGTTGCCCGTGAGCACCGCCCCGGCACCGGCGTCGGCCACGATGCGCCCTGCCTGAATCCCGGCGCCCTGCGGGGCGTGAAGGTTCTGCGTATTCGAGACCGGGGTGTACGCGTCCCTATCCGTGTCATAGACGAGAAAGCCCTGGGCCCGGCCAAACCTCGGGTCCACTTCGCTGTCCGGTGAATCCCCGCGGGTCGTGATTGCGATTTTCATCATACCTCCTCTTCGCGCAGGATTGCCTGCAACTCCGCTGCCCGGTTGTATCCTTCGACCTCGATCTCGACGGTGTCGACCTCGTCCACGCCGGCGGCGCACTGTTTCAAATCCCAGGCCAGCTTGAAGGCCATCGGGCATGCGGGGGAGCTCGGCCGAAAGGTCAGAGTCGCTTTGTAGCCTTTGTCTTTCTTCTCGAGTTGCGTGTTCTTCACGAGTCCCATTCGGACCACGTCCAGGCCGGTCCCCGGGTCGATGATGCCTCGGAGGGCTTCCCGGATCTTCGCCTCGGTTCGGGCTTGTGGGCTCAGCGATTTCGGTAGAGCTTCTTCCATGGCTCCTTGCCCCGGAACAGGTAGTCCTGGACCGCCTTCTTGAGTGTCTCGACCGCCAGCTCGGCGCAGTGCTCGTGGGTATCGGGAAGACCCCCGAGGGCCTGTGCGATTTCAGCGGCCTCGATCCGCATCGCCTCTGCAATGGTCTTACCCTCTGCCTTTTCCATGGCCACGCTTCCGCATGCCAGCGTGAAGCCGCACCCTAAGGTGTCGAAGCGTGCTTCTCGGATACGGCGATCCTGGATCCCTAGAAAGACCTCCATGGAGTCTCCGCAGTCTCCGGTTACGTGGGCATACCCGTCCGGCACAGGAATGTCGCCCAGACAGGGAGGGTTCACGGCCCTTCGCTGCACCTCCGGGGAAACAGGGCCCTCCGCCGGGTCGAGGGGGTGGTCCTTGCCGGGCTTCTGCGTGGCGATCATGCGATAGACGTCGTCTTCTTTCACGGTCCTGTGTTGTCCTTCCTTGCGAAACGATATTCGACCGGTTTCTCTTGTCCGGTATCACTCCGAGGGTTGATCCGACCTCCCGGGTCGGAGATTCTATCCTCAAGCCTCGGTGCTGCAAGCTTGTTCTGTCTCCACCGCCTCCACGACCCGGTTCACCAGATCCTTGAACGCGAGGTTCAGTTCGTTCTCTTCGTCGGCGAGCACATAGGGCTGGCCCTGGTCGCAATGCTCCGGCATGTCCGGTGCGATCGGCAGGGCACCCAGGAACGGCACGCCGAGTTCGCCGGCCGCGGTCTTGCCGCCGCCTTCACTGAACAGGGGGATGTGGCCGTCACAATGGGGGCAACGCATACCGCTCATGTTTTCGACGATGCCGAGGACGGGCAGGTTGAGCTTCTTGGCGAAGTTCACGCACTTCCGTGAGTCCAGGAGGGCCACCTCCTGGGGCGTCGTCACGATGACCGCGCCGTCCGCCTCCGGGATCAACTGCGCAACGCTCAGGGGTTCGTCCCCGGTCCCGGGAGGCGAGTCCACGATCAGGAAATCCAGGGGGCCCCAGTCCACGTCCTGCAGGAACTGGCGGATGGCGGCCATCTTCAGGGGGCCCCGCCAGATGACCGGCGCGTCGCTGTCCGGAAGAAGACCGGCCATGCTGATCACTTTCAGGTGCGGGAAGGGTCGGAAGGGAGAAATCTTGTCCTTCTTGCCTCCCGAGGAGAGGTTCCATCCTTCGAGGCCCAGCATTTTCGAGACATTCGGGCCGTGAATGTCGATGTCCAGAATCCCGGTCTCATAGCCTCTGGCTGCGAGGGAGGCGGCCAGGTTGACGGCCACCGTGCTCTTGCCCACTCCCCCCTTGCCGCTCAGGACAAAGACCTTGTGACGGATCGCCTGCAGTGTCTCTCGAAGCAGGCGGTCCTCGTGCTCCTGCTTGGACTTCTCGTCACACTCATTAGCCGAACCGCAGGAACTGCAGCCCGAGTTCTTGTCGCAACTATTTTCCGCCATTTCGTTCCCCTCTTCCTGCACCTCGGTTTCGCATCTTCTTCCGCTTGCATGATTGTCGAGTCGAGCAGATTCCCCCGGAACCCTTCATGGCCGGCCGGTGCAGGATGGCTCCGGCTCGCAGGTTGCCGCTGAGGTAGTGATCGAGTACGTCCTGGGCGTCGCCGATGACTCCTCCGATCACGTGAATGCCGTGATGCTGAAACATGCGAAACACGAAACCGCTCACTGCACCACAAATCAGAGTCTCGATCCCGAGGTCGGCGATCTGTTGGACCCGTCGGATTGCATCCCGTTCGGAGAGAGCCGCTTCCTCGAGTCGGACCATCCCCTTCCGGTCTTTTCTGGCCACCACGATCGTGTCGGCACAGTCCAGCCTGTAGGCAACACGGTTTTCCATCCGAACGACGCCGACCACCTTCATGATTCGTGAACCCCCGTCCGGGAAGGAGTGAGCAAGCTTCGTGCCGACTCGGCCCGCTACGCCGTGTGAACAAAAAGAAGCGGATAACCCATTGAAAACCCAATGCCACCCGTTCCGGCCTTCGAAAGGGTGGGGAAGGGTTGGTTGCAGGTTGCAGCCGGCTTCTCTTCGATAGAGTGCATTTTGCAACCGGAACGCATCACGGATAGGTGATGCCGTACCGCTTCATCTTGCGCCAGAGCGTGGTCTTGTGAAGGCCCAGTTCTTTGGCCGCTTCGAGACGGTTCCCGTCATGTTTGGTCAGCGTCTTTCGAATGAGTTGTATCTCTGTGCTTCTCAGAACCGGCAGGGTCTCCGCTGTTGCAGAGGCCTGGTCTCCCGACTCCACGGTCTCTCGAATCTCGGGGGGAAGGTGCTCGATCTCGATGTGTCGGCCACGGCAGAGCACGCAGGCGTGCTCGATGGCGTTCTCGAGCTCTCGCACGTTTCCCGGGAACGGGTACTCCATCAGGCAGCGCAAGACCTGAGGGGTCACCCCGGCGATGCTCTTGCCCATCCGCACGTTGAGCTGCTCCAGGAAGTGATCGATGAGCAGCGGGATATCCTCCCTCCGTTCGCAAAGGGGGGGGAGAATGATCTTGACCACATTCAGCCGGTAGTAGAGATCTTCCCGGAACCCTCCCGTTCGGACCAGTTCGAGCAGATCGTGATGGGTGGCGGCCAGGATCCGGACGTTAGCCTTCACCGTGTGGGTCGCGCCGAGAGGTTCGTATTCCTTCTCCTGAAGGACGCGCAGGAGTTTCACCTGCATGGCGAAGCTCAGGTCGCCGATCTCGTCCAGGAAGAGGGTTCCCCGCTCTGCAAGGGCGAACCGGCCCGGTTTGTCGCGCTTTGCATCTGTGAAAGCCCCTTTCACGTAGCCGAAGAGCTCACTCTCCAGAAGCGTGTCCGGCAGGGCCCCGCAGTTGACCACTACATAGGGGCGGCTCTTTCGGTTGCTCAGGTTGTGGATGGCTCTTGCAAACAGCTCCTTGCCGCTTCCGCTTGCCCCTTCGATGAGTATCGTCGAATCTGATTCCGCGATGTCGGGGAGCAGGTTGAAGATCGCCTGGATTCTATGGTTCTTGCTGATGATGTCTTCGTAGGAGTACTGCTTCTGGATCTTCTTCTTCAACAGCTCGATGGCGGAAAGATCACGGAAGGTCTCCACCCCGCCCATGATTTCTCCCCTGTCGTCTTTCAGGACCGCCGTGGAGACGCTGATGGGAATGCGTTTCGCCCGGCTGTTCAGAATAGAGACAGGCTTGTCGATGATCTCTCTTCCCGTGTCCAGGGTTTGTCTCAGCGCACAATCCTGGTGACAGATGTCCGCCCGAAAGATCTCGCAACATTCCTGCCCGACCGCCTCTTCCCGTGGAATCCCGAGGATGCGCTCCGCCGCTCGGTTGAAGCTCGTGATGCGAAACCCCGGGTCAACCGTGAACACGCCGTCCGCAACGCTGTCCAGGATGGTCCCGACGAATGGATCCCGCGAGCCGGCCCCACGGGCAGGGGGTTTTTTCGTTATTTGCGTAACCGCCGCTTTCTTCTTCTGCGCCATGCTCTTCTCCCCTCTCGTACTATGATGTCCTGATTCGGTTGCAAAATGCAAGCCAAGGGTGCGTGGGTTGCATCGCACGAGGGGAGAGCGCCTTATGGGGTCAGACCTACACATTTGACAGAACTGCTCGGCACATGGGACATCGCGGTCGATATCCTCTACCTTCGGTTTTGTCAAATGTGTAGGTCTGACCCCTGTTGTTGGGGGGTTAGAAGGCCCGGATGATAGCTGCCAGGAAGAGCCCAACCACGAGCCATGCGCCCGCCTGCCTGACCCACCAGACCGCCCAGACCACATACCATAGGGGCCACAGGGGATACTCATCCGCGGAAAGCGTTGGATCGAAACGCTCTTTCAGATCCTTCGGGATCACATCCTCGGCTTGATCGAAGGCTTCCTGAGGGGTCGCGGGCATGGGATGGTTGAGCGTAATGAGGAAGCGCGTTGCCTGCGGAAGAGAAAGGAGCGCGAGAAGCGCAAGCCAGGGAAAGCCCCCGGCGGCCGTAAGGCCTACGGTCACCAGGTAGAAAGTCCAAACCATGAGCTGGGTCGTGGTCAAGGCCCTTTCTCTGCCCAGGGCCACGGGCAGGGTGTTCACCCCCTTCGCCTCGTCCTTGTCCGCCTTGTCCAGGTGTTTGCCCATCAAGGCGACCGTGACGGCCAGGCCGTAAGGAACCGAGGCGATCCATATACTGGCAGGGACGCTCCCGGCCAGGACGTAATAGGTCCCCGCGATCATGAGGGGTCCCCAGATGAGGAAGATCGCCAGTTCACCCAGACCTCTGTGCTTCAGCTTCAACGGAGGCGCCACGTAGAACACGCTCATCAGGAGCCCAGCCACGGCAAAGGCCATCACGGGCCAACCGCACAGATAAGTGAGATAGACAGCGATAACGAAATCGATGAGGTTGCAGGCGAGGATTGCGGCAATCAGGCCGTTTCGGCTCACGAGGCCGTCCAGAAGCGGGTGGGGCGCATAGGCGGCCCGCGGGTAGTCGCCGGTATCGACCCCCTCCTGTACGTCGAACAGGTCATTGACCATGTTGTTTGCCGCGTGTGCCAGGATCAGACCGAAGAGGACGATGAGCCATCGGCCGAACAGGAAGGACCCGTCCAGAGCCGCGAGCATTCCGCCGAGCAGAGCAGAGAGGAAGGTCATCGAGAAGACACATGACCTCGTGATGATCAGCCACTTGCTGACCGGATCCATCTTCCTCTCGGGGGCGAGGTTGCACGTGCGTATCACGTCCACCCAATTACCGATCATGCCGCGTCGCCTCCTCTGATTTTGGGAGCCTCACATTCTGCCACGGGCTCTATCTCCTGACAATCACTGCGCTGCGTTCTTCATGTGAACCGCTTTGCGGAGTTCCTGGATCGCCTTCTGCATTTGCCACCACCCGTTGTGAAAAGAAGCGTAGTCCGGAGCGCCTGCCATGGCCGATGCGTAGCGGATCGAATTGGCGAAGAAGAGCCATTGCTCGGTCCAGACGATCTCGATCGGTTCGTCAAAGAGATTCTTCCTGGATGCGAGCCCTTTCCGCCAGGCCTGCCCCATCAGCTGTGTCGCGGCCCGCACCTGCTTGTCCACGTCCGCAAGGGTTCCGTCCATCTTCTCGAAGTGCTTCTCCACCCACATGGTACTGTGGCATCCGTGACAGACCTCCTGCATGGCTTTCTTCCGCTCTCTCTGGACCGCCTTGTTGATCAGGAAACGCTTGGCCGGCTCTCCATCGAACGCGGTGGGCAGGGGCTGACCGTCCTTGTTTCGGATCTTGGACGTGTCCGGGTCGATGGGCTGGGGATGACTGTAGATCAGGCCGAAAATCCTCGTCCAGAGTCTTTCGCCGTAGCCGTGGGTCCTTTCAGCGATCAGCGCACCTTCCGGATCTACGATAAGGCTGGCGTGGCAGGTCGCACAGGTGGGTGCATGGAAATCGCGGCCCAGCCGCCAGGGGACCGCGTCAAAGTCCCAGTACTCTTTCATGGTGTTGAACAGATTCCCGTGCTTGCTCTCCTTGTAGACGTTCCATGCAGGCACGTCCGGCTGGAGGTGGCACCGGCTGCAAACATAGGGTTGACGGGCGACCTTGATGGAGAAGGCATGGCGAGGATGGCAGGCGCTGCACGACCCGAGGGAGCCGTCCGGGTTGACCCGACCCACCCCCACGTTGGGCCAGCCCTCGAGCACGGGCACCTTCATTACGTCCATCTCGGTCTCGATCTCTTTGAGACCGACCATCTTCACTTGCGTACCATGACAGCCGTAGCATGTGTCCATTTGTGTGGCGAGTGTGGATGGCGACCTTTTGAGGGTCCCGCCGACGATCTCCCTGCGGCCGACCACCGTTTCCGCCAGAGAGTGGTAGAAGGGGTTCTTGCGGAGATTGCCGTGGGCGTGGGCCATCTTGTTCTGGGCCTTGTACTGCTTTGCTTCGACCGGATGGCACTGAGCGCAATCGGCAGGCGTCACCACCACATGCACCCTGTAGCCGTTGTGAAGAAACGTATCCTCGTGAGAATCCGGGTTCGCGGTGTGACATTCCGCGCACCCTACCGCCACATAACCTGCTATGCCCCCGACTTCGTCCACGGAAGTCAGGGAGACGCGACGTTCCTTATCCTTTCTCTTCAGGGCAGTCTCCACCGTGTTCGATGCGTGCCGGCTTCGCCGCCAGTCAAGCGTGACACCCGGGCTGAAGAGGCTGTGACAGGACAGACACTCTTCCGTTGCTTCGCTCAGGGGGGCTGCGGCCTCTGCAAAGGAGTCCGTTGCCGGAACGATCAGGGCGACAAGAAATGTAAGAACGAGAAACCGAGTGATTCGGCAGGACATGCTTCTCTCCTCCTCGTTTGAGGCACGCGCAGAACTGCTGCACTCAAATGGGTGCGGGAGGCACCGGACGTTACACGAGTTTTCTAGGGGTTCTCGTTGTTCGAGGATGATTTTGCATGATGCTCTGTCTCAGGCCGGATTGCAAGCGAGGGGCCCCGGCAACGGAAGCGAGGGGTACGGCTGACTGCAGATTGCAACGGGTCCGCGGCTTCCTGGAGCGCAGGCGCAACTCCGAGCCGTGGCGGATCCTTCCTTGTTCGATCCAGGAAACACGGATTTCCGAGCATGGATCGAGACTTACTCATTGCATGCCGCGAGCGGCACGCTTCTTGCTCGAACCTTTCTGCACCACGCAAGAGAGGTACTCGAAAGGAGAAGCCATGAAGATAGCCGTTTCCTCCACCGGGCCGAGCCTTGTCGATACGGTGGATCCGAGGCTGGGACGATGTGTGTTCCTGCTCATTGTGGACACGGACACGATGGCCTTTGAGGCGATCGAAAACGAGAACCAGGGGAGGGGAGGCGGAGCAGGAATTCAGACAGCGAGGACCATAGCGGAACGAGGTGCCACCGTGGTGGTCACGGGCAATTGCGGGCCGAAAGCTTACGAGACCCTGAGGGCTGCCGGCGTCCAGGTCGTTACCGGAGTGAGCGGAACCGTGCAGGAGGCTTTGGACCAGTACAAGAATGGAGAGTTGACTCCGAGCGACGGACCGAACGTCAAGAGCCATGCCGGCATGGGTGGCTCGGGGATATCCGGAGGCGGACCCGGCTGCGGTATGGGTCAGGGAACGGGAGGTGGTAGAGGCAGAGGCACGGGAGGTGGTGGAGGAAGGGGCACGGGGCGCGGGAGAGGGGCAGGCGGAGGAGGGGGAAGAGGCATGGGAAAGAGAGGGTCTTAAAGGAGGTGTTAGCTATGCCACGAGGCGATGGGACAGGGCCCTGGGGACGAGGGCCGATGACAGGCAGGGGTGCGGGTTTCTGCCGCGGATACGGAATGTCGGGGCACGCCGGCTCAATGCGGGGAGGCTTCGGCAGAGGTGGAAGAGGTGGCGGCAGAGGTTTGAGAAACATGTACCGGGCAACAGGGATGCCGGGCTGGGCGCGGTCCGAACCGTTTGGTAGCTTCGGCCGAGCTTACGGCACGGACATGAGCAAGGTGGAAGAGATAGAGGCATTGAGACAACAGTCCGAGTACTTCCAGGCAAACCTCGAGGATACCCAGAAGAGGTTGGACAACCTGGAATCGGCCGAGCCGTAGTCCGTCGGACAAGCAGGTTTGACTCGGGCTACCCGCTTCCCCCTCTCCTCTTCTGCCGTTTCTTCCACTGGGCGGCCGCTCTCTCTGAGACAGCCGCCCATCACGAACCATACCGAGACCCCCCTCCGGCTCAGCCATTCCGCACCCTTTGGAGAGCTTCGTTTTGGGTTGTGACTTTGATATATTCTGCTACCTGCCCGATCACCCAAATTCAGAGGAAAGTGGTATGAAATCCGGACAGATGAGAAGGGGGGGCATCCTGGCGGCACAACTCCTGCTCCTGGCCGCAATCGGAAAGGGTGGACTGCACGCGGAACCCCTTGCCCTGGACGTCGCTGTGAAGAGGGCCCTTGCGAAATCCCCGGTGGTGGCTGCTGCTGAAACGGGTTTGAAAGGGGCGGAGGCTCGCGAGGACAAGAGTCTGTCCGCACTCATGCCCCGCGTCGATTTCGAGGAGTCGTACCTGAGGAGCGACCAACCGGTGGCCGTCTTCGGGAGCAAGCTGAATCAACGACAGTTCACGTTGGAGGATTTCGCAATTGAGCGCCTGAACAATCCCGACTCCACGGACAACTGGCGCACGAAATTCAAGGTCAGCCAGCCGCTCTTCAGGGGCGGGCAGCTTCATCAGAATCGCACGATTAGCAAACTCGAACGGAAGGCCTCGGAATGGGACGTGGAGGGTACGAGGGCAAGGGTCGGATTTCGAACGATCGAGGCGTACTGGGGCCTCTCCCTTGCACGGGAGAGCGAGAAGGTTGCGGAGATGGCGTTGAAGACCTCCGAAGAGAGCCTTCGCCAGATCGAGCTGCTCTTTGATGAGGGGTCGGTTGTGCGGTCGGATCTGCTTTCTGCCAAGGTGCAGAAGGCAGGGTTTCAAAACCAGCTTGTGAAGGCGCGAGGAAAGACCCGTGTTGCAGAGCGGGCGCTTGCGATCCTGATAGGAGAGAGCGAGGACAGGGGTTGGGATGTGGCTACCCTCTGCCCGCCGGGCCCTGACGAGATTCCCGAGTTGGACACGGATCAGCTGTTGGGCGTGGCGAAACAGAACCGACCCGAGTTCGTTGGACTCAAGGTGCGCTGGTACTCAACAGGAGCGGCGGTGAAGGCGGCTCAGGGGAACTTCCTTCCCACCTTCGGGCTGGAAGCGAGCTACGAGTGGAATTCCCCCAATTTTGCCTCGGACCAGGAGGGCTCGTACCTGCTTGGCCTGGGCGTCGAGTGGAACCTCTTCAAGGGGCTTTCGGACAGGGCGGAGCTGAAGGAGGCGAAGAGCGGTCAGGAGATGCTGCGGCAGGAACTGCGAAGCCTCGAGGACAGGTTGATCCTGGAAATCGAAGAGGCCGTTGTGGCGGTGACAACCGGCAGAGAGAGCCTGCAGGTGACCCGGGAGAGGGTCAGCCAGGCGGAGGAGAGCCTTCGGATCATCCGCAAGCGATACGGGGAAGGGCTCACGAACGTGGTGGAGCTCGAGCAGGCGGAACTGGTCCTGTCGAGCTCGAGGCTCGAATGGCTCCGGGCGGTATACGACCTGAGGATTGCCCTGGCCCGGCTCAGGCTCGTCACAGGCGAGCTGGTTGGGAGTCTCCCGGCCCTCTCGTGTGCACCGCGGGGAGATGTGTCCAAACGATGAATCAGAGGTAGAACGATCCTTACGAAGGATTGAAGAAGCCAACCTGAAGAAGACAGGAGTCAAGGCAATGGTAGAACCGAAAAAGGTCGTCATTATCGGTGGTGTGGCGTGCGGGCCAAAGACCGCGGCCAGGCTTCGGCGGCTCGATCCAGATGCGGAGATTACACTGATCGACAAGGGAAATGTGCTCTCTTACGGTGCCTGTGGCATGCCCTACTACGTTTCCGGTGATGTGGAGCGGGTGGATGCTCTTCTCGAGACGCCGGTCGGCGTGAAGAGGGATGCCGGGTTCTTCAGGAAGGTGAAGGGCTTCGACGCGCTTACAGAGACCGAAGCCACGAGGATCGACCGGGCAAAGAAGACCGTGGAGACGGTGAGCCTGGCGACGGGGGAGAAGAAGACTCTGCCCTATGACAAACTCGTCCTGGCTGCCGGGGCAAGCCCGTTCGTGCCGCCCATATCCGGCCTGGACCTGGAAGGGGTGTATCACATGCACCACTTCGAAGATGCCTCGAAGGTCAAAGAGGTGGTGGATCAGAAGAAGGCGAAGAAGGCTGTGATCATAGGGGCCGGGCTGATTGGTGTAGAGATGGCCGAGGCCTTCCGCGCTCAGGGCATGGAGGTCACCATCATCGAGATGCTGCCCTCGGTGATGGGCCTCCTCCTTGATGAGGAGATGGGAAGGCTCGCCATGAAGCACATGGCGCAGAAGGGTGTCGAGCTTCGAATGAACCAGACCGTGGAAGCTCTTGAGGGTGATGACAAGGGGAGCCTCAAGCTCGTCAAAACCTCACAGGGAGAAATCGAGGCGGATGTGGCGCTGGTCGCGATCGGCGTGAGGCCCAATAGCGAGATCGCTGCCAAGGCAGGGCTGGCCGTGGACCCGAAGGGCGGCATCCTGATCAACAACTTCTGCCAGACCTCGGATCCCGACATATACGCAGGGGGTGACTGCGTCGTGAATATCTCCCTCACCGGGTTGTCGGGTCAGGGGGTGTTCGCGCCCCAGGGCTCCACATCGAACAAGCACGGTCGAACGATCGCCAACCACATCGCGGGCCGGCCGGAGTCTTTCGACGGAGTGCTGGGCACGGTGATCTGCAAGGCCTTTGACATAACCATAGGAAGGACGGGCCTGACCGAGAAACAGGCCGACGCCCTCGGGTACGATGTAGAGACAGTGCTGTGCCCGGGACCCGACATGCCACATTACTACCCCACGGCCAAGCCGATGTGCATCAAGCTCGTGATCGACAGGCGGACGAGAAAGGTCGTTGGTTTCCAGGCTGTCGGAGCCGGAGACGTGGCCAAAAGGCTCGACGTAGCCGCTACCGCCATGAGCTTCGGAGCAACCATCGATGCGATGGCCCACCTGGACCTGGGGTACGCACCGCCTTATTCCCCTCCGCTCGACCCGATCGTCACGGCGGTCCACATAGCACAGAACAAGCTAGACGGCATAACGAGGGCCATCTCGCCCGTGGAGCTTAAAAGAAGGATGGATGAGGGCGATCAGGACATGGTGCTCCTCGATGTGCGAAGCCCGAAAGAGCGGGAACAGGTCCGTCTGCCTTTTGAGGACAGGACCCTTCACATTCCTCTCGGGGCGCTGCGTGAAAAGACCGGGGAACTGCCCAAGGACAAGTGGATCATTCCCTTCTGCAAGCTGAGTCTTCGGGGCTACGAGGCGGAGCGGATCCTGTCGGGTGCAGGTCTGATGAACGTCTCGTTCCTCGATGGGGGCATTCTCGGATGGCCTTACGATCTGGTCGTGCCGAAACCCGACAGCTCCTCCTGAGCAAGGTTCTCCTCAGGGTGGCGTGGCGGGGAGGTCATCAGGAGATCGCCGTACGGGTCGACGGGAGGCTTCAGCTCAGATCAAACTCAAGCTAGGGGGTGCTGTCCTGGTATTCATTTCCGATTTGTGTGGGCGACTTTGTAGTCTGCTATAGCCACAGAATAGAAAAGGATGACCCCAAGAGGTAGGTTACTCTTTTTTCAACGAGGTAGCCGCCTCAAAGAGAACCAG
>JANQFG010000088.1 GCA_028277985.1 bacterium | reverse complement strand
GAACAGGATGAAGTCGGTATTCTCGTCCTGGTCCAGGGCTTGGAACATGGGTGCATAGATCCGGCTGTTGAAGAACAGGGAAGCCATGTCGATAGGGTTGGATGAGCTCGTTCCCGGGGCGTTGATGACCTCGTCCAGAGAGGTCCTCGTCCCCGGGGCCAGCTCCGGGATATCGAACCCGTGACGGGCCGCCACGTCGGTGTAGTTTACGATCAGACCGCCGCTGATGCACATGAGCGCTATTCGCCGGCCCGCGGGTCTCTTCAGATAGTAGAAGGTCATGGCCGTGTCCACGAGCTCGACCACATCCAGGGCCACGTGGGCCCTCGACTGCCTGAGCATGGCTTGCCAGAGGGTGTCTTTGCCGGCCATGGAACCGGTGTGGGAGCTTGCCGCCCGGCTGCCATCCGGCGTGAGTCCTCCCTTGAGCACGAGAACCGGCTTTTTCGAGCTCGCCTCCCTGAGGGATCGGGCCAGGGCACGGCCGTCCTTTGTTCCCTCGATGTACACCAGGACGAGCCTTGTCTCCGGGTCCTGGGCGAGGTAGTCCAGAATCTCCCAACTCTGGAGATCCGACTCGTTTCCATAGCTGACAACCTTGCTGAAGCCAACCCCCTTCTCGGTCCCGTGAAAGATGGTACGAATGGCCATTCCCCCGCTCTGGGAGATCATGCCGGCCGCACCAGGGCTGTAAGGGAGATCGGCCCGGAAGTTGAGGCCCGACTCCGGGCTGTAGAGCCCCATACAGTTGGGGCCGATGATTCGTATGTTTCCCCTTTGGGCAATACCCAGCACCTCTTCCTCGAGACTCTTCCCTTCCGGGTCCCCTGATTCGCTGAAGCCGGAGGAGAAGATGCCGGCAGAACGCACTCCTTTTTCGACACAGTCCTCCAGGATTTCCGGAATTGCGCGGGCAGGCGTGCAGACAATGGCGTGATCCACAGGACCCGGGATATCGAGGAGGCTCGGGAATACCTTCTCTTCCCCTGTGGCGGCCGAGGGGCCGGACCAGCTCACCACGTAGAGAGCTCCCGGGTAATTCATCCTACGAAGAGCCACGGTGAAGAAGATCGTGTGCGGAACGCGCTGGGATTTCTCGTCCATCCGGGTCGAACCGATCACCGCGATCGAACGAGGATGGAAGAGCCATTCCAACTCGGGTCTCTCGATCTCCATGTTCGAATCCCCCCTTCGCATGAGCGGGCATAAGAAGCCCTAGTGAATATTTAGCGCAAAGAGGAGAAAAGGTCGAGCGTCGGCAGGTGCAGCGATGCAACAGGAGGAACCACCCCTGGGTCGCAGTAGGCGGAACTTGCGCGCGTTTGAATCTGAATGGGAAGGAAGACCTCGGAGAAGAGGGTCCGTCAGGAGGGGTCTTTCTTCTCGCGCTCCTTGTATGCGATCACGTCCTCGTAGCGAAAGAGCCAATACCTCCCTCGTTTCACGGCAGGCATTTCTCCTTTCGAAATGACGGCGTACACGTCGTCCGGACTACAATCCAGCAGATGAGCGACATCTCGGGACCGCAGATAGAGCTTTTCGTTCTCCATTCCAGTTCCTGACCTTTCCCCTGTCTCGTGAACCATCAAGCGACCAGAACTCTGCAGGAAATAAATTGATGGGCTTCAAAAGAGGTGTATACGCGTCATCAATCAATCTATCAGATTCGCCCGGACCGCCGCAATACCTGTGAGCGGTTTTTCGAATGATTTTCTTGCAGGTGTCTACCCTGGAACCCGCATGGCGTCAGACCAAGTCGCGTCGATGCTTCAAGCCTCACCGCCACACGAACTGTGGCTAAGTCGGTCTCTGCCCTCGAGGAACACCGTTCATCGGATGAAAAACGAACAGTGTGGGGACATTAGAGGAGATAATTGGTGTGTTGCTTCATTCTGAAGGTGGGGAGGGGGCATCCGCCGCTTCTTCGGGCTCCTTGTCGGCTTCCGAAGCATCTTCCTCCGCAGGCCCCTCCAGGGTGGTGATGCGGTACATCCGTCTCTTAACATACAACTGCCCTGCAAGCGTAAGGGGCTTCCCTTCGATGGAAGGGTCTGTCAGTACATTTGTGATTTCCCTAGTCCCCACGAAGGTCATGATCGGAGGATAGATCTTTTTGAGAACGCTCGATCCCAACGCATGGCCTTGCAGCGTATGTGAGCTTTCGATATCCAGGATCCACGTCTTCTTCAGCACATTAACCGTGAAGGAGTTCACCCCTCCCGCGTTCTTGTCCTTCTCAGGGTCGTAGAACTTGCCGATGATCTTGAATTGGATCGGCATGTCCGGGGGTGGCTGGGCATCGGCCCGGCTCGCAACCCCCAGGGCACTGAGGATCAGAAAGACAGCGGTCAGAACTGCCGGAAAAGAAATGGACGGGCAATCGGCTTCCCGGTGTCTTGTCATGGCGACCTCCTCCAAGAACGTCTACTAATGACAGCTCATCTTCAAATGATCAGGATGGGGTATACGCCGGGTAGGCAGGGCCAATCCACCCGGCCGGCCACGACCGGCTGAGGGGCGGAGAGGTGGTCCTCCCAGCCTGCGTTCTTCGCCGTGTAGTACACGTCGATTCCCACGGCCTGCGCAGCGGGCCGGCAGTGGTAGTACTGGGTGCAGAAGGGTAGCTCCCGGGTTAGCAACGGGCAAAGAGGGGCCCCCTGCCCCGTCTTTCTGGCCTGGATCCACTCCGGACTGAAGATCCCACAGAGCGTGCATGGCCCGCCGGTGAATCCCATGGACCTGAGATAGCCCTTGTACTGGGCCTCCACCTCGGTCCTGCCCACAATCTCCTTGAGCTTGTACATGTGCTCGAAGGTATCCTCGTAGGAGTCGGGGTCCGGAGGCGGGATGCTCACGAGCAGGGCCCACTCGTATTCATCGATGATGGTGCGCATGGCGGCTGCGTCGGCCGAGTGAGGAGGGCAGGAAAAGCTCGAGTTGTAGCCCCAGCAGGTTGGGATCCGGCACTTCAAGCGCATCACCTCGGTGGTGACGATCTCTTCCGCCTTGACGGCGATCCCGTCCCGGGCGCCCAGACCCCGGGCGAAATCGATCAGTTCCTGGAAGTGCTTCTCGTCCGCCTCTGTCCGGATCGTGACGGCCTTACGGTTCTGCCGCTCGGGTATCATTTCACGCCACTGGAGTTGGAACTCCGCCGCGGCTTCCGGTTTCTTTGCCATATGGGGCTCCTATCCGACCAGGACGAAGGCGTAAAAGGGGCATTCGGGCGCACAGTCGGTGGCGATCTCCGGAAAAGTCAGTGTCTTGGGGATCAAGCCCCGCTCGCGCAGGAACTCGGGCATGTTGATCCCCAGGGGCTCCACCGAGGGCCGGGCCCTTCTGTGGTTCTGACAGATGCCTTCCCGAATGACCGTGCAGGCGGACAGGTTCTTGCCGGATGCGAAGTCATTGAACCACTTGCGGGTCCACATTCCGCACCAGGTGCACGCACCGCAATTGAATCCCATGGCCTTGTAGTAGCCGAGGGCATGAGCCCGCGACTCGACCTTCCCCACCACGTTGCTCAGCTTTGCGGACCACTTCCCGGCCTTTGCCATGACCTCCATCACATTGCCGTCACCGGGAGTGGCCATCCCGCCCGGAGGGGTGACAAGAACACCTACCACCCCATACTCGTACGCCTCCGGGATCCAAGCAGCAACCTGCTTCATGTCCGGTGTGTACGGAGGGCACTGAAACGTGTTGCCGTAGGAACCGCAGTGGGGAACTTCGCACTTCCGGCGTATCGATTCCCTGAAGATGAGCTCCGAGACCTTGACGACCCGCGCCTGTTGGCAGCCCTGAGCCCTCAGCTCGTCAAGCAGGATGTCAAGGTCCGGCTGAGTGACGTCGAATTTGACGGCGGCAGAAGGAGACATGGTTTAGGGTTCCTTGGTCCCTATGCTTCCTTGATCCCATGCTTCTCTGGAATTCATTTATAATGTCATATAGCAGGGCATATTGCGAGCAAAGTCGCAGATTGCGAGCGAAACGAAATCGCAGATTGCGAGCGAAGCGAAGCAACCTCCCAGCTCTGAGTTCCCCGGGGCGGTGCTGGGGGGTTGCGTCGGTCGCTTACGCTCCCTCGCAATTTCCCGCGGGGACGCTCCCTCGCAATTTCCTGTCGGTCCAAGGGGTCCCGACCTGCGCGATCAATCCTATCTGCGGGCGTGTTGTTCGGGGGCTGGTTCCTGCTTCTCGGGCAGGACGCGTTCGTAGAATTTCTGGCCGTTACGCATCTCGTGGTTGTGGCAGTCCTTGCAGGGCTGCGTGTTGGAGAACCGGACGAGTTTCGAGTGAATCTCGGTCTGCTCGATGGGTTTGTGGTTCTTCGCATCCTTACACTGGAAGCACCGACGGTTGGGCACCAGGCTGTAATACGCGGCTTCCTGTGCAGGATCGATGAACAGCGGTTCCTCGGGCGGCTTCAGGGGCTCGTCCGGATCCCTGCGGAAGTGCTCCACGAAGAAGACCACTGCCTCCCGATTCATCTCCCAGAACCGGGCTATCCCGGCGTCAAAGTGACAGTCCGCACAGTTCGGGTGGTTCTTGGCCACACCCGATTCGCGCCATCGCTTTACCGGATCCTTCATCTCGTGACACGCCACGCAGGTGATCTCCGGAAAGTACCTGACAGCTACTTCGTGGGCAGAGAGAAACAGTATGAAACCCACGAGCACGACGAGCAGAATCATGGTTCTCTTTTTCGCCTTTGCGTGCCCTTTTTCGTGATTGTCGGCGCTGTTCTTGTTCGTCATGGAGGTCTCCTGATAGAGTCTTTGCGAGCGAAGTCGAAGATTGCGAGCGGAGCGACGCAACCCCCAAGCCCCCACGCCCCCGGGGCCGGGGGGTTGCTTCGACCCCTTCGGGGTCTCGCAATCTCCACTTGGTTTCGATTTCGGTCGATAACGCTCGCCCGCAGTGTCCGTATGTTCAGCCCCGCAATTTCCACATGGGGATGCTCCTTCGCAATCTCCCATGGGGACGGCTCCTCGCAATCCCCCCTGGTTATTTTGTGATTCGTGTCATGGCTACGCCGTCGCTCTTGAGCGGGATCATGCCTATCTGCTTCATGGTGGCTGCGTCATAGACCACCAGGTCCGGGCCGGCCGGGCCGGCGTAGACTTTCTTGCCGTCCGCCGTGGTGGTCAGAGAGTAGACGGTTCCACGTACGAGGTGATCAAAGCCCACGGCCTGACCCGTCTTGATATCCACCTTGTAGATTTCGTCCATGGCCCCGTAAACGTATTTGGCGTCCGGCGAAACCACCGTGGAGTAGTACGCCGCGAAGTGGTCCGCGGCCTCCAGCATGCGGATGTTCCCCTTCCCGTCGATAATCATGTAGAAGAGAAGGGGGGTCCCGACCGGGGGTTTGCCGCCCGCCATCATCACCTTCTGCATGGCCTGTACGTATTCCGCCTGGTCGACCACGACTCCGGGCTTGAGACCCGTGTCTCCCGGGTCGAGGATCTTGAGCCGCTCCTCCCCACCATAGGCAGGGCCGCTGAAAAGGCCGTGATCACCGGGGCTGCGGTTTAGGATCAGGGTGAGCGCATTCAGGGCCGGCATTCCCTTCTCGGGGTTGAGGAATCCGAGGACCTTTTCCAGTTTGCCGGTTTTCAGGTTGAGCTTGTGCACGTCGTTTGCCATGACGATCACGTGATCCGGGTCGTCCTTCAGGCTGATGATCCCATTGGAGTTGGCCGGAAGCTCGTAGCTCTTCACCACTTCGCGCTTTTCCATGTCGAACATTACGAATTGCGGCGGCAGTACGTTCAAGCGCGGAACGTTCATCTTCTTCTTGGTGATCATCCATACCATGTAGAGGTAACGCCGGTCCGGGGAGGCTGCCAGACCGGCCCCGACGTTGACCATGTTCATGGGTGTCCAGAACTCGAACCGGTCGATGATCTGCTGCTTGTCCGTATCGACCACGTAAACCGAGCGCCAGGCGTTGATGTAATAGCGCTTGCCGTCGTCCGATGCGATCGCGCTGATAACGTAGTCGTTGTAGGAGAGGGTCTTGACCACCGTGTCCGAGTCGCAGTCGATGATGTGAAGATAGTTCGAGCACGGCACGTACAGGTAGTCTTTCCCTGTGGCCGGAGCGACTAGGCCCAGTGCTGCCAGGAGGGCAAAAGCGAGAAACAGGGCATTTTTCCGAAGCGGTTCCATGTCAATCCCCTTACGGTTCGTCTACCTTTTGATGACGAAGTTCAGATTCTTCCAATCCCGCTCGATGGCCAGGCACTGGTTCTGAAAGCCGTAGAAATTCACCATTCCGTCCGGGGTCTGGGCAGGCCACCAGCAAGGCCCGGAACAGGTGGTGAAGTCACGGGCGCTCGAGACGCAGTTGCCGATCGGCGTGGTAGGTCTCGGATTCGTTTCCCAACCCGTATCGAAGATCGTGGTGCACCCGATCGGCATGCCTGTCATTACGTCGATATCCTCCATGCCGAACACGTCCCGTTCTGCCAGTCGCTTTGCCTGTCTGTTCACGGCCTTGAGGCCGGCTTTCTTCTTCGCCATTGCTACCTCCTTATGATTTCCCCGTACCTAGGGATCCCCTCCTGCGTGGGGATGACTGCCTTGTTGTCGGCTCCTGTGCTGGGGGATCCCCACCTTCGTGGGGATGACGGCTTTGTTGTCAAGCTCCTGTGCCGGGGGATCCCCTCCTTCGTGGGGATGACGGCTTTGTTGTCAAGCTCCTGTGCCGGGGGATCCCCACCTTCGTGGGGATGACTGCCGAAGGAGGGGATCCTCCTTCGGCAGTCACTTTATATGCGTTACGAAGTCCGGCACGGTCACGGCCAGCAGCGATCTCCCCTTGAGCTCTTTTCCGCCGTCTTTGTAGGACGCGCCAACCGCTATCAGCCCTACCCCCTCTCTGCGCTGGATTCGCGCCTCGATCGGCGCGTAGGTGGTTACGGGGGTGTAGAGGCCGTTCATGATCGAGGTCTCCAGGTACTTCAGGTCGTCATCGTTCTCCCGCGTCACTTCTTCCTCGAGCCACCACTTCGCATCCACCGGCTCGAGGATGAGATCATCTTCGGTTTCGGGCTTGCCGTCCTTGCCGAAATGGACCGCCCGGGCCACAAACTGCACCCCCTGAGGAGGATAGGCCGCCCCACTACTCACCCGGGCCCGTCCCAGGGCGGGAAAAATCCGGATACCGTCGATCTTGTCGAACACGATGAGCGGCTCTTCACAAACAACGCCCTCGATCGACACACTCACAGGCCCCGTAGCGGTGCCGGATGAGGCCACCACCTCCAGGACGATCTGCGAGGCGCCCTCTTTGCGGATCCCCTTCACCTTTACGTTCCGGTCGGAGAATCGAATATCCGTCGCCGAAATCTTGGCCGGCAGGTTCACACCAATGGCGGTCAGAGTCTGTGGCTCGCCAGATGCACGCACCGACCTCGGGTAGATGGCGATGATTCTCGGGGCTCCGTCTACCTTGTAGAGAGCCTCGTTCCCGTAGGTGTTGCTGTCCTGGACAACGGTGTACCATTTCCCGCTGAAGCCCATGACCGCGTCGTCGAGGTCGAAGATCCCCTCGATCCGGCCGGTAAGGGGCGTGGGTGCCAGTTCATAGCGCAGGTGGTAGGCACCGTAGAGCGCGCCCTCACCCACCCACTTCATTCGGTTCCCGTTCTCGTAGCGGACCTCCTTTTCGATTCGGTATTCATCCTGACCCTTCTTCGGGTCCGGTGTGAACCGGCATACCCGGCGTAATGGAGGCGATGGGACCCGCGGATATCATGGCAATAACCGCCGATCACGGGTGCGATCCTACCTTCAAAGGCACCGATCACACCAGGGAGTATGTCCCCCTTCTCTGGTATTCGGGATCGCAAAAACCGGAAAATCTTGGTAAAAGGCATCAGTTCTGCGATATAGCGCAGAGTATCTCGGCCGCTTTTGACGCGGCTACTATGAAAAACGGGGAACCTCTTTTTTCTCCGTCCGCCGGATAACTCCAATCCTGCGGCCCG
>JANQFG010000045.1 GCA_028277985.1 bacterium | reverse complement strand
ATCATGGTGAAGATGAATTTCTCCATGTCCTGGGCCACGTCAGGAGGGAGAAGCTCCTGGAGGCGGTCTTCCACCGACTTGCCGCGCCAGAAGGGGAGGATTTCTTCCTTGATTTCCTTCTTCTCTTCTTCGCGGATCGATGCCTTCTGAAGGGGCCTCGCATCAAAGCCGTCCGTATTCTCCTCGATCCACTGGTGCTTGTTCTCCGGGAAGAGGGGTGCGCCCTTCAGCTTGGCCGTGCGACACCCTACGATCAGCTCGTCCTCCCGGATGATCACGGAGATGTTGTCCAGGATATCCGACAGGGCGAGGCTCATTCGTGTCAGGGGATGCTCGTTCCAGTTCTCCGCCATGGAGCGAGTGAGGAAGCGGGCCCTCTCGACGCAAACCTCCTGAGGTGCGTTGATGATGCGCTCCCTGAGACGCTCCACCCTGGTTCCGCCGGGGTTACTGCAAGAGGTTTGTTCCGCTAGCATGACACCCTCCTGTCTCCTGCATGGAAGACTCTATGTGGAACCATGACATCACACCTGGATGTCCATGTGCTTCAGAAGGATCCTGTCCCGGATCGGCCGGGGAAGGTATTTGTTCAGGACCAGAAAGAAGGTGCTCATGAAATCGACTTGGTTGTGAAGGGGGGGCTTGTCCTGGAGGATGATCTTGACCATTTTTTCCGCTGCCTCGACGGGATTGGGTGCCGACTTGATCAGTTCCTCGTCCCGTTCGATGAATCTGCGGGCTCGATCCCTGTAGGGAGAGCCCTCCGGGGGCAGGGTGTGGATCTTTGCTGCAAAGGCGGTCGAGACCTGCGCGGGCTCGATCAGTGCCACGTGGATTCCAAAGGGCTCGACCTCGTACCTGAGTGAGAGAACGAGTCCTTCGATAGCGAATTTGGACGCGGAGTAGATCGACTCGAAGGGAAAGGGCACCTGCCCCACAAGGGAGGACATGGCGATGAGCTTGCCTGCCCGTCTCTCGCGCATGGAAGGCAGGAAGGCCTGGAAGATTGCGGCCGCTCCGATGACATTGATCTCTAGGCATCTCAAAGCGTCTTCCAGGACGACCTCTTCGAAGGGGCCGAAGAAGCCGATCCCCACGTTGGACAGCACCGTGTCGACTCTCTCGAATTCCTTAAGGACCGTATCCCGGAATTTCAGGATACCAGGACGATCGGTGATGTCCAAAGGAACGAGATGGTGGCGTGCCCCGACCTTGTCCAGCTCTGTCTTCAAGGATTCGATACCTTCCGGATCCACATCGAAGCCTGCGATTGTCGCTCCCCTGGCGGCCAGCATCTTGGCTGCCTCCAGCCCCATCCCCTGGGCCAGTCCGGTGATGACGATGACCTGGTTCATTGATCCTCCTTCGAAAAGATCCCTGTCGGGCAGCGAATTGCCTGGGCTCTGAATACCTTCCATGTAGTGGCTAGTGGCCAGTGGCGAGTGGCCGTCGGGCGCGAGGCCTGATCCGTGACCCCTGTCACGCCGATTCCCCAGCACTCCGATACGCCTCGCCCAGCTCTTTGATAGACTCTTCAAAATCAGGATATTGGAACACGAAGCCGGTCTCCTTCAGCTTCGTGTTGTCCACCACATAGTCGTCGTAGAGGTAGTTGACAGCGTCCATCTCCAGGTCCGGGACCTTGCACCTCAAGGCTGACAGGGCTCCGTCGAGCCGGGCCACCGCCTTGACAATCGCAACGGGGAGGCGAAGCCGTGGGGGCTTCCCTCCGAACGCCTCTGCAGCCCACCGCAGTGCCTGTCCCAACATGGGACGGCTGTCGTCAACGATGTTGTAGGCCTGGCCCACAGCATCTTCCAGATTGGAAAGGTGTTCCAGCGCCGCCGCCACATCCTCGGTCCTCACGTTGGCGAGGAGCTGTTTGCCGCTGCCCGGGATTGCCGTGATCGATGTGGGCCGAGAGAAGGCCTTGCCGGCTCCGTCATTGCACCGTGGACCGTATACTGTGCAAGGACGGGTCACTATGGCGGGCAACCCCTGCTGGACCCTCTGCCACACCACGTCCTCCCCGTCCCGCTTGCTTCGGCCGTAGTCCTCGCAAGGTTCACGGGGATCGTCTTCTTTGAATGGATGGCCCCGGTATGGCCCGTACACACTGGTGGAGCTTGCGTGGACGAACCTCTTGACCCCGGCGTCCAGGGCAAGACGGGTGATGTGGGCAACCCCCTGGACGTTTGTGGGGTGGAGGCGGTCGTAGGGAGTCGACAAATTGCAGATCGCGCCCAGATGGAAGACCCGGTCCACCCCGCCATCGAACAGGGCCGGCAGGCTGTCGGGCCTGACGAGGTCTGCGGGCAGGAATTCCACCCCGAGCTCGTCGAAGAACGAGGTGTTTTTCCTTGGCCGGGCGGAGGCTCGAACACGGACGCCGCGCTTTGCCAGAAACTCGACCAGGTGGCTCCCCATGAAGCCTGCGGCGCCTGTCACCAGTGTAATGCCGTTGAATCCCATCGCACCCTCGTCAGTCCAGGGACAGTTCCATGAGTTGGTTCGGGACTTCGCCGTCAGCGCTCTCGGCGATCTCTTTCCTGCTCCGCTTCAGCCAATCGAGGACCATTTCGTTCAGCAGCAGCCCGAGCTCTCCCATCTGCCGCACATAGATGCCCTGCCTCTGCCACCTGCGCATGTTCTCCCGTCTCTTCTCGAGTTGGGTCTCGTAGAGTGCTATCTGCTCGTCCACCAGCTTGAGGGCCCGATCCTTGCTCCCGAATCCGAAGAAGACGAAGCGCAGGAGAAAGGGGTCGCGCAGAAGCATGGTTCCGTGAGGGTCTGAGACGAGCCATTCGGCAAACGCCTCTTTGCCTGCGGCTGTGATGGAGTACAGTTTCCTCGAGGGCGTGCCGGCCCTGGCCACCTCTTTCTTGGTGACGAGTCCCTGCTCTTCCATTTTCTTCAGGTTCGGGTAGATCTGGCCGTAGTTGATGGACCACATGTGGCCGAAATGCTGCTCCATATGCCGTTTGATCCTGTAGCCGTGCATATCCTGGTAGTGGAGCAGACCGAGTATTGCGTGCCGGACAGACATGGGGTGCCCTCGTGGGAGAGTACGGCAGACAGGGCGGCATAGCCAGGCTCGACCCTACCTATGATAAAAGTATATATATCAAAAGTATATATGTGTCAACCCTGAAATCTAAGCTGCCGCATTCTCGCTTTCGAGCACGTCGGCGACATCCGTCAGGCCGAGAGACACGAGCTTCTTGCGGGTCGGAAGGGATGAGGTGGGGTCCCAGCCGCGCTTCTCGTAGTATTCGTCGAGCAGCTCGTCGAGATAGTCGGCAGCCTTCATGCCGTGGCCCAAGCTGAAATCAGCCGGATCGTTCATCCATCTCGACGACAGCCGGTCGTCTTTGCGGCGAAGACCCAACCGCGAATTGAAGGCCTTTTCAAGATTGCAGGAGCGTTCACCCGCAAGCAGCAATTCCTCGGGCGTGAGCGGGATGCCGGTCAGGGCGGTATAGGCTTCCGACAAGAGGCTGGGCGGCATGTGCAGGGGTTCGGAAGAGGGCCGGAAGATGCACATGCCCAGACAATTGATCACTGCGGCGTAGTTCTCTGTCATGGCGGCCGCAGCGCCCTTCAGGTCTGGGGTGTAGCCTATCCCTGCATCGGGCTTTCCGAGCCAATCCATCGAGATGTCCTGGCGGAAACCCTTGTCGATCAGGTTGAGGCCTTTCAGGTGGTCGCATCCTCGTGAAGCAACCGCATAGTTGACCGCCCAGATGGGAAAGAGGCGGATCTCCTCGTGGAGGGAAGTCCCTCCTTTTCCACAGACCAGATAAGGACCTGTCGGCTTGCCGGTCATCTTCTCCAGTGCCTGGGCCACCTTCTCGATACTCTGGGAGCAGATCCTTCCGAGCTCGTTTTCCTGGAAGGCGACGGCACGAAGGATTCTCTCCACCGCCCCAAGGTCGCCCCATTCCAGGGAGAGGGGCTCGCCGAACCATTGCCGCGTGTGGTCCGCGGTGATGATGCCCCGCTCCCAAAGCTCCATGAGAAAAGGGATGATCCCGCCAATCTCGCCCAGGTCCATTCCGTAGTCATTGCAGATCCGGTGCAAGTGTGTGATGGCTGGAAGGTCGGGAATATCGCACCCAAACCCAAAGGTGGCTATGCTGAAGTATTCGGGGCTTCCACCAGGGGGTCCGGCGAGCCGCCCGGCCCGTTCGGTTTCATCACCCTTGATCTTGCACGAGGAATCACAGCCAAGGGTGCATCCCGGGCAACAGGCCCGGTCACGGAGCTTCATGTGTGCCGAGTACCAGTCGGTTGACATGAGGGCGATCTTCTCATCCGGCACCTTGCAGGATTGAGCGTTGCGATAGGAGTTCCCTCCGATCGCATCATAATAGGTCACGGCATTCAGGGTACCGTAGGCCTTGAACAGATAGGCGAGAGGATCCGTCTCGATCTTTCCGAAGATTCGCTTCGCAGCTCCCATCGCGGCCTTGGGATCATGAACCGAGACTCCCCTGGTTCCCTGGGCTACGATGGCCTTCAAGTTCTTGCTTCCGGCCACGCAACCCGAGCCGGTGCGCCCGGCCGCCCGGTCTTCGGTGACCATGATGCCGGCGAATCGGACTCCGTTTTCGCCGGCAGGACCGATGCACGCAATCCCGGCCCCGCGGGGGACTTCCCCTGAACGCAGTCTCTCGACCGTCTCACGAGTATCCAAGCCCCACAGATGTGTTGCGTCTCGAATCTCGATGGTCGAATCCTTGATGAAGATATACACGGGCTGCTTCGACCGTCCCGTGATCACCAGATGGTCCACTCCTGCCCAGCGTAGCTGTGATGCGAGATCTCCCCCGGAAGAGCTGTCACCAAAGAAGCCGGTCAACGGTGATTTGTACGTGAACTTCATCTTGCTGCCCAGGCCGAACCCGGTTGCTCCGAGCGGACCGAGGCCGGCGATGAGTACATTGTCTGCGCTCAGAGGATCGATATGCGGATCGACTTCGAGGAAATGCTGCCAAAGATACCAGTCGTTGACGCCCATACCCCCGATGAACCTCTTCACCACATCCCTGGGCAGCGGTTCCCGATTCACCGAACGTGTCGTCAGGTCTATTCTCACCAGGTCGCCATAGCCATGTAGCATGAAGAATCCTCCGGGTTACTCGCTCCGCCTCAAGGAAAGGTCCTGGATCAGGAAACGCTACGTTTCAATCTTCCTCCTCAAAGACCAGGGCCGTGGCCGCCTCCGGGTTTGCCGACATTGGGCTGGTCATGCCCGGTCGCTTCGAACAGAACCGAACGCAGACCGCAGCGCCGCCGCAGAGGTCGCACTTCAGAACCGTTCCGTCAGGTGCGACACTCAACGCGTCATAGGGGCACGCCTCGACGCACTCGAGACAAGAGATGCACTTCTCTTGGTCCACGACCAGCGTTCCCGTCCGTTCGTCCGGCAACAGCGCCTCGGCATGACAAGCCTCCGCACATGCAGGCTCCTCGCAGTGTCGGCAGATCACCGGGTGGTAGGCGTTTTCTTCCTCGTTGTATTCGACCCGGATTCGTGCCTGGGCCGGATTGAAGATCCCATGGTGCTCGAGGGAACACATGAGCTCGCATTCCCTGCACCCTATGCAGAGGTTGGCGACAACGGAAAGCCTCTTCATCCCTACGAACCTTTCTGCGTCGGCTGGCGCCAGTCCGTTGGTATGGGCAGAATCGCGATGCGATGGCCTTCTTCGTTCGGGTTTACCTCGACATCCAGGACGAAGGGTATGTCGCTCTCGAGCGCGTCCTTCAGCGCCGGCTTGAACTCGTCAGGATCGGAGATCTTTCTTCCTTTCACCCCGAGTGACTCTGCCAGTTTGACGTAGTCCGGGCTCCAGGTCTCCCCGGTCCCTGCGATTTGGGAGTCACAGAAGGAAGCGCGTCCGTAGAAGGCCTCCATTGCCTCCCGTTCGATCCCTATCGTCTTGTTGTTGAGAATCACCCAAACGGTCGGAATATCGTATTCTCTTGCAGTGGCAATGGCGAGGCCCGTCATCATGAAGGAGCCGTCTCCTATGATCGCCAGGGACGGGTGAGAGGGGTTGGCCAGCTTCGCACCCAAGCCGCCGCCGCAACTCCAGCCCATTCGGGCGAAGTGGCCGTTGTTCGTGGCCACGTGGGGAGACGAGGCGTCGAAGAAGGCAGGCGCGAAAAGAAGCAGGTTGCCGGTGTCGAAGCACACGGACGTTTCCGGATCAACCTCCAGGACCGCTTCGGCGGCCTCCTGGAGAAGCCGGGTGTTTGACAGCAAGGCGCTTTCACCGATTGTTCGGTCTTCTCTCTCCTTGAGCCAATCCCTGCGCCATTCGTTGATCAAGCTTTTCCAGGGTTCGCGACCCTTCTCCTTCTCTCCCGCATCAGCGAGCCCGCGATGGAGCGCTTCCAATCCGAGTCGAGCATCCGTCATCAGCGCCACGTCGGCCGGGTAATTTCTGGACAACTCTATCGGGTCGATGTCCATGTGAATCAGCTTCGTCGGACCGGGTATGCGGTACAGGCACCAGGCGAGTGTGTTGAAATCGTGAAAACGGGCTCCCGCAGCGATCAGGAGATCGCATTCCCTGGCAGCCTGATAGCCGTGTCGTGTGCCGGACGGATCGATTGTCCCGACGCTCAGGGGATGGGTGTCGGGAAAGGCTCCCTTCCCCGAGAAGGTCGTGCCCACAGGGATCTCAAACGATTCGGCAAGCTCCTTGAGGGCGCGGGTGGCTCCTGCGTTGAGCACCCCGCTGCCGGCCAGCAGCAGCGGACGATCCGATTCGCGGATGATTTCCACGGCCTTGTCCATGGCGGCCGGATCGGGCCCGGGTGGATGAACGTGAGCCCATAGATCGACCTCCGGTATTTCGTCCAGTTCGATCTCCGTGTGCTGGATGTCAAAGGGCAATTGCACGACCACCGGTCCGGGTCTCCCGGTGAGGGCTTCTTTGTATGCGCGGACCACCATCTCAACTGCGGTGTCGGGCCGCGTAACCAGGGACGCCTTTTTACATATCGGCTTGACTACCTGGATGAATTCCTCGGGACCGTAGCGGTAGCATTCCTCGAAACACCCCTTGTCCATCCACTGGGTGGGGCCGGCTCCTGCGAGGATCAGCATGGCCGAGGATTCATAGAATGCGTTGGCCATGGCGGCGCAGATATTCATATTGCCGGGGCCGACCGTGGTCAGAACCACCGGCAAGGGTGCACTGCGACGCATCCGCCAGTAGCAGTCCGCCATGTGCACGGCAGTGTCCTCGGCGTTGGTCTTGATCCCACGGATTTGTGTTTCATGTTCGATCGCGTCGAGCATCGCCCAGTTTCCGTGTCCGTTGTAGCCGAAGGCCACATCCACGCCGGCATTTTCCAGGAATTTGACTACCGCCTTGGCAACCGTTGTCTTCATGGTCGAACCTCCTTCCTTGGCTAACCACTCTTAGCTTTCGAGCAGGGCCTTGAGCAGCTCCAGGCTCGAGGGATGCCCGCCTATGCCCCAACTCGCGGCAGGGATCTCCTGGATCACGCACCATGTGTGGGGAAGGAGTTTTTCCTTGGGGTGCGGTCTGGCCTCGATTTCGGCCACGACCTCGCTCACCCTGGCGATCATCTCCTGCTTCTTCTCTTCAGTGAGGACATCTTCGAAGACCTTGATCTGAATGAACGGCATGGCGGATCCCTCCTTTGTCGATGTTGTGATACTGGTATGACTCATACTTTTAGTATAATAATGGTCTTGATTGGTTGTCAACAGGAGAATATGCCGTGATGGGAGATTTGTATTTATGACATATTATGTAATAAAAATAACATATTAGACCAAAAGAAGCAAAGGCCCCGGAACATTTGATATCATAATTTCAGTATTCATATTTGCTGAGAACGCTTCCTGTTCGAGGGGAGATCCGGGTTCATGCAGCCCTGGTCGGTAGAACCCCTTGCAGGGAGTTTTCCCCATCCCGCTGCAGAGCGAGTGAAGTTCTTGTGATTCAAGTATACCTATATTTCAAGTATTTATGGGTATTCGGTAGGTTCTGTGATTTCCAGGTCTCTCCGGCGATGGGCTGGAGATCGGATCTTGCCACGAGCCATTTATTCTTGATATGCTGATACATAGGATTATGGAATTATACGAAATTAGGAGAACCCCTATGGAAGCGAAACGACGCCGCGAGCAGGAGAGACGGGCCCGATGGGAACAGATCGTGGACGGGGCTCGGAGGGTGTTCTTCGAAAAAGGTTACCATCGTGCCACCATCGAGGACATCGAAAAGGCCTCGGGCCTGACCCGGGGTTCCATCTACTACCACTTCAGCGGAAAGGACGAGCTATACATTGCTGTGCTCGTGCAGGGAGTTCGATTGCTGAGGGATGAATTGAGGTGGGTTTCCCACGGGCACGGCACTGACCCGGAAGAGCTGGCGCTTCGACTACTCGAGGCCTACTGTGACTTCTACAGGGATCAGAAGGAGTATCATCGCATCCTACAGTACTTCACCTTTGGATGGGACTGTAAGGAAGACCTGGGAAAGGACCTGGTCGAGGAGATCAACCGGCTCATCTTCGAGTGCCTGCAGGAAGTGACGACAGCCCTGGAGCGTGGGATGAAGGAGGGCCGCTTTGCGATCGAGGACCCCTTTCTCGAATCCGTTCAACTCTGGTGTATGGTCGACAGCGCCCTCGGCAAGACCATCGACAACCCTCGAACGGCGTTCCTTGGGATTGACTGGGAAACGATGAGGGCAGGATTGCGAAGAAACATCCTCAAGAATCTCAGGGCGAAAGGCGTAGATCAAACGAGTTGACCGCGTTCTCCGGTCCTCCACACGAAGCCCCCTTTTTCCATGCTGACTGCGAATAACCTCGAACCCCCACCGAGAGCCGGCCGGGTCCCTGATGATCCATCTTTGCGTTCATTGTGCATCTTGGTGTATTGCGTGGTCTACGGCGGGGGTGCACGAACGAAGTGAGTTCAATCACAGACTCATTCGGGAGGAGAGAGGCATGGAGACGGAGAAGATGCATCCGCTGTTGGCCGAGAAGCGGGTGCTGCTCATGGCCGGGGTCTATGACTGCCTGAGCGCGAAGATTGCCGAGCGGGTGGGCTTTCCCGGCGTGGTCCTGACGGGCTTCGGTGCCGCGGCGACCCACCTGGGGGAGCCGGACTTCGGGCTGCTGACACAAACCGAAATCCTCGATCTTGCCCGACGGATATGCCGCGCCGTGAGCATCGATGTGATCGTGGACGGGGACACGGGTTACGGGAGCGCGCTGAACGTGATCCGAATGGTGGAAGAGCTGGTGGCCATGGGCGCAGCCGGTGTCATTCTCGAGGATCAGACCTGGCCCAAGCGGTGCGGCCACATGAGGGGCAAGAGCGTGATGCCGGCAGGGGAGCATGCACAGAAGATCCGGGCAGCGAAGGAAGCCAAAGGTGCGGCCTCGTTTCAGATCATCGCCAGAACCGATGCCCGGGCGCCCCTAGGAATGGACGAGGCGATTCGGCGCGGACAGGCGTACAAGGAAGCGGGTGCGGACGTGATCTTTGTCGAAGCCCCGGAGTCGGTGGAGGAGATGCAACGAATCGCAGAGGAGGTGCCCGGCCCGCTCGTAGTGAACATGATCGAGGGAGGCAAGACGCCGATACTGCCGATCGAGGAACTGCACGCTCTCGGTTTCACCCACGTAGGCTTTGTACTGACCGGCTTCTTTGCCGCCGCAAAGGCGCTGGAGCGAACCTACGCCCACCTTCTCGCCCGGGGCGGCTCCGCCGGCCTGGAAGGGGATCTCATGTCCTTCCTGGACTTCGCGTCCGTGATCGGCCTTCCGGAGAAGTATGCGCAGGACGAGAGGTACAAAGCCGAATGAGCAAGGGCCGGCTCGTTGTCTAAAGGCGCAGTATTGCTTAGAATGGGTAGAATGAAACTCACAAGAGAACAATACATCCGATACAGTCGTCAGATGATCCTGCCCGAGTTGCAGGGAGAGGGACAGGAGAAGATTTTCCGGGCAAAGGTGCTCCTCGTGGGTCTCGGAGGGCTCGGATCGCCGCAAGCGCTCTATCTGGCTGCCGCCGGCGTCGGTACTCTCGGCCTGCTCGACGGAGACCGGGTGGACCTGACCAACCTCCAGCGGCAGGTCGTCCATTCAACGGACGACCTGGGAGCCCCGAAGGTCCTCTCTGCGGAGGCAAGGATCCGGGCGATCAACCCGGATGTGGAGGTTCGAACCTACCAGGAGCGGCTCACTTCTGAGAACGCGATTCGCATCATCTCGGAATACGATATCATCGTGGATTGCACGGACAACTTCCCAGCCCGTTACCTGATGAACGATGCCTGCGTATTCCTGGAGAAACCGCTCGTTCACGGGGCGATCTACCGGTTCGAGGGCCAGGCCACGGTCTTCTACCCGGCTCGAGAAGGGCCCTGCTATCGATGTCTCTTCCCTGTTCCGCCCGCCCCGGGAATGGTGCCTTCCTGTGCCGAGTCCGGCGTGCTGGGGGTTCTGCCCGGAGTGATGGGTACGATCCAGGCCACAGAGGTCACAAAGCTCATCCTGGGCGAGGGGAAACCACTGATCGGTCGGCTCCTGTTCTGCGATCTCCTTTCCACGCATTTCCAGGAACTGGTCATACGCAAGGACCCGAAGTGCCCGGTTTGCGGAGAGGAGCCGAGCATCCGGGAGTTGATCGACTACGAGGAGTTCTGCGGCCTTCGTGCTCAGGAAAGGCAGGGTGCCGTCGACCGGCCCGATCTGCCCTACGGCCTTCGGGTCGTCGACCTGCACCGGAAGATGCGGGTGGAGGAGCCGATGCTCTTCCTCGATGTCCGGGAGGAATGGGAGCGGTCGCTCTATGATGGCATGGACGGCATCCACATCCCGTTCAGCAGGCTTCACGCGGAGTGGCAATCCCTGTTGCCCCACAAGGAACAGGAGATCGTTGTTTGCTGCCTCTTCGGGTGGAGAAGCCGGGAGGCGGCCCGGCTCCTTTCGGGAAAGGGTTTCGAGAACGTGGTGAACCTGGAAGGCGGCCTGGAGGAGTGGACCCTGTACCAGGAAGAATCGAGTCCGAAAAAGTAGCGCCCACAGGAGTCGGACGAACGCGGTGATGAATGTGTGGGTTGAGGATCTGCGAGATGAAGCTCTGTTTTCTTTCGGGTTTGAGGGAACTCGTCGGGCAAGAGGAAGTTGAGATCGACTACACGGGCAGACTCTCCGGTCTGCTGGAAATCCTTGGCAGGAAGCATGGCGAGCGCCTTCGAGGTCTGCTTCTCGACCCGGAGGATCCGGGCAAGAAGAGCCCCTTCGTCAAGATTCTTGTCGAAGGCGAGGATGTCGGGCAGGCCGACCCGGAACTCGGGGGAGGGGAGACCGTCTTCCTCTTCCTGCCCATTGCCGGAGGATGACGGTGGCCTCACTGCTTCGGGTAGGTTACCTTTCCACCCTGTACCACACCTCCCATCTCCTGCGGCAGCTCCGCAGGGTCGAGAAGGATCTGGAGATCGGTTGCAGATGGCTGCTCTTCGGAACCGGACCCGAGATGGTCGATGCCTTTGAGAGGCAGGAGATCGACATCGGCTATATCGGCCTTCCCCCCGCGCTCATCGGCATGGCCCGGGGTGTGTCCCTGGTCTGTGTGGGAGGGGGCCACGTGGAAGGGACCATCATGGTTGCGGGACCTTCTTTCCTAAGCCTGGAAGAATCGGATGGGGTCCACTCGTTTCTGAGTCAGTTCAGGAATCGGCGGGTCGGTATCCCTGCGGCCGGCTCGATCCATGACGTGATCTTCCGTGCCCTTCTGGAGGAGCACTCGATTGTAGATGTGGACATCGCCAACACCCCCTGGGCCGATCTCATCCCGTACGCTTTCAGGAAAGGGGAGATCGATGCCGCCGTGGGGACCCCTCCCCTGGCCCTTCTGTGCAAACGGGAGTGTGGGACACGGACCGTCATGCCGCCTGAGTCCCTTTGGGCCTTCAACCCGAGCTACGGGATCGTGGTCCGAAGGGAGTTGCTGGGGCAGGAGGTCCTGATCGAAGGATTCCTGAGGCTTCACGAAGAGGCGTGCAACCTGATCCGCGAATCCCCGGAGCGCGCGGCGCAGTTCACGGTTTCCGCCCTTCCCGGCCTGGACGAAGATTTTGTGCGAGAGGTCTACGAGATCTCGCCCAAGTACTGCGCCTCTCTACCCGAGCCCTACCTCGAATCGACGTTCGAGTTTCTTCCGGTGTTGAAGCAACTCGGATACTTGAGGGACTTGCCGCGGCCCGGGGAGATCTTCGAGTCAGCCTTCGTCGAGAGGGTTCACCCTGAACCCCATCACTACACCAGCCTTTGAGTCACCAGGCCGCTGTAGACCTTCGGGAAGAAGAAGGTCGATTTCTGAGGCATCACCTCGTGGTCTTTGGCAACGCTGACGATCTCGTCCATCTTGACTGCGTTCAGGAAGAAGCCGAACCCGTACTCGCCGTCTGAGAGCTTTTCCATCGCAGAGGCGAGGCACTTCATATAGGCGATCCTGTCCTGAAGCGACGGATCTTCGGTATCGATTCCGAAGAGTGGCTTGAGGATCATCTCGTGCAGGACGGTGACGTCCAGCTGTTTGAGTGCCGTCGAGGGGGTTGCAATCGAATCGAGGGCCTCGGAGTCCTTGAGCCGGATTACATAGTCGTCCCCACTGCAATGGAAGCCGAAGGAGAATTTCTCTCCGTCGATACTTTCCATCATCCGATCCCGGGGAACCGCCTCTACATGGAAGCGCTCCCGGATGCGGTCGAGAATCTGCCGGGGATCGTGATCTTCACGTTTTACGAGTCGATGGGTGGGCAGAATGACCAGGCCTTCGTTGTACATGTTCACCAGGGCCATCATCAGGTATTTCGCTCCTTCCCGATCCTCGTGGGCGTCCCGATACCTGAGAGCCGTGGTGTAGCGGTGGTGACCGTCTGCGATGTAAACGTGCTTTTCCTGCATATGTTCCTGCAGTTGGCTGATCATGCCCGGGTCGTCCACCTTCCGAAGCTCATGAAGCACGTCGTCCATCGTTCCCGTAGCCATCGGTTCGGTGCGCAAGACGTCGTCGAGGAGCGAGTCCACCTCCCTGGCCGCATCCGCATAGATCCCGAAGACCAGGCCGAAGTTCGCCTCGGTTGCCTCCAGCACGGCGTACCGGTCCTCCACGTGTTTCTTCATGACTTTTTCGTGGGGGTAGATGTGCTTCTCCCGGAAATCCTCCAGTTCGACCAGGGGGATGATCCCGGTCCTTCGCTTCTGTTCCCCCTCCACATGAAAGACCTGGGAGTAGACGTAGATGCTCTCCCGGTCCTCCTGCCGCAGGACACCCTCCTCGATCCAGCCATTGAACAGACCACGGATCCGGTTCAGGTCCCGTTTGCATTCCTCCACGTCGGGATCCTCACCGAGAATCAGCCGGACGAAATTATGTGGCGAGAGGTCGAGCAACGCCTTCTGGTGGTCCCTGGCGATCACATCGTAGGGGGGGCTGATCAGGAGGGACAGATCTTTCTCGCTGTACCGAAATCCCTTGAAAGGCTTGATGGCTACCATTTTTCCGCTTCTTCACCCGATGCTGGCGCTGATGGTTGATGACGAATCTGGGGAGCCGGAGCGGCCCCCGGAGGAAACGAACCTCCGCATGATGGCACAATTGCCTGCGCGATGACAACCACCCCCTCTACGTGATCTGAGGGGGTCGTCAGGGGCTACGGAGGAGGGCTTGCCCCCCGATCCTTGATAGCGTGATCAAAGGGGATAGCCGGGGGCGGTTGCGCGGGGCCTGACCCCTGACCCCTGACCCCTACCCCCTATTCTTTTTGCCGGTATGCACGGACCCGTTCTCTGGCCCGGGCGGTCTCGATCCACCGGATCTCTTCGTACAGGGTCCCGCAGTCCTGATAGGAGAGGCCTTCCACGAGCCGGTTCGATTCGATTTGATCCCGTGTATGAGGGAATTCCCCGTCCCGGCCCTCCATTTCCTCTTTCATCAGGATCTTGACGTGGATCAGGTTTCTGGCCGCCAGCAGGTCGGATCTGTGCCCCTCGTAACCCGGACGGAAGAGGTAGATCAGGGTGAGCAGATCGCCCGGGCCCAGTCCTCGAAGCCTTCCACCGAGCCGCTTCACGGCCTGGTCCATCAAGTAGACCGGCCGGAGCCTTGCGGCCTTTGGTATCCTCCGTCTCAACTCCGGGAGCAGTGCAACGTGAAGCTCTCCTGCTTCGATGTAGACGGACCCGTATGACTCGACGACCGAGGCGATCTTCTCCGCACGAAGCCGGTCCCTGAGCCTGCCGCGGGCGGAGTCCGCTCTGGCGAATTCCTGGGTCGCGGCGACCGCTTCATCGAAATTGTGTCCGGCCGATTTCGGATAATAATCGAGCAAGGCAGCGGTGCATTTGCGTTCCGCCCAGTAGACGCCGTGATGGGGTGAGCCTTCCTGGATCTCCTCCGGCGTGCCTCCGCTTCCGAAGATATCGTGGATCTCCAGCAGGCGATCCATGAAGGGCTCGATCTGAAGAATCTCTTTCCCTTCCGCATGAAGCTCTCGGAGAAGCTCGCAGGATCTGCGGGCGAATCGAGGGAACCCCGCATCGGTCTCGAGGAGATACTCGTCGATGGACAGGTCTTTCCGGAGCATCGGCGCGAGGTGGGGACTCTCCGGCTCTTCCAGGATGATCGCCTCGTGGCGGCGCATCTTTTCAGCTGCAAGAGGCAGTGCCTCTATCCGGTGTGGCGAAAAGGCGAGCGTGATGCGTATTCGATCCAAGGCAGCTCAAGTTCCTCGGCCTGACAGTAGCGCCTTCCCCTCGATCCTCTCGGCCGCACTCGAATCGAGAAGGCTGGCTGCTGTCTTCGTCACGTCCAGTATGTGAAGGTCCTCGGGCTCGCCGGTGGGGCGGTCGCAGAGGAAGAAGGCGTCGTCCCTCGTGTGCATGCCGGTGAAAGGCCCCTGCAAGTCGAACACGTTGTCACGGCCCGTTGCACCCCTCAGGTTGTTGCCCGGATTCGCGAGCAGGATAAGATCCGGCGCGCTCGTGAGGAAAGGCCCGTCGTAAAGCTCTTCCTTCCGGTAGACCCGTTGCAGGACCGGTTCCGCAGGGCCTCCATCGGATTGAAACGTGAGCTCGCCGAGCTTTCCGGCGATCTCTTCCCTCAGGTCGTCGCTTGCCTTGCCGGGCAGTACCGAGCCGCCGGGATACCGGCGCTTCACGTTCAGGTAGATTCTGCCCGGGTCCATGCAGAAGGCCTTCGACTTTGCAGGATCCATGTCTGCAATGGACTCTTTCTTTTCGGAAGAGAATGTCAGGTATCCCTGTTCTTCCAACCATCGGTTGATGTAGACATCCCTGTGCAAGCGACCGAAACCGTGATCCGACAGGGCAAGGAATACGGTCTCGCCCTCGAGCGATTCGTAGAGGCGTCCCACCATGGCATCGATCTTCCGGTAGTAGTCGATGAAGGCGCCGTGATAGGGAGAGGTCTCGTCCTCGTATGCGTCCCAGAGGAAGTGATGGAGCCGGTCGGTTCCCGTGACGATCGCCGCGAACAGATCCCACGGCTCCTCGAGCATGAGCTTGCGGAAGGCCTTCTCCCGGTTCTCGAGGGAAACGTCCAGGTCTTCGAGGAACTTGTCCTTGTCGGTCCGGGCCAGGGCCGCATCCACGTCCAGGCGGTAGTCGATCTGCTTCAGCCAGGGAACGAGGGTCTTGGGATAGGTCGCCCGTTCCAGGTCGATCGCCACGAAACCGGCGATGAGCGTTCCGTTCAGTTCCTGCGCAGGGTAGGTGCTCGGCATGTTCACGATGATGGATCTCTTTCCCGCCTTGCCGAGAAGATTCCACAGGCAGGGGCTCCGCACGTGTGTGGCGTTCGGGAAATAGTTCGTGTAGGTACCGGGTTTCAGATCGACAAAACCGAAGATCCCGTGGCGGCCCGGGTTGACGCCCGTCATGAAGGTGGTCCAGGCCACCGAGGAGACATCCGGGACGGTGGTCGCCATCTGGTGGAAGCTTCCCTTTCCGGCGATCTCCGCCAGGTTTTTCAAGACCCCTTTTGCGAACAGGTCCTGCATCAGGCCGTAGGGCGTTCCATCCAGTCCCAGGAGGAAGACCCGCGGCCTTCCTGCTCGATTTGGTCTTTTCTTTCGAAGCTTGTCGAGGAACCCCATGAATCGGACCCTTCCCTTTGGTTGTTCTTGCTCAGATGTAGCCCAGATCCTTCAGCCGTTTGGTGATCTTCTCTTCCTCTGCTTCATCATAGTCGCTGCCGGCCCCTTTCGGAATCAAGCCGAGAATCTCCAGCGTCTTGAGGACTGTCCTCGTGGAGGCTTCTACGTCTTCGCTCCCGCCATCGATGAGGATCTCCGGCTGGATCGGCTCCTCATAAGAGGCATCCACGGCTGAACTCTTCACGTAGACCTCGACAAAGGTTCCGATCTGGCTGCGCACCTCGTTTCGGGTAGCCTGATCAGGAGAAACCGATGAGGCCACGGCGATCGCGCCGTTTCGTGTGAGCAGGTTGCACACGTGTCCCAGAAGACGGACCAGCCCCTCCGATGCCTCTTTCTCGGAGCCGAGGCCCGGAAGGAATTGCTCGCGGATCTCCCCTTCGTCGAGCCGCTCGGCGTCCAGCCCTCGCTCGAGCAGGGATTCCTCGACGCGGATCGCGATTTCGGTCTTGCCCGAGCCGGGAAGGCCGGTCAGCCACAGCGTGAACCCTTGAGCCATCTTGTTTCCTCCTTAACTCTTGCGTATTCGGATGGCGAGATATCGTCCCGGTTCCCACGGTTTCTCAAGAACCCGCCTTGTCCAGGATCTTCTGTCCCAGCATGTCGTCGGGGATCTTCACGCCCAGGCAGTCGAGTACCGTGGGGGCAACGTCATACAGGGTGATGCCCTCGAGCTCTCTGCCCCTTTCCGACGAAGGGATCCTGGGGTCGGCCATGATGAACAGGCCGTTGTAGTCGTGGTTGGCGTCATCAGGGCCCGTATCGTTCTCAAAGGTGTGCAGGCACCCCATGCCCACGCTGCCCACGGAACGCCAGTCCAGATCCCCGAAATAGGCGATCAGGTCCGGGGGAACATTCCTTGTCGTCCGGTAGAGGTCTTCCGGCCTGTGGACGCGGGTTCCGATCGGTTTGCCCTCCTCGTCGCCCAGCGCCTCGAGTTTCTCGATGATCTCGCTCCGCATCTTCTCGTAGTCCCCGGGAGGGATCACGCCCTCCGGTTCCCGCCCCTCCACGTTGAAGAAGATCCGGCTGTAATAGCCACCCTCTCCCCATACCCTTGTGGCGGGCCAGTCGATGGCGTCCATTCGGAGCCGGCCCGGTTCGACTGGGGCTTCCTTGAGTCGAAGGTATCCTTCCTGCATCAGCCACTCGTTCACACAGATGCCTCCGTGCATTCCCTTGGCACCGTGGTCGGAGACGACGAGGACCGTCGTGCTGTCGAGATCGACCTCTCCCAGGAGCTTTCCGATTTTCCGGTCGAGGGTGATGTAGTAGTCGAGAAGAACGTTTTCGTAAGGATTGCCCGGCTCGTAGAGCCGGTGCTCGGTATCGCAGTACCTCCAGAATCCGTGGTGAAGACGATCGGGCCCCATGTCGACGAACATGAAGAAGTGCCAGGGTTTCGTCCCTAGGAAGTGCTCGGCCACACGAAAACGCTTTTCGGTCATTTCGTAGACCTGGTCCTTGAGCCAATTCTTGTCTTCCGTGCGAAAATCCTTGACGTCGATGATGTACCCGTCCGCCACCCTTTCGACCTCTTCCTTGAGTTCCTCCGGGAAGGTGTAGGTGCTCTCGTTGTCCGGAGCGAGAAAGCCGGTGACCAGGTTTCCCCGCAGCGGTTTTGCCGGGTAGGTTTGCGGAATGCCGATCAGTACCGAGTCCATCCGTTTTCGCGACAGGAGATTCCACACCGTGGGTTCCCGGACCGCCAGGCTGTTCGCGAAATAGAGGGCGTCGTAGGAATGGTCCTTGCGATTCCTGAATCCGTAGAATCCGAGTTGTCCGGGATCCTTGCTCGTCATCATGCAGGACCAGGCCGGGACCGTGATCGGTGGGTCGCAGCTCCGGAGATTTCCCCAGGTGCCGGCGTCCATCAGGGCCTTCAGGTTCGGGAGGCTGTCGAGATATCGGTCGAAGGTCAGCTGAGGGGTGAGACAATCAAGCCCGATGATCAGGACCTTTCTGGGTTGCATCGCGATCCGCCTCGCCTCTGTGCGCTCTGTTTCAGTGCTGCGGTCTCTTTCGCCGTTGTGCCGACTATATTACTTTTCGACAACAAATCCAAATAGATGAGCGAAAACGGCACCGGCCCCCTCGGCCTTGCATCCCCCTCCACGTTGTGTTAGAGAATGACTCGGCCTGGTTTGATTCGTGGCGTGAAAGCTTCTCGGAGGCTTCATAGGGAGGGCAGGAATGTCCGCGATTTGCACACCATGCAGAGGAAAGAGGGTTGAAGCATGAAACGATCGAAGACTGATGGACGGGGCCTGAACAGGTCTCTTCGATATCCGGGTCTCGGGCTCGGCCTGCTGGTCATGGCCGTCCTCTGGGGCTGCGCCGCTTCGGAGCCGGTTGTCCTGTCCGAGCCGATGGTGACCTCTCCGGTTTCGTACACCGACGAGGTGAGCCGCAGGCTGGCCCAGGGCACCTTTCAGAGGCTTCCGGAGCTGTACGAGGACTACCGCCTTGGCCCCGAGGATGTGCTGGAGGTGAGCATCTTCGAGTGGGAGTTGAGAGAGGAGACGAAGAGTGTAGAGTTTCGTGTATCCGAGACGGGTCTGATCGGCCTGCCGGTCATCGGTGACATGAGGGTGATGAACCTGACCGTGGAAGAGATCAAGGCGAGGATCGAAAAGCGGCTCAAGGAGTGGCAGATCATCCCGAATCCCCGTGTCAGTGTCGTGGTGCAGCAGTTCCGGAGCAAAAGGGTTGCCGTGGTCGGAGCTGTGCGGGATCCGGGGACCTACACGATTCGCAGGAACGTGACCACCCTGCTGGATATCCTTTCCCTGGCAGGAGGTCCGGATGCCCGGGCCGGCCAGGTGGTGTATGTAATCCGGGATATTCGTCCTACCATCTCAACCGACAACGGAGCGACCTCGGAGAACGGGGGGCGCGCAACGAATGGGCTGCCCTTCGATCTGGGAGGCAAAGAGGTCATCTCCATCGATCTGTACGAGCTCCTGGAGCTGGGGGACTTGAGCCTCAACGTGCTGGTCGGTAACGGGGACGTCGTGAACGTGCCGGAGGCGAAGCGTTTTCACGTCATCGGGTTCGCGAGGGATCCGGGAAGCTTTGCCCTGAAAAAGCCGACCACGGTGCTCGAGGGGATCGCCATGGCCCGGGGATTCCAGGAAATCGAAGCCTCGAAAAAGGATTGCGTTGTCAAGCGAAAGACCGCGGACGGCGAATACATCATTCCGGTAGACCTGGTGGCTGTTTCGCGGGGTGAAGCCCCGAATTTCTACCTCCAGCCGGACGACATCATCTATGTCCGTCAGACCACGCTGCGCAGGACGCTCTTGTATACCTATGAATTCGTAGGCAAGATGTTTACCTTCACCGGCCGTCTATTCTAGCTCTGACAGGCCGAAAAGAAAGAACAGGGAGGAAACAATGAGCCCGACAGAAGTCAAAGTCGGAGATCGAATCACTTTTCCCTTTGGTAAAGGGGAAAAGGAAGGGGTCGTGGAGAGGGTCTTCCAGAAGAATATCTACCTTCGCGTGGATTTTCCGCGCCACCCCGGCAAGCTCGTTCGCCGCAAGATCGATGACCTGGAACCGAAGGGCAAGACGAAGAAGAAGAGATAAGGGCAGGGGTCAGGTCTGATATTCCCCTATCCTCTTCAGGGCATATTCCGTTTCGTGTTCCACCAGTTCGCGGATGACTCTGGAGGCGCCGGCAGCATCCCCAACCGAATAATAATCCCTGGCCGCCTCGTAGAACCTCAGGTTTTCGGTCATGTGTCCCCTCTGAAGGGTCAGGGCGGCGAACTGGAGCCTTTTTAAGCCCGGCCAGAGAAAAAGTACGACCTCTTCAAGCATAGGATTCTTCGCTGCCCTGCAGGAATAGACCGCGAAACGCAAGGCGCCTTCCTGGAATCCGGCGATGTCGTCCCCTTTGGCGCTTTCCTCCATGTCTTTCAGGGTGGCGCTCAGATAGCGGAAGTCCCGCTTGTTGCCCTTCTCCACTCCCCTGTAGGCTACCAGGCCCAATATTTCTTTGATAATGTCGCTCAGGTTCAAGATATAGGATTCGGTCAACTCGGTAACGCGTGCCCCGCGGCGAGGTATGAGCTCTACCAGCCGGTTCTTCTCGAGTATGCGCAAGGCCTCTCGCACGGGTGAACGGCTTACGCCCATCTCATTTGCCAGCTTCGCCTCCACGATCCTCTCGCCGGGCTTTAGCTCGAATCGTACGATCTTGTCGCTGAGAAACAGGGCAATCTGTTCGGCCAGGTTCTCCGATGCTTGAAACTCCATGGTTGGATGCTTTCTGATTTGAGGTCTTTGTCCCGGGTTGTGGCCTGGTTCCTGTCTAGAAGGGTGCTTCCCTGGGGAGAAGCAAACCGGAAAGGACCGGAAGAGTCAAGACCGGACCCGGAGACTCCGGCGAGACGGTTCTGTGCACGCCCGGTATCTGTCAATGTTCTTCTCGAACCGGAGATTATGGGCAATTCTCTCCGGTACGAGGAGGTGAGGTGTCCGGGAGTCATGGATCGTTGATCAGGGTCGCACCATCCTAGAGCAGAAAAAAGCTTGACATTTCGACGAACCAAGGTTAATTTCTTGAATAACGGTCGATTGTCGACCGTTTTCCGGTGTCAAGGACGCTGACACAAGGAGCCCGGCACCCTGCATGAAGGGATTTGAGCGCGCTCCTTTTTGGTCGATTGTCGACCGCTATGGATTGAGATGGTTGAAGAACCGAATGAGACCGAGGGAGGGGGAACCATGAGTCTTACAGCCAAGAAGCTGAACGAGGAGCGGATCACCAAGGCAGTACAGATCACCGATTCCGACCAACCCTGTGTGAGCATGCCGGTGAAGATCAAGCTCGACCCGAATGTGAAGGTCTGTATCGAGAGGGCGGAACTGATCACGGAATCCTACCGGAAGACCGAGGGAGAGCCCTGGATCATCCGTCGGGCCAAGGCCCTGGATCATCTTCTGCGGAACATGACGATCTACATCCTGGAGGGGGAGCAGATCGTGGGCAACTACGCCAGCAATGCCCACAGCCTTCCCACGTATCCCGAGATCTCGTGCCGTTGGCTTGACGATGAGCTCGACGATGCCTTTCGGTACAACGTTGTCGAGGAAGACAAGGAGAGGCTTCGCAAGGTACACGCCTTTTGGCACGAGAGGAATGTTGAGGGCAGAATCCTCGCTTCTCTGCCTGAGGACCTGAGGGAGTACATAGAGGCCAGCAAGTCTACCGCCATGTTCACCCTCTTCTGGCCCCTTGGCTGCTTCACCCTCGACTTCAAAGACTGGGTCTTTCCGAAGGGATTGAAGGGAATCCTTGGGGATGTGTGCGCGCGCCGGGAAGGACTATCGAAGGACGACCCGGAATACGGGGAGAGGAAGGAATTCTACGATGCAGCCGAGATAAGCATCAAAGCGGTCATCGCCTTTGCGCGTCGGTATTCCGAATTGGCTTGGCAGAAGGCATCTTCCGCCAAGGGCGCGGCGAAGGAGGGGTATCTCAGGGTTGCGGAGGTCTGCGCATGGGTGCCGGAGAATCCTCCCCGCACCTTCCACGAATCGCTCCAGTCCTTCTTCTTCTGCCATCTGGTGACTGCGCAGATCAACTGGTACAGCGTAGGTATAGGGCAGCGGTTTGACCAGATCCTCTGGCCTTTCTATGGGAAGGACAGGCAGGAGGGTGGGCTGACCTATGCGCGTGCCGTCGAACTGCTCGAGTTCCTCTGGATAAAGCTGGACGACCTGGGCCAGATCAACCCCATAACCACCTCTATCTATCAGGCGGGCGGGACCAAGTTTCAGAATATCTCCGTGGGTGGAGTGGATGAGAACGGCAACGATGCCTCGAACGAGCTCTCTCGCGCCGTGCTCGACGCTACGATCAATATCAGAACCCCGCAGCCTGCCATATGTCTCCTGTACCACGACAAGCTGGACCCGGGACTCCTCGAAAAGGCCGTAGATTGCATCGCCACCGGGCAGGGACAGCCGGCGGTGTTCAACAACGATGTCTGTGTGAAGTGGCATCTGAACAAGTCGGTGGAGCTCCTCTACCCCGAGTCCGGGGAATACCTGGGTGTACCCCACCTGGGCCTGGTCAAGAAAGGGGACAACCTTGTCAGGAAGCTGGTGTCCCACCTGCCTGAACCGCTGAGAGAAAGAATCGAGTTCTCATACGATGAGTGGCCCTACGCTGCCTATACCGGCGGTGGGAGGGTCGGGGATATGTTTCGCAGGACCCTGAAGAAAGCGGGCCTTTGGGATGCGGACAAGGGACTGGGCATCGCGCGAGGCTGGGCCCCCACCTCGTGCGTTGGAGGAGGATTCCAGGGCAAAGTCACCATCCAGGGCACACTCACCTCCATCCTTATCTTCACCGTGCTGGATTTCGTGAAATGCTTCGAGCACGTCATGTATCAAGGAGTGGAACCGGAGACGGGCGAGCAAGTAGCCCCACCCACCCCGGACCCGCGCACATTTGCGACCTACGAGGAGTTCTTCAACGCCTACATGAAGCAGATCGAGTTTCAAGTGGATCGGGCCAATCGCGCTTACCAGATTGCGGAGAGGATCTACGAAGAGCAGATGCCGCGACCCTTCGCCTCGGCCTGCACCGAGACGTGTGTGGCAAGGGGCAAGGACGGCACGCGTCGCGGTGACGCATCCATCAGCGAGATCTTCAGCATTGGGCAGCGTGAACGGCGCCGAATGCCTTGCTGCTGTGAAGAAGCTCGTCTTCGATGAGAAATCGGTATCCATGGACGAACTACTCGAGGCGTGCGCAGCCAACTGGCAGGGCTACGAGGCAGTGCAGCGAAAATGCCTGCAAGTTCCCAAGTTCGGAAACGACGACGATTACGTGGATAACATCCTGGCAGATTTCTATCATCGGGCTCAGGCGCTGGTGCACAGTCATAAGGACCACTGGGGCAACGGTCTTCAACTCGAGTCGTCCCTTGCAGCCGGCTATTACGTGGGCGGGCTCACCTGCGGAGCCACGCCGGACGGTCGGATGAAAGGAGAGACGGTGGCCGACGGCCAGCTCTCACCCATGCACTGCCGGGACCGCAAGGGACCCACCGCCGTGCTCAAGTCCTGCTCCAAGGTGGATCCCCTCAAGAGCTGGAACCAGCTCTGCAACCAGAAGATATCCCCCGTCTTTCTTCAAGGGGAGAAGAAGAAGCTCTTTGCGGACTACCTGCGCACGTGGCTTGGTTTCGGCAATTGGCACATCCAGTTCAACTGCCAGGACTCGGTGGCCCTCAAGGATGCGGTGGCCCGTCCGGAACAGCATCGGGACCTCATTGTTCGAGTGGCCGGCTACAGCGCATACTTCATCGACCTGGCCCCCGGCCTCCAGCAGGACATCATACAAAGGACGGAACAACAGCTGGGTGCATCTGCATGAAAGGTGAATGAGCCCATGCCTGACTCTCCATAACAATACTGTGAAAAGAAGGGCGACCTATCGTGGCGAAACCGAGTTGGTTCTTGCGTCTTGTGTATGTCGTTATTCCGAACTTTCGATTCGTGGCCAGGCTGTCTCACTGGCCTGTTCTGGGGAAATGGGTCGATTGGATCTTCTTCAAGGGAGACCGAGCCTTTTACCTCCTGGACGATCGCGCGCTGCTCCGACATGAGCATGACGGATCAAGCAGACGAACGTTTCCCCCCTCGGGGAGAAGACGGGTTGAGATAAACGAGCCTCTCGCTCACCCCGAGGACATGGTGGTCCCCTCCAAGGTGTTGGAGTATTTCGTTTCCAACACGGAGTACCGGTGGTTGATGAGTTTCTGCCCCTGCAGGGTCTCCAGCAAATGCCGGGATTATGATCGAGACTTCGGGTGCATCTTTCTCGGCAAGTCTGTTCTTCGCATCAACTCGAAATGGGGCCGATTGGTGAGCAAGGAGGAAGCCCTTTCACATGTGAGGCAGGTGTCGGAAAAGGGCCTGATCCATCTGATCGGAAAGAATCGGATCGACACCATCTGGCTGGATGCGAAGCCTGGGCACAAATTGCTCACGATCTGCAGTTGCTGTCCCTGTTGCTGTATTTGGGGGAATCTCCCCTCCACCTTGGACGATATCGGCGGCAGGACGACCCGAATGCCCGGAGTGTTCGTTGAAGTCGATGCGGATGCCTGCACCGGTTGCGGTAAGTGTGCAGATGGGGTTTGTGTCTTCGATGCGACCCTTGTAGAGGAGAAAGCGGTCAAGACACATCAATGCCGCGCATGCGGGAAGTGTATGAGCGTGTGTCCAGAAAAGGCGATCACCTTGAGAATCGAAGATCCGACGTTTATCGAAGAGACCATACGACGTATGGATGAAGTCATCGACCTGAACTGAAGACGGATGCATGACCGGGGAGCCGGGCAAGGTTTGCTCTAGAGTTGATGTCAGGCGAACGGGCAGAAGCTGGGAGAGATCTTTCAGGAGGAAGGCGGCAGGAATACGAACGGGTAGGTGACCTTCACGTGGCCCCTCTCCTCCGGGATGCGAGGGAACCGCCACTTCCGGATGTTGCTCAGGATGGCGGTTTCCAGCGGCGGGGATCCAAGGGAGGAGAAGACCAGCACCGTTTCCGTGATGTGTCCGGAAGGGGATATTTCGAACCGCACGGTCGCCTTCCCTTTCAGGGAAGGATCCTTCCGAAGCTGCTTGTTGTACAGGTAGCGGAGCCCGCCCAGGTACGAGGCCACCACCTTGCGGATTTCGTGTGCGGCCCGACCCTGTTTTCCTTCCTCGAACTCTTCCTCGATCTCCTCGGGAAGGTCTTCGATGCCCCCGTAGAACTCCACTTGCGTTTCGCTGACCTCTCCGATCTTTGCAGCGTCCAGGATGTAGCCGATGTCCGTACCCTTCTTGGCGACTTCAGGGAGGTTGCCCACCCCTAGGAAATCCTCGTCAGGGTTCTCTTTCCGCTCCTTGTTGCTCAGGTTCTTCAACGCCTGGTCGAGTTCCTTGGACACATCCCTCTTCTTGGATGGATGATAGGCCCTCAGCGTGGAATCCTTGCTCTCCTTCGAGAGCATTCCGAGAAGGCCCTTCCGGGCCACCATCTTCTTCACGTCGACCTTCTTCTTCGGGATCGCCTTGGGCGAGCCGACGGCGCTCAGCGGTGGAGGCGACTTGAGCTTCTTCTTCTCCTGCTTGGTCAGCTTGCGTGGAGGGGGAGGGGGCTCCGGAGGCTTCGGCTTCACTACCGGCTTTGGTGCGGGTTCGCGCAGGATGATCTCTGCGACCTTCTTCGCCTCGGGCTTGGGGAGCGGGACATCCCTCTGGATACGGATGCCCTGGAAGTACTGGGCAGCCAGAATGCCCACCAGGAGAACACACGCGAAGATGAGGGAGAAGACCCTCTCCTCATACGCCACATGAGGGTAGTGGAGCTGTGAACGAAACGTTGTTGTGTTCTCTGGCTGCATATCCGTCAGCGCTTCTTCGACATCAATCCCTTTGATAAACGGCGAGGGAGATGCGTGGGAAATCGGCCCGATCGGCCGTGTACAGGACCTTCTTCAAAACATGAAAGGGGAGGGCGCGGTCGGCCTGAATGGTGATCTTGCCGGCGAAATGAAAAAGGGGAACCTCCTCCTCCATCTTTTTGAATTTCAACGCCTTCATCTTCAGGTTCTCATAGAGAACCGGCATGAGAAGTTTCTTTTCGGTGTACCAGTCTTCGAGGTCGTCCATGATCACTTCGCCGTCCACGTAGATTCTGTCCGTGGCGACGGCGACCTCCACGGCCGGCTCGAGCTGCTCGCGGCTCACGGACTCCGGCATGAGGACGTTGCGGGCCATGTACATCAGGTGGCCCCCCGTAGAGTAGCTCAACAGGAGGAAGATCAGCAGGATCACGAACATGTCGACCAGGGGCGTGAGCAGGACAGGAGAGCTGCCGCCGAACATTCCCTGGGACCGACGGGCCCGCGCGATCTTGACCATGGGTTCTTGTGCCATACGTCCTACCTGATTCCGAGTTTCTGGTCGATCTCCCGGGTGCCTTTCCTCAGTCCCTCGAAATCCCCCTCCTCAGAGAAGGGCTCGGACAAGGCAATGTCCGGAAAAAGAGGCCGACTCCTCTTCTTGCCTTCTTCCGCGTAGTATTCAAGCCGACAAGCATCCATGGCCTGGACGATCACATCGTAGGATACCTTGTCGTCAACGAGGAAGACAATCTCTTCGTGTTTCGGGTATTGCTGCTTCAGTTCCAGCAGGCTCTTCTGAAGCCCTTCCAGGTCGTAGAGATCTCCCTGGATGGGGAAGTCGTAACGAACGTCCTCGTAGACATCCTTCTCTTTGCCGGACGGATCGTGGCTGAGTGTGCCCTCCAGCGCGAGTCCGTCTTCCTCGAGAAGAAGCCTGAGCTCGACGATTCCGCTGGGCCCTTCTTTGGACTCCTCCGATTCCTCGATCGTGGACGCTTCGGGAAGGTGCACCTGGAGGGCGGCCAGACGCTCGAAGACCGCCGAGAGAAGGAGAAGGGGCACCAGGATGATGAACAGACACATGATCGGTGTCAGGTCCACATCCGCGGCTACGACCTCTCGGGTGGAGGTCTTTTTCGCGCTGCCTTTCGGTCTCACTGCGCTTCCTTCTCGACTCGAACCTGGGATTGCAGCAAATGGGCCGTCTTCATGCTGTATTCATCGATCTCATCCAGGAGCCGGTTCGCCTTGGACTGCAGGACGGCGTGGAAGAGCAGGCAAGGGATGGCCACCACCAGCCCGAAGGCGGTCGTGCTCATGGCAAGCGAAATTCCGCTGGCCAGCTGGACGGCCTTTTCCCCCGGCTCGGCGCTCGAGATGGCGGAAAAGGCGACGATGAGCCCGAGAATCGTTCCCAGGAGGCCCAGAAGCACCGCGATGTTGGCGACTACGGCCAGGTAGTGGGTGCGTCTCTGGAGCTTTGGCGCGACCTCGAGGATCGCTTCTTCCATGGCCGGGGGGACCTCCTCCTTCTTGATCTCATACTGCTGCAGACCGGCCCTAAGGACTGCGGGCAAGGGGGAGTCGTCGCAGAGACCGATGGCACGCTTGATATCACCCTTCAGAACCGTCTGTCGGACTTGCTGGTACAGCTTTGGGGCGTTGATGTTGTACTTGTAATAGAGAAAAAAGATCCTTTCGAGGATGATCGCGATCCCAAGGCAGAAAACCAGAAGGATCAAGTACATGAAATTCCCGCCGCTCTGAAAGACCTCGATAACGGATAGTGGCATTTGCGCCTTCCTCCCCTGTTGCTCTTGTGTCCTGCTGCTGGATCCCTGATCAAGGTGGGGGATGCCCACCCCTGTTGCTCGCCTACGATTCCTGCCGCATTTCACTTCATGGTGGAGGGACGGCTACCCGCCACCGCTGTGTGTCCTCTACCCACTCCTTTGATAGGGGATCGAGAATCTCGCTTGTGAAGTCTTTCTCCTGCGCCTTTCGGCTGTAGCGCAGAGACGCCCGCGGAATAACAAACATGGTTTTGGGCTTCTCCACGTCCCCGTAGATCTCGAGTTCTTCCATGCGCAGCGAGCGTTTCACCTTCCGGTCCTGGGTTGCCTTCTTCTTGTCGGGTTGGCTCACGACCCGGCCGCCTTTACCGTCTTTCGACTGGCACAGGGCCCTGGGCGCCGGCAATACGCCGATGGCCCAGACGCAGACTGCGACGGCCACTACGAGGAACCGGCCTCCTCGTTTCGTGGAACAGCGTTTGCCGAAATCGTCCATTTTTCTTAACCCTATGGCTGGAATCCTCTAGCCTATCACAAGAGAGAAGCGAAGTGGAGGAGGCGGGTCCCGGCCGTGCAGGCCGGCCCGGTCAGGATGTCGGTCCTGCCTCCTCCTCGGCCTTGTCGCTCTCGGCGAGCCATCCTTCGAACATCTCCCTTTGCATCGTCCCGCCTTTCTCGAGGTATTCCCGCAAATAGGCGGTCGCCTTTTCCATGTCGTCCAGGTGTTCACCGTACACCACGGCGGCGTTCAGGAGTGCGGGAAGGAAGGTCGGGTCGATTTCCAGGGCTTGCATGAACGAGGACACCGCAAGGTCGTAGGATTCCCCTTCCACGTAGAGCCTTCCCAGGTTGCTGAATGCCTCCGGCCTGCTCGAATTCAATTCCGAGGCCTGTATCAAGTCTTTGCGTGCTTTCTTTGTGTTCCCCTTCAAGCGGTAAGCCACTCCCCGATTGTTCCAGTCCCCGTAGTTCGGCTCCTTGCCCTGCAGGATGCGGGTATAGACGGAGATGCTCTGCTCGACCCACCCGGCTTCCATCTGGCGGTATGCGAGCATCCGGAGAACTCGGGGGCTCGCCTTCGGATTGTCCAGAACGGCTGAAAAGCTCTTCTTCGCCTCTTCCTCCCGGCCGAGTCTTTCCTGGACCCTTCCCAGTTCCACATACGGATCGAGGAATTGAGGGAGCAGGGATATCGCCTTCTCCAGAGGTTCGACCGCCTCTGCATGCTTCCCGCGCTTGGACAGGCAGACGCCCATGAGGTAGTAGGCCCCGGCGTATTTCGGGCTGATCAAGGCCAGGGTCTCGAAGTTTCGCGCCGCTTCTTCCAGGTTTCCGTCTTTCAGTTCCAGAATGCCCAGGTTCAGGTGTGCCACCGGATTGCGGGGATGCTGTTTCAAGGATTCCTTGTACGCCGAGCGTGCCAAATCGTTCTCGCCGACGATCTGGTAGAGAATCCCCAGATTGAAACGCACCTCGTACAAGGTGGGCTCTTTTTCGAGGAGTTCGCGCAGGAGCTTGGTGGAGCGAAGGATTTGGGACCGGTTCAGCTTTCCCTTCTTCATACCCTTGCGCAAATTCTCCAGGATCTTGTCCAGGGCGGATTGCAGGGATTCCGCCTTCTTGGCGGAGAACGCACGGGGTTTCGACAGGTCGATCGTCCTCACGAGCGACCGTTTCGGCTGCCAGGACTCCTGCCAGACCAGGGCGTCTTGCAGCATCGGCGGGTATCGCGCCGGGTTCAGCGAGGCGAGGCGGTTGTAGGTCTTCAGAACCCATTCGTTGAACACATTCTTGTCTTTTGCCTTCTGGAGCGTGATTTCGTAGGCATTCAACGCCTTCACACGGTAGGGTTCGCCCTGTTCCTTCAGGAGTTCCCGGTAAACCCTTTCTTCCTCTTCGCTCAGCCCTCTCGGCAGCTGCGACGTCAGCATGCTCTGCCAGAAGTCATCGTACGCCTCGCCCACTCGGAAGGCGGACGCCAAGGCGAACTCGCCGGCCCCGGATTTGACCGTCTCCATGTACCCCGAGACCACACGATCGAGGAGCGACTGTTTTCTGGCGAGGTTCTTCTTCAGGGGCTCCTTCAATTGAACGGACAGATACTCCGAATAGACCGGGTCCAGGGTCCGAAAGCGTGCCGTGCCCAGATAGAGCGGGTCCACATTGAGCGAGGAATCGTTCGCCTTCGCCCTCCCGTAGGCCTTCAAGAAGCTTCGGTAACCCTGCATTGCATCCTGTGTGCGCCCTTCCGCCTCGCTCATCAAGGCCCCCAGGTAGGCGAACTCCAGCTTACGGGAAGTGTCGGAAGGATAGTTCCGCACATATCGTGCGAAGAGCTCTCGTGCCTTCGGGTAGTCTTCGTTCTTGTAGAACCGCTTGCCCAGCTTGTAGAGGGTTTCCTGTGCCAGGGAGCTCTTCGCATCCTTCTCGTAGATTTTTTCCAGGTGCAGCAGAAGACGATCCCACTGCTCGGTCTTCTCGTAGTGGCCCAGGGGGGCGAGCAGCGAATCTCCGTAATGCTTGGAGCTCGGGTAGTGAAGCACGATCTGCTCGTAGCAGGCGGACGCCTTGGCCGGATCACCGGCTTTCTCGTAGCAGACGGCGGCATTGAACAGTGCGTCCGGGGCGATTTCGATTCGTGGGGCCTCGCCCACGAGCCTCTCGAACCGCTCCGCAGCCTGGAGGTAGCTCCCCGCCTCCTGCTCCGCCCGGGCCTGCTGGAACTGGGCGAAACGCAGCAGGTGCTCTCTGCGATTCTTCTGTGCCTCTGTCAGGTCGAAAGGCTGCTGCTCCAGGTCTCTTGCCCGCTGCTCCAGGGACTCGTACTGTCCTCCTTCGAACAGGGCCTCCAGTTCCAGGACCCACGCTCGGAGCACATCCTTGTTCTTTGGGCGCGTGTCGATGATCTCTCGGAAGATGAGCGCCGACTGGCTGTAGCGGCCCGCATTGAACAGGATCTCGCCCTGCTTGAACATGATCGGGACCGCTTTTTCGCTCTCCGGATCCATCCGTAGGAAGTCCTGGTAGGCCGTGAGCAGGGTGTCCGCATCGATGCGTTCATCCGCGCGCAGGGCCTCGAGGCACTGGATACGCTTCGAGGCGGCCTTGTCGCGGTAGCGGGCATAGATCTCCACGTTCGCCACCTTCTCGTACTGGCTTGCCGCCTCTTCGAGTCGTCCGGACTCATAGAGGCACTCGGCAAAGAGAAAGCGCGTCTCGTAAGCCTTTTCCCCTTCCGGGAAGTAAGTGAGCATCAGCTTGTACAGGGCGATCGTCTTCTCGTATTTCTTCGGGTCCTTGGTCTCCCGGGCGAGCTTGTGATGAGCGAGCAGCTCCTGGTTGAGGGCGTCCCGGAGGATGCCGTCCACCCGTGAACGAAGCTCCGGGTCCTGGTTCGCCCGGTCCCAGGCGGTTCCGCTTCCGTATCGATCGATCATGGATGCCTGGAGGCCTTTCGCCTCATCGAATCGCTTCTCCGTCTTCAGGGCCTCGATGAGCGATTGTTCCACGAAGGGGGCCTGGGCCGTGTGCGGGTAGGTGTCGAGGATCTTCCGGTACGTGTCGATCGCCTCCCCGTACCGGGCCGTCTCCTGGAAGTAGGCGCCGAGCTGGACCGAGAGATCCAGACCGTAGGCCGGGCTCTTCCGGTCCTTCAGGAAAGCCTCGAGGGCGGTGGCCCCGCCGGTTTCACTCAGGATCTTGGAAAGGATCTCCAGGGATTCCTGGTACAGATCCCCTCGTCTGTCCTCCGGTCGTTCCGAGTGAAGCGTGAGAACCTGGGCAAAGGAGTCCTCCGCCTCGTCGAATTGATCCATCGCGTACCGGGACCAGCCGATCTTGAACAGGGCCTTTTCGAACTGCGGCGTATCTCCCTGCTCCAGCACCTTCTCATAGTACTCGATCGCCGTGGTGAACCGGTTCGTCTCGAAGCTGTGCTCACCCAGGCGCAGGAAGATCTCAGGAGCGAAGGCCTCTCCGGGAGAAGTCAATGCAAGCTCGTCGTAGAGCGCAACCGCGCTGTCCAGATCCCCCTCCTCCTCATAGGAGTAGGCGAGGTTGTAGAGGACTTCGGGACGGTGCTTTGAGGCGGGGAAGGCCTCGAGAAAGGCATCATAGGCGTCCCGGGCAGCCTGGAAGTTGTACTGGGGCATGGTGTCCGGTTCCGCACTCTTGTAGCCGAGCTGATACTGGCGGTAGGCGTCGTCAAAAGCTCGCATGTCGTCGCGGAAGCCGGCCAGGCATTGCTCGAAGATCAGGTGGGCGAGATTGAGCATGCTCGCCTCGACGGTAGCAGGATCCAGGCGTTTCTTGTCGGACAGGAGCGCCCTGTATTTCTGGATCGCCCTGGCCCGATTCTGGTTCTCCGACTGGATGATCTCTTTCTGGCTCTGCTTGCGCGGCTCCGTCTTTTCTCTGTGCATCCGTTGCGACAGCTTTTCCGCGTTCTCTTCCGCCTTCTGGAAGAGGTCGGAAGGGGGCTTCTCCTTCTGCTCCTCACTGCCCTGCTTCTTCTTGAACAGACCGGCTCGAAGGTCGGCGGAAAACGAAAGGGTCAGGCACAGGGAAAGGCAGGCGAGAATCCGAAGGCCGCCTCTCCGCCTCGCAGGCGTAAGCTCTTTTTCAACCATGAGATCGGACTCCTTCTATCTCATCCCTTCGCCGGAGACCTCTTCTCCTTGAGAGGCTTCCGCTTCGGGTCGGGCCTCCTCCTGCCCCATCTTCGTCTCTTCTTTCAGGCTCTCCAGGATCCTCTCCTGCTCTTGAACGAGGGCATCCGCATAGTCGAATTGTGTTCGTGTGAGGAGCCCCTCGAGCACATCGAGCCTATTCATATGCAGGTTTGCAATTTCGCGCCTGGCGAGAAGCGCGAGTCGTTCCCACACCCTCTCGGTTCTCTGCTCCATCCGGTTGAGCGTTTCCATCGATGAGAGTATCGGGGGTGGCCGATGTTCTGCGAGGGAAGGATGGTCGAGCAGGAAGACGGTGGGTGATTGCACGTCCCAGCTGCGAAGAGAGAGATACACTCGGACGAGGGTCATCCATTTCTCGAGGAGCAGAAAGCGGGTTGGTTGTGATGCACTGGAGGAGACCTCCTGAAGCCCATCCGCCCATTCCTCGAGGATCGCCTCGGTATCTTCCAGGTTCCGCATGGTAAAGGCGAGCTTGTCCAGAACCCGGTTCTTCTGCGCCAGGGAGAACGGAAGGTGCCGGACCGAACTGCGCAGATGCCTGAGAGTCGCGTGGGCATCCCTTCCGGTCTCGGGTGGAAGGAGCAACTTCTCGAACTCCCTCCGGTAGAAGTCCAGGCAGTCCTGCAGGAACAAAGCCTTCTCCGCCTGGGTCAACAGGCCCAGCAAGCTTCCCGTATAGATCGAACGGTATTCCGTGTCCAGCAGTGCGAGCGAGAGATCCAGGAGGGTTGTGAGAGAAGGGTCCAGCGAAGGGACCGTGACCTGCAGGGGAGGATAGATCTCCAGGACAGGAGAGCCCTCTTCAGGCTCGGGGGGGGCCTCAGGGGATACGATCCGTTCGATGAGCAACCCGGTGTGCTCCAATCCCTCACGAATGCCGACGAGAGCCTTGAGCCGGGCCGAGGTGTACTTCATCTTCTGCAGCAGAGGTTCCATTTCCTCGGGAAGATCCGCCTCCTGGTCCATGACCGGGGCTTGATCCGGAACCATGACCGCGCTCCCGGGCCGCTCGAGGAACCTCTCGGCCAGCCAGGCCAGCCACTCCGGATCGGCGCCGTACTTCTTGTACTGAGAAATACGAAAATGAAGATCGTTCAGAACCTCGCGGTAGACCTGGAACGCGTCCGGATAGCTCTTCGCCTTGGCAAAGGCATCGGCCATTTCCAGATGAGCTTCGGTCAGGCCGTCTGCGTCCGCGTAGGACCCCTCGACAGCCTGAAAATAGGCGATGGACGAGGGGAAGTCTCCCAGGGCCTTGTAGGACCAACCCATTCCCATGAGCGCCTCGGGCAGAAAGTAGGAGGATCGCCGCAGGGTGCGAAATCCTTCGATCGCCTTCTCATAGCTCTTCTGCTGATAGAGCATCCTCGCCTGGGTCAGCCAGGCCATCTCCTTGAGCATATCCGGGACGTTCACTCCCGGCGGAGCGTCGTGGACCACGCGGATGATGAGAAGGGCCCGGTCCGGGTCGCCCTTTCGGTAGAAAATCTGTGCAAGGGTGTAAAGCGCGTATGCATAAACCTCAGCATCGGGCGGGACCTGTTTGAGCAACTCTTCCGCAGGCTGGTCTATGCCGAGGATGTAGAGGCTCTGGGCGATCAGGTAGAGGCTCGTGGGAAGCAGACCGTCCCGGCGGTCCTGGTCGAGATCACCGAAGAGGCTCGCAACGGCCCCGTGGTTCCCTTGCTGGACCAGGACCTCGACGATGGTCTGAATCGCCTCCTGAAACAGACGGCCCTCCGGATACCTGCGCAGGAGCATGCGGCAGTCTTCCAGGGCTTCTTTGCGCATCCCGAGTGCCCGATAGCATTGCGCACGCTGAAACAGAAGCGCCTCCGTGGCCATCTCCGGCATGCCCGGATGGGACGGAGAGGCCTGCTTCCAGAGACCGCAGGCCCAGCAGGATGTCATGGAGATGTCCGGCAGGGCCGTCGAAGTGAAATCCAGAAGCAGTGCGAAGTAGTCGTCGCCCAGAGGATTGGGCCGCCATTTTGCGCGGTCGATTGTGTCGCACGCCAGCGTGTCGACTGCCAGGACGTTCGGCGTAGGTGCGAAAACGATTAGAGTCACCCCCAGGAACAGCAGCCTGGCGACCCGGGAGCTGATTCGATTCTTACGGTACCGAGAGAAACAGGTGTGAGGAAAGGCTCTCATAAGGGCTCGGAGATCGAAGAAGCGCAGGCTGGATTCTATCATCCTTCCTGTTTGAATAGCATCTCCGGATCATGAAAGCAACCTCTTGATACCGCAAGCCTAATGAGACTCTTCGAGGAAGGATCAGGCCTCGAGCAAACATGGTTTGGAAGGGGTCGGATCAGTTGATGTAGGACGTATAGACCTTCCTCGGAAGAAGGGTGGAAGGGGAGGATTCCCACGTCTGCTCTTCTTCGTTTTCCTCCAGTTGTGTCCGAATCCTGGTCGCTGCCTTTCGCAGGCTCCTCAAGGATTGAATCAGCAGCAGACCGCCGATGATGAAACACCCTGCGACTATGCTCACGAACAGATCGGGAAAGAGGAAGATGCTTGTGCCCAGCAATATCATGATGAGACCCGGAATATAGGTCCATGCTTCGAGTCGTCTGGCCCGTTTGTCGAAAGAACTCATTTTTTTGTCTCCGGTCGTGGTATCCATTGAAGTTGAAGAGAAGGTAAGCATGTTCAGGGCCATGTCAAGAAACCCGCCGCCTTCGCCCGATCCGGCGGGTCGGTGTCGGCAGGCGGAGTTCGGAGAGTTCGGGGACAGCCGCCCGTTCGGCAGTGGTCCGGACGAAGATTGACAGCCGGTTTTGGGGCCAAGTAGAGTGATGGCACGGGTGCTTCCAGGCGCAGGCTCATGGCCGGGGGGCCGAAACATCGACTCTGTGACGTCGTGATTCCGCCGCGGGGAGGGCAATCGATCCATGGCGCGCATTCTCGTCCTGGATGAACAACAGGCTGTCCGCAAGGAGCTTTCCGTTTCCCTTCGCGACAAGGGGCATGGCGTGGAGGAGTTCAGTGACGCCGCCCAGGCCCTCCAACGCATGGAGGAGGAGGATTTCGACGTTGTCCTCTGCGACTTCTGGGCCCGGGAAAGACCCTTGGCTCTCGACGTTCTTGCATGGGTGAAGGCCAGAGAGGCGACGACAGAGGTGATCGTGCTGGCACACCAGGGGAAGGTGGAGGACGCGGTAAGGGCGACAAAGGAAGGGGCCTACGATGTGCTTGCCAGGCCCTGCGACCCGAACATGGTGATCCGAACCGTACAGCGCGCCTTGGAGAGGAAGAGGCTGAAGCGTCAGGTCCGTCATCTCTCGAGCGTTTTGAAACGGCGGTTCAGGGTGGAGGGGATCGTCTACAGAAGCGAGCAGATGGCGGAGATCATCGGGCTGGTCAAGCGAGTCTCCCAGGTGGATGCAACGGTTCTCATCCAGGGGGAGAGCGGGACGGGCAAGGAACTGATTGCCCGTGCCATCCACGCCCAGAGCGCGAGAAGAAACGGCCCTTTTCATGCGATCGATTGCGGGTCCATTCCGGAGAGCCTCCTGGAGAGTGAGCTCTTCGGACACACCAAGGGTGCCTTCACAGGGGCCATGTCCGCCCGCAAAGGGCTCTTCGAGGTCACCTTCGGAGGTACTCTGCTCCTGGACGAAGTCGGAGAGCTTTCTCTGCCCGTCCAGGTCAGGCTGCTGCGAGTGTTGCAGGAGAGGGAGGTTCGCCCCCTCGGCTCGGATCGTGCGCACAAGATCGATGTGCGAATCGTGGCGGCGACGAACAAGGATCTCCAGAAGGAGGTCAGTCGTGGGGCCTTTCGAGAGGATCTCTTCTACCGGTTGAACGTAATCTCCATGCAGATTCCGCCCCTCCGGGAGCGACCCGACGACATTCTTCCCCTTGCAGAGTTCTTTCTCCAGAACTACGCGAAGAGAGCGAGACGATCACCCCTGAAGATCGATCCCGCGGCCGGGAACCTGCTTCTCCGAAACCGATGGTCCGGGAACGTTCGCGAACTCGAGAATGCCATGCAAAGGGCGGTGGCTCTCGCCTCGGGGGATACCTTGAAGGTGGAAGACCTGCCGTATGCAACGGTGGACGAACCGTTGGCACCCCCCCCGCCTCTCGATGAGGAAGGAACCCTGGAAGACATGGAGAAGCGATACATCCTGTATGTCCTCAACAAGCACAAGGGAAACCGGGCGCATACCGCCTCGGTGCTCGGGATCGGACGCAATACACTCTGGCGCAAGCTGAAATCCTATGGGTACAAGGATCGGTAGGCGAAGATGTACACTGGGTTAGATCGCGTTCGACCCGCACTGATGACCGATCTCTATCAGCTCACCATGGTTGCGGGCTACTACATGAACCGCAAGCATGAAGAGGCGACCTTCGAGCTGTTCATCCGCTCCCTTCCTGCGGGACGATCCTACCTGGTGGCCGCCGGACTGGAGCAGGCAGTCGAGTATCTTCTCCATTTGAGGTTTGACGAGGAATCGCTGGAATTCTTGAGGGGCCTGCCGGCCCTTGCCCATCTACCTGACGACTTCTTCCACTATCTCTCGCGGCTCAGGTTCGAAGGGGACCTCTGGGCTGTGCCGGAAGGGACTGTCGTCTTCCCGAACGAGCCGATTCTGCAGGTCCGTGCCCCGCTCCCCCAGGCCCAGCTGGTCGAGACCTTTCTGCTGAGCCTGATCCACTTCCAGACCCTGGTCGCGACCAAGGCATCTCGAGTGGTTCAGGCCGCGCGGGGTAGGGGGGTAATCGATTTCGGCAGCCGGAGGGCCCATGGCCCGGAAGCGGGTGTTTTGGCGGCCAGGGGCGCCTACATCGGCGGATGCATCGGGACATCGAACGTGCGTGCCGCAAAGGATTTCGGGATCCCCGCTTACGGAACCGCCGCGCATTCGTGGACGCTCGCCTTTGACTCGGAGCGGGAGGCCTTCGAGAGATATCACGCAGTCTTCCCGGACTCGACGGTTCTTCTCGTGGATACCTATGACACGTTGCAGGGGGTCCGAAACGCCCGGCAGATCGGCACGAAGCTCATGGGCGTGAGGCTCGACAGCGGGGATCTGCTGGACCTCAGTCAGAAAGCCCGAAAGGTCCTGGATGAAGCGGGCCTCGGAGGTGCGAAGATCCTGGTGAGCGGCGACTTGAACGAATACAGAGTGCGGGACCTTGTCGACGCCTCCGCCCCGATCGACCTGTTCGGAGTCGGCACCGAGATGGTGACCTCAAAGGATCACCCGACCCTTTCTGCGGTCTACAAACTGGTTGAAAGGGAGGGCCCTGCGAAGGTCGTATCCCTTGCGAAACTGAGCGAGGGCAAGGAGACGTATCCGGGCAGGAAGCAGATTTGGCGTTCGGTCGATGAAGAGGGGGCCTTTGTTGGGGACGAGATCTCATTGGCTGAGGAGAGGCGGAGTCATAACTCGAGGGGCCTGGTGACGAAGATCCTGAAGCGAGGAGAGCTCGAGTACCGGTTTCCCTCCCTGGGCTCTGTGAGAGAGTTCGCCCAGGAGAGCCTGGAAAGGCTTCCGCCGCAATACTGCAGACTGGAGTCGGCGCAGACCTATCCGGTGGTCTGCTCCGACGGGCTGGAGCGTCGCCTTGCAGAGACACGAAAGGAAATCGCTGATCTATCCCTGGATGAAAAGCGCACCGAATCCTGAGGAAGGTGACGTACGAATCTCGATGGCCGAGGTTACGAAGCCCTGGGATGTGGAACGACCTGGGTGGAATGCCTCGTTGCTCTCGCAATGGGTTCCGCAGATGGGCGTTTCCCGTGCGACTCGGACGAAATTGGGTACCAATTTCGTCCTCTCATGAAGATTCCGTGCTTGCGCCGCTCGTAGTTGAACGCTTCGTGAAAAATGCGCGCTAGTCCTTCTGCAGCTTCTTCTGATAGTACTTGACGTCCCGAAGCCTGAACTTCCAGTACTTCCCCTCTTTGACGCCCCGGAGTTTGCCCTTTCGAGCCAAGTAGATCACGTCATCCGGGGGAAGGTCCAGGATGTGGGCAACGTCCTTGGATCGCAACAGGGTTTCTTTCTTGACAGCCGGCATAGTGTTTCCTCCCCTGCAAATTACACTAATCATAACACTTCTTTACTGCGTTGTAAAGACAAAAATGAGAAAAGATACAAGAATAACGAGCTTTTTGTGCCCATTTCCCACCCCCTGGAGGCTCGGATCCCAAATAATCTTTTTATAATTGTTAGATTCTTTACGGTCGTATAAAGTTCCGCGGAAGGACCACAATTCCGGTCTATGGGCAAGGCGCCGGCCGGACGAGTCTGTGGCAATGGCGCGGAAAAAGTGATATACAATAAGATTTTGGCTGGGGAGGCCTCCCTGACGGGCCGTCGAAAGGCGGGCTCTCGGGCCTGTGGGAAGCCGCCGGAATGGACGAGCGGAGAGGAGACGGGTTGCGGTACATCATCCTTTGTGACGACGAACTGCCCTACTACTTCGTCGGGCAACATCCGAGCCAGGAGGTTCTGTTCCTCTGCGAGGATTCGAGGCTGCAAAAGCGTCTCATCCGGCGGGGTGTGAAGTGCAGGAGCGGCAAGCTGGGTGACAGGTCGGTCTACCAGCGGCTGAAGATCTGCCCCACCGACCGGATCGGTGTGTTCCTCAGCGCCGAGAAGGCGAGGGACGGAGCTTTGAAGGCGCTCCTCGAGCATACGGATGTGATTGCCATCACGCTGTTCATCAAGGAGAGAACGCGGAAGAAGCGCTCGGCCGTCACTTCCCATCCGAGAGTTCGATCCGTTGCTATGGAGGAAGTCGTCCGAACCGGTTTCATCAATGAGCTCGAAAAGACGGTCAGTGCGGCTCAAGTGCGCACGCTGCGCTCGATCTTCCACGATCAGGAGCGTGTACTTCTCCTGGTGCAGTACGATCCCGACCCGGATGCGGTCGCCAGTGCGCTGGCGATGAGAACCTTGCTGGGCAGAAACAGGCTGAGTGCTCCCATAGCCACCTTCGGCAGGGTGACCCGACCGGAGAACCTGGCGATGCTGAAACTGCTCGACATCCAGGTGAATGAGATCGGGCTCGAGGCCCTGGAGGAGTACGGCCGAATCGTCTTACTGGATGTCCAGCCCTCCCATTTCCGGGAAGAGCTCCCCCCTGTGCACGTCATCATCGACCATCATCCCGAGACGGATAACGCGGTCTGTATGTTCAAGGACATCCGTCCCCACTACGGGGCGACGTCGACGATTCTGCAGGAGTACCTGCATGCGGGAGACGTGAAGATCACCCAGAAGCTGGCCACCGCGCTGCTCTACGGCATCAAGACGGACACGCTCCTACTGGAGCGGGAGGCGATCGAGAGCGACCTGCGAGCCTATTCCTCGCTCTACCCGATGGCGAACCACCGGCAGATTCGACGGATGGAGAGGCCCCAGTTGCCCAAAGAGGACCTGAGCGTGCTGAGCAAGGCCTTCCACGAGCCATCCATTGTGGATGATGTTATCTACGTCCACCTGGATGACCTGACCCGTGAAGATATCGTTCCGTACATCGCCGACTTCTGTCTCGAAGTGGAGGGAATCGAGTGGGCCGTCGTCTCGGGGGTCTATGACCGGAAGATCGTGGTCTCCGCCCGGAACTATGGAACCACCCGTAGTGCGGGTGAGTTGATGCGTGCGGCATTCTCTTCCTACGGGTCCGCAGGGGGACACCGCTCGATGGCGAAAGCCGTGATCCCTCTCGACTCTCTTGATGAGGAAGATGCAGGGAACCCGCAGGAATTCCTCAGAAGGCGATTCCTGGAAGTCTACCGGGCCGCCTTGAAGAACATGCCGCCGCACCGTCCCGGAGTCAAGAACGGAGGAAGAGGGGATTGACTGGAACCGGAAGGCTTCGGCTTGCGGCCGTGCAGATGTGCTCCAGGAACGACCTCGAGGACAACTTGCGCAGAGCCACGGAACGGATCCGGGAGGCCGCCGACCATGGGGCGGACGTGGTCGCCCTTCCGGAGAACTTCGCCTTCATGGGGTCGGACGAGGAACGCGCGCACGTTGCCCAGGGTCTGGACGGGGAGATCCTCGGAACACTCAAGGCGCTCGCCCGCGAGAAGGGGATCAACATCCTGGCCGGGAGCTTCCTGGTCGAATCCTCGGAAGAATCGGACCGGCGACCCTACAACACGAGCGTCTTTGTCGACAGAGAGGCGATTGCGGCAGCTGTCTACCACAAGATCCATCTTTTCGACGTCTCCCTGGCCGACGGGGCGAGTTACCGGGAATCCGAATACATCCGGCCGGGGAAGGAGCCTGTCACGGTAAGCCGGGAGGGGGTCACCTTCGGGTTGACGATCTGCTACGACTTGCGCTTTCCGGAGCTCTACCGTGCTCTGGCGCGCAAGGGTGCTCAGATCGTCTTCGTGCCCGCCGCCTTCACGATGGTCACCGGCAAGGAGCACTGGATGCCCCTTTTGCAGGCGCGCGCCATCGAGAGCCAGGTCTACCTGGTGGCGCCCGCTCAGTTCGGCCGTCACGATGAAAAGCGACAAACCCACGGGCATTCGGCCATCGTGGACCCCTGGGGTGCAGTCCTGGCTCAGGCTCCCGAGCGGGAGTGCGTGATCTACGCGGACTTCGACGCGGAATACCTGGAGGAGGTCCGACGCCGGATTCCCGTCCTTTCACACGAGCGTCCGGACATCTTCAGAGAAGAATGAGAAGTTGGGTGGTGCGGGGCCGGATCCCTGATCCCTGACCCCTAATCCCGGGCGGGGATGCGCTACAGGGAGGCATCGGGGGAGTGGGGTTCTTCGTCCGGGGGCTTGGAGTCTTCCTTGATACGTTTCTTCTGGTAGAGGTTTCTGCGCAGGCTGGACAGCCGGTCCACGAGCAGAACGCCGTCGAGATGGTCGATCTCATGCTGCAGGCAGATAGCGAGGAGCCCGTCCGCCTCGATGGTGGTCTCCTCTCCATCGGGCAGCAGAGCCTCGACGGTCACCGTCTCGAAGCGCTTGACCTCGACGAGGAGATCCGGGCAGCTCAAGCAGCCTTCCTCGCTCTTCGTCTCCCCCTGCTTGTCCACGATTCTGGGGTTTATGAGCTTCAGGAGGGTGTCCCCGGCTTCCCCTCGTTGCACATCGACCACGATGAGCCGTGCCCTTTCCCCCACCTGAGGGGCAGCCAGGCCGATTCCGTTGTTCAGGTACATGGTCTCGGCCATGTCGTCCAGAAGGCGACGTATGCGGTCGTCGATGCTTTCGACGGGAGGACTCTCTCCCTTGAGGACCGGATCCGGGTACGTACGAATCGTCAGGCTGGACATGCAAATGCCCCTTTCTTCCGGTGTCGGAATCCCTGTTTCCTATGGGCTCGGATCACTTCACCGTTTAGATGCGCAAATCCGCACGACAAGTTCCCGACGCTCAGAACGGGTCCTCTGTCGAGCCTCCGCCCAGGTCTCCGCTACCGAGTCCGCCGGCGCCTCCCCCCTGGTCGAGTGCCTCGCCGGATGCGATTTCGTCGGCCATCTGATCGATTTCGTCCCGGCTCACGTCTTCCCCGAGTTCCCCTCCCATCCGCTTCAGCCAGCGGGCCATGCTGGCAGGGTCGTTCTCATCGAGGCCGGACAGCCGGCTCGGGTCGGTCAAGGATTCCAACCGCGCCTCTTCCGACTTGATCGATGCGAACCGGGAGATGAGGCGTCTCACGGTCGTACTGCTGCAGTGTGAGCAACGAAGAGAGGACTCCTGTTCCGCCCGTAGGACAAGAACTTCAAATTTCTTTCTGCAATCCTGGCACAAGTATTCATAAATCGGCATGAACCCGGGTCTCCATCATCCATCGAAGGGCGCTGCAGCCGCGCGCCCACACACTCTCCCCTGTCGGCAGACGTTCCAGTTTCTCATTTAATCGTTCCGTCCCGAGGGATGTCAAGATACGCTTCACCGATAACCCCGCCACAGAATCGTGTCCCGTTTCCAGGCTTCGTCGTCCGTGACCGGGTAGTTGATGTTGTAGTGAAGGCCGCGGCTCTCCTTTCGTGTGATGGCGCTGGTGATGATCAGGTCCGCCACGAGGGCAAGGTTGCGGAGTTCGATCAGGTCGCTCGTCACGAGGAAATCCCAGTAATACTGATGGATCTCCCCGGTGAGCGCATCGATCCTCCGTTTCGCCCTTTCGAGCCGCTTGTTCGAACGGAAGATGCTCACGTAATTCGACATGAGCCTGCGAATCTCGTCCCAGTTGTGGGAAACCACGATGGATTCGTCGCTGTCGACCGCATGCCCGCTCGTCCAATCCTTGAGACGGGGATACGGCTCCTCGTCTTCCTTCATTCGCCGGAGGGAGGCATCCGCGGCACGCTGCGCAAAGACGAGGGCCTCCAGCAGGGAGTTGCTGGCAAGTCGGTTGGCTCCGTGGAGCCCCGTGCATGCCACCTCGCCGACAGCATAGAGATTCCGGATGTCCGTCTGCCCGCTTGCATCCACCAGGACGCCCCCGCACGTGTAGTGGGCGGCCGGAACCACCGGGATCGGCTCCTGGGTGATGTCGATTCCGAGCGAAAGGCATTGCCGGTGGATGTTCGGGAATCGTGAACGAATGAAGTCCGGATCGCGATGGGTGATATCCAGGGTGACGCATTCATCGCCCCGTCTCTTGAGCTCGTTGTCGATGGCCCGTGCCACGATGTCGCGAGGCGCGAGACAGCCCTGGGGATGGTAGTTTTCCATGAAGGTGGTGCCGTCCTTCAGCTTGAGGATGCCTCCTTCCCCTCGGACGGCTTCGGAGATGAGGAAGGACTTCGCCTTCGGATGATAGAGGCAGGTGGGGTGGAACTGAATGAATTCCATGTTTGCGATCCGGGCGCCTGCCCGGTAGGACATGGCGACGCCGTCACCTGTAGCGATGTCCGGATTGCTCGTGTAAAGGTAGACCTTGCCGGTACCCCCGGTTGCGAGCACGGTCGTGGCGGAAACGAAGGAATGCACTTCGTTCTTCTGAATGTCGAGCACATAGGCTCCCCAGCACTTCTTCTCGCTGGGGGCAAGGTTGCGGTCCCGGGGGTGGACGAGCAGGTCGATTGCGATGTGGTAGTCCAGGAGCCGGATCCGTGGATGTTCGGAGGCGATTGCGTAGAGCTTGTCGACGATTTCCTTGCCGGTGAAGTCGGAGGCGTGAAGAATTCTTCGTTTCGAGTGCCCCCCTTCCAGGCCGAGGTCGAATTCGTCGGGCTTCTTGTCCTTTCGTATCGTGAATTCCACACCGAGCCGGATCAGTTCCTCGATGAGGGAGGGCCCCTCGGAGATGACCGTTCGAACGATCTCCAGGTTGCCGAGATCGGCCCCGGCGACCATAGTGTCCCGTACGTGTTCCTCGAAGGAATCCTCCTTGCTCGAAACCGCGGCGATCCCGCCCTGGGCGTAGTTCGTGCTCGACTCTCGCACATCCTTCTTGGCGAGCAGGGTCACGGTCCCCTGTTGAGCCGCCTGGATGGCGAACCAGAGGCCTGCGATGCCCCCCCCTATGACCAGAAAATCGCTCTCCTGCCGCATGGTCTTCTCCTTCCACCGATTCTAATAGGGCTTTATTAAATCAGAAAATGCGACGAACTGTAAGGGGAGGGGAAAAAGGAGGGGTCGGGTGGGGTTTGACAAGGTGGGGGTCTTCTAGAATGATGGGGACGGACGTGAACGAGGCCATGAGGCTGAGAACAGGAAGCCTAGGCGTGAAACGGATCGCCTGGTTGGCGTTACTGATCGGGGTCATCGGGGGAGCCTTCCCTCCTTCCGCAAGCGGAGATATCTACTGGTTCCAGGATGAGCAGGGCGTCGTACACATGTCCAACGTCCCCGTGGACCAGCGGTTCCGGTTCAAGGAAAGGGAAAGGGGGAGCGAACAGGTTCAGGTCCTTCCCGGGAGGCGGGCGAAAAGCTATGACAAGCTCATAGACAGGGTCGCGCGCGCCGAAGGCCTGGACACGGAGCTTCTCAGGGCAGTGGTGGCGACGGAATCGAACTTCGATCCGGATGCGATCTCGAAAAAGGGTGCCCTGGGCCTGATGCAGCTCATGCCCGAGACGGCTCGCGGGATGGGGGTGACCGATCCGTTCCATCCGGCCGAGAATCTGGAGGCGGGGGCTCGACATCTCAGGCGTCTGATCGAAAAGTACCAGGGCAAACTGACCCTCGCCCTTTCGGCCTATAATGCCGGGGAGACGGCCGTAGATCGCTACAAGGGGATTCCCCCGTACCCGGAGACCCAGAACTACGTGAAGAAGGTGCTCAAGGCCTACGGCAAGGGGAAAAAGGAACGAAAGGCCCTCGGGGGGAAAGGGATTCATTAGGACCATGGCGGCTCCAGCCACGACGAATCGAATGCAGAGCGTGCCCAACATCCTGACCGTATGCAGAATCTTTGCGGTTCCGGTGCTGGTCGTCCTGCTCTCCTTCCCGACCCCGTTGAATCGCGCGCTGGCCGCCTTTCTGTTCATCGTGGCCTCGGTGACCGACTATTTCGACGGCTATCTTGCGAGGCGGTACAATGTGATCTCCTCGGTGGGGAAGCTTCTGGACCCGATGGCGGACAAGCTGCTGGTCATGGCGGCCCTGATCATGATCGTTGCCTGCGCCGAGGGCTCCGTGCCTGCCTGGATGGTGGTCATCATCCTGGGCAGGGAGATCATGATCACGAGCCTGCGCGGGGTCGCCTCGGCCCAGGGCGTTGTCATCGAAGCGGAGGAGCTGGGCAAGTACAAGACCATCCTCCAGATCTACGCCATTACAGGCCTTTGCATGCACCACACCTATTTCCATATCGATTTCCATTTCGGTGGAATGTATCTTCTCTGGGCTTCCCTGATCCTGAGCGTCTGGTCGGGGATCGATTACTTGCGGAAGTTCTGGCATGCCGCGGTCCGACAGGGATGAAGAAACCGGGCCCGGGAAAGCACCGGGGCTGAATCCTGCGGAATGCGGGGCGGAAGGGCAGGGGCAGCTCGCGCCCGGCCCGGCTCGACTCACCGATCTGGAGGGAATTCTCGGACACACCTTTCGGAATCGAAGCCTCCTCGAAGAGTCCCTGACCCACCGTTCCCTGCTGAACGAAATTCTCGAGGAAGGGCGCCGGGACAATGAGAGACTCGAGTTCCTCGGCGACGCGGTCCTCGGGCTCATCGTGGCCGAGTGGGTCATGGAGGCCTACCCGCAGGAAACGGAAGGGGAGTTGACGAGGCTCCGTGCCGCCCTCGTGAAAGAGAAGAAGCTTGCCGAGGTCGCCAGGGGTCTAAAGCTGGGCGATTTCCTCTATCTGGGCAAAGGGGAAGAGCGGATGGAGGGACGCCGGAAACGGTCGATCCTTGCCGACGCCTTCGAGGCGATCGTCGGCGCCATCTATCTGGACGGAGGGCTGGAGGTGGTTCGCGACTTCGTGCGCCGTACCTTCGGAACCCTCCTGGAGGAAGCAAGGACCGATCAGCGTCTGCTCACCGATGCGAAAACCCGTCTCCAGGAGCTCATGCTGGCCCTTTTTCGAAGGTCGCCGATTTATGAGGTTGCCGAGGAGAGGGGGCCGGACCATGCGAAGACCTTCGTGATTCTTCTTCGCCTGAACGATCGAACCTTGGCTACCGGCGAGGGTAGAAGCAAAAAAGAAGCGGAGCAGAACGCCGCGGAAAAATTCTTGAAACATCTCGAGAAAAACCCGCTTGGGCTGCTTTGATCCCCTGACGGCTTTCTCGTTCTTCGAAACCGAGTCATGGACCCGTCCTCCTGCCCACCCTGGATTGCGCCCTTCTTTCTGGCTCATGCCGGATGTCCGCACCGCTGCGTCTTTTGCAATCAGAACCTGATTGCAGCGACCGGCGCGCCCCCTTCACCGACCGAAGTGGCCGAAGGCCTGGAATCCATCCTGCCTTCGCAAAGTCCCCGGGGGCACCGGCGCCGGCAGATAGCGTTCTACGGAGGAAGCTTCACATGCATGCCCGTGGAAAGGCAGGAAGCGTACCTGAAGGTGTGCCAGCCCTACCTGCGCCGAGGCCGGGTGGATTCGATTCGGATTTCCACGAGGCCGGACGAGGTCTCGGCGAGTCAGCTGGCCTTTCTTGCCGACCGGGGTGTGGACACCGTCGAGCTGGGTGTCCAGTCCCTATCCGATCGTGTCTTGCGGGCGAGTCGAAGGGGACACACCGGCAGAGTCGCCCGGGAGGCGATCCGGCGAGTCCGCGATGCGGGTTTGGAGGCAGGGGCTCAAATCATGGTAGGCCTTCCGGAAGACACGGGGAAAGAGAGCCTGGAGACCGCGGAGGAGCTCGTAGCCCTGAGGCCGGATTTTGTACGGATCTACCCCCTGCTGGTCCTGCGTGAAACGGAACTCGCCGTCCGGATGGAGAGGGGTGAATACGAGCCCCTTGACCTCGAAGGCGCGGTCTCTCTGTGTGCGGACATGCTGCAGAAGTTCGAGGAGGCCTCCATCCCGGTGGTTCGCATCGGATTGCAGGAACAGGATGGAATGGGGGGGGAAGGTAGCGGTGTGCTGGCGGGTCCTCACCACCCGGCCTTCGGACACCTGGTTCGGTCATCCCTCTTCCTGAGAAGAGTGCTGGCGGCCCTGCCTGGGACCCTTCCGGCCGCATCAAGGGTCTGCCTGCGTGTCCATCCCCACGACCGGTCACTGCTCATGGGGGATCGCAGACAGAATATTGGGAAGATACAAAGCATCCTCGCCAAGAGGGAGCTTCGGCTCGAGGAGGATCCCGGCCTGGCCCGGGGCACGGTCCAGTGTGATATAGAAGGTGAAAGATATGAGGGAATAGGAGAATAGGATGGAGATGGGAGGATGGGGACAGAAGGGGACTGGGGAGGTCGGGTTCCGTACCGGCTTCGTCTCCATCGTGGGAAGGCCCAACGTGGGCAAGTCCACGTTGTTGAACGCCCTGCTGGACGAGAAGGTTGCCATCGTTTCGGACAAACCTCAGACGACCCGCAACACGATCCGGGGCATCCTCACCTCTGAGGAGTATCAGGTTGTCTTCCTGGACACGCCGGGCATACACAGGGCTAGGGATGAAATCAATCGGTTCATGGTGAAGATGGCGGTCTCGACCTTCGAGGAGGTGGATCTCGTTCTCTTTGTGGTGGAACCGGATGATTGGCTCGGAAAGGGAGATCAGTACATCGGACAGATGCTCTCGGAGGTCAAGACCCCGGTGTTCCATCTGATCAACAAGATCGATCGAATACCAGAAAATGAGCGGGGCTCCCTGGCGCAGCGCCATCGGGATGCATATCCGGAAAGACGGCTCTTTCCGATATCTGCCTTGAAGGGGGACGGCCTCGAAGCGTTGTTGAATGGGGTCGTCGACGAGCTGCCGGAGGGACACCCGTACTTCCCCCCGGATCAGTACACGGATCAGCCGCTCCGGTTTCTGAGCGCCGAAATCATTCGGGAGAAGGCGTTCCAGTTCACCGGGGAAGAAGTACCCTACGCCGTGGCAGTAGAGATCGTTTCATTCAAGGAGGATGTGCACAACCCTTCCGGGCTGGTTGCGATCGAGGCGAACATACACGTCGAGCGGTCCTCTCAGAAGGGTATTCTGATCGGCAAGGGCGGTCGCATGCTCAAGAAGATCGGTACCGCCGCCCGCAAGGATCTGGAGGCTCTCATCGGTACCCAGGTGTTTCTGAAACTCTGGGTGAAGGTCTCCAAGGGCTGGAGAAATGACCCGAAAAGGCTTTGGAACCTCGGCTACAGGTAGAACAGGGGGCGAGCCCCTGCTCGCGATCGTGGGCAGGCCGAACGTGGGCAAATCGACCCTGTTCAACCGTCTGATCGGGGGCCGCAAGGCAATCGTCGAGGACACCCCCGGCGTCACCCGGGATACGAACATAGGGGAGGCGGAGTGGGGGGGTGTGAGCTTTGTCGTGATGGATACGGGCGGACTCGAGGTGGAGGCCCCTTCGGAGGGGATCACGGACAAGGTCAGGAGACAGATCCGAAAGGCCGTGGACCAGGCCGATGTCCTGCTCTTCGTGGTGGATGGAAAGGTGCCGGTTCACCCGGATGACCTTGAGGTCGTCCGGATCCTGCGCAAGACAGAGAAGCCGATTCTGTGCGCGGTAAACAAGATCGACACGAACGCCCATGCGGAAAACGTGTACCCCTACTATCGGCTCGGCCTCGATCCCCTGATGCCCATTAGCGCGGAGCACGGCATCGGCGTGGGCGATCTTCTGGATTCGGTCGTGGAAAGGCTCCCGAGCTCAAGGTCGGCGGGGGCGGACACGGCAGAAGAGGCGCCGATCAAGGTTGCCGTGGTGGGCAGACCCAACGTGGGTAAGTCCACCCTCGTGAACAGCCTCCTGGGGGAGGAAAGACAACTCGTAGACGAGCGGCCCGGAACGACCCGGGACGCCATCGATACGCCCTTCACCTGGCGAGGGAACCCCTTCCTGCTTATCGATACTGCAGGCATCCGAAAGAAGGCGAAGGTCACGGTGGTCCTCGAAAAGATAGCGGTCATCAAGGCCCTGCAGAGCCTGGAACGCTGCGACGTGGCCTTGCTGATGCTGGATGCGGGCGAAGGCGTGGGGGTCCAGGACGCACAGATCGGCCGCTACATCCTGGAGAAGGAAAAGAGCGTCGTGATCCTGATGAACAAATGGGACCTGATGAGGGGGAAGGGGCGGAGTTCCCGCAAGACCCTCGATGAGGTCCGCGACCACCTGCCTCACCTTCGGTTCGCACCCGTCGTTCCGATCTCGGCACGAACGGGGTACAACATGGTCAAGGCGCTGGAGCAAGTTCAACAGGTGCAAGCGGCCTCTCATATGCGGGTTCCCACCGGGGAGCTCAACCGGCTCCTGGAAGAAGCGGTGAAGGCGCATCCGCCTCCCTCGGAGGGATCGCGGTTGAGGAAGCTGAACTACATCACGCAGGTCAAGGGGGCACCGCCCACGTTTCTCGTTTTCGGCAATCTCTCCCGAAAGCCGGAAACGTCCTACCAGCGTTACCTCGTCAACCGGATCCGGAGTCGCTTCGGGTTCGAGGGTGTTCCACTGCGTCTGGTATTCAGGAAGAAGAGCTAAGAGAAGGACAGGGGTAAAGGTGAAAGGCGAAAGGGTCAGGGGGAGGTTCAAGTCCTGAAGAATGCATTCCTCCGGGTGAATGGCTAAGGGTGAGACCCTGTCGGAACTTCTTCTACATTTCTTGGTCCACCCCTTTCGCCCTTTCCCTTTTCCCTTTGACCTATTTATTCCCCAGAATCCACTCCACGATTCCGAGATGCTTGTCGATCATGAACAGGATGAGGATCCCGACCGCTACCGGTGTGAAGTATCGGGTGACCCCCCTCCAGGCCGTGTAGACGGCTCGTGAGCCGCCGTCGTCCAGAAGCTGGCGATCACGGACCTGCTGATGAATGAACCAGCCGGCGAAGATGGCGATGAAGAAACCCCCGATGGGGAGCATGTAGTTCGTGGCGATGAGATCGATGGAATCGAGGATCTGCATCCCCTGACCCTCCTTGTCTTCGAGGAGGGTCACGTTTTCGAGCAGGTTGTAGGAGAACGCCGAGAAGAGCCCCAGCCCCCAGATGACCGTACCCATGATCACGGTGGCGGTACGTCTGGCCCATTTCCGGTCGTCGATGAAGTGGGCCACGACCACCTCGAGGAGGCTGATGGCCGATGTGAGTGCCGCAAAGGAAAGAAGCAGAAAGAAGGCCGTTCCGATGAATCTTCCCCCCGGCATCTGCGAGAAGGCCAGAGGCAGGACCTGAAAGACCAGACCGGGTCCCGCGGCTTTCGGGTCGAGGTCATACTGGAAGACGATCGTGAAGATGGCGATCGAGGCAAGCAGCGCGATCCCGGTGTCGAGAAGGGCGACCATGAGCGCAGAGCCGGGGATGCTCTCCCGTTCCCCAAGGTAGGACCCGTAGGTGATCATCGCGCCCATCCCCAGGCTCAGCGTGAAAAAGGCCTGCCCCATCGCCTCGAGCATCGGTCGGGGGGTGTACTCCCCGGCCGAGTTCGTGAGGAACTTGCCCCAGTCCGGCAGGAACAGATACCCCAGGCCTCCGGCAGCGTCCCCGGCCACCAGCCCGTAGACCACGAGGACCCCAAGAAGCACCAGGAGGAGAGGCATGAGGACCTCGATCCATCGCTCGAGCCCCTCCTTGACGCCGAACACCACGATACCCATCGTGGCCGCCATGAAGACCGTATGCCAGACCGCCTGTTCCCAGGGGTTGGTCAGCATCTGACTGAAGATCTCGTTGATTCTTCCCGGGTCGGCTTCCAAATAGCTCCCGGCAGCGCTCTTGGTGAAGTAATCGACCGTCCATCCGCCCACAACCGAGTAATAGGAGAGGATCACAAAGCCAGAGGCAACCCCGAGGAATCCGACCGCGGTCCAGAAGCGGCTTCCCCCGCTGAGCGTGTGGAAGGCCCCTACCGGGTTCTTGCGGGCGTCCCTGCCGATCAGGATTTCGGCGATCAGGATGGGGATCCCGATGACGCCGATGCATGCCAGGTACATAAGGACAAAGGCGCCCCCCCCGTATTTGCCCGCCATGTACGGGAATTTCCAGATATTCCCCAATCCGATGGCAGAACCGGCGGCCGCCAGGATGAACATGAGGCGGCTCGACCACATGCCGCGTAGAACCCCATCCGATCCTGTCCCTGGGTCTTTCATCTTGCCCCCTGTCCCAGTCTATTGATCGGTCCCGTGCCCGCTAATCCTATGGAAAGACGCGGGTGAGATCATACCTTGCCTGAGCAGGATGTCAACTATCCGGGGCCCGCTCGAATCCCTTCCAGGCTCGACTGCGAAATGGGTTCTTGGTATACTCACCCCCAATGCTGGCCTCTTGCTTTGGATGATCCGGCTCGCTTGTGGCTGCGGCCTGTCCATTGAGGAGGCCATTGCTCGATTTGAGGGGGATTTTCCTGAGTTGGGGGGCGCCGCAAGGAGGTAAGAATAAATGGAAATTGACCCGAAAGAGATTCCCGAAGCCCTCACTTTTGACGATGTGCTTCTGGTTCCGCAGCAGACGAGAATCCTGCCGAATGAGGCCGACCTTCGTACCCGCCTGACTCGGGAAATCTCTCTGAACATCCCTTTGCTCAGCTCGGCAATGGATACGGTGACCGAGGCCCGGACCGCCATCACCATGGCGCAGGAGGGCGGTATCGGTGTGATTCATCGGAATCTCTCCCCGGAGCGGCAGGCCCTCGAGGTGGAGAGGGTGAAGAAATACGAGAGCGGCATGATCGTCAACCCGATCGTCATGCACCCGGATCAGAACCTCGCCGATGCCCTGGAGGTGATGGAGAAGCGCCACATCTCCGGCCTCCCCATCGTGGAGAACGAGGCGCTCGTCGGGATCCTCACCCATCGGGACGTCCGGTTCGAGAAGCGACTGCACCTCAAGATCCGGGAGGTCATGACCAAGGAGCTCGTCACGGCACCCGAGGGGACCAGCCTGGAGCAGGCGAGCGAGTTTCTGCACGAGCATCGTATCGAGAAGCTCCCCGTGGTGGAAGAAGACGGGAAGCTCGTCGGCCTGATCACGATCAAGGACATCGAGAAGGCCCGAAGATATCCGGATGCATCGAAGGACGCGTATGGAAGGCTCCTGGTCGGCGCCGCCATCGGGGTCTCCGACGACCGGGAAGAGAGGACGGAGAGGTTGCTGCGGGCGGGGGTCGACATCCTCTTCGTGGACACGGCGCACGGACATTCCCTGCGGGTGGAGGAAACGGTCCGCGACATCAAGAAGAGCACCCCGGATGCAGTGGTGATTGCAGGCAACGTAGCCACTGGGGAGGGCACAGAATATCTGGTGCGGGCAGGTGTCGATGCCGTCAAGATCGGGGTCGGACCCGGATCCATCTGCACCACAAGGGTCGTTGCCGGCGTAGGGGTGCCCCAGCTGACGGCCATCATCGAATGCAGTCGGGTCGGGAGGAAGCACGGAATCCCGATCATTGCCGACGGAGGCATCAAGTACTCCGGGGACATCGCAAAGGCGCTGGCTGCAGGGGCCGAGACGGTGATGATCGGCGGCCTCTTTGCCGGTACGGACGAGAGCCCGGGGGACCTCTTCCTTTACCAGGGAAGGTCCTACAAGGCTTACCGGGGAATGGGCTCGCTGGAGGCGATGAAAGAGGGCAGTCGCGACCGTTATGCACAGGACATAGAGCAAGAGGACATGAAGCTCGTGCCGGAAGGGATTGTGGGCAAGGTGCCTTACAAGGGGCCGTTGTCGGAGAGCATCTTTCAGTTGATCGGGGGTGTTCGATCCGGGATGGGCTACCTCGGGTGTCGCACGATAGCCGAGCTCCAGGAAAAGGCCCGTTTCGTCCGGATCACCTCCTCCGGGCTCAAAGAGAGTCATGTGCACGGAGTCATCATCACCAAGGAAGCCCCCAACTATCGCCTGGAGTAGACGAATACCCCATGCGCTGCTTTTCCAATGCCACGATCCTGCCGCCCCTCCGGGCTTCTTGCCCTTTTGAACTGAACACATGCCCTGGAAGTTGAGCTCCGGCGGGCGAATGCCCGCAGAGAGGAAACGATGAGAAAGAAGGATAAGCTCAAGGGGTCCATTCTGATCCTGGACTTCGGGTCCCAGTATACCCAGCTGATCGCCCGGCGGGTTCGGGAGCACCACGTCTACTGTGAAATCCACCCCTACAACCTTTCCGAGAAGCAGGTTCGGCAGATGGCCCCAGCAGGTATCATCCTCTCGGGAGGTCCCGCGAGCATCTACGACGACGGCGCTCCCCAGGGGGACCCGGGCCTGTTGAAGGGCGATTGGCCCGTGCTGGGGATCTGCTACGGCATGCACTGGATCGCCCAGGCCTCGGGTGGGCGGGTTGCCCGGGGTGAGACGCGGGAATACGGGGCAGCCGAGATCGTAGCCGAAAAGGGGGGGGCTCTCCTGGCCGGGCTCGGTGGGGAGACCGGACGGGTCAAGGTGTGGATGAGTCACGGCGACAGGATCGAGAATCTTCCCGAGGGGTTCCGAATTCTTGCGAAGAGCAAAGGAGCGCCGGTCGCCGCCTTTTACCATTCCGGCAAGAGTGTATTCGGTCTCCAGTTCCACCCGGAGGTGCACCACACGCCGGACGGCAAGGAGATGATCAAGAGTTTCCTGTTCCGCATCTGCGGCTGTGATCCCTCCTGGACCATGCACTCCTTTATCGAGCACTCCATCCGATCCCTGAGGGGGAGAATCAAGGACGGAACCGTTATCTGTGCCCTCAGTGGAGGGGTGGACTCGTCGGTCGTTGCCGTCATGCTCCACCAGGCGATCGGAGACCGGCTGCACTGCATCTTTGTAAACAACGGCCTCCTGCGCGACAAGGAGCCCGAACGGGTCCGGGAGGTCTTTGAGGGGCATTTCAAGATTCCCCTCACCTATGTGGAAGCGACCGACCGATTCCTGGACAAGTTGAAAGGCGTGGAGAACCCGGAGCAGAAGCGGCGTATCATCGGTGAGGAGTTCATTCGGGTCTTCGAGGAGAAGGCGAAGAAGGAGAAAGGAGCCCGTTTCCTGGCCCAGGGAACCCTGTACCCGGACGTGATCGAGAGCACCTCTGTGAAGGGCCCGTCGGCCGTGATCAAGACCCATCACAATGTGGGGGGGCTCCCCGAGAAGATGCAACTCGAACTCGTGGAACCCCTGCGGGAGCTGTTCAAGGACGAGGTCCGACTCGTGGGAAGGACCTTGGGGCTGCCTGATGAGATCGTGTTCCGCCAGCCTTTCCCCGGGCCGGGTCTTGCCGTGCGTGTTCTGGGAGAGCTCACCCGTGAGAGGCTTGAGATCCTCAGGAAGGCGGACCGTATCGTCGAGGACGAGGTGACGCGGGCAGGGCTGTACGAATCCATCTGGCAGGCCTTTGCCGTGCTGCTGCCCGTCCGGACGGTGGGCGTCATGGGAGACGAAAGAACCTACGAGCACGTCATCGCACTCCGGGCGGTGCAGAGCCAGGACGGTATGACGGCCGATTGGGTGCGGCTTCCTTACGAGCTTCTGGCAACCCTGTCCAGCCGCATCATCAACGAGGTGAAGGGCGTCAACCGGGTCGTGTATGATGTCTCTTCGAAACCTCCGAGCACGATCGAGTGGGAGTGAAGATAGGGATCAGGGATCAGGGCTCAGGGTTTAGGCCCCACCGCTCCACCCGGGAAGACAGGGACACATTTGGAGGATCGGCGCAGAGAAGATGACCGGGTTGGGCAGGGATGGGTCCCTGACACCTGACCCCCGATCCCTGATCCCTTTGAGGATTCATCCCGAAGGATCGGGAACTGGACTATAGGATGGGACTTGTAGGAGAGTCCGATGTCTCACAAGGATTTCGTTCACCTGCACCTTCACACCGAGTACAGCCTTCTGGACGGGTCGATACGGATCGAGTCCCTGTGCGATCGGGTCCGTGATCTGGCCATGCCCGCGGTGGCCATGACCGATCACGGGAACATGTTCGGTGTGGTCGATTTCTACCAGAAGGTGGACAAGGCCGGGATCAAGCCGATCCTGGGGTGCGAGGTGTACGTTGCGCCGGGAAGCCGGACCGAGCGGTCCGCCCAGGGTATCGGGGAGGCCTCCCATCATCTGATCCTGCTGGTGGAGAACGAAACCGGGTACCGCAATCTCTGCAAGCTGGTCAGCTCGGGTTTTCTCGAAGGCTTCTACTACCGGCCTCGTGTCGACAAGGACCTGCTGCGCGAACACAACGAAGGGCTGATTGCCCTGAGCGCCTGTCTGGCAGGCGAAATCCCCAGCCTCATTCAGAAGAATTCCCTGGACCGGGCCCGCGGCGCGGCGGCTGAGTACAAGGAGATCTTCGACGACGGAAGATACTACCTGGAACTCCAGGACAACGGGATTCCGGAGCAGACCCAGGTCAATGAGGCTCTCCTGGGCCTGTCCGATTCCCTGTCCATTCCCCTGGTCGCCACAAACGATTGCCACTATCTTCTTCAGGAGGATGCCCGGGCCCACGACGTCCTTTTGTGCATCCAGACGAACCGGCTGCTGGATGATCAGGACCGGATGCGTTTTCAAACGGAAGCCTTCTACCTGAAGTCCCCGGAAGAGATGTGGGCCTCCTTCGGGCACGTTCCGGCGGCCCTCCAAAACACGATGGCCGTGGCGGAGCGGTGCGATTTCCGGATGCAATTCGGTGACTATCACTATCCCAACTTCGAGATCCCGGACGGTGAGACCCTCAACAGCTATTTGAATCAGAAGGCCCGGGAGGGTCTGGAGGGGCGCTTCGAGGAAAAGGCCCAGCGAGAGGGCGGGGCGGTCACGGAGGAGACGCGACAGGCGTATGGAGAGCGGTTCGAAGAAGAGATGGAGATCATCCTGCGGATGGGCTACGCCGGCTACTTCCTGATCGTGTACGATTTCATCCGCTACGGGAAGATCCATGGAATTCCGGTGGGGCCGGGTCGCGGCAGCGCCGCAGGCAGTCTGGTCGCCTATGCCCTGGGCATTACGGATATCGATCCCATTCCTTACAATCTTCTGTTCGAGCGTTTTCTGAATCCGGAACGGATCAGCATGCCGGATATCGATGTCGATTTCTGTGAAACCCGACGCGAGGAAGTGATCCAGTATGTGGTCGACAAGTACGGCGGCGAAAAGAATGTGGCACGGATCATCACCTTCGGAAAGATGAAGGCGAAGGCGGTCGTCCGGGACGTGGGTCGCGTCATGGGCATGCCCTATGGAGAGGTCGACCGCCTGGCCAAGTTGATTCCCGAGGGGCCGGGCGTCAGTCTCCGGGAAGCGATGGATTCGGAGCCCGGATTGCATCAGGTCCTCGAAGAAGATCCGAAGGCGGCCGACCTTTTCGAGAACGCGCTCAAGCTCGAGGGTCTCGTCCGGCATGCCTCCACCCATGCCGCCGGCATCGTCATTTCCAGCCAGTCCCTCGAGGACATCGCTCCTCTGTACAAGGATCAGAAGACCGGGATCGTGTCCACCCAGTTCTCGATGAAACCCCTCGAGAAGCTCGGGCTGATCAAGTTCGATTTTCTGGGCCTCAAGACCCTGACCGTGATCCATCAGGCCCTGGGGTTGGTCGAGGAGAACCGCGGCGTTCGGATCGACATGGACGCAACGCCCCTGGACGATCCGGAAACCTATCGGCTCCTGGCCCGGGGCGACACGGACGGGATCTTTCAGCTGGAGGGATCCGGGATCCGGGACCTGCTCACGAAGCTGAGGCCCGAGAACTTCGAGGAAATCATCGCCCTCGTGGCGCTCTATCGACCCGGGCCCTTGAACAGCGGCATGGTGACCGACTACATCAAGCGGAAGCACGGAAAGGCGAAGATCCGCTACCCTCATCCGACGCTGCGGGAGACCCTGGAAGAGACGTACGGGGTGATCGTCTATCAGGAGCAGGTCATGGAGATCGCCACCCGGGTGGCAGGCTTCTCCCTCGGAGAGGCGGACATGCTCCGCAGGGCCATGGGCAAGAAGGACATGGCCATCATGACGCGAAACCGGGACGCTTTCGTCGGCGGTGCAAGAGAGAAGGGGATCGACAAGGAAAAGGCGAAAGAGATCTACCACCTGATCAAGCAGTTCGCCGAATACGGGTTCAACAAGTCCCACAGTGCGGCCTACGCAATGGTCGCCTACCAGACCGCCTATCTGAAGGCACACTATCCGACCGAGTACATGGCCGCCTTGCTCACCTCGGAGAAGGATCGGACGGACAAGCTCATCCGATACATCCACCATTGTCAGGAATCGAACATCCCGGTGGATCCGCCGGACATCAATGAGAGCGGCAGTGACTTCAATGTCCGTTCCCATCGCATCCGGTTCGGTCTGGGGGCGGTCAAGAACATCGGGGAAGGCGCTGTAGAATCCATCCTCGCCGCAAGGGAGGAGGGAGGACCCTTCCGGACCTTGTATGATTTCCTGAGCCGCGTGGACCTGAAGAAGGTACACCGTAGAGTGGTGGAATCGCTCATCAAGGCAGGCGTGTTCGATTCCCTGTCGGAAGGGCGAAGGGGTGCCCTCCTGCACGCTTCCGGCGATGCGATCGACAAGGCGAGCAGAATGCAGGCCGAGAAGGAATCGTCTCAGGCGAGCCTGTTCGAGCTCGGCCTTACCGACCAGGCGTCTCCTCTCCATGAAGGCTCGTTCGAGCTTCCCGACATGGAAGAGTGGTCCTTGCAGGTCCGGTTGGATTTCGAGAAGGAAGCCCTCGGGTTCTATCTGACCGGCCATCCTCTGAAGGAATACGAGGAGGAGCTCAGGCGCATCGGTGTTCTCTCCACCCTGGACCTGCCCGAGGCGGGCGACGGCAGCGATGTGTCGGTGGGAGGCTTCGTCGCCTCTCGAAGAGAGACGCAGACCAAGAAGGGTGACAGAATGGCCTTCCTCACGCTGGAGGACGTGGCGGGGAGGGTGGACGTCATCGTCTTCCCGGATGTCTATCGGGAAGGAGCACACTTCCTCCACGAGGAGGAGCCGATCGTTGTTCAGGGCAGGCTGGAGCTCTCTGATGTGGCGGGCGAGGCGGCCGGTGAGGAGGAGGACGAGGCGGAGAGGAGAAGGGGAGAGAGCAGGAGAAAGGGTGCGAAGATCATTGCGGCAAAGATCATGCCCCTTCGGGAGCTTCGCTTTGCGAACAAGTCGAGCGTGCACATCCTGCTCGACGCGGGCGAGGCCACCCGGGAGAGACTTGAAGAATTGAGGGATATCCTGTTGGATTTCAGGGGGCCGTGCCCGGCCTATCTCCATCTGATGGAGCCGAGCCGCAGAGAGACGATCCTGGAGATGTCCCAGGATTTTTCTGTAAGGCCCTGCTCGGAACTGGCCGAAAAGGTGGATGGGCTGTTTGGGGGTACGGTTGTGGAAATGAATTAAAAAATGTACTATTTTCAAAATCTTGAAACAATTAATTAAAGAAGAAGATCATGATGAAATCCGGTAGCGTGAAGACACTGGCTGTATTCTTCGTGTTAGGAGCCTTGCTGGCGCCCCCGGTCCTTGCTGCCGGCGAGCGTGACCGAGAGAGAGTCACGACAGAGGGGGAAGGGGAGGCGGAGATCCGGGAACAGGACCTGTCTCTGGCCAGGGGCGAGGCGCTCGAAGATGCGCTCCAGAAGGCTTTCGAGAATGCCCTGGTGGAGATTCTTCCCCTCGGCCTTTCCCTGACAGGACAGCGGGACGTCATGGATCAACTCGCCACCCGCCTGAGAAGGTACCTGCTCCAGTACCGGGTTCTGTCGGAAATGCCGGCCCTTCAGGTGTTCTTCGTGAACGTTGAGGCCACCTTTTCGGTGCCCCTGATAAGGGAGGATCTCGTGACGCTCGGCATTGCCTGGACCGACGAGATCGCAGGGGAGCCGATCGTTCTGTTCCTGCGGATCAAGGGGGTCTCTTCGGTTCGCTCGTACCAGGAACTGGTGCAGGTATTCCGGGAGATGTCTTACGTGAACACCGCGACCCCCTACGAAGTCTTCGGCAAATCGATGGTGCTCCGGCTCGAATACGACAGAACCCTGGAGGACCTGGTGGAGTCAATCTCGGCCTGGCGCTCCGAGGAGTACGCTTTCACGGTCGAACAGGTGAACGATCTAGAGATCACGGTTCTTCTGGCGACCCTGAGCGACCAGGGTATGTACTGATAAGACACCGGCTTGATCCCTGCCCCAGACCGACACATCATCACGGCAAGCGTTCGAAGAAGTTTTTCTTCCTGCTGTGTGCCTTGATCCGATCAATGAACATCATAACAAAGAGGGCCGGGAGGAGCGCAGGGCCTGACATGAAAAGCTCCCTTTGCAGAGGAAGCGTGAGGGCATGAATCAGAAAGGACTTCGCATAGAAACGTTGGATCCCGTCCTGGCCGACGAAACGGGCATCCGACCGGGCGACAGGATTCTCGGGGTCGACGGGCACCGGGTCGAGGACGAGCTCGACTTCCGGTTCTATGCGTCAGCGGAAGCCGCAACCGTCGAGATCCTGGGGGCTGAGCGTGGAGAGCGCCGTCGGTTGACGCTCTCGGGCGAAGGACTTTCCGGTCTCGGTTTCCTGCCGATGCGTTCCAGGAGATGCAGGAACCGTTGTCTATTCTGTTTTGTGGACCAGATGCCGGCCGGGCTGCGACCATCCCTGTATGTGAAGGATGAAGACTACCGGTTCTCTTTTCTGTACGGCAACTATGTCACGCTTGCCTCTGTGAAGGACGAGGAACTGGACCGGATCTGCGGACTCAGGCTTCAGCCGATGTACGTGTCCGTGCACGCTACGGAGCCGAAGGTTCGCAATTTCCTCATGGGGCGCAAGGCCAGCAGGGACATCATGGGAACGCTCCGAGTGCTGGCCGAAGGTGACATCACCATGCACACCCAGATCGTTCTCTGCCCCGGGCTCAACGACGGCAAGGTCCTCGAAAGAACGGTGCAAGACCTTTCGACCCTCTACCCGGCCGTGGCTTCGATAGCGATCGTGCCCGTAGGGTTGACGAGGTTCAGGAAGCAGCGGGGACTCTGGCCGATCCGGGGGGTTCGAAAGACTGATTCCATAAAATTAATAAATCAAATAGATAAGTTGCAAAAATTGTTTAAAGTTAAATATGACGATCCTCTGGTCTTTCTGGCCGATGAGGTCTACCGGCAGGCGAACCACCCTTTTCCTTCCGTCACGGACTACGGGGACTTCCCCCAATGGGAGAACGGCGTCGGCATGGTCCCCCTGTTCCATCAGCAGTGGGAACGGAGAAGACGAAGACGCTCTCCCGGCAAGACAGGGAGATCACCGGACTTCCTTGTCGTCACAGGGGAGTCGGCCTACCCATTCGTGCTTCCCTACGTGGAATGGCTCGCGGACACATCCGGAGCAGCCATACGTATCGTGCCGGTCCGGAACCGTTTCTTTGGCAGATCCGTGAACGTGGCGGGCCTGATCACGGGGCAGGACGTGGTCAGGCAAATCCGGCCTCTCTTGAGGCCGGAGAGCGTGCTTCTCGTGCCCGATGTGATGCTTGCCCGGGAACACGACCGGTTCCTGGATGATGTCGGCCTCGAAGAAATGGAGCAGGCCGTTTCCGTCCCAGTGAAGAAATTTCAACCCGATCCGGTGGGTTTTGAGCAGATGTTGAGAGAATACCTCAAGAGATTGTAAAGAAGAATTGATCTAATCGTTGACAGATCTATGCAAACTTGCTATTTTATATTACCTTTTTGCGCAGAAACGGAGGTACATTGCAGGCACGTAGCTCAGTGGGAGAGCACTACCTTGACGCGGTAGGGGTCGGCGGTTCAATCCCGCCCGTGCCTACCAAAAATGGAAGTCGTCGAAATTCAGCCTCCGCCAAGTAAGGGCGTTCGAAAGCAGCAGACGAGACCTTGGGTCGCGTACCTGAGTTTGTTCTTGCAGACATGAGGGCCACCCGGTGGCAGCCTGGCCGCGCTGGATGGAGGCCTCTGTCTTTTTGCCTGCCCGGGTTCGGTTAAGAAGCCATCCGAGAGCCGGCCTCACAGCGAGTGGTCGCGGACCGGCTGGGACCGAGTGAATCCGTGTTCCGGGTTTTCGCCGGGAAGGTATGGACTCGAAACGAAAGAGACGATGCAACCTGTACCAGAGTCGGAATCAATGATCGAAGTAAAGGTGGGCGCGGAAGCGTCGAAGCGGTACCCGAGAGGCGTGCCCGTTCTCGAGGTCCTCAAGGACAACGGGGCTGCGCCCAGAGGCGATCTGATAGCGGCCCGGTTCAACGGAGCCCTGGTCGATCTCGAGAAGTCCCTCGAGGAGGACGGGGAGCTCGAGGCGGTCTCCATGGGGAGCCCCGATGGAATGGAGATCCTTCGCCACAGCACGTCTCATGTGATGGCCTGCGCCGTTCAGGAATTGTTCCCGGAGGTGAAGGTTACGATCGGGCCCGCCATCGAGAACGGCTTCTATTATGACTTTGATCGGGAAACGGCCTTTACGCCGGACGATCTCGTACTGATCGAAAAACGCATGAAGGAAATCATTGCCCGGGACGAACCCTTCGAGCGCATGGAGCTCCCGAGAGACGATGTGCTTGGGCTCTTTCGGGAGAAGGGCGAGAGCTACAAGCTGGAGCTGCTCGAAGATATCGATGACCAGCAAGTGTCTCTCTACAAGCTCGCCGGCTTCACCGACTTGTGTCGCGGCCCCCATCTGCCCTCCTCGAAGCGGATCAAGGCGTTCAAGCTCACCGGGGTCGCAGGTGCCTACTGGCGCGGCGACGAGCGGCTGCCCATGCTTCAGCGGATCTACGGGACCGCTTTCCCGGACAAGAAGGGGCTCAAGGAACATCTGAAGCTCGTGGAGGAGGCGAAGAAGCGGGATCACCGCAGGCTGGGAAAAGAACTGGACCTCTTCTCGATTTCGGACGAGGTGGGGCCGGGGCTGGTCTGCTGGCATCCCAGGGGAGCGAAGATTCGAACCCTGATCGAAGACTTCTGGCGGGAAGAACACTCGAAGAACGGGTACGAGCTCCTCTACACCCCGCACGTGGCAAAGCTTCAACTCTGGGAGACGAGCGGACACACAGGCTTCTACAAGGAAAACATGTTCTCCACCATGGATGTGGAAGAGCAGCACTACCAGCTGAAGCCGATGAACTGCCCTTTTCATATTCAGATCTTCAAGTCCCGGCTTCGCAGCTACCGTGAGCTTCCGAAGAGATGGGCTGAGCTGGGTACGGTTTACCGTTACGAGCGATCCGGTGTGCTTCACGGCCTGCTGCGCGTGCGCGGCTTCACTCAGGATGACGCCCACCTCTTCTGCCGGCCCGATCAGCTCGAAGAGGAGATCCGGCGGGTCATCGACTTCACGCTCTTCATCCTGAAGACCTTCGGGTTCGAGCGATTCGACGTCTACCTGAGCACGCGACCCGAAAAGTATGTGGGGTCGCTGGAAAGCTGGGAGCGGGCCACCGACGCACTGAAATCGGCTCTCGACAAGTCGGAGCTCGGCTACACGATCGATCCGGGTGAAGGCGTGTTCTACGGCCCGAAGATCGACATCAAGATCAGGGACAGCCTCGGAAGGCAGTGGCAGTGCTCGACCATCCAGGTGGATTTCAATCTGCCCGAGCGGTTCGACATGCAATACGTCGGAGAAGACGGAGCGCGCCATCCGGTCATCATGATCCATCGGGCCCTGATGGGCTCCCTGGAACGTTTCTTCGGGTGTCTGGTTGAACACTACAACGGGGCTTTCCCGGTGTGGCTTGCTCCTGAGCAGATCATCCTGCTGCCGATTACCGACAGGGCCCACGGGTACGCAGAGGAAATCGTTTCCTCCCTGTCGGAGAGGGGATTCCGGGTGGAGTCGGATTATCGAAACGAGAAGCTGGGCCTAAAGATCCGTGAAGCGCAGCTCGCCAAGATACCCTACATGCTCGTCCTGGGTGACAAGGAGGTCGAGGAGAGAACGCTGTCCGTTCGAACGCGGGCAGGCGAAAATATACAGGGGATGACCCTGGAGGCGTTCATCGAGCGCGTTCAGCAGGAAGTCGAAGGTAGAGAGGTCCAAACCGGTTAGGCCTGCTTGGGCCTTCGGTTTCAAGTTGTCAGAACCACACAAGCGAAGAGGAGGGAATGACGAACCACAGACAACCACAAAGGGAAGAGGCAGGAGTCAGGATCAATCGTAACATCAGGGCGAGCGAGGTCCGGCTGATCGACCCGGAGGGGCAGCAGGCCGGGATCGTGGGCATCGAGGAGGCCCTCGCCTCCGCAGAAGAAAGCGGCCTCGATCTCGTTGAAGTGGCTCCAAACTCGAATCCCCCTGTCTGCCGGATCATGGATTACGGGAAGTATCGGTATCAGCAGGCGAAGAAGACCAAAGATGCGAAGAAGAAACAGACCGTCATCCATGTGAAGGAAGTGAAGCTGAGGCCGAAGACGGAAGAGCACGACATCCAGTACAAGACCGCGAACATCAAGAGATTCCTCGCCGAAGGGAACCGGGTCAAGGTCACGATCCAGTTTCGGGGACGAGAGATCGCTCATCCGGACATGGCACACAGGGTCATCGACAGGGTCATGGAAGGCATCGAGGGGTTGGGTATTGTAGATCAAAGGCCGAAGATGGAGGGAAGGAGAATGATCTTCATTCTTCGACCCGCCGCAACCAAGCCCTAGCCCGTCAAGGTTCCGTACACCTCCTTGTGATCCGTGGCCTCGGGTTGGCCTCGGAAATCATCTTATCCAAGCTGGGCAGAGCCGTTTGGAGGAAGCGAAGGAAGGGTCATCATGCCGAAGATCAGAACAAACAGGAGCGCCCACAAGCGGTTTCGGGTCACCGGAACCGGGAAGATCCGTCGGTACAAGGCGTTCAAGAGTCACATCCTTACGAAGAAATCGCGGAAGAGGAAACGAAATCTCCGCCAGTCCGGTATCATGGACGAATCGAATGAGGCACAGGTACGTAGATTGATTCCCTACAAGTAGACAAGGAAGTTATCATGTCCAGAGTGAAACGAGGAAGGACAGCTCTTCGGAGAAGGAAGAGGCTGCTCAAAGAGGCAAAGGGCTACTACGGGGCCCGGGGCAAAACCTACCGCAAGGCACGGGAAACCCTCCTGCGGGCCTGGTCGTTTTCATACCGTGACCGGAAGGTGAAGAAGAGAACGATGAGGAGTCTGTGGATCGTGCGGATCAATGCCGCAGCCCGACTCGCAAACCTCTCCTACAGCGAGTTCATGGGGGGGCTGAAGAAGGCGGGTATCGAGTTGGACCGGAAGGTCCTGGCCGACATGGCGGTGCACGACCAGAAGGGATTCGAGCAGATTGCTGAGATCGCACGGAAGCACCTGCCCCATCGGGCCGAAGAAGCGGTTTCCACTGCCGCGAACTGAATGCAGGAATCGGTAGACAGGCATGCGTGAGCAGCTTCTTGCGTTGAAAGAAGAAGTATCCAAGGCCCTGGGGTCGGCCACGACCGACCAGGAATTGGACAAGTTGCGCACCCGGTATCTGGGCAGAAAAGGTCCTCTGACCACGATCCTGCGCGGAATGAAGGACCTTCCCGAGCAGGAGCGGCCCGTGCTGGGGAATCTCGCGAATCAGATCAAGCAGGAACTGACCGGCCTCCTCGACGACCGGCGTGAAAAGATCCGGGACGAGGAACGGATTCGGAAGCTCGAGCAGGAACAGATCGACATCTCCCTGCCCGGTCGAAGGGCAGCCCGGGGCGTCTACCATCCTCTCACCATCGTTACCCGTGAGATCATCGCCATCTTTCAGGGGATGGGATTCGAGGTTGTGGAGGGGCCGGAAGTGGAGCTCGATTTCTACAATTTCGAGGCCCTGAACTTTCCACAGGATCATCCTGCCCGGGACATGCAGGACACATTCTACGTGGCCGAGGACGTGGTGCTTCGGACGCACACATCGAACGTCCAGATCCACACCATGAAAGCAAGGACGCCTCCCTTTCGCGTGATCGCACCCGGAAAGGTCTATCGGTGCGACTCCGATACGACCCATTCACCGATGTTCCATCAGGTTGAAGGGTTTCTCGTGGATCGGGACGTCAGCTTCAGTCAGCTCAAGGGCGTGCTGACCGTTTTCTGTCAGGCCCTGTTCTCCCCGGACGTGCCTCTCCGGTTCAGGCCGAGTTACTTCCCGTTCACCGAGCCGAGCGCGGAAGTGGACATCGGCTGCTTCCTCTGCAAGGGGACGGGTTGTCGTGTCTGTTCTCAGACCGGCTGGCTGGAAATTCTTGGCTCAGGGATGATTCACCCGGAGGTGTTCCGGGCCGTTGGGTACGATCCGGATACATACACCGGTTTCGCCTTTGGGGCGGGTATCGAACGAATCGCCATGCTGAAATACGGCATCGATGACATCCGGTTGTTCTTCGAGAATGACCAGCGCTTTCTCCAGCAATTCTGACAAGGAGACGTTAACTACGTACGTCTTTTCATAGACGGAGGCGCTTTCCGTTGCAAGTTACCCTTGAATGGCTGAGAAGATACGTCGAGATCGAGGAGTCGGGTCAGGAGATCGCGGACATGCTGACCCGGCAGGGGCTCGAGGTGTCGGAGTGCGTTTCCGTGAAGCCTCACATCGAGGGAGTGATTACCGGCCGGGTCGTCTCTCTGGAGCCGCACCCTTCATCAAAGGGCTTGTGGGTATGCCGGGTGGATACGGGCAGGGAGGATCGCACCGTGCTCTGCGGAGCCCAGAACGTGGCCGTGGGGGACTGTGTGCCCCTCGCCGTGCCCGGGTCGTCGATTCCCAGCGGGAAGGTGATCGAGGCGACCCAGCTCCATGGCGTCTTCTCCGAGGGGATGCTTTGCTCCGAGCTCGAGCTGGAACTTTCGGAAGATCATTCGGGCATCATGAAGCTGCCCCCGGACACCTCCCCCGGGATGGAGCTCGACAGGGCCCTTGACCTGGAAGACGACGTGCTCGATATCGAAGTGACGCCCAATCGTCCGGATTGCCTCAGCGTGATCGGCGTTGCAAGGGAAATCGCGGCCAGGAAGAAGAGAGAGCTCTGTTTCCCGAAGATCTCCCTTGAAGAGCAGAGCCCGTCGAGCGCGGAAGTCAGTTCTGTCGAGATCCTCGCCCCTGAAGCATGTCCCCGCTACGTGGGACGCGTGCTCGAGGGCGTGCGTGTGGGCATCTCTCCCTTCTGGCTGCGCAGGCTCCTCAACCTGGTGGGGCTGCGACCCATCAACAACATCGTGGATATCACCAATTTCGTGATGCTCGAATGGGGGCAACCCCTTCACGCCTTCGATCTGGACCGACTCGAGGAAAACCGGATCGTCGTGCGCATGGCAAGACCCGGCGAGACCATCACGACCCTTGACGGTGAAGAGCGCAAGCTCACCGAAGAGGATCTGCTGATCTGTGATGCCCGAAGGCCCGTGGCACTCGCAGGCGTCATGGGGGGGCTCGAGAGCGAGATCAGCGAAGGAACGACGCGCGTGCTGCTCGAGAGCGCGTTCTTCGAGCCGAAGGGGATCCGCAGGACCGGCAAGCGCCTGGGCATCTCAACGGAGGCTTCCTACCGGTTCGAAAGAGAGATCGACAGACAGGGCTCACTTCGGGCGGCAGACCGTGCCTCCGAGATGATGGCCTCCATGGCGGGGGGCAGGCTTCTCGCAGGACCCCTGGATGTGTACCCGCTTCCGTACCTCGACCGTACCATTTCGGTTTCGGTTTCCAGGATCAACCGGCTCCTGGGCACCTCCATCGAAAAGGATGAGATGGTGGGGTACCTGACGGGACTCGAGATGGGCGTGAAGGACCAGGGGGAAGATGCACTTGAAGTAACGCCGCCCTCCTTCCGTCCGGACGTCACCATGGGGATGGATGTAGTAGAGGAGGTGGCGCGACTCTATGGATACGATTCGATCGCCACGGATATGCCCCGTGCGCCGGTCTCCCTCGTGGTTGCCGAACCGGAGCGCAGGGCGGAAGACCTGGCCAGGGATGTGCTGGTCGGGATGGGTTTCTCCGAGGTCGTCAATTACAGTTTCAACGGACCGGACCTTCTAAAGCCTCTCGGGTTCCCCGAGGGAGATGTCCGGGCCGTGCCGGTTCCCCTCCAGAATCCCCTGAGCGAATCCCAGGGCTTCCTCCGAACCACCCTGGTGGGGCTGCTCCTGGACACGGTGGCCAGAAACCTGAGACAGCGGAACCGGGATCTCCGGTTCTTCGAGCTGGGCCGCGTTTTTTTGCCCCGGGCGAACCAGGTCTTGCCCGAACAAAGAAGGATGCTGGCCGGTGTGATGGTAGGCAGACGCTCCAGGGAAGGCTGGAATGAGCCGGACGAAAGGCTCGATGTCTTCGACCTGAAGGGCACCCTGGAAGTCCTGCTTTCGGCCTTCGGGGTGCAGGAATTCGCGTGGAATCGATCGGAACAAATTTCTTCTTTACATCCAGGATGTTCCGGTGATATTCTAATTAATACAACAAAGATTGGTACTGCGGGAAAACTTCACCCGTCCATCCAGGAGGCCTTTGAGATCGAGGAGGAAGTCTTCCTCTTCGAGCTGGAATTCGAGAGCCTTTCCTCGCGCGTGGATCGCCCGCGGGAATACAGGCCCTACGCGAAGAGGCCGCCTGTGCAGAGGGACCTCGCTCTCGTGCTGGACGAAGCGATGCCCTATGGTCAGGTGATGGAAAGGATGAGGGAGGTGGCCGATCCGTGCACAACCGAGATCGAGTTGTTCGATCTCTACCGGGGGCCGCCCGTGCCCGAGGGCAAGCAGAGCATGGCCTTCAGGATCACGTACCAGGATCCATCGAGGAATCTTACCGACGAGGAGATCAACAAGATACAGGAGGCCTTTCTGGGGCAACTCCTGCCGGGTCTGGGCGCCCAGCTGCGTTGAGCTCTCGTTGCAAGGGATACGGAATGGGAAACCTTTGGTAAACGTTCACTCGCTCGGGGGGAGGGCACATTCATGACCAAAGCAGATATCGTGGCGGCCATCTATGAGAAAGTGGGCATCTCGAAGACCGAATCGTCGGATGTAGTGGAGAGCGTCTTCGAAATCCTCAAGGAGACCCTGGAGAAGGGTGAAAAGGTCAAGATCTCCGGCTTCGGCACCTTCATGGTGAAGGAGAAGAATTCTAGAAAGGGAAGGAATCCGCAGACGGGTGACGGAATCACCATCACGGCAAGGAACGTGCTCACCTTCAAACCCAGCCAGGTTCTGAAGAAGGCCATGAACGACGTGCGCGTGGATGCACCACAGTCCTGAGGGCGGACAGGGTGGGGAGGTGGAGGTGATCGCGGATGCATGCCACGCATGCCCAGTTCCCACAGATAGGGGGGTATCGCCATGAGCGCTGTAGCGAAACGGGTCGCTTCGAAAAAGACCTATCCGATTCCGGACAAGCTCTACTTCAAGATCGGTGAGGTAGCCGAGATCACGGGGGTGAAACCGTATGTTCTCCGCTACTGGGAATCCGAATTCAAGATGGTCAACCCTTCCAAGAGTCGCTCCCGCCAGCGGCTCTACCGCAAGAGCGATGTGGAGCTGATCTTCAGGATCAAGGAGTTGCTCTACGAAGAGCGCTATACGATCAACGGGGCGCGGAAAAAGCTCAAGGAGCTCGGCTACGGCAGGATTTCCTCGCAGCCGGAACTCCAGTTCGAGAAGGTGGAGAGCCAGTCCGCCCTGGATCAGGTGATCGAGGAGCTCAAAGAGATCCAGAAGATCCTGGCTGAGTAAGACCCCCCTGACGATCGAACGGCACAGCAGCGTGGCTCTTCAACGGAGACCCCCGAGATCACGAGGAGAGCCGATGGCGATTGAAACGAATCAAGGAGCTCAAGAAGGTTGAGTTCAACCTCGCCGATGCAGGCATGCCTGCGGAGACCTGATCCGCGGGTGGGCCCTCCGGGCTGAGATGAAGCGACTCCTATTCCCCTCGAAAGCCCTCCCTTTCTGGATCCTGCTGGGGGCCATCTTCGGTCTCAGCCTGCTCGAACGGTTTCCCTCCGAAATCTGGAACACGATCCGCGCCTATCTGCTGTCACCCCCCTTTCTCTATCAATCCATGGTCCTGTATCTGGTTGCCCTGGTGCTGGCCCTGTTCACCTACCGTAGTCTCTACAACGTGAAGGTTCTCCTTGCCAGCATTCTGCTTCTCATGACCGGCATTTTCAGCATGCTCTATTTCATCGGTTTCCAGGTGCCGAACGGGGCGTTCTTCAGGATCGACAGGGATGAGGGGATCCACCTGATCCTCTATTTGATCTGCAGCGCGGATCTGCTGCTCCTTTCGCTCCTGCCCTCCTATCTGCCGAGATTCCTGACCCGACTCTGCCTCGGCCTGTCCTTTCTGGTCGAATTGGCCCTTCTCGTCACCTGCCGGGATTTCCTGGCTCCGGCCTTGGCAGAGCGGCTTCCGTGGATGCTGAGTTATCGAGTGCCGATTCTTCTGGGTCTGAACGCGGTCATCGCTGTCTCGGCCCACTTCCTCTCCTTCCGGAGGAGAGATCCCTACGCCTGGTCGATCTCGGCCTTTCTTCTCCTCTTCACGATTGCCTTCCTGTTGATGGGGTCCGAGCAAGAGGTTCTGCTCCTGCACCTGGTGCCGATTGCCTTGGCCCTGATGGTTCTTGCGAACCTGACCGCCAGCCTTACCCATCATGCCCATTACGATCAGCTTCTGAATATCTACAATCGCGGCCACTGCAACAACATCCTCCAGGGCAAGGGCAAGTCGCTCGGAAAGCAGTTCGCCCTGGTCCTGTTTGACCTGGATCATTTCAAGCGGGTCAACGATCGGCATGGTCATGCGACGGGCGACAAGGTGTTGTACGAAGTGGCGCAGAAGGTCCGGGAGAAGGCCCTGCCCCGCGGGATCACGTGCCGGTACGGGGGGGAGGAACTGCTGGTCGTCTTTCCGGATACCTCTCTCGAGTACGCGGAACGGATCGGGCGGGAGGTGATCGCGTCGATAGCCCAGATGCGAATTCCGGCGGGGACGAAAAAGAGGAAGGCGAACCTGCGCATCACCGTCAGCGGAGGGCTGGCCGCAGGAAGATCGGGCAGGGAGGACGTCATGGCCGTTCTGGAATCGGCCGACCGGGCCCTGTACCGCGCAAAACGTCTCGGTAGAAACCGGCTGAACGTGGTCCGAAAGCGGTCTGCCAGATAGGACGGGCTAGTTCTCCGCCATCAACTGATGGACCGCGCGATCCAGACCGTCCAGGCTCAAGGGAAACATCGGAATGATGTTGGCGATCTCCCGCTGGGTGTAGGACCCGTGGGAGTAGTCGGTGGAAAAGGTCACCATCGGGTTCAACCAGGCGGTGTGCCGGAAGACGTGTGCCAGAAAACGAAGCCAGTCAATGGAGGCTCGGGACTGCTTCTCGCTGTAGTCGATGCATCCGCGCGAATGCTCGAGTTCGTAGGGCGCCATGGCAGCGTCCCCCACGAAGATGACCCGGTAGCTCGGGTCGAGCCTTGGAAATTCGGATGTGGGGAAGGGCTTGCGGTGGCGTTGCGGGTCTTCCCAGACCCGGTCGTAGATACAATTGTGGAAGTAGAAGATCTTCAGGTCCTTGAATTGCGCCTGGGCATAGTTGAACAGCGTCTGTACGACCTCGACGTAGGGCTCCATGCTCCAGCCGCCGTTGTCGATCATCAGGACGACCTTGAGTCGGTCACGAAGGCTCCGGTCGAAGACGATATCGATCTCGCCCCCGAGCTTGACGGTCTGCCGTATGGTCTCGTCGATGTCGAGCCGGTCCTTTGGTCCGGACGGGATCATGTACCGTAGCCGCCGCAGGGCCTCTCCGACCTGGGAGGAGGTCAGGCGTGTGTTCTGGGTGTAGTCCCGGTAGCGCCGCTCCAGGGCGACCTTGATTGCCGATTTTCCCATCGACGACCCGCCCACTCGCATCCCGCCCGGGTGAAAGCCGGAGTGCCCGACAGGGGAGGTGCCCCCTGTTCCGATCCACTTGTTGCCCCCGTCGTGCCGCTCGGTCTGTTCTTTGAGCCTTTCCAGAAAGTACTTCACGAGCTCTTCCGGGCTCAACTCGGGCAGCGACTCCGGGTCGATGCCGAGCATTTCGGCCAGTTCCTTCGGGTCCTGGAGCCATTCCTCCAGGAGCATTCGGATGGATTCCTCGAGTTCCTGCTCCCAGTCCTCTTCCTGCTCCACGCCGTAGAAGTGGTGCGCAAAGATCCGGTCGTAGAGGTCGAAGTAACGTTCGCTCTTCACCATGATCGCCCTTGCAGCTACGTAGAAGTCCTCCAGGGACTGAACCAGCCCCATGTCGAGGGCCTTCTGCAGCCGCAGGAAGGCGGTCGGCGTGGCCGGCACTCCTGCTTTTCTGAGGGTGTAGAAGAACTCGACGAACATGTCTCCACCTACCTTGTGTAGGAGTTCCAGCTCTGGGCGTTCACGAAATCGGCGCTCTTCTTGAAGAGAACCCCGAGAAAAGGAACGTCCTGGGCCTCCTGAAGGACTTTCGGGTCAAAATCAGGATCCATGCGAAGGGCCCGGATCCAGTTGAGCAGCTCCCTGGTGGCCGGCTTCTTCTCGATCTGCGGAAGGCCTCGCAGCTTGAAAAAGGTCTCGATGCAGGCCTTGGCCAGCCGATCTTCGATTTCCGGGAAGTGCGCCTCCACGATGCGTCGCATAAAGGCAGGCTCCGGAAAGGCGATGTGGTGGAAGTTGCACCGGCCGAGGAAGGGATCGCTCAGGTCCTTCTTCGCGTTCGAGGTGATGATCACCACCGGCCTGTTGATCGCCTTTGTCGTCTCGTCGATCTCGACGATGTCAAAGGTCATCTGGTCGAGCACGTCCAGCAGGTCGTCCTGAAAATCACTGTCCGCCTTGTCGATCTCGTCGATGAGGAGCACGACCTTTTCCTCTGTGGTAAAGGACTGGCCGATCTTCCCCATGCGGATATAGTTCTTGATGTCGCTCACGTCTCTGCCCGAGTCGGAGAAGCGGCTGTCGTTGAGCCTTGTGAGAGCGTCGTACTGGTAGAGGGCATCGACCGCCTTCATGTTGCTCTTCACGTTCAGCACGATGAGCGGCATGTTCAGGCTTTCCGCAAGGGCGTGCGCGAGGAGGGTCTTTCCGGTGCCCGGTTCCCCCTTGAGCAGCAGCGGCATTTCGAGTGCGATCGAGATGTTGACGATCTTGGCGAGCTCCGGATCCACCACATAAGTAGAGGTGCCCTGGAAGGAATCCTGGCCTTGGCTGTTCCCCATGTTGTTCTCCTATTCGCGATGATTACAAAGTTTCAATTTTAGCATGTTCGAACCGTCCAAGTCGATCCCCGGGCCGCATTTCCACGGCTCTCGCGACGGAGCTCGTGCAATATGCGGGCGGGACGTGGTAACATGACCTCCCAACTCTGAAGATGCAGCGGAATGGAGAAGAGAAACAGAGAAGCACGAGGCGGAAAACGATCAAAGGGATCCATCATTCAGCAATCGTCGCAATGAACAACGGAGGCGGAAAATGATCAAAGGAATCAATCACGTGGGGATCGTCGTGAAGAGTATAGATGAGGTGCTCGCCTTCTTGCGTGAGGCCTTCGGGGCCGAGGAGATCCAGAGGATGGACGTCCCGATGATGAAGCAGATCTCATCGATTGTCCGGATCGGCGATGACTGCTTCGAACTGATGGAGCCGACCGGACCGGACGGCCCTGCCGGGAGCTTTCTCGAGGCGAAAGGGGGAGGACTCCATCATATTTCCCTGCTGTGCGAGGACGTGGAGGCGCTTTGCGACAAACTCGAGTCTCAGGGCCTGAAGATCGTGAGCAAGGTCCTCGAGGGCCCTTTCCGGGTCGCTTTTCTCCATCCGAAGAGCGGCAAAGGAATCCTCTACGAGCTGACCGATACCCCCTCCTCCGGCGACTGACCGTTCCATCCGGAAGGAGAGAGTTTCCGAGATGACCCCCATGGAGGCGAGGAAGGGAATGCGCATCTACTGCTCCGGCCCCCTGTTCTGTCCCGAGGAGATGGCCGCCATGACCGCCATAGCCGATACCCTCGAGGAGGCGGGCTTCGACACCTTCCTCCCCCATCGGGACGGGCTGGAGGCCCATCTCCTGAAGTACGTCAACGATCCGAAGGCCAACTTCATACGCATCCCACCCGCAAATCGTTTCTTGAGCCGGGCCGCCTTCGCGCTCGACATCTACGAGATACTCGAGAGGTGCGACGGTCTCGTGATGAACATGAACGGCAGGGTGCCGGATGAGGGTGCGGTGGCCGAGACGGCCGTGGCATTTGCCGCGGGAAAGCCGCTGGTAATCTACAAGAACGATCACCGGACGCTCCTGAACGGGAACGACAACTCCATGCTCATTGGGCTGTCTCGGACCTTCTCGACCGTGGAACGGATGGACAGAATCCCGGTCGAGGTGCGGCGAACTCTGGACGAGGTGGAGCGGGAGGGGCCCGCGCCGTACCGTGGAGAGGCGATTCCCCCGAACGTCCGCGAAGTGCTGCGTCTCGGAGAGAAAGTCTGGAGGTTCCTGAGCAGAGTGCATTCCTTCTCCACCCCCGAGGAGACGGAGGGGATTAAGCATCTCAAGGAACTCGTGAGGCTTTGTGAGACGCAGCCCGAGAACGGATCAGGAGGTATTTGATCGAGGACGACGACGAGGACGAGGACGACGACGAGATAGGCCCAAACAGTAATGTGTATGGAGGGTTGCCATGAATGCACTCCGTCTTGTCCGTGTGCTCTTTCTGTCGGCCATGCTGGCACTCACGTTTTGCGCGTGCGAAGATCCCCTCACGCCGGGACAAGAACAGATCATCGAGGAGCTGAACCGGAGAGAGGTCCCCGCATGGTTCGACGCGTCGAAATTCGGGATCTTCATACACTGGGGGCCCTATGCGATCCCCGCTTTTGCCCCCCTGGAAGGCACGATCAACGATGCGCTGGTGAATCACTTCGATGACTTCACCCTCCACACGCCGTACGTGGAGTGGTACTGGAATGCCCTTCAGTACCGGAACAGCGCCACCCACGCATATCATACAAGCACCTACGGAAGCGGTTACCCCTATGACAACTTCGGCCAGCTCTTCAGGCAGGAAGTAGAGAACTGGGATCCCGAAGCGTGGGGAGCCCTGTTCCAAGCCGCGGGCGCACGCTACGTGGTCCTGGTGACGAAGCATCACGACGGTTTTCTGATGTGGCCGAGCACGCACAGGAACCCGAACAGGACGGACTGGTATTCCGAAAGGGATATCGTGGGCGAGCTCGCAGAGGCGGTTCGTTCGCGCGGCATGCGTTTCGGAGTCTATTATTCCGGGGGGCTGGACTGGACGTGGAACGGCAGAAGCGGCCGAAACATAGTCGAAATGGGCGCTTCGATCCCGATCGATGATGCCTATCTGGACTACGCGGAGGCCCATTATCGGGAACTGATCGATCGCTACGCACCGAGCGTTCTCTGGAACGACATCGCCTACCCCTTCAACCGGGGGTTGTGGGAACTACAAAGAGACTACTATGAAGCCGTGCCCGAGGGAGTGGTCAACGACCGCTTTGCCGTCATGGGGCCGATCACGCGCTGGCTGCAGTTCTCTTCTGTCCGGGTCTTCTATCATCTGCTGCTGAAATTCCTCACAGGCTTGAGCGGCGACCTGTCCGCCCTGCAGGGATTTCCACCTCCGCACGCTGATTTCAGGACGCTGGAATATCAGGCGATCGATGGAATCGTGGAAGAGAAGGTCGAGGTCACCCGGGGCATGGGGCTCGGCTTCGGCTACAATCGGTTCGAGACGGATGAACAGATCCTGTCCGAGGATGAGCTGATCCACAGCTTTGTTGACATCGTATCCAGGAACGGCAATCTCCTTCTCAACGTGGGGCCCAAGGCGAACGGTGACATCCCGGAGATCCAGGTTGCGAGACTGAATCAGATCGGTGACTGGCTCGCCGTGAACGGTGAGGCGGTCTATGGCACGAGGCCCTGGAACCGTGCCGAGGGAGAAACCGGCTCGGGCCATCCCGTACGATTTACCGAGGGGGAAGATGGGCTGTTTGCGATCGTCCTTCATGGTCCGGCGCCGGGACCGGTTCGTCTGCTCGACGTGGGGGGCGCGACGGTCTCGTCTGTCGAATGGCTCGGCCATGGGAGTATCCCCTGGCAATGGGACGGTCCCGACCTGATCGCGGAACTGCCGGAGAACGAAGCCGGCGGGGTCGCCTATACCCTGGCCTTGCGCTGAGTCGTTTGCTCAACCGGTCGGGAAACGAAGACAGGCACCGAGCTCGGGCACGCGTGGGGGCACACGGGCTCATCCGCGGATCGGGGACAGAGCCTATGCACTGGCCCTGGGAGTGTCGAGTACTTGTCTCACCTGTTCCAGGAGCCCCTGAATCGCGAAGGGTTTGCGAAGAAAGGCGGCTCCGGGCGGCAGGACCTCTTCCTCGAGGATGTCCTCTTCGGAGTGGCCGGACATGTAGAGCACCTTCATTTCCGGGTGCCAGGGCTCCAGTCGCTCCACGAGATCCGGCCCGCTCATCCTTGGCATGACCACGTCGGTCAGCATGAGGTGGATGAGACCGGTGTGCTGCTCCGAAATGAGCAGCGCTTCCCCCGGTGTGTGCGCCTCGAGGATCCTGTAGCCGCTCCGCTGAAGGGCTTCTCGGATTGCCTTGCGTATGGCGGTTTCATCTTCCACGAGCAGGACCGTCTCGGTCCCGGCCAGGGATGGAGCGGGACTCAGGGCGGGCTCCGATTCCTGCAGGGCGTCCATGACGCGGGGCAGATACACTCTGAAGGTCGTGCCCCTTCCCGGCTGGCTGGAAACCGTGATGCCGCCCTTGCTCTGTTTGATGATCCCGAAGACGGTCGACAGACCGAGCCCGGTTCCCTTGCCGCGCTCTTTGGTCGAGAAGAAGGGTTCGAAGATTTGTGACTGGAGTTCCTCGGCCATCCCACAGCCCGTGTCGGTTACGGAAAGCATCACATGCGGGCCCCCCTCGATCCCCATCGTCTCTTTCGCCTGTTCCTCGTCCAGATTCACGCCTGCTGTTTCCAGGGTCAGGGTGCCGCCCTGCGGCATGGCGTCTCGACCGTTCAGGACCAGGTTCAGGATCACCTGCTCGAGTTGTCCGGGGTCTGCCTTTACCCGGGCGCCCTCCGTGCCCTGCAGGATGTCCAGCTGAATGTCCTCTCCGATCAGACGGCGGAGCAGGCCCTGTACGGAGCGGACGACCTCCTTCAGGTCGAGCACCTTTGGCTGGAGAACCTGTTTCCGGCTGAAGGCCAGGAGCCTTCGTGTCAGGGAGGATGCCTGTTCCACCGCGTTTCGGATCTCCTGGGCCTGGAGGTTCGACGGATTCGTGTCCGGGATGTCCATGAGAAGCAGGTCTGCATAGGTTCCGATGGCCGTCAGAAGGTTGTTCAGGTCGTGCGAGATTCCGCCCGCGAGCCGCCCCACCGCGTCCATCTTCTGCGATTGGTGCAGCTCTTCCTCTGCCCTCTTCCGGTCCGTGATGTCGCGTACGTATTCGATAACGCCTCTCAGCTGACCCGTAGCGTTGTCGAAGAGAGGAAAACTGTACAAGTCCAACCACCCGACGACCTTGCCGCCGGCGCCCGTCTTCGGAACGACCTCATAGGCTGCTTCACCTGTCTTGAGGGTTTGCCGGGTAGGGCAGGTCTCACAGGCCCGGTCTCGTTCGTGATAGGCCACGAAGCATTTCTTCTCCCGGAGGGGCATCGCGTGGGCGTACCATCGCTCCATGGTCGGGTTCACGCGAAGGATGTTCAGGTCTGTGTCCAGGATGCTGATGCCGTCCTGAATGCTCGAGAAGACATTCGAAAGGAATCGCTCCCTCTGCTCCAACTCGTCCCTCGCCTCGGTGAGGGCGTTTTCGACCCGGGCATGCTTCTCCTCGAGAGCCTCCATCTCGGCCAGGCGATTCCTGAGCCGGATCAACTCTTCTCGAAGCTGCTCCGGTGTCTTGTCCATGTCCTCCATGCGATCCATCTCCCCTGAGACCAAGGGCAAATCTAACAAACCTCCACAAGCGGAGCAACAAAAAAGGGGTCCGGAAGGCGGATCCGGCAAGCCGCATCCAGAACCCATAGGCGGATCATGCAACCCTCGTTCATCGGGCGCGGTGCCAGGGAGGATGCGCCTCTGTGTTGCAGAGGTTAGATTCCTGCCTGGCCCCATTTGTTCCTGCCCTCGGCCCTCTTGTCTCTACTCCTTGCGCGTGGAAGAGTCGCGATGCTAAACTCTGTAACCCTGTCGAATTCCTTGCATCCAGGCCTCGAGAGGCACACAGCATGAACGCGGCCCTTGAACGAGACGGAGAGCCGGCAGAATGAACCCCGCACACCTTCGAACCAGCACTCGTTGTTCCACTGGGTGGGTTGCCGTCACTCTTCTTTTCTCCCTGCTCCTCCTTGCGGCGTGTAGTGAGGATGAGCAGACTTTCGGCAGCGGGTCTCCGGAAGGACCGACCTTCCTCTCCGTTGCCCGCGAAATCGCAGGTACGTGGATGGGTACGTTGAAGGCCGAGCAGATCGATTGGAGTTGGGGAGACGGGGTGCTCACCTTCGGCTTGAGCCAGCTCGCCGGAAGCACGGGGGAGGAGGAGTACTGGGACTACCTGCAGACCTGGATGGATCACCGTATCCAGGAGGGGTACTACTTCGCTTTCAGTGACAACTGTCCCACCGGTATCGCGGCGGCCCGGCTATTTGAAGAAGCCGGCGAGAGCCGCTACCGGGACGTGCTGGACAGGATCTGGAACTACCTCAGCAATGTCGCGGACCGGACCTCGGACGGCGGCCTGAATCACATGGGTTTCCTGTCCGGCAAGCAGATATGGGTCGACTCCCTCTTCATGTTCGGGGTTGCCTTGAACGAAATGTCCCGGCTTCTCGAGGACCCGGTTTACTGGGAAGAGCTTGCACGACAGATCCGGGTCTTCTCCACGCACTTGAGGAATCCGGAGAACGGGCTCTTTCTGCACATGTGGGATGATGATGACCAGAAGAGGATCCCGGTGGAGGATACCTTCTGGGCGCGGGGCAATGCCTGGGTGTTTGTAATGCTGGTCGAATTCCTGACCACCCTGCCGGAGCAGAGCCCGCTGAGGCAGGAGTTTCTTCCTCATCTTACCCTGATGGCGGATACGCTCGCCGGGCTCCAGGCCGATTCGGGATTGTGGCACACGGTTCTGTACGATCCAGGGACTTACCAGGAAACCTCTGCTTCGGCCCTGTTCGCCTATGGGTTTCACAAGTCGACTCGTCTGGGGCTTCTCGACTCGGTGAACATGGCGGTGGTTCGGAAGACGATGCGCGGTCTTGAGAGCCGGCTCGTCCGGGGATGCAACGGCGGACTGATCGTTTCCGGGACTTCCCATGGTACGGATCCGGGCGAATGGGAGCACTACGCGAGCATCACCCTCGGGGACCAGGTTCCGTACGGTGTAGGCGCCCTGCTGCTTGCCACAGTGGAGGTCGGCGACTGGTCGACTCAAGGAGACTTCGCGGAACGAACTTCCTGTCCGGATATTCCGGAAGACCCACAGACAGCGGAGGAGTACATCACACGGGCGGTTCACCGCCTGGAGTTATCCGATCTGGAGGGAGCCTACGAGGATTTCAATGCCTTCAGCAGCCTCGAGTCGGGCAGGGGGGAAGGGTCCATCGGCTCGGCCCTGATCCAGGCCTTTTTCGCAGGGTTCGAGGTTTTCGATGCGTATACGCGCACAACCATCGATGAGATCGGCTGGGGTGAGTTTCAGCAGGTGATCCGAGAAGAGGCCCTTCCGCAGATCGCCGAGATCAGGCAGAAGCTGGTCACAGCGGAACAGGACGATGACTTCTCCCTCCACATCCCGGTGATGTATATCAACCGCCGAGGGCTGTACACCCCGCTTCTGGATCTCCGGTTTACCGCCGGGAATGCACGCTTCGGCCTTGGGCTTCTCGATATCGTGGAGGGGGTGTTCCGCCTGCTTTCGTGATCGATCGGGCTAGATGCTGGAGCCGGCCACGGTGAAGCCGAACTGGCGGAAGTCCAGGCAGCATGTTGCACGGAGCCTCTCTATCCTTAACCTCTCTTGCGTTGAAGTCCCGTGCAATATGCGGGGGGTCAGGGGGATCTGATCACGTTGATCGGAGTGTTGTCCATCAGGCCACCCGACCCTTCCACGACGACCTTCTCGCCCATTTCGAGCCCGTCGGTCACCTCGACGAACCCTTCCGTGTTTGCTCCTATCTGGATGACTCTCTTCTTTACCGTTCCGGCCTTGACCACCCAGACGTAGGAACGGCCCTCGTCGTTCAACACAGCGGCAGCGGGAGCGGCGATGCCCCCCTGGACCGCCGGCAGGCTCAGCAGCCCGGAGCAGAACAGACCGGCCTTGAGTCGCCCTTCCTGATTGTCCACCCTTACCTTGATCAAGAATGTGCGGGTTTGGGGGTCGATCTTCGGGTTGACGGCGACCACTTCCCCCTCTACCTGCATCGCCACCGAGCCCACTTCAATCGGGACGGGGGCTCCCGGAGCGACGCTTTCGAAGTAGCGTTCCGGCAGGGCAACCTCGGCTTCCAGGGAAGAGAGGTCCATGATCTCTACAATCACCTCTCCCCTTCGCACGTACTCGCCCTGTTCGATGAACTTGCCGGTCACAAAACCCGAATAAGGGGCCTCTACGGTGCAGTCGTCCAGGGCTTGACGAGCCGTATCCAGCCCGACCCGTGCCTGGACGACCGTAGCCTTGGCCTGTTCCAGAAGGGCCAGGGCCCTGTCGTATTCCGTTCGAGCTCTGTCCTGCATCTGTTCGGTGGCAGAGCCTTCCTTGTACAGGTTCTCCATTCGCAACTTCTCTCGTTTCGCGTCTTCCACGCTGACCTGAGAAGTCCGTTCCGTTGCTTCGGCGACCCGGATGGCGGAGCGGGCCTGTCGCACCCTCAACTCATAGTCCACCAGGCGTACTTCGAATAGCAGCTGACCTTTCTCCACCCGGTCGCCGATCTCCACGGGGAACTTGTCGATCGTTCCCTCGACCAGGGCCCTCAAGCCAGCATGGTTCTCAGGCTGTAATGTGCCCGTGAAGCGAACACTCCTGTCAAAGTCGTGTTTCCCGACTTCCGCGACAGAGACGTCCTTTGGTTTCAGAGCGTCTTCCTTTTTCAAGGATGTGTCTCTCGTGCGGGTCTCCCCGTCATTCCCGCATCCGAGAAGGGGGAGAAGAATGGCGAAAGAGAGGAGCACGGCGGGTATCGTCAACCTTTTCATCGATCGGGATCTCCTTATTTCGATCGTTTGTATCGTTTGTGTACTCTACAGACCATCCTAGGATTACGCTCCTTCGGCCCCCCGGGTGGAGGCAGCGGCTACCGCCGCGCCCGGGAACTTTCGCCTCAGCCAGGAGGCGAAATCATCCAGCAGCAGGTAGACGACAGGGATGACCAGAAGGGTGAGAAAGGTGGAGGTGAACATGCCTCCGATGACCGCAATCGCCATGGGGGCTCGTGACCCGCCTCCCTCGCTCATTCCCAGCGCTACGGGAAGGACGGCGATGATCGTGGAGCCGGCTGTCATCAGGATCGGACGGAACCGCCTGGGTCCGGCCTCCAGCACGGCCTCCAGCTTGTCCACGCCGCGGCTGCGCAACTGATTCGTGTAGTCCACAAGAAGGATCGAGTTCTTCGTAACGATGCCCATCAGCATGATCATCCCTATATAGGACATGATGTTCAGGGTGTTCCCGGTAAGGAGCAGGAGCCCGAACACGCCGATGACGCACAGAGGAAGAGCCAGCATGACCGTGAAAGGGTGAACAAAAGACTCGAACTGTGCCGCGAGAACCATATAGATGATCAACACGGCGACGATCATGGCATAGCCCATGTAGACGAAAGTCTCCTGGAAGGCCCGGGTGCGTCCGGTCGTGGCCGTCCCCCATTTCCCGTCCTTCGGGAGCAACTCGTAGACCGTCTTCTCAAGCTCTTCCATGGCCTGGCCCAAGGGCTTTTCATCGAGATTCATGTAGAGCGTGATGGCCCGGCGCCGATTGAACCGGTTGATCACGTTGGGTCCCTGGCCGACCTCGACATTCAGAAGGTTCGGGGCCTTGACCAGGCTTCCTCCAAGGGCACGAACCGAGAGCTGGTAAAGGTCGTCCGGGTTGTCGCGGTCCGTGGGCAGGGCCCGTACCCGGATGTCGTATCGTTCCCCACCTTCCTTGTACTTGCCTGCATCGATCCCGCCAAAAAGGGTGTAGATGTTCTGGGATATGGTGCGCACGTCCACTCCGAGGTCGTCCGCCAGTCCGCGGTCGATGAAGACCTTGACCTCGGGTTTGGTGATTCGCAGGTCGGTGTCCACGTCCACGAAGCCGCCGAGAGCCTCCAGTGCCGGGAGGATCTTGCTACTGATCTCCGCCAGTTCCGAAACCTCGGGCCCCTGCACGATATACTCGATATCCGTCTCGCGTCGTCCCCCGGTTATGGATATGTATTCAACAGAAGAAGTCATGTCTTCATATGCCCCGAGCAAGCCGCGCACGCGACGCATGAAATCGGCCTGATGAATGTCCCGTTCCCGCCTAGGGACCATGTTGACGACCATGATTCCCCTGTTCACTTCGCCCCCCATCATCCCTATGGCGGCAAATGCGCTCTTCACCTCGGGCTGGCTGAACACCACGTGCTCCACCTTCCTCAGCCTTTCCTCGGTTTCATAGATGGATGTGCCGGTCGGCATCTCGAAGCGAAGCATGAAGCGCCCCTCGTCGTCCTGGGTGTTGAACTCCTTGCCGATAAACGGAGTCAGCGCCATGCCGGCTCCGAACGCGGCCAGGGCGATCAGGACGGTCACGAACCTGTGTCGCGTGACCCAGCCCAGGACAACTCGATAGGCCGATTCGAGGGATTCAAAGCCCCTCTCGAGTTTGAGATACAAGGGGTGGCGCACCGTTTCCTTCCTGAGCAGCCGGGAACAGAGCATGGGGGTGAGGGTCAGGGAGACGATGGCGGAAATCGCGATCGTGACCGCCACGGTGAGGCCGAACTGGTAGAAGAATCGTCCCACGATCCCCTTCATGAAGGCCACAGGTATGAACACGGCCGCAATCGACGATGTGGCCGCGATCACCGCCAGGCCCACTTCGGAGGTGCCCCGGCTCGCCGCCTCCATCGGAGGTGCCCCCTCCTCCACATGGCGGAAGATGTTTTCGAGCACCACGATCGCATCGTCGATGACCATGCCCACGGCAAGCGACATGCCCATCATGCTCAGGTTGTTGATGGTGAAGTCCATGGCGTACATGATGACGAACCCGCCGATGAGCGAGATCGGGATGGCAACCACGCTGATCAAGGTAATCCGAACATTCCGGAGGAACATGAGCATGATCAGGGATGTGAGCAGCACACCGAACAGAATGTCGACCTGCACGCCCTCCATGGACGCCTCGATGAACTCGGAGGCGTCATAGCCGATATCCAGGTGAATTCCCTCGGGAACGGTCTTCCGCATCTCTTCGACCACGGCCTTTACACGTCGGGCCACTTCAACCGTGTTGGTTCCGGACTGCTTCTGAATCCCGAGGCCGATGGTAGGCACGCCGGTAAAGCGGGCCACGGTTCGAAGGTCTTCCTTGTCGTCGACAACCTTCGCCACGTCGCGAAGGCGGGTAACGGCACCTTCACGGGATGAGATGACGAGGCCCCTCAATTCCTCGACCGACCTGTACTCTCCCTCGATCTTGACAGTGAACTCCTTGTCGAGTCTCTCGATCCGGCCTCCGGGTAATTCCACGTGCTTGAGTTGGATGGCTCCGACCACATCCTGGGGCGAAAGCCCTCTCGCTTCCAACCTCTTCGGATCCAGCCAGACACGGATCTCGCGCTCGCGCAACCCTGCCGTCTGTACTCTGCCCACGCCCCGGATCGCCTGGAGCCTCTCCTTGGCTACCTTGTCGGCGAAATGGGCCAGGCGCGGGTAGTCGCCCCGGCTCGACACGGCGATCCACATGATCGCCTGGGCCGCCATGTCGACCTTGTCCACGATCGGCTTGTCCACGTCATCCGGCAGGTCCCGCTCGGCAAGGTTCACCTTGGCGCGGACTTCCTGGGCGGCCACGTCCACGTCCTTGTCGAGCTCGAACTCCACGAAGATCCTGGACATACCCGAGTAACTCGAAGAGCTGACCGACTTGATTCCCTCGATGGTCGTAATCTGCTCCTCGAGGACGTCCGTGACATCCATGTCGATGACCTCGGGACTCGCCCCGATGAGCGTGGTGGTAACGGATACGTAGGGGAAATCCACCTCGGGAAACAGGTCGAGGCCCATGTTCTGGAAAGCGATCCAGCCGAAGACGATCATGGCCGCCATTGCGACCAGGGTGGTCACGGGCCGTCGGATAGCAGTATCAGAGAGAAGCATCTGGGTTCCTCAAGATTGTTCGGTTCCGGTTCTTCGCATCTATGGTTTCGGCTGTCCGGGTTCGGTCACGGTGCCGCCGAGTAACAACTCATCGGGCACGTACTTGCTGCCCTCACTGCCTTCTCCCGGCTTGGGTCCGAGGGTTCCCATGGCAAGCTGGAGGTTGAGGCGGCTGACGGCGTGACCGTGTACGGACTCGTAATAGAGGCCTCTTGCGGTCGTGAGTGCGGAGCGCGCATCCGAGACCTCGACCTCAGAGGCGATCCCCTCCCGATACCCAACCTCGGCGAGGCGAAGCCCCTCCGCGGCTCGGGTACGGTTGAGTTTCTGGGACTCGACAAACTCTTCTGCGTTCCTCAGGGTGAGCAGGGCCTGACGGATCTCCAGAAAGGCCTGTTCCTGGGTGTTTGCCAGGCGGTAGCGGCTCTGGGCCAGCGTGGCCTTCTGCTGGTGGACGCGGCCTTCCCGTCCCAGGCCGTCGAAGATCGACAGGCGTACCGACACGCCTGCGTTCCAGGTGTCGCCCCATTCATTGGTCGTCGCGGAACTCGGATCGGGCTTCCCCCACAACTCGTTGAAGAAGGCGTCGATTTGAGGCCAATACTGGCTCTTGGCGACTCGCAACGCCTCTCTCTGGAGTCTCACATCCAGCTCCGCCTGATAGAGGTCCGGCCGGTTTTCATGGGCGATCCTCAAGGACTCCTCCAGGACGGGTCTCATGGGCCGGTATTCGAGCTCTCCGGCCAGTTCGATGTCCCCCTTCTGGAGAACGCCCATCGCCTTCAGGAGGCGACTCTTCGCCAGATCCACGTTGTTCTTCTGCTTGATCATCTCGGCTCGGAAATTGGTGACATCCACCTCTGCTCTAAGGACATCGTAATCCGAGGCCACCCCGAGCTTCCTCTTCGTCACCACGTCCTCTAGGTGGACCGTGGCCGAGCGGACCGCATCTTCGTTCACCTCGTACTGGTGCTGGAACAGGAGGGCGTCGTAGTAGGCGAGGGCGACCTCGAAGATGGTTCCCTGCAGCGCGGAGCGGACCACTTCGTCGCTCAGGAGCTCGGCGAGCTTGGCCGCGCGCAGGGCGGCTCCGATGGCACCCCCCCTGAAGAGGGGCTGTGAGACGCTGAGTTCCACAGAATAGTTGTCCACATCTCCGAGGGTGATCGGCCCTCCCTCTATATCCAGCATCTCCCCCAACTCCCCCAAATCCAAATTGAAGGAACTGACCTTGTCGAGGCGGGTGTAGGTGCCCGCGGCGCTCACCGTGGGCAGCGCCGCCTGGTAGGATTCTACAACCTTGCCCCGGGCGATCTCTCTCTCCTGAAGGGTCGCCTGCAGTGTCTTGTTCTGGAGGATCGAAAGCTTGACGGCATCCTCCATGCTAAGCTTCCCGCTGATCCCGACCTCTGACTCCTCCTGGGTCTGCCGCATCTTCATCCACTCATTGTATGCAGCCGTCCGGGTCTCCCGGATATCCTTGACCAGCGCATTACGGGAAGCGCACGCCGAGAACCCCTGGACCAGGCACAGGGTCGCGAAAATGAGAAGAATCCTCGTTCTGCTTTCCATCATTTCTTCCTGTTCTTGTTCGTATTCAGGATGCCCTGGAGAAGGATCTCCCGGATGGTGGAGAATTCCGGCAGGGGAGCACCGTCCTCTTCGTGCCGGATCATATAGGTGGTAAAGGATCGAACCATCCCCTCCATGGCCAGGGCCATCCCGATCGGGTCGTTTCCGGCAAAGAGCTTCTTCCGGATGCCTTCCTCGAAGATTCCGGCCAGGAGTTTGAGATAGCCCTCGTACCTCTCCACGAGCTGCTCCACACCGTTGAATCGGACGTTCTCGTCCGATCCGAACGTGGTATCCAGGAAGAGCCGTAGAAAGGGCTTGTGGTCCGAGAAGAACCGGAATTTGGTCTCGATCAGGGTGCGTACCTTCTCGACCGGGTCTCGGCAATCCTCGATCACTTCTTCGAGGAGAGTAAGGTACTCCTCCATTCTCATCTCGAGGATGGCTGCATAGATCTCGTCCTTGTTCCGGAACATGTGGTAGATGCTGCCCACCGCGAACTCGGACCTCTCGGAGATCTCCTGAATCGTGGTGCTGTGGAAGCCTTTCCGGGAGAACACCTCTTCGGCCGTCGTCAGGAATTCCCTCTGACGACGTTGCCGTTCCCGCTCTTTTCTCGGCAGCCTTTCCTCCGGGTCCCGCCGATCCGTGCCGTTTGAGGGTAGTGACGGTGCCAAGCTGGTTATCCCTCCGACTAGAATATTCATTCTATTAGTAGATCGAATATTCGATATTATGAATATCGGTTCAGGATGTCAAGAACGTAAATGGCAGGGATCAGGTATCGGGGGTCTTGCCCGACCCCCCCCCGTCCGGAAGGGGGCTCGGATCGGGGCCGCCTGGAAAATAGCCCAAAGGGGCTTGACATGGCGCGTCAGGATGGCTACAATAATGAATAATGAATCATTATTCATTCTTCTTTCATCTAAACTTTTTGATATCGTTAAATAAAAATACCTAAAGGAATGGCAGGCTTTTTCCGATCTGATGAAATAGAAAGGAACAGCCAGAAATCATAACGGGCAATACCGCCGGCTTCAAAGGAGGAAAGCATCATGCAGCAGAGGACAGCCCAAGGACATATGGATCAAGGAGTTCAAATAGAATGGGAAGCCGTTCAGTCATGGCTGGAGAAGGCAACCGTCAGGGAGACGCTCGCAGAAGTCGGGTTGGCTGCAGCTACCCTGACCGTTCTGGGATGGACGGTGTTCGCGTTCTACAAAGCCCTACAGAGTTACCAGATGGTCGGAACCGGACTCTTCTAGGTCGGGGTACGACAAGACTCACCTGAAGACTTGCCTGCAACAAAACGTCGGCAAAATGGTGCCGGGAAACCCTTTGGAAGAAGGTTCCCGGCACTTTTTTTTGGGCCGGGCACGGGCGGCACAACGGACCCGAGGGGCGACGTTTGGTGACCGGGGACTGCCGGCCGACAAACAAGCACAGAAGATAAGAGGTCACGTCCGAGGGAGTCGTTCGCGGAGCAACTCTGAGAGGTGGCAGACCCGGATCGGGAGCTTGCGCCGTCGGACCCCGTAGGAGAGTTGGATGATGCAGGCAGGGCAGGAAGTGGCGAGCACGTTGGCCCCGGCCTTCTCCACATTGTCTATCTTCCGTTCCAGTACCTTCATTGCGGTTTCGAAATGGGACAGGGCGTAGGAGCCCGCCCCTCCACAACACCAATCCGCCTCCGGCATTTCCCTGTATTCGACCCCTGAAAGGGATTGGAGAACCTCTCTGGGAGGCTCGACCAGGTTCTGTCCTCTCACGGCATGGCAGGGATCGTGATAGGTCACGATGATCGGTTCCGCCTCCTCGATCATGGGGGGAGGAAAGGAAACAGCCTGCTCCACCATGTCCCGGACCTTGGATGCGACCTTCTTCGATTCTTCGTGCAGGCCGTCCCCCTCATCGAACAGGGCCGGATACTCTTTGAGGAAGGAGGCGCAACTGGAGCAGTCGGTGACGATCAGATCCAGGGATTGGGCAGTGATGATTTCCAGGTTCCTGGCCGCGAGTCGCCTCGCGGCTTCCCGGTCTCCGTAGCTCCCGGCAGGCAGGCCGCAGCAGGCGTTATCCAGCACGTGAACTTCGCGGGCCGCCTCGCGAAGCAGGTCGAGGGAGGCCTCGGCCGCGACGGGGTTCATGATTTCCATCCCGCAGCCGACGAAATAGCCGATGTTCAGATCACTGCCACGGCCTTGGAGGGCCCCGGCCGGGAATCGCTCGCGCAACGCATGACCCGGCATGCGTCCAATGATCTTTTCGCTCTTCGGAAAGTCGCGACCGAAGATCCGCAGGAGACCGAGGGCGCGGGCGACACTGGACAGGCCGCTGTTCTTTCCAAGGGCAACCGCCTTTGCCACCCTTCTGAGGCGTTCGGGGTAGGGAAGCAACTGATCGAACAACAGGGTGTGGATCCGTTTTCTGCCTACCTTGTCGAGGTACTCTTCCCTGGCGTCGACGATCAGATCAGCCGTCGGGACGGCAGGAAAGCAGTTCGTCGTGCATGCCCCGCAGAGCAGGCACGCGAAGAGCGGGCCCTCCAGGTCCTCGGACCATTCGAGACGCCCCTCGTTCAGGGCCCTCAACAGTGCCACTCTGCCTCGAGCAACGCCCGACTCGTGCCCGGTAGCGCGAAAGGTCGGGCAGGCGACCTGGCAGAAACCGCAACGATTGCACAGGGCAATCGTTTCATCCTGTTCAGCTATCTTCATTCCGTTATGTCCGCAACCGCCCTCTGAGGGCAAAGCCTATTTTCTTCCGGGCAGGCGACCCGGGGCAAAGATGTTCTTCGGATCGAGGGCCTCTTTGACCCTGTGCATGAGCTCCCACGCCTTTTGATGCGGCCCGTACACGTCTTGCCGCTCCTTGAAGTCCTCCGGCGCCTTCTCGAGGAGGATGTGTCCTTCCAGATCGTTCGCGCGTTCGCACAGCCCCTTCCAGTCATCTTCGGACAGGCCGGAGATTCCCGCACGCACCCTCCCGCATCCAAGGTCTGCAAAGAGGCCTTCCGCTTTTGTCGCCAGGACCGTTGTCTCGAGAAAATCCAGAACCTTGTCGTTGGGCAGGTCGGCCCGCACAAGGAACGAACTCCGATGGATGCTTTCGTCCGTATCCGCGAAGAGCCCATCCTCGACAGGGTAGGGGCCCGGGCTTTCCGCCTCCAGGCCGTTCCGCGTGAACAGCTCTTCGCAGCGTTTCACCTGGGCTTCCACGGTCTCCCCGAACCCTTCGATACCGACCGTGAGGCCCCAGCCCGCCCGTTCCGTTTCTGACCCAACTCCGTGCGCTGCTCCGTTGAGTGGGGTTGCCACCACGAATGCCGGCTCGATGTTCGAGTGCAGTAGTTCACCGGCAGCGGCCGAGATCTTCTCCAGAGGACCGGCCGCACGGGCCGCGCAACAAGACTCGGGCAGAGCCGACAGGCGGAGTGTGACCTCTGTAAGAAGCCCGAGCGTTCCGGCCGAACCGGCAAGCAGCCGCCCGAGGTCGTACCCGGCAACGTTCTTGACCACCTTGCCGCCTGTCGAAACGAGGTGACCCGTCCCGGAGACGAAGCGGAGGCCGAGCAGCAGATCGCGGGGCGCCCCGTAGCGCAAACGCTCCGGACCGAAGGCGCCGAGGGAAAGGATGCTGCCAAGGGTCGTTGACTTTCCGAGAAACGGCCTGATGGGCAACCATTGTCGGTGCTGCTTCAGGGTTTCCTGAAGCTCCGAAAGCGAGACCCCGGCTCCTGCGGTGATCGTCTGGTTCGGTGGGTCGTACTCGATGATCGATGTGAGGTCCGTGCTTCGCAGAGACTTAAGGTCGCGAGCCGTCGTGTTGCCGAAAGCCCGCCAGCGACCGCCTCCTTCGGGCAGCAGTGCCGTCCCATCCCGAAAGGCCTGGTAAACCATCTCGCACGCCTCCTCCGGTGAGGAAGGTGTGAGTTCTTTCGTCTCCGGGATTCCCCGATCAGGCCGCTCCTCTGTGGGTTGTGTTCTGGAAGGAGCCGGAATGGCCTTGCCTGGATTCAGCCGCTGTTCAGGATCAAAGGCGTGCCGCACCGCACGCTGGGCATCCAGGTCGTCCTCTGAGAAGATCAGGTGCATCGCCCCGAGCTTCTCGAGACCCACGCCGTGCTCACCCGTGATCGTTCCGCCCAGTTCAACGCTCTCCCTCATGATTTCCAGACCGGCCTCGTGCACGCGATGCAGCTGGTCCGGGTCCCGGGAGTCGAAGAAGAGCAGTGGGTGGAGGTTCCCGTCGCCTGCGTGGAACACGTTCCCGTATGAGAGTTGATGTCGCTCTGCGATCGCTCGAACCCTTTCGAGGGCCTCGGGGATCTTTGTCCTCGGAACCGTGCAATCGGCCACCAGATATCCGGGAGCAAGCCGTGCGATCGCACCGAATGCTCCTCGCCTGCCCGCCCAGAGAAGGTCTCGCTCCCCCGCATCCCCTGCTTCCCTCACCTGGCGGCAACCCTGAGAGGAGCAGATGTCACGAATCCTCTCCGCCTGCCCCTTGAGCCCGACCGCCGGCCCGTCCACCTCGATGATCAGAACCGCCGCTGCGTCCAGCGGGTAACCGCAAGGGTAGCTCTCCTCCACGGCCCGCATCACCGGGGCATCCATCATCTCCAGGGATGCAGGCACGATCCCCTCTGCGATGATCTCCGAGACGGAGCGAGCTGCATCCGCTACCTGGTCGTAGACGGCCAGCAGGGTCACCACGGATTCCGCCAAGGGAAGGATCTTGACCGTAACCTCTGTGACGATCCCGAGTGTGCCCTCGCTTCCTACGAGGATGCCGCACAGGTCATATCCGGGCGAATCGAGCACCTGTCCGCCCAGGCGGACGGTGTCGCCGTCCGTCAGCACGATCTCGAGGCCGAGAATATGGTTCTTGGTGACGCCGTGCTTCACACAGCGAGGCCCTCCCGAGTTCTCGGCTACGTTCCCGCCCAGGGTGGCGACCTTCTGGCTGGCAGGATCCGGCGCATAGAAGAAACGGTGAGGGGCGAGGGCGTTCTGCAGTTCGAGGTTCGTCACTCCGGGTTGAACCCGAGCGGAACGTCGCTCCGTCTGGATGGAAAGGATCCGGTTCAGACGAGACAAACAGATGATCAGCCCGTCTTCAGGCGCAACGCTCCCGCCGGACAGATTGGTTCCGAAGCCGCGCGGCACGCAGGGTACGCCCGCCTCCGCGGCCGCCCGGACCACTTTCGATGTCTCCCGTGTATCCCCAGGGAAGACAATCGCCCCGGGTTGACCCCTGGCGAGCGAGGCGTCGTAGGAGTAGACTTCCAGATCGGCCGGGCCGGAGCGAACATGCTCCTTCCCCACGATCTTTCGAAGTCTGCGAAGTAATCCGGAATCCATTACTCGCTCGCATACACCTCTGCAGCCGCTTCCAGGGCACCGGAGGCCACCTTGACTCCCTGTCCCTTCAGGACGGTCTCCAGGGAAGCCAGGAAGAGGCACACATTGCGTTTCGAGGAGGCGTTACCCATGAGACCGACTCGCCACACCTTGCCGGCCAGGTCGCCCAGGCCCCCTCCGACCTCGATTCCGAACTGTCGAAGAAGTGCACCACGTACCTTCGGATCGTCTGCTCCATCCGGAATGCACACAGTGTTCAGCATGGGCAGTCGTTCCTTCTCGGCCACGAGCATGGAAAGGCCCATCGCCTCGACTCCGGCCACCAGGGCGAGATGGTTGAGGCGGTGCCGGGCAAACCGTGCCTCGAGACCTTCTTCTGCAACGATGCGCAGAGCCTCGCGCAGTCCGTAGACCATATTGATGGGCGCCGTGTGATGGTACTTGCGGTCGCCGCCCCAGTAGTTGCGCACCATGCTCATGTCCAGATACCAGCTCACGACAGGGGCCTTTCGGGAGTCAAGGGCCTCGAGGGCCGCCGGGCTGAGCGATATGGGCGAGAGCCCGGGAGGACAGGAGAGGCACTTCTGAGTCCCGCTGTACGCGGCATCGATGCCCCAAGCGTCCACGGCTACTTCCATGCCGCCCAGGGAGGTCACCGAATCCACGAGGAACAGCGCGCCCGCATCGTGCGCGATCTTCGAGAGGTCCTCGAGGGGCGTACAGACCCCGGTGGAGGTCTCCGCGTGGACAACCGCGACAAGTTTGGGCGTCTTCCCCTGGATCGTGTTGCGGACAGCCTCCGGGTCGACCGCCTTTCCCCACTCGAAATCCAGGCGAATGAGCTTGGCCCCGAGACGGCCCACAATGTCACTCATCCGTGTTCCGAAAACCCCGTTCACGCAGACCACCACCTCGTCCCCAGGCTCGACCAGGTTGACGAAGCAAGCCTCCATTCCCGCGCTGCCCGTTCCGGATACCGGGATGGTCAGCTCGTTTTCGGTCTGATACAGGGAACGGAGTAGCTTTTGGGTCTCATCCATGACGGAAAGAAAATAAGGGTCGAGGTGGCCGATGCAGGGGGCCGACATGGCCTGGAGAATGCGCGTCGGCACGTCGCTCGGGCCGGGACCCATGAGCACGCGGCTTCCCGGATTGATGTCCCTGAAGCTCTGCGGATCGAGATGCATGAACAACCTCCTTTCTTGTGCACAAAAAGTCGAAAATCTATCGATTCTTCCCTTTGTAGGGGCAAGACCATAGGATAGGAGACTCATCCTTTGCGGTCAAACCCCAGACGGGTGGAAAGCCCCTCTGCCCTGCATCCGGGGGCTTCACGATCTACGAGACGGCCGCTTCGTTGATCTTCCGGTGGGACATGTTGTATAAGGCTGGATCGGCCCGTCCCGCCTTCGCATTCGATGTCCCCTTTTTTGCAGGAGGGGACGAGGGATGATCAGTGACCCTGCTGATTCGGGAGACGTCTATGAATTTCAGGACCCCCCCCTTGGTATCGACAGCTGCTCTCCTGGCAGCCCTCTTGCTCACATCCATCCAACCTTGCACGACCCGGGCGGACTCCGCACTCATCGGCGGCAGCCTTTTCGCCTGTGCAGTCATCTCGGAGACGGCCTGCATCATGGTCGGGGACCGGGGAAAGGTCTACCTTTCGACGGATGTGGGTAAGACCTGGGAAGAGATCGAAAGCAACACACGGCTGGCACTCGCTTCGGTCTGCTTCCCGGATGATCGGAAGGGATGGGCCGTCGGCCAGTTGGGGACGCTCATACATTCCGAGGACGGCGGGAGATCCTGGATCGCCCAGGACTCCGGCACCGAAGCCTATCTCCTCGGCGTCGACTTCCTGGATGCGGTCAACGGGATCGCGGTCGGCAGGGACACGGCGGTGCTCACCACGTCCAACGGAGGCAGGACGTGGGAACCCTCACCGCTCAAAACCACGGCAGAACTGTTCGGTGATGTCACCCTGTTTTCCGCCGTTATGATCGACACCCAGCATTTCTGTGCCGTGGGCGACATGGGCAGGATCTTCATTACCGAAGACGGCGGAAGGAACTGGTCAGAGACCAAGACCCCCTTGTATGACGAGATGATGATGATGGGCAGAGTGCTCTACGCTGTTGTCTACGATTCCGGCACCCTCTACGCGGCCGGGATCGACAGCACCTTCGCCTTTTCGAAGGATAGCGGGCGGTCATGGACGGTGGGGGACACGGGCTTTCAGAAACCGGATCTCTTCTGCATCGATTTCGTCGGGCCCTTCGGCCTCGCCGCAGGCTCGGGTGGGCATGTGATCCAGACCTCGGATGGAGGAGCGACGTGGCGCAGAATCGAAGTTCCGAAAAAGATCTGGCGTTCCTTTCTGAGCGGCACGGATCTCGGGCGAAACGACGCGGGAGAGGTGACCGGGCTGCTCGTCGGGAAGAATGGAACCTATGGCCGTGTCGCGGACAGTGTCATTCACTGGAAGTGACTTCGGGCGAAACGGGAGAGGGTTGACAGATGACGCATACGAACGGTGAGGAACAGATTCGGGGAATGGATCGTGTCGTATCGCTTGTGGTGCGTTTCCGTGCCGTTGTATTGATCCTGTTCCTGGTCTTGACCGGTTTGCTCTGCATCGAGCTCGGCGGCATTCAACTGGAAGAAGATCCTACAGAGGGAATGATACCTCCCGGACACCGTTTCACCCCGGTCTTGCGTGCCATCGAGGGCATGGAGGAGGAGTCTGAGAGCTTGATCGTTCTTGTAGAGGTGAAGGATGGCCTGGTCTACAACACAGAGACGGTCAAGAAGGTCGAACGCATGACCCGAAAGATGATGGGGGTGGAGGAGTTTATTCCCAGGAAGATCCTGTCCCTGTACACGGGCATGAACCACTACGACAACACCGCGGACGGCCTGCTTGGGGAGCCCATTCTGGGAAGAATACCGCCCGTAACCAAAGAGGACTTCGAGGCGGTGGAGCGACGGGTCGCGGATAACCCCTTCGGCATCGGCTATGTGGTTTCCTATGACGGTACGGTGACCATGATCATGGCGGGGATCACCGACCTGGACACGAAGACCGGGCTCACCTACAAACGACTGGGGGATGAAGAAAAGAAAGGCCTTTCGATCGTCCAGCACAAGAAACAGGGCATCGACAGATTCCACCAGGACCTGCTCAAGCTCATAGATCATCTGAAGGCCACGGAAGAGGACGAGAATCATCGTCTCTATTTTACCGGGGACCGACTTCTTGCGGCCCAGCTTACGGCCATGGTCCGCGAACAGGTGCCGGTGGCTGGGGCGGCCACGATGCTCGCGATGCTCGTGGCCCTCGTGGTCTATTTCAAAAGCGTTCGCGGGGCCCTCGTACCGATCTTCTGCTTCGCACTTTCCATGTTGTGGGCCCTTGGTTTCCTGGGCGCAAGTGAGTTCGTGTTGCATCCCATGGCCTTTCTCTTTCCTTTGCTCCTGGGGATTCTCTCCCTCACATGCTGTGCCATGGTCATGAGCGAGTACGACCGGGTGAATGCCGAGTCTGCGAGCAAGTTGCAGGCGATCATCGCTGCCTATCGAAGTGCACCGGTTGCGGCCTCGGTTGTCGTTGCCGGGCTTATCTGCCTTTCAATGCTCGCCACCGACGTTCCGCTCATCCGGGAGTTGGGTGGTCTCAGTCTTTTCTGGGCCGCCGGGACCTTCGTAGTGCTGGTGCTGATTTGTCCGGTTCTGATGTCCATGCTGCCCCGCCCCGCCCGAGCAAAGGCGGAGCGCGCGGGAGGAATGGCGGAGGTCTTCACAAGAGGGCTCTCCGGAATGACCCAAGGGATGGGCAAGAAGGGTGTGGCGGTTCTTCTTGCTTTGGTCCTGCTGGCGGGTGTTCTGTGCACCCTCTATCTCCCGGTAGGGGACAACATGCCCGGGCGTTCCTATATCCGCTCCTCCCATCCTTGGAGCGAAGCTTTCGACGTGTTGGCGGAGAAGTTCAGCGGCCCCTACATCTTCCTTGTACGCATCGAGGCTAAAGAGGAGGGTGGGCTCCTCGATCCGGAGGCGGTCAACCAGATGGGGGACTTGAGTTCGTACCTGAACGCCAAGGGGCTCGTTCGTCAGAGCCTCGCCTTCGATTGGGTAGTGAAACTGGCGCGTATGGCCCTGATGGACGGCAACCCGAAGTGGTGGACCGTGCCCGCCTCACACCAGGATATGGCGGGGCTTTCGAGGCTGCTCTCCTTTGCCGGTGCACGGGGCGTGCTGGTGGACGAGTCCTTCTCCTCGGCAACCCTGGCCTGCTTCTTTCCAGGCAGGGAATCGGAAGAAATCGATGAGTACGTGTCCATCCTGCAGGACTACTTTGACAATCATCCTTCCGATCACATCCGTTTCAGCCTTGGCGGGGGGCCGCTCGCCACGACGAAGGCGATCAACGACGGCACGCGGGGTGCCTACAGAATGACGACGGTCCTTGCCCTGGTCGCCGTGTTCCTCGTGGGACTGGTCGTTACACGATCTGCGCTCACGAGCTCGATCGTTGCTCTTACCGTGGCGGCCGGACAGGCTCTTACGTTGTTGATCTTGACGGTCATAGGCTGGCCGGTGAGTCTGGCTGCGGTTCCCGCCGCAGTGGTTGGTGTAGGGTTCGGGGCCTTATTTGGCCTCTACCTCGCCCGTCAGAGGCAAGTCATGAGCCGTGCGGGTGGCGCCGTATTGTTTCTCGGGTCGCTGGCATTCGTCAGCACGGCGCCCTGGTTCTTCCTCGGGCTGAAGTTTCAGGCGGATATGGCCATTGTCCTCGGGATCTCTGTGCTGCTCCAGGCAATCGCGGCCGTGGTCTTCGTTCCGACCCTCGCCGGTTCCTTCCGGGAACAGTGAGGCAAGTCCTCCATGTCCCTGCGCGGCAGGGATACATGAACCATACCTTTCGCCCTGTCTGCTCGTCCTGTTGGGTGTTTCTGCATAACATTGTTCATCTCTAGAAATCAAACGTTTTTCCCTCTCCCCTTTCCCCGGGTGGTGAGCCGTCTCGTTCGCCCCCGTATCGAGATGCGGGTGGGGCGAAACCGTTTTGGCGAATGGGAGAAAAGTATATCTTTTGTAGAAACGGTATGCGGAACGCCCGTGCAACGGTGCTCGATGAGGCATGGGAGAACCAGGGCGGTGATCCGGTTTTCTGTTTTGCGGTTAACGGATAAGGAAAGGAAATGACAAAGTGATTTAACCCGGGGACGTTTATACCGCAAGTCGAAATCCGTTATAGTCGGCAGCGGAGCTCGCCAACATTAAAACGACGTTAAAGAAGTTGACATGCGCTCCTGGTTCAGGATACATAGGAAAGATCGGTTGTGAGCATTCGAAACGGCAGAGACCTCAAAGCACCAGGGGGGAGGTGTGCCGGTATGACCGCGAGCTTTGCGATCGACGTGTCCCGGGAGGGGCGCAGCCTGCAGCTCAATCTCGCCGGGAGTTTCCACAGCGGATCTGTCGGCCAGCTGCTGAACACCCTGGAGCGAAACCGTCGGGGAGTCTCCGTTGCCGTCATCGAAACCAGTGATCTGGTCCATGTGTCCCCCGAAGGAAAGAGGCTGTTTCATGAAAGAGTGCACACACTGAGCGACTTCTGTTACCGCCTTGTATTCACGGGAAAGAATGCCGGAGAATTCATCCCTGCCTGGACGTGCTGCTTTTAGAGGCAATCGCAGAGGAAGGCTCCGTTGACCGCACTACCGCAGCTATCCACGGAGAATACGGAATTCGTCATCCTCTCATTCGAGGGCCCCGATTCCTACTCCTTGGCAGGCGGGTTGGGCGTTCGAGTGAACCACCTCTCTTCCACGCTTTCGGACATGGGTTTCCGCACCCATCTGTTCTTCATCGGGGATCCCTGGCTCAAGGGAGAGGAGACGCGCAAGCAAGGGAGACTCGTGTTGCATCGATGGTGCCAGTGGATCAGCCGCTATCACCCGAAGGGTGTATACGACGGCGAAGAAGGGAAGATCTACGATTTCAACGACTCCATTCCAAGGTACGTGGTAGACAACATCCTTGTGCCTGCTTTTGAACAGGGTAAGACCGTGGCGATCCTGGGTGAAGAGTGGCAGACCGCGGAGGTGATGTGCCGGATCAGCGACCTCCTCGAGGCATCCGGCCGGCGGGATCGTGTACTGATGTTCTGGAACGCCAACAATACCTACTCCTTTCACCGGATCCGGTGGGAAAAGCTCACCCGTTGCGTCACCATCACCACGGTGAGCCGCTACATGAAACATCTGATGTGGAAGATGGGTATCAATCCACTGGTTGTTCCGAACGGCATTCCGCGAAGCCTCCTTGGGAAGGTGGACGAAGGGAAGGCCCGGTGTGTGCAGGAGGCACTCAAGGCGGAGATCATACTCTGCAAGGTCGCCCGCTGGGATCCGGACAAGCGCTGGGATGCAGCCGTAGAGGCGACGGCGGAACTCAAGAGGCGGGGCGTGAAGACCGCGCTCGTGGCCAGAGGGGGAATCGAGCCGTACGGGCAACATGTTATGGACTACGCTCGTGCCCTCGGCCTCCACGTTTGCGAAGCCCGGGTCAAGCGGGAGAACACAACAGGGTATCTGGAAGCGTTGCAGGGGGCGGCTCGGGCAGACTTCGTCCATGTGAGATCTCCGCTGCCGCTCGGATTTCTTCGGGTCATCTATCGTGCCGCAGACGGTGTGCTCGCCAACAGCGGACACGAGCCTTTCGGGATCGTAGGGCTCGAGGCAATGGCGGCGGGGGGTGTCGCCTTCACGGGATGCACGGGCGAGGACTACGCGATCCCGTTTGTCAATGCTTTCGTCATGGAAACGTCGGACCCTCTGGAGATCGCTGACCACGTCATGTACCTGAAGCGGTACCCGAAGGAGAGCAGCAGGATTCGGGAGGCGGCGCGCCGAAGCGCTCGACAATTCACGTGGGATGCGGCTGCCAGGAACCTCATTCGCAAGCTGGAGAACAGTGCCGGCGGTAAATCTACCTCCCGGAAGGTAGCGCAAAACCTGTCGGGAGCTTCCGGATCATGAGCATTCCGATCCCGTCCGACCGCATGGAGGAGAATCCCTGCAACGTGCAGCGCGCGGAACTCGTGGTCGGGATGCCTTCCCTGCAGGAACCGAGCGCCGTCCTTTCCACCACGCTCAGGGTCGACGAGGCGCTGCGGCGGTTCTTCCCGGACCGGAACTGCGTGATCGTCTGCTGCGACGCTTCCTCCTCGTCGCGCGGGCGAGAGGATTTCTCCCGTGTCCCGACCGAGACGCCGAAGATCTCACTGTCGACACCGGAAGGGGTGCCGGGCAAGGGGAGGGACCTGCTTCATCTGTTCGCTCGTGCCTCGGAGCTCGGAGCCCGCGGGATCGTGGTTGTCGACGCGAACCTCGAGAGGATGTCGGACAAGTGGATTCGCAACCTCGCCGAGCCCTTGTTCAGCGGTTACGACTTCGTGTCGCCCGTGTACAGTGCGCATCCCTGTCAGTGGACGGTGTCCAACAACATCGTCTACCCGTTGACCCGGTGTCTGTACGGCAAACGGGTCCGGGAACCGATGGGCGGAGACTTTGCGGTCTCGGCCGGCCTCGCAGGCGTATTGCTGAACGAGCCGCCGGAGACGATCCCGGCCGGTCCCGGCATCAACACCTGGATCACGACACAGGCGATCATCAGTGGTCGACCCCTCTGTCAATCCTTCCTGGAAGGACCGCCGAGCCTCGATGCGGGCAGCCCTCTTGACGACGCGCTGGAGGCATTTCTTGACAACTGCCGAGTGCTGTTCAACCTGTTGGAGAGGTGCCACGGGCTATGGAAGGACGTGCGGTGGAGCAAGCCGACCCCCGTCTTCGGACTCGATGAAGAGGAGAGTCCGGGATCCGAGGAGATTCAGATCTGTCCCGAGACGTATCGCGAGGAGTTCGGCAAGGGATTCGTTCGCTTCGACAAGGCCTGGCGGCAGATACTGCACCAGGATTTGTATCTGAAAATCTGGGAGATCAAAGACCTCTCTCTGGAGACCTTCGAATTTCCCCATCTTCTGTGGGCCCTCATCCTGTACGATTTTGCGGTGGCGCACAGGAGCGGGACCGTCGACCCGGAGACCTGCCTGGCCTCGCTGATCCCTCTGTATCTGGGGCGCATAAGTTCGTATGCTCGTGAAATGGCACGCATGACGCCAAGGGAAGTGGAAGTCTACGTGGAAGACCAGTGCAGGATCTTCGAGGAAACCAAACCGCATCTCAAGCGGCTCTGGTGAGAGGCGGGGAAGGCGGTCCTCCCAGCCTTGGGATTTCAATTGACCCTATGAATTTGTACCTTGTATCTTGTATAATATGGGAATAGCTCGTGCTACCTGCAGGCGGGGCCGATGAAAGATCAGGAGAACTCAAGAGAAAGCCTTCTCGAAGAGCTTGCTGCGGCAAAGGAGCGGATTCGGGAGCTGGAGGCGTCCGAGATCGAGAGGAAGGAGGCGGAAAAGGCCCTCCTCGCGAGCGAAGCCCAATACAGAGAACTGGTCGAAAAAGCGAACAGCATCATCCTGCGGAGGGATCCGTACGGTCATATCACCTTTCTGAACGAATACGCCCAGCGGTTCTTCGGCTACGAGAAAGATGAAATTCTTGGCAGACACGTGGTCGGAACGATCGTCCCCGAGAGGGATTCCTACGGAAGAAACCTGAAAGAAAAGATCGAAGAGCATAGCCGTCATCCGGAGCGCTACACGACCACCGAGAACGAGAACATGCGGAGGAGCGGGGAGCGTGTCTGGATTGCGTGGACGAACAGCGCCATTCGGGACGAGGACGGGCGAGTCGTCGAGATCCTCTGTGTGGGTAACGACATCACGGAAGAGAAGCGCCTGGAGGAGCAGCTTTTTCAATCACAGAAGCGGGAAGCGATCGGAAGGCTTGCAGGAGGCGTGGTTCACGATTTCAACAACCTGTTGACCATCGTTACAGGATACTCGGAGATCATGCTGATGCGAATCGATCAGGAGAGTCCCCTGTGCCACATGGCCAACCAGATCAAGACGGCCGGTGAACGCGCCGCAAACCTTACACAGCAGCTGCACAGCCTGAGCGGACGCCAGGTTCTCCAACCGAAGGCGATCGATGTCAACAGTATCGTGGCCAGCATGGAGAAGATTCTACAGAGGCTGGTCGGGGACAGCATCGAATTGGTCAGCGCCCTGGAGGAAGGGCTCGGAACCGTGATGGCCGATCCGAGCCGGATGGAGCAGATCATCCTGAATCTCGTTCTCAACGCTCAGGAGGCGATGTCGGAGGGGGGAATACTGACGATTCGAACCAGGAACGTGGAAATCGCCGAAGGCGATCCCGCCTTGAATCCTGACCTGGAGCCTGGGCCGTACGTGATGCTGCAGGTATCCGACACGGGAGGGGGAAAGCATGAGAAGGTCAGGGTCCGCATGTTCGAGCCTCTGGACTCGGCCAGACTGAAGGAAGACGGGGCGGGCCGGGGCCTTTCGGTGGTTTTTGGCATCGTGAAACATTGCGGAGGAACGATCCAGGCAGATCGTGATTCCGGCGTGGGCACGAGCTACCGGGTTTTCCTGCCGAGAGTTCAGGAACCCCCGAGCCCGATACGGCCTTCGGTGACCTGGATGGAGTCGGTGGAAGGCGAGGAAACCGTGCTGCTCGCCGAAGACGACGACACGCTGCGGATGCTGCTCAAGGAAGTCCTCGAGCAGAAGGGCTACACGGTACTCGAGGCATGCGATGGCTGGGAGGCCCTCAAGATCTGCAGGCGGCAGGAAAGACCGATTCACCTCATGGTGACCGACATCGTCATGCCGGGGATGAGCGGATACGAACTGGCCGAGCGGGCGGTTTCCCTTGCGCCGGAGATGAAGGTGCTCTACATGTCGGGCTATGCGGAGAGGGCGGTTCCCGACCGGTGCGTCCTGGCTCCGGATGCGATCGTTATCGAAAAGCCGTTCTCGCCCTCCTTCCTGTTGCGCAAGGTTCGCGAAATGTTGAGAAGCTGACGGAGTGCTCCGTCCGCGATGCATCCATGGTACCATTCGGGGTGTCAGGCGCTCCCATGGAGGGGCCTTGCCGGCAGGGAAGGAGAGCCGCAATGGCAAGGAGCGTGAACCGCGAGGTCAAAATCCTACTGCTCGAGGATGTGGCGGAGGACGCTGCACGGAACGAGAACGAGCTGCGCAGGGCCGGAATCGCCTTCTCTTCGAAAAGAGTCTGCACCCGGGAGGACTTCGTCAAGGAGCTCAACGATCTCCCCCCGGACCTCATCCTAGCCGACTACCGACTTTCCTCCCTTGACGGGATGGACGCACTCAACATCGCCCGGGAAATGCACCCGGACGTTCCGTTCATCTTCGTTTCCAGTGCCTTTGCCGAGGATCTCGCCATCGAGACATTGCTTCACGGGGCAACCGACTATGTCCTCAAGGATCGTCTCTCACGGCTCGTGCCTTCGGTGGTGAGGGCGTTGCGTGAGGCAGAGGATCGGACGGAGCGAGGCAAGGCAGAGGCGGCGGTGCGGGACAGCGAGTCGAAATTCCGTTCCCTTTTCGATCTGGCTCCCCAGATCATTCTGCTTGCGGACGAAGCGAGCGGGGGCATCCTCGACGTGAACCGAAGGTTCTGCAGGTTGACCCACTCCCCGCGAGAGGAAGTCATGGGGAGGACCTTGGAGGAAGCCGGGATCCATTTGACGGAAGGGAAGGAGAGCTTCTTCAGGACACTGGAGGCGTCCGGGGAAGTGCAAGGGGCTGATGCCGAGATCCGGGCCCAGGACGACTCGATCCATGACATGCTGCTCTTTGCGAGACGGATCCGACTCGGGGGCAGGGGCTGCCTCCTGTGCGTCTTCTCGGACATTACGGACAGGAAGCGTCTAGAAGCACAGCTCCAGCAGTCCCAGAAGATGGAAGCCGTGGGCAAGCTGGCGGGCGGGATCGCCCACGATTTCAACAACATCATGACCGTTGTGATGGGCCACAGCGAATTCCTGCTTTCGAGCCTGGACGAGCACGATCCGATCCGAGAGGCGATCCAGCCGATCGCCCTTGCCGCCGAGCGCGCATCCCAGCTCACACGTCAACTCCTCGCCTTCAGTCGTCAGCAAATTCTCGAGTCGCGGGTCATGGACTTGAACGTGCTTGTCGAGAACATCAAGAAGATGCTCCTGCGGGTCATCGGTGAGGACATCGAGCTTTCGACAGTGCTCGACCCGGACTTGTGGAGGGTAAGGGCGGACCCGAGCCAGATCGAGCAAGTCCTCATCAACCTGGCGGTCAACGCCCGGGACGCCATGCCCGAAGGCGGCAAGCTCACGATCGAGACGATGAACGCGGAGTTCGACGAGGCGTACACGAACCAGCACGTGGATGTCCGGCCGGGTCGCCACGTTCTGATCGTTGTGGGCGACACGGGGATAGGGATGGACGAAGAGACCAGAGCCAGGGCCTTCGATCCGTTCTTCACGACGAAGGAGAAGGGCACCGGGACCGGCCTGGGGCTCAGCACGGTCTACGGAATCGTCAAGCAGAGCGGGGGACACATCTGGGTCGAGAGCGAGCGGTCACGAGGTGCGACCTTCAGGTTGTGTTTGCCCAGCGTCGAGGAAGAAACAGAGGCGGCCGACCTGAAGCCGTCTCTTCCCGCCTATGCAAAAGGCTCGGAGACGGTGCTCCTGGTGGAGGACGATGCAGGAGTGCGAGACCTGATCCGAGTGATTCTTCAGCGGAACGGCTACCGGGTGCTGGAGGCGGCGAACGCAGGGGATGCCATCCTTACTTCGGAGCAGCACACGGGATTCATCCATCTCCTGCTCACCGACGTTGTGCTGCCCAAGATGAGCGGACCCGACTTGGCCGAGCGTCTGGAGCCCTTTCATCCGGAGATGAAGGCGCTCTATATGTCGGGACACGTGGACAAGCCGGTGGTGCAGCGCGGAATTCTTGAGGCGGGGCGATTCTTCGTGGAGAAACCCTTCCACCCGAAGGATCTTCTGAAGAGGGTCCGGGAGGCCCTCGAAGCGCCGAAACAGGAGTTCTCCTAGGCACAGCTCTTCACAAGACCACCCGGTGATCCTTTTCTTCGAAGAGCCTCACACAGACATTCACAACATCCGCGTCGTAGAGCACCCCGCCGTTCGAGCCGATTTCGTCCAGCGCCCTCTCGACCCCGAGGGCCGGTCGATAAGGACGGTGAGATGCCATTGCTTCCACCACATCCGTAACCGCAAGGATCCGTGCCTCGAGCAGGATGTCTTCACCGGCCAGCCCCTGGGGATAACCGGATCCGTCCATTCGCTCGTGATGTTGATGCACGATCTGCGAGATCGGCCATGGGAAGGCTATGTTCTTCAGTATGTCGTAGCCGACCTGGGAATGAGACTTGATGATCTCATACTCGTTGTTCGTGATCCTGCCCGGCTTGTTCAGAATGTCGGACGGCACGGCGATCTTCCCGATATCGTGGATGAGCCCGGCCATGCGGACCCCTTCGACCCGACTCTCGGAAAGACCGATCTCGCCGGCGATGGCGGTCGCGATGCCGGCAACACGTTTCTGATGTCCCGCTGTGTAAGGGTCTTTCAACTCGACGGTCAATCCCATGGCCTGAACGATTCCGTCCAGTGCGCCCCGGAAATCCTGAAGTGTCTTGATGAGCGCCTCGGTGCGCTTCTTGACCAGGTTCTCCAGGTTCTCGCGGTGGAAACGGTTCTGAATCTCGAGTTCCCGACGATACAGGGCATTGACCACATTGATGATCACCTCGTTCGTCTTGAAAGGCTTGATCATGTATCCGTAGGCCCCCGTTGCAAGGGCCGTTGCCGCTGTCTCCGGTTTGTCCACGGCCGTCGCCATGATCACCGCCGTATCCGGATACTCCTTCTGGACATGTCGGATCAGGTCGATACCGGATTCGCCGGGCATCTTCACATCGCTCAGGATCAATGCAAAGTCCTGCTTCTTTAGAGCTTCCCGGGCTTCGGCGGCGTCTCCGGCCAGGGTGCATTCGTTTCCGTGCCCGGTCAGGAGTTCTCCCAGCATGGATCGGATCGGTTCCTCGTCGTCGACAATCAGGATGCGCGTCTTCTCTTTCTTCTTGGCCATTCAGCGCCCCTCTCTTGCTTCTCTCCTCCGATCTGCGGTATGTCCTTCCCCTTCGGGACGCACCGTATCGCTTCTTCGGAGCCCACTTTCCTTGCGGCCCGGCCCAAGGGGTAAAAGGGTCCTCTCCGGTTGAAGGGGAACAAAGAACCAGGAAGCAGCGTGCGGTGAGAACTCGTCGAGGCGGAACCGGAAATTCGCTTGTAGATGAATGCAGTATGAGGGATGCCGCAACCGGGTGTCAAGCAAAACGGCGGGATAAAAGGCGCATGCCTTCCGGCGGAGCAGGGTCCCGGACTGACCCCTGCTCCCTGACCCCCGATCCCGCTCTTTTCCTAGAGATCTTTCGCCAGCAGGCCAACCCCGTAATTGCTCCTGTCCGAGGCGTCCTGCGGGTCGAAGGCCTGCTTGATCTTCTCCTGCCAGATGTGGAAGTTCCCGTAGTGCGGGCCCATGTCGAGGATCCGCTCCTGCAGGGTCTTCGTATAGTCGCCGATACACAGGGCGATATCGTTCGGCTCGAAGCCGTCTTTCTCCTCCCGGTCGTTGTCCCTTTCCTCGGTCACGCATCTGCGGGCCGCATTGACGGACTCGGGATCGGCCGCGTCGTAGTGGTATTCGAGTTCCATGTAGACGTACGAATTGTTGTCAAAGGAGTTGTGATACGTGGAGTCGAGCCCATCGTCCACGATGTTCCCTTCCTCGATGTACTTCTTCTTCAACCGCTCCATCGGATACCCCATGTGCTTTATCACCGAGGCCGGGGTCCCCTGATAGCCTGCGGCGATTACGAAGCCACCTCCATGGTGGATGAAATGGGTATCGTTCGCTACGAGGGTCAAGATCGATTCGTTGCTGCGCATGTCCGCGAAGAGCGGATTCTGGGTGAATTCGGGGATCCATCCTCCTGATTCCTCCAAGACCTTCAGGAGTACCTTTTCATGAAAGGCCATCTCGTCCGCACTCCGCCCGAAGAGGAAGACACTGATTGGGTGGGGCATATTCTTGACCGCCTCGGCGACCAGGCCGGATTCGTGCCACTCTTTTACGGTCTTGTTCGACTGTGCGCCGGCCATGATGGACAGGAAGTGGTCCGGTTCGCCGGCCCGGAAGACCGCGTAGCCGACTTCCGCCTGGCCGAGAAGGTAGAGAAACTCTGTCATGGAATCGTAGTCCTTGAACGACGGCGTGACGACCTTCGCGTTATCAGGTGCCTTCTTCAGCCGGTAGCCGGTCAGCAATCCTCCGGTCTCGGTGGGAAGTTCCGGCGGGCCGGGCCAGTGGTGAAGCTTGATGCCCACCTTGGTGAACACACCCATTCCTCCCTGCGCCCCGCAATGGCCGCGCATGATCCCACGCAGACTCGGCCCGGGGCCGTCGCCGCAGAACCAGGCCTCTTCCGGCCCGAGCCGCAACAGCTCGCCCGTCGGGAGGACCCACTCGACGCCCAGACAGTTCCGGCCGTTGTGGCCCCCGTGGTTGCCCATGACGTTCATTCCCCAGCCGGAGGTCACATTCGCGAGGACCGAGGCCTGTGATCCTGCCTGGACAGGTGTTGTGAAAAGCCCTCTTTTAAGCGCCTCCGCCTCGAGTTGTGCCCAGACCACGTACGGCTCCACCACTGCGAACTTGTTCTTCGCATCCAACTCGATGATCCGGTTCATCCGCTTCATATCCAGGAGAATAACCCCCTCCTGCTGCGGAAAACCGTGACTGCCGTAGCCCGTGCTGATCGCCTTGTACTTCACCCCATGCTTGTTGCAGGCGCGGACGATGGCCTGCACCTCCTCGACGTTGCCCGGTAGGAGGACAGCCTCGGGCCTGTGATCCATGTATTTGCCGGGTCCGGGTCCTGGATTGAATTCGACGAGCCAGTTGAACGTATACCCGTCAAGAATCACCGCCTCTTCGTTGATGTTTTCCGGGCCGACGATATCCGTGAATATCTGGTAGATGTCTCTCTGGAGTGCCATGATCTCTCTCCTCCGGTTCTACAGGGATTGGATCAGCAGATCGGTTGCATCGTATACCGGAAATGTCTCGCCACGGCTGTCGACCGCATCCTTCAGGTTCTTCTCGCACCAAGGGCAACAGGTCACGAGCGCCTCGGCTCCGGTCGCCTTCGCCTCTTCCAGTCTCTCCTCGGCAGACCAGAGTGCAAAGTCGGGGAACGCCGATTTCACACCGCCCCCAGAGCCGCAGCACCAGCTGTATTCCCGGGCTCGCTCCATTTCCAGCAGCTCGATCCCGGGGATGCTCTTGATCACGTTTCTCGGCGGATCGAAGATCCCGTTCAGGCCGATCGCCTTAGGGATGTCCTTCACGGGAAGACATCCCAGGACCCTCTCCTCCTTGCCTTCGGACGGGATCTTCGTTTCCGACAGGCGGCCAAGGTGGCAAGGGTCGTGGTACGTCACCCGCATGGGCCGCTTCTTCGTGGGTTCGAGTCGGCCTTCGCGGACGAGTTTATCCAGGCACTCCACAGCGTGGACCACCTCGAAGTTCATCTCTTTTCCAAGCAGAGAGTAGTGGGTCTTGAAGAGCCCATAACAGCCCGCGCAGGAGGAGACGACCTTCTTGACCCCCAGCGCGTTGAAGCTCTCGATATTCGACAGGGCATATTCCTCGAAGAGAGCCTCGTTGCCGATCTGGAAGGCGGGGCTGGCACAGCACTTCTCCTTGGTGCCGAGGATTCCCACGTCGAGGCCCGCCTGCTTCATGAGCTTTACCGTGTTCTGCGCCACCTTCTGCAGATTCGGGTCGAGGCTGTAAGTGCAGCCGGCAAAATAGAGGACCTCGGCCTTCTCCTTGCCCGTGCTCAGGTCCTTCGCCTCCAATCCCTTTGACCAGTTCTTCCGTCGGGATCGAGGCAGCATCCAGACGTTGTCGTAATTCTGGATGCTGTTCATGATGTGGGTGTGCTCGTCCAGTTGCTTGTACTCCCTGAAGACCCGCGACCTGAGCTCACGCAGGACCTGGAGAGGCTCCATGTCGGTCCCCAGCCTGCAGGTCAGGTCGCAGGCCCCGCACATGGAGCACTTGTACACCACATCCATCAGCGCGTCCGAGTAGTCCACCCGCCCATCGATAAGGGAAAGGGCGGCGATCATCTTTCCTCCCCCGGAGTAGGAATGGAAGTGGTACTTGGCGCTCGCAGGGCAGCCGTTGGCAAACCTCCAGCTCTTGATCAGGGAGGAGAGGGGGATGAATTTGCATACCGAACATCTCACGCAACGCATCATATCGTTTCGGTAATCTTCCAATGCCATGTGCGTATCTCCTCGTTACCGCATGACGGGGCAAGCCGATGCCCCCTAGAAGCAGAGCTTTCCCGGATTCATGACATGGTTCGGGTCAAAAACGGATTTGACCTTCTTGAGGGAGTTCACGAACTGCCCCCTGGAGGCGTAAACCTCTTCGGCCCAAGCCGGGTAGGGGCGGGAAAAGAAAGCCCCCATCTCGATCAGCCTGGAGCTTGCCGTCTCGAAGAGCGTCCTTGCCTTTGAGGTTTCATTCTCATCCTCGGGGTCGAAGAAGAGATCGAACTCGCAGTGGCAGGAACTGCCCTGGACGATCGGCTGGAGGTAGACTCCGATCCGGTCGTTGGATACACCGATCTCGGCGGCCGTCCGGTGCACCAGATCCAGGAACGGGGGAAATCGATCCAGGGTGGTGACGAAGAAGATCTCGCGGAAGCCTCCCCGAACGTTGTATTTCCAGTACGGGTCTCCCGAGTGCCTGCCGAGGAGCGGGAGGATCTGGCTGGCGGTCAGCCTGCCCAGGGTGTTCTCGAGGGTCTGGCCCTGTCCCTGCGCGATAGCCTTCAGGTCCTTTTCGAGGTATTCGATCTGCTCGTCGGGAAACCATTTGCCGGCCGCAATGCAGAAAACGAGGGACCACCGGGGCAGACTCTCCATCGTTTCCTCGAAGCCGGGATGGAACCCGGTCTCCTTTACGAGGGCGGCGAGCTGAACCCGGTTCACGATGAACAACTCCTCCCCGTATCCCTTCTTGGTCAACTCGTAGGCGAAACCGAACAGGTCTTCCAGCCTTTGCGCCCCCACAAAGAAAGGCCTCTTGACCTCCGGAATCAACTCGCACTTGACGGTCGCCCAGGTAACCACTCCCATCGTGCCCTGGGCGCCCTGCACGAGCCGGTGGTAGTCGACCTGGTGAGGTCCGAGCGGGAACTTCTGTGCTCCACCGATGGCCCACTGGCCCTCGAGGCCCCCGGGGCCGGCCGCTTCGCCTGTCCGGAAAGCATCCCCGGAACCGAAGACCACCTCCATGCAACACAGGGGGTCGCACACGTCCCAGTGATGGCGGGGCATCAGGGTGGGTTCTCGTTCGAGCACGCTCGCAACCACGGACTTGTTCGCCCGGGGCAAGAGCGGGCCCGCGAGCCTCAGTCCCTGCTTTTCGATTTCAGGGGCGAGCTGGGCAAAGGTGACGCCCGGCTCGATTACGACCACCCGGTTCTTCGGGTCGATTCGGATGATCTTGTTCATCCTGGCCATGTCCAGGACCACCCCTCCCTTGGCCGGAATCGTATCTCCCCGGATTCTCGGTCCGCCCGAGCTCACCGGGGTCAAGGGAGTCGAGCCGTTGTTGGCCCACTGGACCGTTGCCCGAACCTCTTCGGTATTGCCTGGACGGACCACGCACTCCGGCATTCCGGGAGGGACAAAGCTGTTGTCCTGCGAGTAGGCTGCGAGCAGGTCCTCTTCCGCGGAAACCCATTCCGGGCCCACGATGTTGGACAGATCCTGGTTGAGACTCATTTCGTCCGCCTCCTCATCTCTTAAAGGGGTGTCGGCCTGAGCTTCCGGTTCGGCAAAATGACACGGCGCACAATGCTTTTCTACTAGTCGGGATGGTGTGCATTGTCAAGGAAAAAATGGTCTTATATTCTGCTGAAGAAGGCGAAGGGTGAAAGGGCAAAGGGCACAGGGTTGAGGGGTCAGGGATCAGGGGGCAGGGATCAGGCCTCGCCCCACGGCGGGGAAGAGAAGGTGCAAGACCGAAAGGGTTCAGTCTGTAGATGAAAGTCATCCAGTCAGGTGAAGGGGAGGGGGGATTCCCGGGGACGTGGTTCATCGAGAACCGTTCTGTCGAGGCTCGTCGCCGGCGAGTCCAGAGCCTGACCGCCTCCTACCTGAGACTTGCCAGAGCCCTCTGTTCTGCGACAGCAGCCGGGTATCCTTCCCGAATGATGTCGGGGAAGATCCGCGTATCAGATCTGCCCCTTGAAAAATGCGCACTCTCCGGGTTGGTCGTCGACGACAGGACCGTCGATGTGGACCTGGAAATCCCCTGGTCTTTTCTCCTGGATGAACAGGTGGTCCAGGAGAGGATCCTTTCTCGAATGATGTCGAGGGAGGTGCAGATAGCCGGTGGGAAGACGTTACAGAGACCGAACAGATGCACCCCCTCTCCACGTGACGACCAACGCGTGCAGTTCATCCACTGCCGGTCCATGTTCGAAGAACGGGAGAGGCGGTTCAGCGCCGTCCCGCCTGCAGCCTTTTGCATGGCACCGGCCCTGCAGAAGAAAGGGTTTCACCTGTCGGTGGATACGGTAATGCTCGAGCCCTTTGTCTCGCCGGGCCTTTCGCCGGGACCTTTGATCAAGGAGAATCGGGAGAGACTCGATCGAATTCTGAAGAAGAGGCCTTTCTGCGTTGCCCTTACCGCCATGGATTTCTACCTAGAGGAGCTCAGGTGCCTGCTCAAAGAAATCAGGGCGAGGGACCAGGAGGTCTTGATCGCACTGGGCGGCCCCATGGTGACGCTCTATCCGGAGAAGGCACCGGTGTATCTCGAGGAGGCCAACATCTTCATCCGGGGAGAGGCGGACCTGGAGTTCGCGGAGGTGCTCGCCTGCCTGTCCTCCCTTTATTCGGACCGGGATCTGTCCGGAACAGAGTCTTCCCTGCTCAAGAACCGTGCGGGCCTGTTTCTTCGCTTCGGCGACACGGTCCTCGTTTCGAATCTCGACCGAACGGCCCGTGCCGAGAGCCTGGACGAGACCTTTCAGGAAGAGGTGAACCTCGATTTCATCAAGAAACGACACGTCGGCGGCGGGCTCCATCTTCATACCACCCGCGGATGCCCCTTTCACTGTTCTTTCTGCACAAAGGTCCACGGTTCCCATGTTCGGGCCATGGGCTGCAAGACGATCTTCCGCCTTCTTTCCTCCTATCATGATCGCATCGAAGAGATCCGGCAGACGGAGGGCCTTTCGGAGGAAGAGACGGCACAGGCCTTTCAGGTCTCGTTCTCGGATGATGATTTCCTGCTGGCTCGATCCCGCGCCAGCAGATTCTTCACCGGCATTTCCGATGCACCCTTCCGCTTGAAGACCGTCCCGGCGGGCATTCCCTCATTTTTGTCCGGCAGTGGGGGCGGCGCACGTCGATTCGACCCTGTGTTGTTCGATGCCGTTTCTGCGGCAAAGACCCACATCGGATCCTTTGAGATCGGAACCGATGATTTCTCCGGCCGGGAGCTTTCGAGATTGGCCAAAGGCGGTCCGGCCGGCTACACCCTCGGTGACATAGAGGAGGTCGCAAAGCGTCTCGAACAGATCGGGGTTTCGAACCGGCATTTCCTGATCCTGTCGAATCCGGATACGCTCTGGTCGGACCTGTTCGAGAAGCTGATCACCCTGGAGGACCTGTGCTGGTCCTACGCCCATTTCTATCCGGATCCGAACCCCTTTGTCCTTGCTCCCGTTGGCACTCCCCTGTTTTCAGAACTGGCGCGGCAGGGCAGGGTGGGCCACCTGACAAAGAAGGTATTCGAGGTGCCCGATTTCCCCGAATTCACCCATTGGGTCTTCAACATGGCGTCTCCCCCGGAGCATCTGTTCTCTTCCGAACGCTCGTCCTGTAAGGAATTCTTTCTAAGGGTTTGCGATCTCTTGAAGAGCCGGTGTCGGTTTACGGTGGTTGACGACGCATACCTGCACTACCTCGATGTGTGCGGGACTACCGGCTTCGCCCATGCCGGGGATGAAGAGAGGGCTCGGATTCTTGAACATCTCACCGCTGCCGTACGCTTGAGGGCAGGCCGAATCGTCCCGAGGATCAAGCACGAGAGCTTCTCTCCTGCCGGCACGGGAGCACACGGGAAGGGCGGCTCGCTGGCGAAGCTCCTGTCCGGCATGTCCCTTCTGCGCGCGACCCTGGAAGGTGTCTTTCCGGAAACGGCCTTTCGGGAGAAGAGGGAGAGCCTTCTGGCAATCCTGGATGCGTTCTTCGATCAGATGGAGGAGATCTCGCGGCTCCGGGCCGGTCAGCCCGGGCCCCGACCCGGCGAACTCGACCAGGCCCTTCTCTTCGCCAGGAACCAGGTCCGTCTTTACAGAGCCGGAGGTTGTGCGGACCCGGTGAACCCGTTGGCGGCTACCTTTGTGCGAAAGGTCGAGGACAGGCTCGTGGGCATGGGTCTTCACGGTGAGGCTCGGGAGTGGCGAGGTCTTTGCTCTGAAGGGACGGACTTTGTCCGCCTGGATGTAAGCGACGACAAGCAGGACGCCGGGTTCGTCGAGGACGAAGCGAGGCTGGGCAGGCTCTTTGCCCTCATCCGAATTGTGGATTCGGGATGGGAGGGCCAGGATGATGCGCTGCGGTTCTTCCGTGGGGAGCGTGTGCTCGCCAGATCGATCAGGGATGATTTTCTCACGGCTTCGGATACGCGTGTGCCTCTCTACAACGGAATCGAGAGGCTTCCCCTGGGCTTCAAGCGACTTGTTCAGCAGGAATTCACGGTGTCCGCCTTTCTCGACAGGGACGGGTTCGCCGGTTTGGTTCTTTCGAAGTTCCTGGCTTCGCGCGCGATCCCGCACCGGGCGGACATGCATGGGACCGACCTGTTCCAGGGCCTTGAAGAGGAGCTTCAGGGGCTTGTTCCAGAGCCCTTGGAGGCATTCTCGGAGTGGTTCTTCGGGAGCCGCTAGCCCGGATATTTCACGGGTCGAGTTTAGTGCAGAGGTCGCGTTTTGAGTCCTGAAGCTGTGGTCTTCACCGCGAAGGGGTCAAAGCGCGGCATATTCGGTATTGTTCATGAAATGTTCGGGCTGAGGAAGGGGGGTCAGATTTTCACCGAGTACTCGAACCCGGCCGGAAAAGGAATCGTCACCGAGCCGAACCCGTTTCGGCTGTCCTGCACGTAGGCCACGTAGTCCGCGAGGGTTCTCTTGATGGAGGGAGTGAGCACGTTGTCTGCCAGGACCACGCCTCCCTGCCTGAGCCGCGGGGAGAGCATCTTCAGAATGGGCAGATAGAGGTCCTTTGAGCCGTCGATCAGCAGCAGATCCACCTCACCGCCCGGATCGGAAAGGGTCTCCATCGCATCCCCCACCCTGATCTCGACGAAATCGGAGAGGCCGGCTTCACGGATGTTCTCCCTTGCCCTCTCTGCTTTGGAGGCGATGACTTCGGATCCGATCACGATGCCTCCGCCGTTGTCCCGGATTGCAGAGGCGAAATAGAGTGCCGACGCACCGAAGGAAGTGCCGAACTCCACAATTCTACGCGCTCCGATCGACCGCGCTACGAAGTAGGCAAAGGCCCCCTGCTCGGCCGACAGGGGAACTCTCAGGTTTGACATTCGACGGTACCGCTCCGTGAAGGACGGCTTGCGGCCCAGGAGCTTCCGCCCCAGGTAGGGGAGCAGCTTCCATCCCGAGCGCGGATTATCGCCCTTCGCCTCTCGGTAGATCCGGTCGAGAACGGTCTTGACCTTCGGATCGGTCAGCGTACAAGGGTTGCCGCCCAGGTCCATGCCTCTACCCTCGTCGGTTCGAACGTGTGCGCGTCAGCCTCGAGAGGGGATCTTAGCACAGCAGGGGGGATCTGTCTTCGACCCGCAAAAGGGATCGAGACTTGACCCCTTTTGCGTTGCCTGCTAAGGTCCGCCCGTCTGAAAGCAGAGCCAGGCTTGCTCAGAGATAACGATGAAGAACAAGAACCTCTTCATGACGGGCATGCGGCACGTCCTGTACTTCCCCAGGATATGGTGGAGGCTCGGGCGCAGGATTCCACCGTGGACCTATCTCTATCGCTGTTTCATCTTTCAGACAAGAATGAGGAGAGTGCCCCACACCCGACACGGAACCCGCCTGATCGGGCCGGCCGAAGCCGCCGGGATTCCCGACAACTCGAGAGACTACGACCACATTACCTACTCGTACCGCGGCCTAAAAGAGGTGAAGGCCATGATTGCCGACGGGACACCTCTGGTCTTCATTACCTGGCACCAGGGTGCTTCCGGACGCAATTACGGGATCGCGAGGGTTCTCCCCGAAACGGCCATCTTCACCCGAGCGACCTTTCAATACGGGAAGGTCTTTTCCCACTCCATGCTTCGAGCAAAGGGCTTGAGCCTCGTGAAGATCGAGCGGTTTCTCCGGGAAGGCCGGCCCGTCAAGTATACCATTGATGGGGTTCCCCTGGGGCAGACCGTGCGTCTGCCGATGTTCGGGATCCCGTGCGACTTCGCAACGGCCCCGATTCAGATCATGAGATCCGTTGCGGGATTACGGTTCATCCCTCTGACGGCTTACTGCAGGGATGGAAACTCGATCGAGCTGATCTTTCACCCTCCCTACCCACCGCCTGAAGACCTGCCCGGGATGTCGGATCGTGAAGTGCTGGAGGCGTTGATCTCGTACCTGGAGCGCGACCTTTCGGAACAGGCGCCTGAGCAGGTTCGATGGAGGATCATCGCCGGCCTGGAGCAACTCGCGAATCAGGAGCAGGAGGAGCAGGAGGGGTCAGGTCTTGACACTTGACAGTCCAACATACTGTGCAGGGAGGTGAATGTAGCGGACTGTCAAGTGTCAAGACCTGACCCCTATTGTGTACCGGTCGGATCCCGTTCGAGTTGTTCGAGAACGTCCACAAGGGCAGGGACCTTGTAGGATGACAGGTACTCCCGGCAGACCTGCACGACCATGGCCCGGGTCACTTGCGCGGGATCGGCCTCCACCACGGCGTGGACGACCGGCAGCCCTGCGCGCCTTCCTTCGAGCACGATCACGTCCCTGACCGGCAGCCGTCTCCTGATCACCCCTTCGACCTCGGCACGGTCCACCTTGTCACCCCCGATGTTGATGATGTCGGAACGCCCCAGGACGTGGAGGCGGCCCATGCCGTCCAGGTAACCCGTATCCCCTGGAAACACGAAGGCATTGCGGAACGTCTCGGCTGTTCTCCCAGGATCTCCTTCATAGCGTTCGCTCGCCGCCGGGCTGCGGATTCCGATGCGCCCCTTTTTCCCGTTGGGACACGGATTGCCGTCATCATCAAAGATTTCGATTTCCACCCCTCGGTACGGGCGGCCGACCCGTCCTTCTTCGAAACCGTCGTCCAGGTCGATGGCGGCGCTCAGGGTCTCGGTGGATCCGTACTGAACGCGCACCTGAATGCCGAACCGATCCTCAAATGCGTCGCAGGGTGCTTTTCTCACGTGCCCGGTGGAAACGATGCAGAACCTGAGACTTCTGAACGCATCCTCATCCCCTGGCGCGAGCGCGCAGGACCCGAGGACTTCGATCATCGGCGGGGTTGCCATGAACACGGTCGGTCGGTGCCTCCTTGCCGCCTCGAGAACCGGGGCCGGCAAGAACCGCGGCAGGACCAATACGCACCCTCCTACGAAGAAGGGGGCCAGAAAGCTCATGGCTCCGTAGGAGTGGTGAAGGGGCGCCACAGCGAGAAACAAGTCACTGTCCGAGACGCCCAGGGTATCACAAAAATGCCGGTAGTCGTCGGCAATGTTCGCTTCGGTCTTGAGCATCTGTTTCGGCCGGCCTGTCGAACCGGATGAAAACTGCCGGGTGAGGATGCCCTCCGGCGTTTCCGGATCGGTGCCGATCTTCCGCTCCTCATGTCCCCCTTTCCAGAGGCAGGCCCCCTCTACTGCTTCGAACCCTTCAGAGCGCGGGATTCCCAGGTGGCGTGGCAGCGTTGCTCCTTCTTGCGCGACCAGGTGTCGAATCCTCGAGCTGCCGAGCAGCCCTTCCGCTTCTGCGGGGGTTGTGGTCGGTGCAAGGGGGACGACGATACATCCGGCTTCCAGCACACCGAAGTACCAGACCAGGTAGGCTGTCGAATTGGGCAACGCAAGGGCTACCTGCACTCCGCGGCCGATCCCGGCACGGTTCAAGGCGTCGGCAAGCGCTCCCGTCCTGTCTGCGAGCTCCCTATAGCTCAAACTCCCTTCAGGGCAGATCACGGCCGTCCTTTCGCCACGGGTCTTTGCGCTGCGGAGCACGAGATCACGGGGCGATCCTGGGCGCACGTTCTCACCTTTCCCCCGGCCAGTCGGCCAGGTCGAGCCCTGTCAGGCGTTCCGCTTCAAGAATGTCTTCGAAGTATGTCTCCATCAACCGGCGTCGCGTTTCCGAAGCCATCGGTTTGGGCTTCGGCACGCCCTCGGCGGGCGACGCAACGTATTCGAGTGTCCTGGGATCTCCCCCGGGCATGAACTTGCGGCTCACATCCGGGACAAAGGTTGGATCCACCCCCACGAATCCGTACAGGTCGGCCATGGACTCGACCGTGTCCTGGAAGAAGTCTTCAAACTTGTAAACGCGGATACCGGATTCGGGGAACAGACGATAGTAGCGGGCAAGCTGGCTGCCGTAGAAGCCACGCCTTACGTAATGATAGACAGGGTCCCAGCCCGCCTTGATGCGCGCCTCCTCCTTTTCCACGACCTCTTCGAAGGTGGCAAGCGGCTCGATACCGAATTCCCTGTTGAAGGCGAACTGCGAGTAGGCCCTGTCCGCGGGGTTCCGGATGAAAGCAATGATTCGGGGACTCCCAAGGGCCTCTCGAACGATTGCAGGTGACTCCTCTGCGTAGAGGTAGATGTGGGCGACGTCGCCGATGACGCTCCCCTCGGGTGCCCCGCTGAACAGTTGTAGGTATTCCTCCCGGGAGCGCAATGCTCTCTTGTAGGTCACGTCCGGACCCTGGAGAGGGGAGCGCTTCGCCGGGTGGTCGACCAGATGATTCAACTGCTTTACCGCGGGCACGAAGATTCCCGGATGCTCTCCCAGGTAATGGTGTGCGGATGTGGTCCCTGACTTTGCCGCCCCGACGACCAGGAACGCGGGTTTCATCCCGCAACCTTTCCCGATTGCCCGCTTACGAAACCCGCAAGAGCACGGACGTCCTCGAAGGCCATCTCGATCGAGTCGTAATCGAAACGAACATTGAAAGTCGACTCGAGCTCGTTGACCAGCTGCAGCACGGCCAGCGAATCGATCGTGAGCGCCTTCAGGATCGGCTCCCCTCGGGAAAGGGCATCGAATTCTCCCTTGTCCGCTACAAAACGCTCCAGAATCCCCAGAATGCGATCTGTAACCTCTTGTTCCCTGATCCGATCCACTTGTTCCTCCGAGTGGAAAGTCGGTGAGAAGCTGTTTCTGCCTGAACCGATCAGTCGCGGTAGGTCATGACCTTCCCATCCTCGAGAAGCCCGGCCTTGTGAATCGCTTCGATGGCTGAAGACATGGGCATCCGGGTCGTGACCATCGGCTCCAGGTCCAGCCGCTTCTTCTCCAGAAGTCGAATGATCCGCGTGAAACACTCTCCACCCACGTGACCGCGGGAGCCGATGATCTTGTTCGCCCCGGAGACGAAGCGATCCAGGGAGACCGATATGCTTTCGCCCGTTCTCCCAAGATAGACCAGCCGCCCCCCCGGGGCAAAGGAAAGCTCGATTTCCGGCATGAGGTGCGAAAGGGCACCGGCACACTCGATATGGAGATCTGCCCCACGGCCGTTGGTGAACTCTTCGACGGCCTGATGGATGGGCAGGTTCTTGTCACCCGGATCGAGGGCGTGGTCTGCACCCATCTTTTTCGCCAGTTCCCTCCTCTTCGGGCTCGGTTCGAAGGCAATGACGGTTGCTGCGCCCGCCAACCTGGTCAGAGCGATGGCGCCGAGACCGATCGGTCCCGCACCATATACGATCACACTCTCTCCCGGCCGCGTGCCTCCTGCCGCCACAAAGATTCCATTGTAGCTGCAAGCTACCGGCTCTACCAATGCTCCGATTTCGCAGGCCCTCTGTTCGTCGCCAAGCACATCGACGAGTCTGTTCAGGCTCCAGCAATGCCTTTCATGAACGACGATTTGTTCCGCAAAGGCACCCGGATAGCTTATGCCCAGCAGCTTCAGCTCCGGACATTGGTTCGGATATCCGCCACAACAGGCCTGGCAGACGCCACACCCGATCATCCCCTCGCACGTCACAACGTCACCGACCTGGAACGACCGAACCCCCTCTCCGACACATGCAACCTTTCCGGAGAATTCGTGTCCCAGGACTACGGGCGGATCCAAAGGCCCTGAATAGACGATTCTTCCATCCTGTCTTGTCTGGATGCAGTGCACATCCGTCCCGCAGACACCACACGCTTCGACTTGAACGACAACTTCGCCGACTTCGGGACTCGGTATGGGGGCGTCTTCCCACCTCAGGTCGGGTTGCACCCAACCATCCGGATCGGAGGACCGAATCGCACGTAGCACCAGTGCTTGCATCTGAGCGAACCGTATCGAATAGGGTGTCTGTGTGCTCCCGGAAGGGACCTCTGGTTGAAGGGAACGGATGCAGTATCTCACAGGGTTCGTGGGATGTACAGGTCTGCCATTCACATGTCTGGGACGGTAGAAGTGGAAGAGAGGGCTATGGCCCAGTATCCCTCTACTCAGATCTTGACCGAATACTCGAATCCGGCCGGAAATGGAATCGTCACCGAGCCGAACCCGTTTCGGCTGTCCTGCATGTAGGCAACGTAGTGCGCGAGGGTCCTCCTGATGAATGGAGTGAGCACGTTGTCGGCAAGGACCACGCCTCCCTGCCTGAGACGGGGGGCGAGCATTTTCAGAATGGGCAGATAGAGGTCTTTTGAGCCGTCGATCAGAAGCAGGTCCACCTCGCCGCCCGGATCGGAAAGGGTCTCCATCGCATCCCCCACCCTGATTTCGACGAAATCGGAGAGGCCCGCTTCATGGATGTTCGCTCTTGCCCTTTCCGCCTTCGATTCGATGAATTCCGAGCCAATGACCGTGCCCCCGCCGTTGTCTTTGATGGCGGAGGCGAAATAGATCGTGGATACGCCGAAGGACGTGCCGAATTCAACGATTCTGCTGGCACCGATCGACCGTGCCGTGAGATAGACAAAGGTCCCCTGCTCGGCTGAAAGAGGGATGCTCAGGTCGGCCATGCGATGGTACTGGTCCGTGATGCTGGGGTTTCGGCCCAGGATGCTTTGCGCCACATAGGGCAGCATCCTCCCGGCAGAACGCAGGCCATCGCCTTTGGCCTCATCGTGGAGTCGGTCTAGGACTGCCTTGACCTTCGGATCTTTCAATGTGTAAGGGTTGCTGTTCTGCTCCATGTCTCTTCCCCTTTGAAAGCGAGGGCTACTCTGACGGCCTCACAGCCATTCCGCGTATCTATAGTTTAGTACGCACAGACCCGGCTTTGGTTCGCAGGATTCCCTGAAAAACCATCCGCCTCGAGGTGTCGGAATGATAGACCACTGTCGGTATGCACTACAAGTGGGAGCTTTGTTCGGAACAGAACAGCGGAGGATCTGTGGTGGGGCCTGGTCTCTGGCAGCTTCTCGTGCCCTTTGCCATGTTTGGTTCGAGGACGAGCACGAACAGGGTGCTAGGTCTGGTCCCTGCCCCCTGATCCCTGAATCCTGCTATAGGGTTCCGACCCAGAAGACCACGGCTACGGCGTCGGAAGTGTTCGTGATGTTCTGTTTTTCGGGGATGGACCAGAAGTGGACCGAATCCCCGGCGTGAAGGTTCACGACGTCGTCGCCGTGGACCAGTTCCACCGAGCCTTCGAGCAGACAGAGGGTCTCCTGGCCGTTTCGCATGTTCTTTCGTACCGGGATGGTGCCCCCAGGTTGAATTGCCAGGACAGAGCTGTCGATGACTCTCCTGTTGTCCGGGGCGAAGAAGCGCCTCGTCACGAAGCCTGAAGGCGGAAAATCGACCTCCTCCCAATCCGACTTCCGGATGACAACGAGCCTCTCCTGCTTCTTCGCCTGCTTGATGACGTGGCCGGCGTCGATGCCGATGGAGCTGCAGATGTTCACGAGGGTGTCCACCGACGGCGAGCTGACGTCGTTCTCGATCTGGGACAGGAACCCCTGCGAGATTCCCGCCTTCTCGGAAACAACCTTCAGTGTAAGCTTTCGCTTCTTCCGCTCCCTGCGGAGGACGGTTCCTAGATTCATGTTCGGCTCAATCCATCGGGGTTCTGAATGGTGTCCAAAGACAGCGCTTCAGACCGATTCAAGGTGAAAGGGCAAAGGTGAAAGGTGAAAGGGAAGGATCAAGTCCTGGAAAATAGATTCCTCATATCTTCGTCAGCCCCTTGTCCCTTTGACCTTGGACCTTTCACCTTCGAGCAGGCCGCCGCTTGCTCCGCCTCGTTTCTGAGCGGTTCCGAATGGCGGCCTGCGAGCCTCTTCTTATCGGAATTCCGGTCTCGGCTCCTTGGGGATCCTGCCGTTCAGGATCGTCTCGGAGCGAAGCCTGCGCCCCACGATTCTCTCCAGCATGGTTCCTATATTGAGGATCTTGTCCACGTCCATGCCCGTTTCGATCCCCATTTCGTCCATCATGACGACCATGTCCTCGGTGCAGACCAGGCCCACCACGTTCGGGTCCTTGTAGTAATACTTGCCGGTCCCTCCCACGGGGACGCCGTCCACGAAGTTCGCGGGCTGTCCACCCAGGCCGCCGAGTGTGGACTCGAAGACCGTGATGCCCGCCTGGAGGGCGGCCAGCACGTTGGCAAGTCCCCATCCCCGGGTCACGTGGAAATGGGCCAGATGGAGCTCCGGGTTCGGGATTGCGTCCAGGATCATGCTGAAGTACTCGTAGACCTTGTGCGGCGGGGCCGACCCGTCGTGGTCCGCGTGTTCGATGTCATCCGCACCGAGATCCAGGAAGCGTTTCGTAAACTCCACAGCCTTGGAGAGCTCGGTCGGGCCTTCGATCGGGCATCCCCAGATGGTGCTCACCGTCCCACAGAGGGTCATCCCAACATCATGGGCCTTCTGGGCGGCACGCTCGGCGACCTTCCAGTATTCTTCGAGCGTGGTGCCCGAATTTCTCTTGTGATGGGTCTCGCTGGTGGACACCATCATCACGATCCGGTCAGGCCCCCAACCTTCCTTGCGAGCCTCCACTGCGCGATCCACACTTCTCTCATTGATCGTGACGCACGAGAGTTCCACGTCTGCGATCTGGTCCTTCACTTTCTTGCTCCCCCGGAGGCCTCTCATCACCTGTTCGGCGTCCTTGAACTGCGGCAGCAGCTTCGGCGGGCCGAAATTGGTGATCTCGAGCCGCTTGTAACCGGCCTTGATGAGTTGCTCGGCCACCCAGATCTTTGCGTCCGTGGGAATGAATATCTCTTCGTGCTGGAATCCGTCCCGCACGGTGATGTCGCCGAGGGTTACCTTCTTGGGGTAGTTCAGTTCCTTGTGATGGCTCATTGTGTTCTCCTCTCTGAATGATTCGCCCGCGTGGGCAATATGGGTTTTCGTTCTCTTGACGGTTAGAAGTGGAAGTTCCCGAGCACCGTGTCCGGAATCGGCTTGAGGAGCGAGATCTCGAACGCCAACGCCAGATAGTCCCGGATATCGGAGAAACGAATGACTCCGTCCGTGTAGAGCCGTGCGGCATTGTAGAACGGGTGGGCCTCCCCGTCGTATTTGTCCACCATTCGCTGACGGAAGGACTCCTCCTCTTCCGGGCTCATCTCTTTGCCCTTCGCCTTCCTGTTCCGTTTCTCAAGGGTCAACAGCACATAGGCGGCCGATGCGCCGCTCATGACCGAGGTGCGGGCGCGCATCGTGGAGAACAGGAAGTGAGGCTTGTAAGCACGGCCGGACATGCCGTAATTGGCGGCACCATGGTCGGGTCCGATGACCATCTGGATTCGCGGCACCTTTACGTTGGACACGGCCCGGACCATGTTCGCTCCGTACTTGCCGATCCCGGCCTGCTCGGATGCGGTCCCCACCATGTAGCCCGGTGAATTCTGGAGGAAGAGGAGCGGCGTCTTGTCCTTTCCGCATCGGATGATGAATTCCGCCGCCTTCTGGGCGGATTCGTGAAAGATGATGCCGCTGTTGTTCGAGGCGACCACGCCGATCGGTATGCCCTTGAGGAAGATCTTCCCGCAGATGGTGTTGTCGCCCCGTCCGGGCGAGTAATCCTTCTTGTACTCCCGGAAGGGGTAGCCGTCGGCGATGTGGGCGATGACCGCCCGTGCGTCGATGGCCCGGTAGATATTTTCGGGCAGGAGGTCGTACAGCCCCTCGATCGGGTGGTAGGGTGCAACCTCCTGGCAGCGGTTGATGTGGAGTTCTTGAGATGAATCGTGGGCCAGGATATCCCGTACCCTGCCGATGGCTTCATCCTGGGACTGGCAGATGTGGTCACAGCCTCCGGATATATTGGTGTGCACAACGGCCCCGCCCAGTTCCTCGGCCGTCACCTCTTCTCCCAGGGCCGCCTTCACCAGGGGCGGGCCGCCGAGAAAGGAGTAGGACATTTGATGGATCATCACCGATTCACAGGCCAGGAATACGATGTAGGCCCCGCCTGCCGTGTTACCTCCGGTGGACAGGGTGATCTGCTTCTGGCCCACTGCGGACATGCGGCACATGTTGTAGAACATGCTGCCGAACTGTCCGTCGTCAGGAAAGATCTGGTCCTGCATGGGCAGGAATGCGCCGGCCGAGTCGGCGATGTACACGCAATTGAGCCCGCAGTTCTCGGCGATCGCCTGAGCACGCAGATGCTTCTTCAGAGTGATCGGAAAGTAGGCGCCCGCCTTCACCCGGCTGTCGTTGGCAATGATCATCGTCCAGTTGCCGTGGATCCTGCCGATGCCCGTGACCACCCCTCCGCCGATTACGTCCGGCACGTTCGGGTAGTCCATGCCGAACCCGGCGAGCGTGCCCAGTTCGAGAAACGGGGTCCCCGGGTCGATGAGCTTCGAGATGAGGTCGCGGACCAGTTGCTTGTTCTGTTTCGAGAGTTTCTCGACGGCCTTCTCCCCTCCCGGGAACATGGCCTCCTGCATTCGGTCCGAAAGCTTCTGTTCTTCAGAGAGCCAGTGGTCTCTGTTCGTCGCAGACAAGGGGGCAGTCTCCTCCATGATTTCTAGCCTTTTCTGACTGGGTTGAACCGCTGGTTAAATATTCTGTAGAAGTGAAATTATACTAATAGAAAAACTTAGATGTCAAGAAATATTTTCACAGACGGTGACGTGGGTCGATCTGAAGAGATGAGGGGGAAGGGGGGTGCGAAAACGGCGAGGCTATGTCACGGCCGGGTGGTGCGGTTCCGATCCGGTCCTCAGGCTTCCAACTCCGACCCGGCCAGCCCTTCGCGGGACAGCGTTTTCTTTCTTATTTCGGCCCTTTCCGCGCAATCCGGGCAGGTCCATTGTTCGCCATCCTTGTGCCAGCCGCACAGCTTTGCCAGGTCCTTGAGGAGGTTCGTATCGATGTGTTCCATCTTCTTGTTGCAGTTGCGACGATCGCATTGTACGTAGCAGTACTTTCCTGCAGTGGTTATCATGCCCATGGGCGCCTACCTCTTCCTTTCTAAAGCATATGCCTGAACCGTTCCGGGCGCGGAGAGGGCCCTCTCTGCCCTGTCACGCCACGAAATCATGATAATTCTCGATGTACTGTTTTGGATTCCATACAAATTGATAGTGATTCAGAAAAAAGCGGATTGGGCGGGGCTCACCCCTCATGACAAGTCGAGTCGCTTCAGTTTCCTTGAGAGGGTCCTCCGGGACACGCCCAGGGCCTTCGCAGCCAGGGTCTTGTTCCCGTCATGCTGATCCAGGGCCTTCTTGATGACGGCCCTCTCGGCATCCTCCACATTCTCGTGGAGACTCAGGTCGTCCTCGGCCGAATCGAAGGCCCGTGCCCGGGGAGGCCCTGCCGGTTCGATTTCCTCGACCGATTCGGGCGGGATGAATTCGATACGTCCGACAACGAGGTATCGCTGGATAGCGTTCTGCAGTTCTCGGACGTTTCCGGGCCAGTCGTAATTGGTCAGTGCCTCGATCACATGCCCGGGAATCCGCGGCAGCTTCTCGTCGTTGGTCTGCATCTTGAAGAAATGCTCCAAAAGGAGAGGGATGTCCTCTTTGCGCTTTCGCAAAGGCGGGATCTTGATCGGAATCACATGGAGCCTGTAGAAGAAGTCCTCCCGAAGGACGCCCGTTTTGACGTCCCTCCAAACGTTCCTGTTGGTAGCCGCAATGATGCGAAAATCGGAATGCCGGACCTGGTTGTCCCCAACGGGTGTATATCCTCCCCCGTCTATGGCGCGCAGCAGCTTCGCCTGAAGCGTCATGTTCAGGTCACCGAGTTCGTCCAGGAACAGCGTTCCCCCGTTCGCCATGTCCAGGTAGCCCTTCTTGTCGGCGTGTGCACCCGTGAAGGAGCCTTTCTTGTGGCCGAAGAACTCGCTCTCGAGCAGATTCTCCGGGATCGCGGCACAGTTCACGGGAACGAACTCCTTGCCGGCCCGCCCGCTCATGTCGTGGATGGCCCTTGCGACCAGCTCCTTTCCCGTGCCCGACTCCCCGTAGATGAACACGCTGGCACTGGTCGCAGCGGCGTTGGATATGAGCTCGTAGACATCCTGCATGGCGCTGCTCTTCCCGACGATATTGCCCAGGCGATACCGGTCCTTCAGAGACGATCGCAGACTCACGTTCTCTCGTCTCAGATGCTCCTTTTCTTCCTGCATCGACATCTCCCGATGTCGCTCCTCCGTCGTATCCCTCAAGGTCACGAAGATCGTCGGCTGGTGCTGCCACCGAATAAGGGTCGCCTGGCCTTCGACCCAGATCTCTCGTCCGTCCCTTGTCAGGCAGCAGGTTTCGATCGGCTTGTCTCGGGACATCCCCCGTTCCAGGCCTTCGAAGGTCTGCCGGAAATAGCTTTCATAGCCCTTTGAAAAGAGCTGGTCCATATCCTTGTCGAGGAGCTGATACTTGTCCCTGACCCCGAACATGCTCACAAATGCATCGTTGGCGAAGATGATCTTTCCGTTCTGGTAGAGCATGGCACCTACCGGAATCCTCTCCGCGAGCATCCTGTAGAGAACCTCGCTGTCATGCAGGGCGTCTTCGGTCTCTCTGAGCTGGCTCAGGTCGGTGCCCATGCCCACGATGAACGGGGTCCCTTCGATCGTGGCGCTGATCCCTGTCCAGAAATAGGGAACACTTCTCCCGTCCTTCGTTTCCAGAAACGCCTCGGTGCAGCCTTCTCCCGTCTCGAAGATGTGCCGTATGGTGGATTTGATCCGCTGCCAGCTCTCTCCGCGGAACAGATCGTGGACCGACACGGACCTGAACTCTTCCCTGGAGAATCCGGTCACCTTCTCGAAATTCTGGTTCCACCTGAGAAATTTCAAGGAAGGGTCAAAAAGATAGAAGACTCCGGGCAGGCTCCTGATCAGCATTTCGAGAAAGGTATTCGAGAACCAGTCCGTATCGCGGAGATTGCTGGGAAGCTCTGACGGTTGGGCGAGATCTTGCGCGTATTCATCGGCAAGCTGTTGTGTCTTGTCTTCGGTGGTCATGGTCGGCTCCCGGTCATGAGGTGTGCAAGCGCCGTGGAGGTCTGCTCTGGGCCCGGTTCCCACTGCCGATCTGGTTAGGGTGGGGTGACCGGACAGGAGTGCCCGCATCACGGTTGATAGGACATTGTTGGCATGGTTCTTCAGGCTTGTCAACCGAAAAATCCATGTGAATGTAGTTATTACAGGTGCTTACATACATGAATAAGGTCTGCCCGCAGGTGGCCAGAATTGTCTCACGCCGAAAGAGGAGGTTCGGTGAATAATTGTTTTGTTTTTTCAGGTAGTTACACGTCATTCGGCCCATCTGGGGTCGCCCGTCCGGGCACATGTGTCGCGCGCCCATATCCCGGGCAAAGGGGCCGCCTAAGCCCTTCTTGCGATTTATGCTTAAAAACCGAAAGGTTACAAAAACGTACAGACCTGGCATCCATTTTGCCTTACTGGGCGTCGTGATCGAGGCCAATTGAGGTCGGATCCATCAACCATTCGATACCCGATCCCATTCATACGAATTCATACCATCAGACCAAGAGGAAGGGAGGTGAGACAGATGGCGACATGCAAAGAGTGTAAATGCTTCTTCGCCTTGGAGGGCAGCGAGGAGAAGGGCGACTGTATCCACAGGGTCGTGGACCCCAGGCAGGCCTATTACAAGGCCAGACCGGTGGATGCGGATCAGGAGGCGGCGAGCTGCGAATCGTTTCAGAAGAGGTGAGCAACTCGACAGAGACAGGGAAAAGACTCGTTCCTTGAAAGACCTAACGGTGGAAAAGAGGAGGGGCCCTCATGGCAACACCCATAGAACAAGACATCCAGGAACTCGAGAAGAAGCAGGAGTGGTGGTGGGCAGCGGAGAAGAAGCGCTCCAAGAGGCTCGACTATCTGCGAAAGGCGATCTGGAAGAAAGGCGCGATCGGAGGGAACTACAACCCGGGGATCAAGATCGATCTGGAGTTCGCAGACCTCCTGACCCAGGGATTCTTTTCTGACGAGGCAAAGCACGACCAGCAGATGATGAGAAAGGCGAAGGCCCTGGCTCACGTCATGGACAACATCTCCATCTTCATCACAGACCAGGCCCAGCTCGTAGGCTACGTGGGAAGCGGCCCCCACAAGATCATGTGGCGCGCCGACAGCGCGAGCATGATCAGCGAAGAGGTCTACAACGAGCCTGGAATCCATGACGAGCCGGAGGAGGAATCGCTCAAGCAGGTTGCCGGGATCATGCAGCAGTGGGCCGGCGAGGCGGCCGTGGACAAGCTGGCGCTTCTGCTCGACCCAGAGGATACGGTCAAGTTCATGAGCGGCGCCATCGGCTGGGGCACGCCCTCATCCGGTGCCGTGACGTATTCGACCAAGGACTACGAGTACATCCTCACCGGAAAGCGCGGGTTCGAGGACATCATCCAGGAAATCGATGCGAACCTTGAAGAGGCGGAGGAAAGAACCACGGGAGTCCCGGGTCCGGACATTCTTCCCCTGTACAAGAAGATCCAGAACTGGGACGCCATGAAGATCGTCCTGGAGGCGGCCATTCGCTATGCGAATCGTTATGCCCGGCTGGCCCGCATCGTGGCTGAGAACTTCGAGAGCGACCCGACGCGCAAGGAGGAACTGCTCCGTGTGGCCGAGACGTGCGAACGGGTCCCTGCCAAGGCGCCCCGGAACCTTCAGGAATCGCTCCAGTTCGACCACTTCATCCAGGTCATCAACCGGTTGGAGGCGAACGAAGCGGCCTGGCCCGCGCGGCCGGACTACTATCACGGGCCGTACTATGACAAGGACGTGAACATCGAGAAGAGGATTACCTCGGAGGAGGCCCTGGACCTGGTCGGCGAATTCCTGATCCGTACGCATGAAGTCGGACTCTTCCTTCCCAGATGGACACGAGAGGGTGTGCAGGGAATCACCGGCACCTGGGTGTGGACGATCGGCGGCGTGAAGCCGGACGGATCGGATGCCTGCAACGACATGACGATCGCGCTCCTCCAGGCCGCGAGGCTCGTTCGCGTATCGAACCCGACCTTCGGATTCCGGTGGCATCCCAAGGTGACGGACGAGGTGATGCGCGAGTGCTTCGAGTGTATCCGTCATGGTCTGGGTTACCCGTCGATGCGGAATGATCCGATCCTCGTCCAGAACACCACGCACTGGTACGGCCATCCGGTAGAGGAGGCGAGGCTGTGGGTGCACCAGGCCTGCATGTCCCCTTGTCCGCCGACCAAGCACGGAAACCAGCCCTTCCGCATGGCATCCGCCACGGCCAACTGTGCAAAGATCGTTGAATACGCTCTGCACGACGGCTACGACCATGTGGTGGGCATGCAGATGGGGCCCAAGACCGGCGACGCGCGCAAGTACACCGATTTCGAGCAGCTCTTCGAGGCCTGGGTCAGCCAGATGGAATGGCTCTTCAGCCTTCTGGTCCGCACGTCGAACTTCGGCCGGTACATGGATCCGGAGCTGTTCGGCAGGCCCTTCCTGTCCGCCATCTGCGAGCGATCGGTCGAATCCGGGAACGATATCATCAACCCGGAAGGAGAGCGGGGCAATGCCTGGGTGACGGGCTTCACGTGGGTGGAGAACGCGGACAGCCTGGCAGCCGTCAAGAAGCTGGTCTTCGATGAGAAGAAGTACACCATGGAGCAGCTTGTCGACGCGTTGGAGGCGAACTGGGAAGGCTACGAGGAGATGCGGCTCGACTTCGTCAAGAGTGCGCCGAAGTGGGGGAACGACGACGACTATGTGGATGACATCATGGTCCGCTGCCTGCGCGAGACGGCCCGTTTCGCAAAGGTCCTCAAGTGCCCCAGCGGCAACAACTGGCCGCTCCTTCCGGAAAACGTGAGTGGTAACATCCATTACGCAAACATCGTCAATGCCCTTCCGAACGGCCGAAGACTCGGGGACGCCCTCTACGACGGCGGGATCTCTCCCGGGCCGGGACTGGACAAGAAGGGTCCCACCGCGGTGCTCAAGTCCTGCGCCAAGATCGACCACGTCACCGACGGTCGTGCCTTTCTGCTGAACCAGCGTCTCTCCCCGACCCAGCTCGAAGGGGAGAAAGGCTATCAGCTCTGGAAGGCCTACATGAAGACGTGGGCCGAGCTTGGGCTCGATCACGTGCAGTTCAACATGGTTTCCGACCAGACCCTGCGGGCTGCGCAGCAGGATCCGGAAAAGTACCAGGAGGTGATCGTGCGGGTCGCGGGCTACAGCGCCCACTTCGTGGACATCAGCCGTAAGACCCAGGACAACATCATCCAGAGGACGGTTCAGGGAATAGGCTAGCAGAAGCAGGTCAGAAACAGGGGCGGGCAGGATGACAAAAGGTTCATCCTGTCCGCTCCCTCCACAATTGGAAGGGGGCGCGGCTCTTGTCTCCCCCAGGGACATTCATAAATGAGCTGCGTCCCCTTTTTATTTTTGGGGTCAGGCCGTAAGTATCAACCCTAGCCCCATCCCTCCCCCCCTGTTCTCTGTCCACCCTTGACCTTTTCCGATCCGGCCGTAATCATCGATCCTGAGGAAGAAAGGTTGACGGTCCATTTGGGGTCAGGCCGAAACGATCAACCCTGGACCCAGTATTTGGCCCAGCCGGGCTCAGCTGTGAGGGTTGATCGTTTCGGCCTGACCCCATTGCCGTTATCGTACCGCCGGATCAGGAGGGGACGCCGATGGGTTTTCAAATTCGATGGTTGGGTACGGCCTGTTTTGAAATCAAGCTGGACCAGGCGACAACGATTCTGATCGATCCGTATCTGGACGACTCGATCAACGCACCGATAGGGTCGGACCAGATCGAGGGATGCGATTCGATCCTCATCACGCACGGGCACTACGACCACATTCTGGATGTGGGCAAACTTGCCGAACGATTCCACCCCAGCATCTACTGCAGCCAGGAGGTCGCGAATGCTCTGATAGAACACCAGAAAATCGCCCCCGAACGTTTCACTCCGATCACTGCCGGCGACACGATCGACGAAGACGGGCTCCTTGTGGATGTGGTCCGGGGCGTACACGTGGACTTCGTTCACGAATACCAGCGGCTGACCGGCAAGGACATCACGACCGAAGCAGCAGGCGATTTCTCCGAGATGCTTCGTGTGGGTCTGAAGGCGATCCTGGGACCGATCCGCCCGCCCGAGCATCTGGAGGAATGGATGCTCAAGTATCCTGCCGGAGAACAGCTGAATTTCGTCATCGACACAGGGGATGACAGGCGGGTTTACATGGCCGGATCGTATCCGGATCCGACCTTGATGGAGGTAGCGAGAAGCGCCCGCTCCTTCATGACGTTGCTTCAGGTCATTCCGGGACGGACGCTCGAGGGAATGGAAGAGCGAGTGGTCGAGTTCGGGTTGGCCTCAGGTGCCGAGATCATCGTTCCCCAACACCACGACCCTCTCATGGAGGGGGCGAATCCCACGGATCTGAGTCCCCTTCGCTCCCAATTCGACAAGCATGACGTCGAGTTTCAGGAATTCATCCCCGGCCGGTGGTATGCATACCCCTAACGAGCAAGATCACCCATCCGCCCTCGAAGGGTACCACGGCCTTGGCCCTTGATGATTAGACATGCCTTCGTCACAACTCGCCCTTCAGAGCTTCGGCGTGATGTCGCCCACAAGGGCTCCGAGATGGTGCCACGGGTCTACCCGTGGGGCTCCATGATACGGTCCGTATGGGGTGCGTGGCAGAAGAGCAGCACTTCCTTGACCCGGACGAGCAGGTCCCGCTCCACCTGTGGCAAGGATTGGAACTCGTCTGTTTCGGGCAGGAACCCGTTCAGGCTCGCCTTTTCCTGGATCTCCTCCACTTCTCCCAGCACCTGATAGCCCACGTCCGTGTCCGGATCCCAGAGTACGACCGAAATCAGGGGGTTCTCCTCCAGGTTTCGCGCCGTGGTCTCACAATACCAACCGGTTAGATGAAAGAATCCTTCTTCTCCAAGCCGTATGCCGTCTGCGGCTGCCACGTGAGCGAGTCCCTCCCGGTTCGCCGTGGTTATGAATATGTGCTGCAGCTTCTCGCTGAAATCAACCGCAGCGTGCAACCCTTTCGACATCCTTCTCTCCGTTTCTTGTAGAATCCACACCTTCCCACCGGGGCCATGCGTTTCAAGCCGGCACGGTCCGGGTTTCTTCACCGGCCTCTATGGGTGGCGGTTCCTTGTTCGTTCTCGCGGCGAGGCGTTTCGCCAGTCGTTCCATCGCGGGGGACCTGTCGTACGGGTCGAGATGTACGTCGACGATGCTGAATGTATCCGTGTATGCGAAGGCGCTTGCCAGGGATTCGCGTAATTCACCCGCCGTTTTCGCCACAAAACCTCGCCCCTGGCCCAAGAGTGCCGGAACCTGGCTGTACTCCCACCCATGAACGTCGTTGAAGGGGCCGTCCAGGATTTGCCGTTCCGTGGAGTATCCCCGGTTGTTCAGGACGAGGACCACCGGATTCAGCTCGTACTTCGCAACGGTGGAAAGCTCCAGCCCGGTCATCTGAAATGCGCCGTCCCCGACCAGCACGAGCGGCCTTTGGCGAGGCTCGGCCAATTGTGCCCCGATAGAGCCAGGCACGGCGAAACCCATGGATGTGTAGTAGGCAGGGCAGACATACTCCGTCTTCCGATGAATCCTCAGATCGAGTGAGCCGAACAGGCAGTCGCCCACGTCCGAGACCACGATGGTATCTTCGGTCAGATGCCGGTCCACTTCATGGAACATGCCCTTGATGGTGATCGGGGCATTCGGGTTCTGCTCCTCCAGGGAATCCTCGGGCCGAGGAGGCAAATCCGGGTGCGGCCTTCGCCGAATGGACGCCCTCTCCAGAGCAGCCATGAAGGACCGGAAGGGGACATCGTGAAACGAGTGGTGTTTGACCGATAAACGCTCCGAGGTAACGTAAATGGTGCTGCCCGGGTCGAGGCTCGCCGTGTAGACGCCTAGGTTGATGTCGGTCATGAAGGCTCCGAGGATGAGGACGCAGTCGGATGCTTCCACATACTCCTGAACCTCGGCCCGGCCCATTGCACCCTCGTAGACGCCCAGGTACAGAGGGTGCGCTTCGCTCATGACCGACTTACCCAGAATGGTCGCGGCCACCGGGATGTTCTTCTCCTCTGCGAATTGGACCAGGGCGTCCTGCAGGCCGAAACGGTGCAACTCGATCCCGGCGAGGATCACGGGCTGCTCCGCCTCGTTCAGCATCGAGACGGCCTCTTCCAAGCATTCTTCCAGGGCGCACATGTCGGTCAACTCGGCGATGTCCATGGGGACGCGCCGGTGCGGTGTCACCCGGTCGACCATGTCCCACGGAATCTCGATATAGCCCGGGCGCTTGTAACGCTCGACGGCGTCGAATACCCGGTCGATTTCCCGGTAAGCCGTGAGCGGGTCTTCCAGGGCGGTGTGTGCCACGGTGATGTGGCTGAAGATCTCCTGCTGGGTGGAGAACTCCCGTACCCGATGATGGAGCAGGGGGTTTCGCTCCCTTTCTTTCACGCCCGGGGCGCCGCTGATGACGATGACCGGTGATTTCTCGGCATACGCTCCCGCGATCGGGTTCGTGAGGTTCAGCCCCCCCACGCAGTAAGTCACGCAGACGGCGCCCATTCCTTTGACGCGGGCATAGGCGTCAGCGGCAAACCCGGCCCCGTCTTCGCGGCAGGTGCCCACATGCTGAATCGGGCTCTGCTCCAGAAGATCGTAGAACCCGAGCACGTAGTCTCCCGGAATGCCGAATATGTGATGAACTTGTTTTTCATAGAGTCGCTGAAGAAGATACTGGCCTACAGAAACGTGGTTGGACATGGAGGCTCCTCGTTTTCGAAGCGGTGATGTTGATCATGCCCGCGGTCGACGATGAACCCTCGCGGAGAGGGGATCGCCTCCGCGACCCGTGCTGTATTTTTTGGATGCGTTTTGGCCAGGGATTGATTGCGGGGGCACCGCGGAAGGCCGGGAGGCCCTTTTCCCGGGCAGATCGAGGAAACGAGGGTGTTGGGGAATCCGGTTCGGGCCTTGGCCGCTTCACCGAAGCGAGCGACCGAGAGGCTTGGGCGAGCCTGTCTATGTTGTGCTGGTTTTGACCGACTTCTTCCGTGCTTTTCCAGGTCCTGCCCGGCTTGAATCTGCGCCGGTAACTGTTTCCATGAATTCCACCGTGAATCTCCGGGTGGTTTCTATGAGGATCTTCTTGTGGAACAGCCCCATCAGATTGCCGGCAATCGCGGCCGCGTCTTCCACCATGGCCGGAAGCCTCTGGGCCGGCACCTTGCCCGAGGTCAGCTTGGCAAAGATCTTCAACTCTTCCGCCACCAGCATCTTCATGAAATCCCAGTACATCTTCAACTGGGTCGCGTCGATTCCGAGTTCGGGCGTGAACCCCGCTTTCCGGAATCTGCCGAAGCACTCCACGATCCGGATGTCATCCTCGCCGTAGAGCTCCTGGTTGCCTTTCCGGATGGGGGTGATGATTTGCATCTTCTCCATGATCCGGATGTCATCCAAATCGACGTCGGTCCTCTTCGAAAGCTCGTTTGCGTTCAAGGGCTTCTGTGTCGGTTGCTCCCGAATGTTTGTGAAGAGCTTGCCGTCGATTTCCACCAGGGTGCGTATTTCATCCACGCTCATCCCGCCTTTTTCGCCCTCCATCACCCGCTTGATGACGGACAGGGGCAGGAACCTCTTCGACTGAAGCTCCTTGACCAGGCGAATGGCGTTTACGTGGGACTCGTCGTAGTAGGCCATGTTGGCATGGGTCTTTATCGGTTTCGGGATCAGGCCCTCGTTCACGTAGAACTGGATCGTGGCCTTGGTGACGCCGGTTTCGGCCATCAGCTGCTTCATGCGCATCTTGTTCTTCGTGGAAATGGGTCGCGCCATAAGGAAATCCGAATTGACTGAGTTGGCGGTTTGCCGGGCCTCGGC
>JANQFG010000289.1 GCA_028277985.1 bacterium | reverse complement strand
CAGATGCCGTTGGACCATTGAAACTGCGTCATGGTCATGGTCTGGCCGGAGTCGGTAATGCCGGATCCGACGCTGTACGACCCAGGTGTGGGATCCTCGAAATCCACGCATTGCAGCGTGGCGTCCGTGTCGTACGAGCAAGTCTCATACAGGATGTCCCAGTTGGAGAGTCCGCCGCTGGCATCCAGGGCAAGCCAAACGATCGGTGCATCGTTCACTCTCCACATCATGTAGCAGTAGTAGCCACCACCTGCTGCCGGGTTGATGGCCAGAACCTTCGTTGCATCGATGTTGATCCTGACAAGATCCCCGATCTTGTGCAAGAAAGGGTAGAACTGGATCGTGGCGCTCGTATCGTATCCCTGGCAGTTGAACTCGTTGCACTCTCCACACTGCCAGACTTCGTACCCCGCTCCGTGGGACATGCCGGTGGTCAGACACATGACCAGAAGCGTCACCGCCAAGAACATCGAGCATCTTCCTGTAAGTCTCATTCTCCCCTCCTCTTCTGGTTGGAAAAGATGAATAGAATCTCGTGTTGGGCTAGACAATAGGCCGGGTGCAGGACGATGTCAAGCACGAAATCCCGAGAGATCTCCCGAATTTTCCTGTTCGTTGACCTTCAACACCTCTACATCCCCGAGACGGCGCGGCCGGACCGATCAGAATGCGTTTTCCGCTGGGATTTGATAGAATTCCGCCCGTGTCGGATGCCGGCACAGAACGTCTTCGAGGGCGGGATCTCCACGTCAACTCCTTTCATGTCTCGGATGAGGTGAGGACCATGAGCGAAGACATCTATGCAAAGCTGGGGGAACGGTTGAATCAGAACCTGGTCCAGTTTCCGTTGATCGAGCCGGTTCTGGCATTCTTGCGGGACGTGTATACAGAGGAACAGGCCCGGCTGGGGGTCGAGTTCCCGATCGGGTCGCATACCCTGAAGGCCCTGGTCGAAAAGTTGAACCGGGATGAGGCGGATCTGGAACGGCTTCTCGAGGGGATGGCGGATGAAGGCCTGATCTTTATAGAGAAGAAGGAAGACGGCGGAAAGGAGTATTCCCTTTCGCCTTTCGTGCCCGGTGTCTTCGAGTTCCAGTCCATGAAGGGCGAAGAAACGGACAAGGTCAAAAGGCGGTTGCGGTTGCTCCGGGACGTGCACGAGGGGATCGAGGAGGTTGCGGGCGATCTCTTTCGAAACCCGGAGCTCGCGAACGAGCAGCTGGGAACGCCCGGCCTTAGGGCCGTGGCCGTGGAGACGGAGTTGCCCAGCGGAACGGAAGTGGCGACCTGGGAGCGGATATCCGCGATCATCGACCGGGAACAGTCCTTTGCCGTGGGGGCCTGTGCCTGCCGCCAGGAGACCAAGCTGAGCGGGCATCCCTGCAAGATCGACGCGCCGAGAGATGCCTGTATCTATTTCGGGAAAGTAGCCGAGTTCATGATCGACCGGGGATTTGCCAAGCGCCATTCAAAGGAAGAACTGATCGCGCTCCTGAAGAAATGTGAGGAGTACGGCCTGGTGCACAACATGAACAACTTTCTGGGCGACAACATCGTGATGTGCAACTGCTGCGGGTGCTGCTGCAACTTCCTCGTAAGGATGAAGAAGTTCCGGGGGCTCAAACAGGTGGCCGGATCCAACTTCCTGGCGGCGGTGGATCAGGAGACCTGCATCGGCTGCGGTGATTGTCTGGAGCGATGTCCGATGGAAGCCCTGGAGATGGAGGGCGAGACAGCGAAAGTGATCGAGGATTACTGCATCGGGTGCGGCAACTGTATCTCCGTATGCCCCTCGGAAAGCCTGTCTCTGGTGCGTTGCGAAGAGGTTCAGCCTCCCGAGAAACCCGAACAGATCGTGGGGTTGGGTGTCTAGACCATTCTGGTGAACCTCCGAACAGGAGGAAGTGACATGAGGGGTGCAATCCTGCTGGCGATCGGGATTGCGGTTGCCGGCTGGTTCGTTGGAGACGGGTTCGTCAAGGGGCGTTCAACCGACAGGTTCGTTACGGTCAAGGGCGTTTCGGAACGGGACGTTCAGGCGGACGTTGCCCTGTGGCCTATCCGTTTCGTGGCCACCAACGACGACCTCGGGCAGGCCCAGGCCACGATCAAGCAGAGCCACCAGCATGTGCTCACCTTCCTCGAGAGGCAGGGCATCGATCCGGCTTCAGCCGAGATCCAGAGGCTGGAGGTGAACGACCTGCTCGCGAACCCGTATCGAAGCGGACCGACCCAGAGCCGCTACATCATCACCGAGACCTTGATGGTCCGCACCGAAGATACGGGGACGATCGAGAAGGCGAGCCAGGCGGTGGGCGAGCTGGTCGATGCTGGAGTGGTTCTTTCCTCGACCGGAGGGCCCTCGAGCGGCCCCACCTTCCTGTTCACCGGGCTGAACGAGCTCAAGCCCGAGATGATCGCAGAGGCGACGGCTGAAGCCCGTCGCTCGGCAGAGCAGTTCGCAAAGGATTCGGGCAGCGCGATCGGGAGCATCCGACGGGCCAACCAGGGGGTGTTCGTGATCCTTGCCAGGGACAGGGCGCCAGGCATCATGGAAGGAAGCCAGCTCCAGAAGACCGTGCGTGTGGTCTCCACGATCGAATACTACCTCAAAGACTAAAGAATTCCCCGCCTGTTTCTTTCCATTTTTCTCTTGACTTTTTTGTATAGGTGCTATACAAAAATGGGTAGCACCTATACAAAACGCAGGGAGTGACCCATGGGGAGGAAGGCCGCTTTTCTTGACGAGATCCTCGAGCAGTTCGTCAGGATCGTCAACAAATACAATTCCCTCGAGAAGAACCCGCTCGACTACGGATGCGGCGAGAACCTGTATCCTTCCGAGATTCATGCGGTCGAGGCGATCGGCAAGCATCCGGACGCGCACATGGCGGAAATCGCCAACATCCTCGGCGTGACCCGAGGCGCGGTCCAGCAGACCGCGGGGAAACTGCTCAAGAAGGGTCTGGTCGAGAAGCTGATGGATGAAGAGGACAGGAAGAAGGTGTACCTGAGCCTGACGGCCAAAGGAAAGATCGCGTTTCAGGGACACGAGGATTACCACGCTGAGCTGTCCTCGTATCTGGCGGGTCACTTCGATCGGTTGCGTTCCCGGGAGGCGGAATCCTTGAAGGACTTCTTCACAAAGGTCGAGTCCTTCATGGACACCTATAACGAGCAGAAGATCCAAGGAAAAAGACAGCCCAGATAAGGAGGAAGCCATGGGTGCAGATCTGAGCAAGATCGGAATCCTGACCCGCCGGGAGATCGAAGCGCGAATCGCAGGGCCGTTGATCAAGGCCTTTATGAAAGAGACCGGGGAGGAAAGGGCCCGCGAGATCGTCGAAGGGGTGATCCTTGCGTTGGCCAAAGAAAGCGGAGAGCTGCTTCGCGCGTTCGTAGGTGGAAACAGCTTGGAGGATTTTGCAAAAGGAATGGACCTCTGGAGCCAGGATGACGCGGTCGCCTTCGATATCGTCGAGATGACGGCGGAGAAGATCACTATGAACGTGACCCGCTGCCGGTATGCGGAGATGTACAAGGAGCTCGGGATGGAGGATCTGGGCTTCACCCTTTCGTGCGGACGCGATTTTGCCATGGTCGAAGGCTTCAACCCGGAAATCAAGCTCGAACGCACACAGACCCTCATGGAAGGGGCGGACCACTGCGACTTCCGATTCACCCACAAGAAGGATTGAAACAAGCCATGCAATACGGCGTGAAAGACATCCTCGAAATGGAGGTGGCACCCGCCCTGGGGTGTACCGAGCCGGTGGCGATCGCCCTCGGGGCCGCGGCCGCCGCATCGGTTCTGCCCGAAAGGAAGATCGACTCGATCGAGGTCTGGGTGGACCCGAACATATACAAGAACGGGCTTGCGGTGGTCATTCCGGGAACAGGAGGGCTGTGCGGCCTGGAGACGGCCGCCGCACTCGGCGCTCTCGGAGGGGATCCGTCCCTGAAGCTCGAGGTTCTCGGCCCAATCGACAAGGAGACCGTCGAGGAGGTGAAGCGGTTTCTGCGTCGCGAGGCCGTCACGGTCCATTTGCTCTCGGACAGGAAGGGGCTCCTGATCAGGACCGTGATCAGGAGCGGAGAGAATACGGCCGAATCGGTCATCACGGATCTTCACGACAACATCTCGACCCTCAAGCTGAATGGCCTTGAGCTCACGGATCACCCTCTTGTGTCTCGGGTCGATGAGGAAGGGCAGAGCGATCTCGCGAAACTCGAAGAGTGGCTGAGAGACCTAGCCCTCGAAGAGTTGGTGGCCCTGGTGGACGATCTGGACCTGGAGGACAAGGGCGTCCTGGAGGAGAGCGTCCGCTGCAACCTTCGCCTTGCCGAGCACGGGCTGAAACACGGCTCCGGCCTGGGTGTAGGAAAGGCGCTCGACCGCCTCGTCCGGCAGGGCCTGATCAAGAAAGACATGATTCTCGGCGCACGGATACTCTCCTCGGCCGCGGCGGATGCCCGCATGGCAGGCGTGAAGCTGCCCGCAATGGCTTCCGCAGGGAGCGGCAATCACGGGCTCACAGCGGTACTGCCCATCCGCGCGGTCATGGACTATGTGGAGTGCGACCGGGAATCCTTCGTCGAGGCGATCGGCCTGAGCCAGATCATCACCGCATACGTCAAGGCCTACACCGGAAGGCTCTCCGCTGTGTGCGGATGCTCGATCGCCGCCGGGGCAGGGGCAACGGCCGGCATCACCTACCTGCTGGGCGGTACCCTTCACAACATGGCCGGCGCCATCAAGAACCTCACCGAAGACCTTGCCGGCGTGATCTGCGACGGCGCTAAAGCCGCGTGCGCCTTCAAGCTGGCCACGGCGGCCGGAACGGCCGTCCAGGCCTCCCTGTTCTCCCTGCAGGGGATCACCGTGCAGGCCACGGACGGCATCATCGGGGCCTCCCTCGAGCAGACTACCCAGAACATCGGCGAGCTGAGCACCCAGGGCATGATCGAAACGGACCGCACCATCCTGCGGATCATGCTCCAGAAGCGCTTCTCCGCGGTCTGATACCGAAACGGGGTCGCTGTTGCTTCCGTATATCAAGCACTTGTCCCTGTCCGACCCGATTTAAATTATTTCCTTGTAATAACCATATTATTCATTGTAAACTTCTTTTCAAGTATCCTTCCCCAGGATTTCAAGCGTTCCAAGCGTGGACGCAAAGGAGGTTACCGCCATGAGAAAAGGAAGACCAGTCCTATTGGCCTTGTTGGCAACGTGCACCATCCTCGCCTTCCTGGCGGCTCCGCCGCTGGTCGCGGCTCAGGGTATCGACGTCTCGCCGGACTGGTGGGACTTCGGAGACGTGGAGGTCGGCTCTTCGGAGACTGTAGTTTTTTCTGCGACTTCCCAAGAATTGGTACCGTTATCTGTGTACTCCGTCGAGATCGTCGATGACGCATCAGGATCCTTTACTATCGTTTTGGGCGCCCCACCCCCCTCTGTTCTGCTGTATCAGGGGGAGTCGATTGATGTGTCAGTCGAGTTCGCACCATCGGGACCGGGGGCGCATACTGCGACGATGAGAATCGACAGTGACGCCGAGCCACCTGACCACAGACTGATGATTCCACTCCAAGGCGTGGGTTTCGAGGATCAGCCCTGTGGCCCGGACGAGCTGCCCTGTGACGTCAATTCCGATTGCGTGGTGGATCGTGACGATCTGATGATCGTACTTTCGCACCGGAATCAATCGGCGGAAGAAGCTCCGGAATGCGACCTGGACGAGGACGGCACGATCACCGTTCTGGATGCGAGGCGGTGCGTTCTTCTCTGCACCTGCCCCAGGTGTGTCTGCGACGAGCCGCTTTTATAACATATTGCGAAGCTCCATAAAATTACTTGACCCCTAGGCTTTCCCCGAAGTAGACTCGGTAGTGGTCCGCATGCATGGCTATGCCCAACGCGGCACGGGTTGAGATGAAGGAGGGTGCAACTGATGACTACCCGCGCGACAATCTCTGTTTTGCTCGGCGTGTTGGCCCTTACCATCCTTTCGCCGGCAGGAGTAACCGCCGATTACACGATCCTCTATCTGGAGAAGGGTGACTACTTTGAGTGGCATCCCAGAATTAGCGACAACGGTGACGTGGTCTGGATGGGGCGGACTCTTGACGACTACGAGATCTATCTGTTCGACGGCAACAACGTCACACAACCCACGAACAACGACTACAACGACATGTATCCACAGATCAACGCTCACGGGCACGTGGCGTGGTCAGGAGAGGATATTGCCGACTTCGAAATCTTCCTCTATGACGGTTCGGGAATATCCCAACTGACGCACAACGACTATGACGATGAAGACCCGCAGATAGGCGATGGTGGGCACGTGGTCTGGACGGGGTGTGGCCCTCCCAGTTGCGAAGTCTTCCTTTACAACGGTGTGAGTACCATCCAGGTCACGAACAATCTAGAAATGGACTTGGAGCCCCAGGTGAACGTGGACGGCCATGTGGTCTGGTTCGGATGCGACACATCGGATTGCGGCACCCACGGGGATGGTGATTTCGAGATCTTCCTGTACGACGGCACGAGCACGATGCAGATTACGGACAACGATTTCTACGACGGTGAGCCCCAGATCGGTGACAACGGGCATGTGGCCTGGCATGCATATCCGAACGCACATTCCTGGCCGCGGATCTTTCTGTACGACGGTGCGGACATTACACAGATAACGACAAACGACCTGGACGCGCGGAACTACCGGTTGAACAACAACGGGAAGGTGGTCTGGCAGGAATGCGACACGAGTGACTGTTCGCAAGGGGGGGATGGGGACTATGAAATCTTCCTGTACGACGGATCGTCAACGACCAGAATCACGAACAACGACCACCACGACGAGCAACCGACCATCAACGATGACGACCTCGTGGTCTGGTATGGGCACGGACGTTATCCGATCTGGCAGGACATCTTCTTCTACGACGGATCCACGGTGACGCAGATCGAAACCAATGAGCCTGCCGAGGGCTCGCTTCAGGTCAACAATGGAGGGTACATTGCGGGACTGGGGGGATACAACTTGACCCCTCAGATCTTCATCGCGGTTCCCTGCTCGGCAGATAACGACAACGACGATGACGGGTTTGTGAGTGCTTCCTGTGGGGGCGATGACTGCGACGATACGAACCCGAATATCTACCCCACCAACCCCAATACTTACTGTGACTGTGAAGCTCCGAATCCACAGGGAACGGACGAGACCTGCGGTGACGGTATCGACAACGATTGCAGCGGCGAAGCCGAGGACAAGGACCAGGATGGGGACGGATCCATCGACGAGGCGTGCGGAGGCGGGGACTGCAACGATGAGAACCCCTACATCTACTCAACCAATCCGAACAGCTACTGCGACTGCGATGATCCCTTTCCACAGGGGACCGATGAGATGTGCATCGACGGTATCGACAATGACTGCAACGGTGAAGCGGATGACATCGACCTGGACGGAGACGGACACATAACCGCAGCGTGCGGTGGGGATGACTGCAACGACAACAACCCTGACGTGCATCCGTCGAGGCCGGAAATCCCCTATAACAACATAGATGACGACTGCAACCCGAAGACTCCTGCCTATCCTGAGACTGCGAACACCATGGCTGCATCCCATGGCAGGAGTTCTCTGATCGGCTCAGGAACTCTCAACTCCCTCGCACTCCTGCTGCTCCCGCTGGGTGCGGTCACTGTGCTGAGAATTCTGCACAGGAAGAGGTAGGAGGAGGAAAGCTGGGATAGTAGCTATCTACGTGTTATGTTCGATCTGCTACCGATCTGTTAGGAGGCGGGATTTCAGGCAGCCTCCTCTGCCAGTGATCGGTCCCAAAGGCCCTACTCATTGCCTCTTCATCATTCTGTTCCTCACACACCCGCCCAGGGACCTTTTTCTCGTTGACACACAAGTCGCTTCTGTCCTACTCTCTTTCTACCCAAAACAAAACTCCTATCAACATTAACTTCCTTAGTTTCTTAACCAAGCAGCTGTGGGGAGAATCCCTTCCAAATCCTGCGCGGCCGGCCCGGAGAGTCCGGGAGGGATCGGGCGAGGCCATCGAAACGTGCCGTGAAACGGCCCCAGAATATCCAGCTGGAACCAGCATCACGAGGCCGTGCCGCGATCATCCATTCATCCACTAACACGAGAAGAACAAAGAGGGGGAAAACACATGGACAGAATGCTTCCTCGTAGAAGACACAAAGGCGTCGCTCTACTCTCGTGCATTCTCATGCTCGGATTATGCCCCGCGGCGGATTCAGAGACCATTTGCGACTCACCGGGGGCGGTGACCTTCGAACCATCCGTGGATCCGACCCTTTTGAATGGCATAATTGATCTACTGGAAGAACTCGACTTGTCGTTCACACTTGAAGACACCATTGACATACCCCTTCAGATTCTCTACTCGCACACCATTGAGAGTGGAATTGATTCGGTTATCCCTATCGAAGGTGCGGAGTTCATCGTTGATGCCAGCCAAGGCTCCCTGGAAGTGTCACTCCTTTACGATACTCCATGGGAGGATGTTGCAACCATGACCGCGACGCATGATGAGCGTTGCTACATTGACTGTAATGGTTCTATTGAGCAGTGCAGTGACGCTTGCTATGCTGAGAGCCTCGCATGCGATCAGAATTGCTATGCTCAGAGCGCCATCTGCGACGACAATTGCTATGCTGAGAGCTATATATGTGATCAAAATTGTTGGACGAGCTGCGTCAACCAATGCGATGCCAATTGGTGGCTCCTTCCGTGCTTTGGAGACTATAACTGCTGCGTGAGCGTGGGCGCCTATCCCTGCTATGGAGTTTGTTTGGCCGGTTGCGGGACCGTCTGGACAGCTTGTGAAGCTGCTTGCGGGACCGCCTGGGCGGCTTGTGAAACCGGTTGCGGGACCGCCTGGACAGCTTGTGAAGCCCTATGCGGGGCCGATTGGACGATCTGTGCGGGTATCGTGGGAACATGCTTGGCAGAGGCTGAAGTAGTCAACCTCCTCCTTGCAGCCAAGGGAAACCAGATCAATGTAAGCTTCGACAGCCTAACGATTACCCAGACCGCGGATATTTGTGTAGCAGAGGAGGATTGCTCGGTCCAGTTCCCTCTGGTAAGCACTAACGTAGAGTTCGAGAACTTCGTAGCCGAATACTTCCCCGAGGATGACCCTCTGGACATTTTTGGCATCGGCGCTTGGCTGAACACTGTGGTCGTAAGCGTGATCATGCCGACCATCGAGCAGAAAATCATTGATACCGTGACCTTGGCTGACGGAAATGGCTTGCTCATGGTTCCCCTCATTCCAAGTATTCTTACCGGCGAGGGGGGGCTGCCGCCTCAGGAGGTGCTCGACTGCCGGGGCGGGGGATGTACTCCTTCTGCACAGGCTTCAACCCATCAGGCAGGCACATTGCACGGGTCCACGGAGCTGACCAAACACCTGGCCTACCTTCTGCTTCCCTTCGGTATGCTGATCGGACTCGGGATCTGGCGTAGGAAGAGGTAGGAATCCAACCCGATTTAGACGAATGGATGGGGCGGTATGCGTCTTGGTTGTCGCCCCTTTTTCGTTGGTGGCTGGACTGAATGTATACACACGAACCTGAGGCCAGCAACCAAAGCCCTTCCGCTGACGAATCCCTCAAACTTCTGAAGGGGAAAACCCCACCTAACCACCCAACTTCGTTGGGCAAATCAGGCGTTGGTTCGTATAGTGCGCACAAATCTGCAACGGAAGGTCAAGTCTCAGAATTGTAGTATGCTGAACATGTGTTTCCCCATATTTGGGATCCAGACTTGACGCGTAGTACCTACACAGATGGCATCTGCTTCTTCTCGCAGACCAGGTCCTTGAGCACCCTGGAGGAGCTGATCGGCTCCAGTGTGAGGTCTCCTTCTACCGGGACCTGGCAGAAGAGGCCGGCCTTCCCATTGATCCTGCCCGTGCAACGGGCACAGATGCCCAGGGCACATCCGGCGTGGTCGTAGTAGGCGAGGGTACTGTCGAGGTTCTGGTAGATGTAGTCGAGAACATCCATGGCCGACATTCCCTGCTCGAAGGGGACCTCGTAGTCCTGATAGCGCGATTCCTTGTCGACCGAGGGATCCAACCGAAATACCCGAGCCGTGATCTTGCCTGCAGTCATTGCCGTCGCCTTTCCTGTTAATGATGGCCGCCGATTTCCGAGTGGGATTCCATCATTCGCTTGATCATATCAAGGTAAGGCGTTACGCCCCCCGGCGGTGTGAGCGAAGTCGTGGTGACCGGTCTTGTGCTCACTTCGAACCCGGTGTCCGTCCTCTTGACCACGCTCTCCTTCAGCCAGTTGTCGTTGTCTGTATGCGGGTGGTCTTCACGGAAATGCACACCCCGGCTCTCGGTTCGCAGCAGTGCGCTCTCGGCCGCAAACTCGAGCAACTCGAGGATGTTCTCCAGTTCGAGGGCGTCTATCCATTCCTTGTTGTAGGCCTTCCCCGCGGTTGTGGTCTCGAGCAGGTGAACCTCCTCCTGCTTGACCCTTCGGATCTCTCTCAGGAAGGCTGCGAGCTCGTTCCCGTTACGGATCGGGCCGAGGTGCTTGTGGGCCAATTCCTGCACTCTCCTCCTGACTGGGGCAGGCCGCAGACCGCCTTTTCGTGTCAGGGGCTGCTCCGCCCTGTGCTGTTTGTCGGCGAGCTGTTTCTCGTCCGGCGCTGGAACCATTGCTTCGTGTGCGTACTCCGCGGCGTTCCATCCAGCATCCGCCCCGTGGACCAACATCTCGGTAATCGCAGAGAAGACCCGGTTGGCGCCGAACAGTCCCAGGGTGCATTCACCCGCAGCAAACAAACCCGGGACCCCCGATGAAAAGGTCTCGTCTACGACGATCCCTCCATCAAAGTACTCGACGGCCGGGCCTACCTCGATCGGTTCGTTCTCCTTGAACTTCATGCCCAACTCGGTCAGGTCGAGGGCCTTGTACTTCCAATTGGGGAAGACCACCGAGCAGTAGAGTTCGTAGTTCTCCCACGGGATGTCCCCTCTGCTGAAATGAACCCCGCCATGGGGAAGCCCACGGGCTTCCCGGACCTCCTTTGATGTCGCATACGAAACAAAGCTCTTGTTCCATTCGGTGCTCGTACCTTTGCTGACCGTGTAGGGATCGTACGTGTCGAGAAACGTCTCGCCGAGGCCGTTCGTGAGCATGTGTCCGGCGAGCATCCCGATGATGTACGTGGCAAGGCTCCCTTGCCACATGGGCGGTTCCAGCAGCACGTTGCAGCAATAGGTGATGAACTCCATGTTCCCGAGATCTGCGCCGGCACGGTGCGCGATGACCATGCCTTCGCCCGAAAGATCCCGCATGCCCGTGTTGGGCCAGAAGGCCTTGTGCCAGCCTCCAGTGGCCATGACCACGGCCTTGGCCGCGATGTGGATGAATTCCCCCGTCCGGATATCGAGAACGAGTGCACCGGTGACCATGCCCTCCTGCACCACGAGATCGACGAGCATCACATCCTCGAGCAGATCGACGCCGACCTCGCGAGCCCGTTTCAATAGTACATCCATCAGGCCCAACCCGCTCGTGAAGATGGCCCGCTCATCCGAGAGCATGATGGTGAGCCCCCAGTCGAGCATTTCCTTCAAGCGTGCAGGGGCCCGGCGAATGTACTGATCCACTAGACTCTGGTTGTTCAGGAAGAACCCCTGCGTCACGATGTCGTTGAAAACCTTTTCCTTGCTGTCCTCGGGTGCCCCGGTCTGTCCCAGACCACTCAGGGACTTTCCGTCCAGAGTGTAGTCTGCCCCTGCCATGGGGCTCGCACCGCAACGGGCGAGAGGTCCCTTGCTGAGGAGCGTTGCCCGGGCCCCTTTCTCTCGGGCCCCGATAGCTGCCCGAAAGCCGGCTCCTCCTCCGCCGACCACGAGTACATCCGTTTCCAGTCTTCTTTCCGCCATGGCATCCCCCAGTGTCTTCACTGTAGATAGGGCTGAGGACGAGTCTTCGTATAGGTGCTATCCATTTTTGTATAGTACCTATACAAAAAAGTCAAGCAAAAAGGTCTTGACCCTTTCGTGAATGCATGAGTATAATCACCTTCAATTCAATACGAGATAATAGGGTTATATTTCTGGAAACGAAAAGATGGGTGCACTCGACCCCGCCGACCTTCTGTAGAGGGCCTCATGTGCAAACCCGGACCATTCGTTGGTGCTGTTCTTGCGGCCGCCCTGTGGATCTGTGGAGGGTGTGCCGAGGTCTGTGACGAGTGCCTCGACATCCACGTGGATCCGATCAACCTGTGCTCGCAAGGCCTGGACTGTATCGACAACCTGTGCATCCGGGAAGGCGGGAACCTGCCCGGAGAGTGCTGCCGGTCAGAGGCGGAGTGCAATTTCGCGGGTTCCTGCGTGAACGACACGCAATGCGAGCGTTTTGGGGGGAATCTGCAGGGTGAAGGCTGCAGCGAGGGTGGGGCCCAGTGCCACGAGGACCTGCTCTGCATCTACCAGACGTGCGAGTATTCTCCCATCTTCCCTCCGACCAAGGAACTCACGCAACAGACGGGCGAGTCCTTCACACTGGATCAGGACACACTGATCATCCTGCCCGAAAACTCATCGGACACGGATGACACTGCCGGCCAGATTCTCAAGGACCAGATCTCCGCCTCCTGCGGCCTGGACCTGACCGTCCGTCCTTACACCGAGGGCGATCCTCCGGAGAACTCCATTGTCGTGGGCACTCCGACCTCGAACCCGGCCGTACAGCCCCTCCTCGACACACACAGCCTGACGATTCCGGATGAGGGGCCCCTGCCGGCGGAGAATTTCGCGATCAAGATCGCTCCGTCCCAAATCCTCGTGGCCGGAAGGGGTGATCCCGGCTCCCTCTATGGGGCCCAGGCCTTGAAGCAGTACATTCGGGGCATGATCCCCGGGAATCCTTTACACGAATTGCCTGCCGTCACGGCACGTGACTATCCGGACATGGAGCAGCGGATGTTCCTGGTTATCCTGGTGCACTACTATTTCCCTCACCCGCAGGTCCAGCAGGGGATCACGGATGGTTACAAGTACATGGACATCCCCTTTTCGCTCGGCTCGGCCTACGAATACCTTCACATCATGAGCGAGCTGCGCTACAACATAGCCATTCTGAAGATGGGGGATGTGGTTGCGTGGCAGAATCTTCCCCAGCCCCAGAATGTAGCAATCTCGGTTTCGGACTATCTGGACCTCGTACGGGAGGCGAACGATTACGGCCTCGAGACGATTCCTCTGATCAACGGCTCCGCGGCCCACAACGGCTGGATCGCGACCGTGGAGGAGCCGATAGAATACACCGAGGAATACGCGGTCTCACACTATGCCGAGCATTGGGCTATCTACTCGGCTCTCGTACAGGAAATCATCCAGGCCTACGACGGGGTGCAGCCCCTGCGGTATTTCCATGCAGGCATGGATGAGGATTTCACCTTCGGGCCCCGGCCCATCGACTATCACCTGAACTGGGTGGACAATACCTACTCGTTGATCACCTCGAACAATATCAAAATGGTCGTATGGTTCGACTGCTGGACCGCCACGGACTGGTTTATCAACCAGGGACACTTGTACCCGGACATGCACGTCGCCGTCTGGGATTACTACACGCCCATCTCGGAGCTTGCAAAGAACAGGATCGTTCAGATTCTGGACAGGGACCTGGAGGTCTCTCTGACCCTGTGGGGGAACGGAACGCCGGCGGACTTCGACTGGTGGTTCTCTCTGCAGGACCCGCTCCAGAAGGGGGGGATCGGCCTGAACTGGGTCTATCCCACCGCATGCACCGATATGACAGACCCGGTCTTCGAAGAAACGGTGAACACCTACATGCGCACCTCGGCCCACCTCTTCTGGAACGCAGAGCACCTCGACTAGCAGGCCCTTCAATATGCCTTCCTTTAGAATCCCCGGCAACAACTACGTCCTGATCTTTTTTTGTTGACAACAAACACACGCTTATATAGACGTTGGGGGCTGGGTGCGAAGGAGTGATTGTCGGCTCGTATACCACGCAGGAGAAGAGTATGAAAACACCACGAGGGCTTGCCGTTGCCTGTTTTCTGGGAACCATCCTGATTGCCTTGCCTGCGGTGTGTGCCTCCCAGGACGTGGAGGGCAGCAGGGATCACCCGCTGTTCAACCGAATGCCCGACTACTACATAGACCAGTACAAGGAGCAGGACTTCGACGCATACGACAGCTTCGTGGGTAGTGACGGCGGCTACATGACCGTGGAAGGTCACAAATACTATATCAACTACTACTTCAAAGAAGGCACGCAGTACAAGACCGAAGCATTCATCATCAGGAACTACCGCGAGGCCTTCAAGAAGATCGGTGGTGTCGTCCTCTACGAGGATAGATCCAACATCTACATGAAGTTGGACAAGGGGGGGAAGGTAACCTGGGTTCACGTCTCGCCCTGGAACGGGGGCCAGGGGATCGGCCTGAACATCATTGAAGAGCAAGCGATGGAGCAGGTCATCGTGGCCGACGCGGAGGCCCTGTTCAAGGAGATCAGCCTGACGGGCAAGGTCGCTGTCTACGGTATCTACTTCGACACGGGAAAAGCAGTGGTCAAACCGGAGTCGGATCCGGCCCTGGAAGAGATCGTCAAGCTCCTGACGAACCAGACGGGCCTCAAGATCTATGTGGTCGGCCACACGGATAGCGTAGGAGCCTTCGATTACAATATGAACCTCTCGCAGAAACGGGCTGAAGCCGTCGTCCAGGTACTTGTCTCACGATTTTCCGTCGCAGCGGACCGCCTCAAACCATACGGAGTGGGCCCGCTGGTGCCGTCCACTTCGAACCGCTCCGAAGACGGTCGGGCCAAGAACCGAAGAGTCGAGTTGGTAGAGCAGTAGGGAAGGGCGAGCCCCTGCCCGGGGAAGTTGGCGCTGAGGGAGAACAAGATGCTGCCTTTCAGAGTTTCTATGACCGCCTCCATTACGTTTCTGGTCGTGGTAACCGCGTGGTCTTCGCTTTCGGCCCAGGGAGCGAAGCCGCCGGGAGTTACCATATGGGACGGGACGGTCGTGATTTCTCGACAGGCCTCTGCCGAGCACAAGGAGGACAAGAGCGAAGGCGGGAATATCTCCGTCGCCTTGGAGACATGCAGAGTGGACGATGTTACGGTCATAAAAGCCTGCGGCGCGGGCCCGCTGCTCAAGGTCTATTCCGCGGAAAGAACTCTGGTGGATTTTGTCGAGAAGAGCATGCGCTTTCAGGCCGCTTCAACCGATTGCGGCCTGCCGAAAGAGGCGGAAGGCCACAACCCCCTGTACCAGGAAAAGCACTTCGAACGGATCATCAAGACCCCCGGCAACAAGAGTTTCCGAAGCGAGAAGATGCATACCTCGCTTGCTGGGGGCAAGCCCCTCGAAGATACGACGACCGTCACGCTCATGCTGATGCCGGGAGGTGCATACCTTCTGAGTGCAAAGAGCTTTCCCATGGTCCGGCACCTCCAGGACCACATCTACGAAGACTACAACGCGTGTAACGGGAAGACGACGCGGAAGGAGCACCATATTCGACCCGCCAAGGGGCCGCAACCGCTCAGCAAATCCATCGAGTCGCTCAAGCCGGGTGGGGACAGGGTGACGGTTACGCACCAGTCGCTGCCCCTCCTTCCGTTGCCTGCTGGCGTTGCCGGTGAAGGTGTCGTATCGGGCCCTGTCCTGGAAGGCAGAGTTGAGTTGATTGAAACAAAGTCGAAGGTCAAAGGGGGCTACGAGGAAAAGACCATTTCCACGTGGGAGTTCGCGGAAAAAGATCCGTGCGAAGACGCCTACCAGCGGCTCTTGGAAGACCTGGCCTGGGCCGAAGCGTTCGTGGATGCTGATATCCAGGAACAGGTCGAAGACATAAGGAACACTGAGCGGAGGATCAAGACATACGAACAACTGGTGGATCGACAAGTGTACCGGATTCTACACGGAAAGGAGCCGCCCAAGGGCGAGTTGACGGATACCGATGCATCCGTGGACGGGGCCTCCGGAGAAGCGAAAGGGTTAGAGGAACTGAAGGAGCGGCTGGCCAGGGAATGCAAGCCCAGTGTCATTTACGAATCGATCGAGAAACACGAGAAAACGCACCAGAAGCAATTCGATAAATTTGAAGAAGAGTACAATTCAGGGGATGTCGAGATCTACGGATTGATGGAGGTTACAGCCTACCTGGCGGGCATTCAGGTCCTCATGGATTGGCTCGAAGTGAACTGCCCGGAGAAGGACCTGGCCGACGCAAAGCGCCGGGTTCGGCAGATCGAGAAGGCCAAATTCAGCCGGAATTGATCGCACCCCCTCCACTGATTACCGGACTCGCCTTCGCCGGAGCCAGATCGTCGTAACGAGAAGGGGAAGGAAGACCCACAACAGGTGAAGCCAGAGCCCTGCCGAGTTGGCGGCGCTCCCTCCCGAGACCTCCGGCATCGCGGAAGAGGCGACGCCCCAGGATGTCAGGTCGTCCGTATCCACGTACTTTATCGTGAAGATGTCCCCACGCCCGATATCTCCTTCCACAGTGCCCGTGACGATGATACTATTCTCTGAGCCCAGAGCCAGCCCAACGGGTATATCCTGATCGGTGAGGTCGTACCGTGTCGCCCAGAGCCGGCGTCCGGTGTGAGCATACTTGATCGTCACGAAATCTTTGCCCGTGTTCAAACCCTCCGATTTCCCGGAAACGTAGATGTGCCCCTCATTGTCGGCGGCAATTGAGATGCCACCGTCCCATGAGTGTTGGAAGTAGTTGTACCTCTTCACCCAGAGCCGAAATCCATCCTCACTGTACTTCACGGTGGCCACGTCGGCCCATGTGCCGTCGCCATGGCTCTCGCCGGTCACATACACCTGTCCCGAGTCGGTCACTACGAGGTCGCGGGCAATGTCCTCGCCGTCGCCGGGGCCGTTGTAGTCACTCCACCAGAGTAAGGTGCCGTCGCTATTGTATTTCAGCGTGACGTAGTCCCCGGAGCAGGACCCGGTCACGTGCACGTTCCCGAACCGGTCCAGGGCAAGGGCCGACGGTTTGCAGGGACTGATTCCTCCAAACCCCTGCACCCAAAGGTCATTGCCATCCGCATCGTACTTGATCGTCGTGACATCGCCGAGATAGTTCTGGCCGGTGAGATAGACGTGTCCCGCTTCGTCGGCGACCAGGGCCACGGGCCCCTCGACACGGTCCGAGTAGTTGTCGTAAGTTGCTACCCACTCGGTGTTCCCATCCGGGTCGTATTTGATGGTAGTGAAGTCGTTCTCTGTCGAGGGAGTCTGGGTCGTGCCGGTCACGTAGACATTCCCATGGAGGTCCACAGTCATATCGGAGGCCCTACTGTCCGTCCCAGCCGTGCTCCCGTCGTAGCGCGCGACCCAGAGCGGATTCCCTTCGGCGTCGTATTTCACGGTCGCGAAATCCCAGTCCTCCCTGCCTACCTCGATCGAGCCGGCGACATAGACATTCCCGAGGCCATCCACGTGGAGCGAGACCGCTTCGTCTGCTTCATGTTCCGTGCCATCGTATCCTGCGCTCCAGAGCTCGTTACCGGCGGTGTCGTACTTGAGAGTGAGAAAATTCTTGTTCTCATTTGGGATTTGTGCAACTCCACAGACGTACACATTCCCATCTTCATCCGTGACGACGGATGCGGCGGTGTCCCAGGCTGCTTTTCCCCCCACCCCGACTCCCGGAGGACCGTCGTATTCCGTGGCCCAGAGCTCGTTTCCTGCCGGGTCATACTTGATTGTCGCAATATCCGTGGTGCTGCCGGGATTGGACGAAACCCGGACCACTCCTGCCACATAGGGGTTTCCTGTCGGCCCCAGGGACACAACGCGCCCCGATTCCGAGTTGTTCGCAGGACCGTTGTACTGCCTCACCCAGAGATTGTTACCGTCGGGGTCGACTTTGAGCGTCACACAACCATAGCGAAGGCTGCCATCCTCCCGGCTGTATCCGGTCACGTAGATATGGTCCGTACCGTCAACCACGATGTCGTATGCAACATCCTTTCCATAGTCAAGGGATGGATCCGATGGTTTGTATTGGGCTACCCAGAGCTGAGTTCCATCTGAGTCATATTTCACAGCCGCCAGATAGTCGGTCGGGTTCTCGTAGATGATTGTGCCCGCCACATACACGCTGCCTGCCGGGCCCAGCGCGAGGGCGTTCGCCTCCACCAGGTTTGGGTGCCTCGCGACCCAGAGGGTGTTGCCGTCCGTGTCATACTTGATGGTGGAAGACCGTTCGGTTGTCGTCTCTGTATCTCCCGTCACGTACACGTTGCCGAGCTCATCCACTGCCAGATCCGTAGGCGAGTCCGATCCGTTCTCGGGCCCGTCGTACCGGGCTACCCAGAGTTCATTTCCGTCCGGATCGTACTTGACCGTGGCAAAGTCGTAGGTGTTGACCAGGGCCGTGGCCGCATTGCTACGGCCCGTGACGATAACGTTTCCCCATGGGTCCAGCGCGATCTCCGTTGCGACATCCCAGTGATAGTATTCGTTAGGCCCATCATACAGGGCCACCCAGATCTCCGTTCCCTCCGGATCATACTTGATCGTCGTATAGGAGAAGTCACCGATACCCTGGCAACTGAATCCCGTAACGTACACATTGCCACCGTCGTCCACCACGAGCCCATAAGCTACATTGTCTGTGCATTCCGCATGACCGTAGTACTGGGCAACCCACAACTCGTTCCCGTCGGGGCTGTACTTGATGGTTGTCATGTACCTTCTCTGGTAGTCTCGGGTAGAGCCCGCAACGTATACATTGCCCTGGGCATCCACAGAAAGGTCGGTGGGATCTTCCTGTCCGGATCCGGGCAGATCATAATGGGCCTCCCAGAGCAGGTTGCCCTGGATGTCGAGTTTGACCGTCACCCAGTTACGGTCACTGCCGGGGGTGACAGAACCAGTGAAGTAGGCGTTGCCATCTGCATCCACGACGAGGTCGCTGACCCAATCCGCGCTCGGGTAGGGGGAGTTGTATTGGATCGCCCAATCGACCTGAGGGAATGCCTCGGCGGATCCCGCCGTGAGTACAAGCAGCCCAGGAATGAGCACGGCCAGGGAGAGGAGAAACAACCCGCGTTTCGACTCCTGCATGAAATGCCTCCTGTAAAGGAGAAGATACTGCCCAGCTCCGGTCATGTTACAGTGGCTGTTCTGACACGCCGCAGCCGCAGCCAGACCGCCGTGCCAAGAAGGGCAGGAAAGATAACCAACAGGTGCGCCAGGAGCCCGGCCGGGAGGGGGGCATTCGCTCCCGAGACCTCCGGCATCGCAGAGGAGGCGACACCCCAGGACGGCTCTTCATCTTCATCCTGGTACTTGAGCGTGACAATGGCAGGGTTATGCTCGTCCACCCCAACGGTTCCTGTCACGAAGATGCTGTTTCCGGGGCCCAGTGCCAGAGCAACGGCTTCATCGTCGTTATCTTCGTCGTGACGCATCACCCAGACCCGGTTCCCCGTGGAGGCGGCGTGCTTGATGGTCACATAGTCCTTGTGGCCGGTCAGCCCCTCCGATATTCCGGTCACATACGCATTTCCCTCATCGTCCGCGACAACCGCGGTTCCTGTATCCCAGGTATTCACGAACATATTGTACCTGGCAATCCAGAGCGTGGCGCCGTCCGTGCTGAACTTGACGGTAGCCACGTCGGCCCATGTGCCGTCGCCCAGGCTCTCCCCGGTCACGAGAACTTCGCCCGCACTCGTCAGCGCGAGGTCGCGAGCCAGGTCGTCACCGTTGCCCGGCCCGTTCAAGGATTTTACCCAGAGCTGGTTGCCCTGGTCATCGTATTTCACCGTGACGTAGTCCATGCCGATTCCGGTGCAGGAACCGGTCACATAAACACCCCCGGAGGAGTCCACGGCCACGGAGGATGCCTCGCAGGAGCTTCCTGCATATCTTGCCGCCCAGAGCTCGTGTCCGGCCGGGTCGTATTTGATCGTCACATAGCCGTAATCTCCATCATGGCTCCTGCCCGTAACGTAGACGTTTCCTGCCTCGTCTGCGGCGACGGCTGCTGCCTCGTCTGTATTGCTGGTCGGGCCATCATACATCGCCACCCACAGCACATCTCCGTTCGGGTCAATCTTGACTGTAGTATAGTCTCGAGAGGACGAGACCGTATCGCTCGATCCGGTCACATAGACGTTCCCGAGTGAGTCCCCCACCATGTCGGAGGCTTTGGTCCCCGTGCCGTAAGCGCTACCCTCATACCTTGTTGCCCAGACCTGGTTTCCTGCGGAATCGTACTTGACCGTGGCGTAGTCCCAGCCTGTTCCGTCCCCCTCGCTCGATCCGGATGTGTACACATTCCCGAGGGCATCCACATGGATTGCCACGGGTTCGTCCGTTCCATGCACGGGGCCATGGTATTTGGCGGTCCAGAGCTCGTTACCTGCCGCGTCGTACTTGATGGTCCGATAATCGATGTTCTCTTGCAGGTTCTCTCCCGCCACACAGACGTAGGCGTTGCCGCCATTGTCCGCGACGATGGAAACCGCCCGGTCCTCGGTGTCCTCTCCCTCGCCCGGCGGGCCGTCGTGCTGAGTCGCCCATAGCTGGTTCCCATCCGGGTTGTACTTGAGCATCGTGATGTCATCATTGTAGCGGTAGTTCGGTGACATCCGACTATACCCTGCTACATAGGGATTTTCTGCCGGGCCCAGGGCCACGTGATGCGCAATGTCGGTTGAGTGGGAAGGTCCGTCGTAGCGCCCTACCCAGAGGATATCTCCGACCGGGTCAACCTTGACCGTCAGACAATCATGATCGCCGTTTTCGTTTCGGCTGCCGCCTGTTACGTACAGGTGGCCCGTGGTATCGAGCACCACGTCGTGCGCCTCATCCTCCGAGATCCAGTCCTCATCGTCCTCCGGGCCGTCATAGAGCGCCTCCCATTCCAGATTCCCGCCGGAATCATACTTCACCAGAGCGAAATAGTCCGTGGTACCCGCCTGGATCGTTCCGGCTACGTAGACGTTTTCGTTCTGATCCAGGACCAGTGCGTTCGCGTCCCACAGGTCCGGGTGTCTCTCTACCCAGACGGTGTCTCCGTCCGGGTCGTACTTGATCGTGGAATTGCGAAAACCCGTATCCGCCAACACGTACACATTGCCGGATGCGTCCGCTGCAAGGTCCTTCGGCCGGTCATCCCTGTCTTCGGGCCCGGCGTAAAGGACCGCCCAGAGCTCATTCCCATCCGGATCATATTTGACCGTGGTGAGGTCCTCATAGGGACCAAGATCAACATAACCGGCCACGATCACATTGCCCGCGCCGTCCAGGGCGACCGCCTTCGCGATGTCAACCTTGGGGCTACTGCTGGGCGCATCGTAGTGGGACACCCAGATCTCGTTTCCATTCGGGTCGTACTTGATCGTGGTGTTGCGATAGTCCCAGCCTCCGGATGCGTCATCGACGCTGTAACCCGCAACGTACGCGTTGCCTGCATCGTCCAGGACTAGCGCATATCCCTTGTTGTCCGCGCCCTCCCGCAGCCCGTGATAACGGGCCGCCCACAGCTCGTTGCCGTTCGGATCATACTTGATCGTGGTGATTTCGTTTCTCCAGGAAGCTCCCTCGCAGGAACCGGTCACGTATACGTTGCCCTGGGCATCCACCGCCAGCGCCGAGGCTTCTATGTGCCCGGTGAGCGGCGCGTAGTAGTGGGCCTCCCACAGAAGGACGCCCTGGGGATCGAACTTGGCCGTCATCCAGGTCCGGTTTTCGTCCCCCGGTTCGCTCAGGCCCGTTACATAAGCGTTTCCGCTTGCATCCACCGCAAAGTCGGTGATCACGTCGTTGCTGGGACTCTGTGAGTTGTACCGATTCGCCCAGCTCAGAAGGGGTTCTGCCTCGGCCGAGCCCCCCATAAGGGGAATCGATCCAAAAGCGAGCACGGCCGCAAGGAAAAGGGTTTGCAGTCTTCCTGCTGCAGCTCTCATGACTGTGACTCCCGGGGTAGGGGGTGAAGGGAAGGGGCCACATCGATGCTGTCTCGATACATGGTTTTATAATAATATTACTAATATTATCATATGCTTCTTGTCAAGTGAATTCTTCGTCGAACCCCTCTCTGTCCTTTTGACACCCCTGCGCGCGTTTCCCTATACTCCCCAAGCGACTCGAAAGGAGAGACGACCATGACCCATGCCGAGAGAATCCTGCGCGTGATGCGGGGCGAAATGGTGGACGTGATCCCCTTCGTTCCCCGCCTCGACCTCTGGTGGATTGCCAATGCCCTGCGCGACACACTGCCCGAGCAGTTCAAGACAAAGAGACCGGACCAGATCGCCCGGGAGATGGGATGGGCCTGCTACCACATGGTCCCGGATTTCACGAACATGATGCGTGGGCCCGAGGACATCCTCCACCGGGCCCTCGGCCTGTACAGTTTCAAGCAGTCTGTCTATACCCTCAGATTCCCCGATGATGTCGAGATTCACGTGGAGGATCAGGACGGTCAGCAGACGATCGACTACCATACCCCTGTCGGCTCGATCCGCACCGTGGGCGGCCTGACCGAGGCGATGCAGCGGGCCGGCGCTTCTCTCGGCTGGACCCAGGAGCATGCGATCCAGCGTCCGGAGGACTACAAGGTCGTGGGGTACATCTTCGAGAATCTCGAGGTGCTGCCGAACTACGAGGGCGCCAAGGAATATGTGGGCGAGATCGGCGACTGCGGTGTGGTGGCCGTGGGCGGGCCGTCCCTGGGCGCATCCCCGATGCACCACATTCAAAAGGAATTCCTCGACCCCACCCAGTTCTTCTACGAGTACAAGGATAACCATTCCCTCATGGCCGAGCTTTCCGAGAAGGTGGGTGTCTACTTCGAAAAGGCGCTCAAGGTTATCGAGGAAGGGCCGGGCGACGTGGTGCTCTGGGGAGGCAACTACGACGACATGCTCACTTACCCGCCTTACTTTGAAAAGGAGATCCTTCCGTGGCTTCAGAAGGTCTCGGAGCGGATGTCCGCAAAGGGAAAGATCCTGGCAACCCACACCGATGGAGAGAATCAGGGCCTCATGGATCTGATCCGGGACTGCGGCGCCCAAGTCGCCGAGTCGGTCACGCCCTATCCGATGACCAAGGTCCGGATCGAGGAGTACTATGCACGGTGGAGCGACCGCATGACCATCATGGGCGGCATCCCGGAGTGCCTGCTCCTGGAGGAGACCGGGAGCGACGAGGAACTGGACGCCTATCTGGACAATCTCTTCCGAAGCGTCGCGCCCGGCAACAAGCTGATTCTGGGAATTGCCGACTCAACGCCCCCGAATGCGGTGTTCGACCGCCTCATCCGAATCGGTGACCGGGTCGCAGAAGAGGGAAGGCTTCCCCTGGAGGCGGGAGGGGCGAGACCGGTGTCTGAAGCCGGACTGGAGCGGGCCGCCGAGCGGGTGTCTGCTGCTCCGCCTCCGGATGAAGGCCTCCTGACCGTGCGCGACGCCCTGGTCCAGGGCGACGGCCCGGCCCTGAATGCGAGTGTGGAGGAATTGCTCGGCCGCGGGGTTTCGGCGCAGGACATCCTGGACAAGGGCATGCTCCAGACCATGGAAGAGATCGGAGCCAAATTCAAGACCGGCGATGTCTTCATCCCGGAGGTGTTGCTCTCGGCCCGGGCCATGAACGAGGCCCTGCTCATCCTCGAGCCCCATCTGGCGGGCGGCAAGAAGGAGGCCGAACACAAGGTGCTGATCGGCACCGTGAGCGGCGATCTGCACGACATCGGCAAGAACATGGTGGTCATTATGCTACGGGGCGTGGGCTTCGAGATCCGGGATATCGGGATCAATGTGACCACCGAGGAGTTCGTCCGCGAGGTCAGGGAGTACGAGCCGGAGGTGCTCGGCCTGTCTGCCCTTTTGACCACGACCATGCCCGAGATGCGCAAAGTGATCGACGCCTTGGCCGAGGCCGGCCTGCGGGACAGTGTAAAGGTTCTCGTGGGCGGTGCGCCCGTGAACCAGCGATACGCAGACGAGATCGGTGCGGATGCCTACGCGCCCGATGCAGGGGCCTCGGTGGAGGCTGCGAAGAAGCTCATCGGCCGAGCCTGAGCAGCGCACGTCGATATCATCAGATCTAACATAGTCACATTACTACGGAAAACCGACTTTGCTTCCACGGGATGCAAACCCTCGAAGTGAGCCGAGACCCCGTTCCGCAGGCTCTTTTCGTTTTTCTCTGTACAACTACTATTATTTTATTATCTCTTGTAGAAAGACTTCATGTTGAGGTAACATGGCTCGTGTAAGAAGTGTTTCCTCCACCCGAGAAGAAAGGGGAGACACAGATGAAGAGCCATGCAGTCCTTTTGGGGACCCTGTGCCTGTTTCTGGCGGGCGGCTGCGGGATGGATCTGAAGCCTCTCGGTCTCATTGCGCCCGCAACCGCAACGATCGGTGATGACATCACCAGCCTGGTCTCTCTCCATGTCTACAACGTGGGGGGTGAGACTGTGGAGGCCGACTCCTGTACCGGGATCTTCTGGATCTATTTCATGATCTCGGATGACGAGGAGATCGGCTTCGAGGACTTCATCTTGAACAGCGTGGACTTCGTGGATTTCCCGCTCGCGGGCCGGGAGGCGAAGCCCGTCCTGTTTGACGACGAATCGGAAAATCTCGAGATACTTGCGGGAACTCCGGTAGGGCAGGGGTACCTCGGGGTCTATGTGGACGCCCATGGGTACTGCATGGAACTGGACGAGCAGAACAACGCCGACTCGTTGCCGATCGAAATCCTGCCCGCCCAGTAGGGAAGGGAACTCCGCCTACTTCTTGAACCCCATGATCTCCCGCGCCTCGTCCGGGGTCGCAATCTCTCTTCCCAGAATCTCCGCGACCCTGACGGCCCACTCGACCAGCTCGTAACTTCCCTTTGCCAGCTCGCCCGTGGGGACTCTCACATTGTCCTCCAGGCCGACCCGCATGTGGCCGCCCATGAGGCAGGACTGCATGATGGCGGGGAACTCGTCGTTGCCTACCCCGCAGGTCGTGAAGTTGGAGTCCGGCGGCAGGGCGTTGTAGAGCGTAGTGAAGGCCTCGGGCCGGAACTTCTGCCCACCGGCAACACCCCAGACGAAGTTGAAGTTCATCGGCTTGGAGAAGAAGCCCTGGTTCATAATCATGAGCACGTTGTCGAGGCCGCCGATATCGTAGACCTCGATTTCGGGCTTCACGCCGTTCTCCTCCATCCCCTTTCCGAAATCCTGGAGCATGGTGAAGGTATTCTCGAAGACATAGTCGATCAGGACCGAGCCGGTCTTCCTGTCCACGATTCCGAAGTTCATGGTGTTCGTGTTCAGGGAGGCCATCTCCGGCTTGATCTCCACGATCTGGGTGATCCGCTGCTCTGCTGTCTTGTCCATACCCACGGCGGAGCTCAGGTTCACGATCAGCTCCGGAGTCTTGTCCTTGATGGCATCGTGGGTCGCGCGGATCTTGTCTACTTCGTGGGTGGGCATACCGTCGTCGAGCCTTGCATGCACGTGCACCATGGCTGCGCCCGCCTTGTAGCACTTGGCGGATTCTTCTGCGAACTCCTCGGCGGTGTAGGGTACGTTCGGGTTGTTGTTCTTGTAGGTGCCGGCCCCTGAAAGTGCTGCGGTGATGATGACCTTGTCTGCCATTTTCCTTCTTCTCCTCTCTAGTTAAAACATCAGTCGTCGAAATCGCCTTCAGGTCCCTTGTCGGAAACTATCATGGCGGCCTTTTCCCTGATCTTTGCCTCCGTCCATTCGGCCGGGTCCTCGATCCGTGAGCCCTTCGGGCCCACATCGTAGGATCCCGCCTCAACGATCGCTTCCAGCGCCAGCCTTGCCGTGCCTCTCGCGTTGAGAACCTTGACCAGCATGTTGTAGACGAAGTCCTCCACGTCCTGGACCATTCTCTCCCTGATTTCAGCCGGCAGCCCCGTCAGCTTGTTCTCGAAGGGGAGGTTGAGCTTCTTGTAATCGCCCTTCTTGAGCCCCTTGGAGTCCGCGTACTCGACCATTTCCGCCCACATCGCCTCGTTCATACCCTTGCCGCTGACCTTGCGGAAACTGCCGTCCTCGTCCAGGATCGCATTTCCGTAGTCGTTCACCTCAACGCCCCAGGAGATCATCTGGAGCCCGGTGGCAACGTTCGCCTTGGTGGTGAGGGTCTCGTTTGCGATCTTCCTGAGTCTCCTGGAGCTGTTCCCTGAAGTTCCGTGCTGTGCCCCGGAGACCTTGTACCTGGCGAGCGCCTTGTGAATCTCGGCCGTTATTTCGACCTGGATGCCGGCGTCGCTCGCCTCGATGCCGTGGGTGGTTCCGTTGTTCAGAGCGATCCAGTCGGGAAAGATGTTGTGGGCGTTCAGCCCCTGCATCAGGAATACGGCTTCCTCGACCGTGGAGAGCCCGGCCTTTCCCTTGATCTCACCAACTTCGGTCTCGAGGCCGGCCCACTTCGGGACGTAGGCGTTGAGCGCGATGCTGGCCAGCAGATTCTGGTCGTCCGGCATGTGGGAGGCATCGATGGCGATGGAGGTGATCCCAGCATCGAACATGCTCGGAATCTCGAGTTTCGCATTCTCGACGTCTTTCTCTCCCTTGATTCCGTAGTGGTCCGCGTGGATCGCCACCGGAATGGTGATCCCCATCTCGTTCGAGAAGGCATCGACCATGCGGGCCATGTTCCAGTAGTTGGTCGCACAGTAAGCCCCGGAGCCGCCTTCCGATTTGGCGATCTCGATGATCAGGGCCGCCTTTGCCCTCTGGGCCGCTCGCAGGGCGCCGCGTATCACGAACTGGTTTCTTCCGTTGGCCGCGATGGCGATCGATTTCCCCTTGGCGAGCATGGCCCGGTCGATGACCTTCCCGCTCACGATCAGGGCCTTGGAATTGGGGAACAGCTTGACCACGTTGGGCGGACGGCCGATCTTCAGTGCCTTGTTAAAAAGTGTCTTGTAGCCGGGTTTCTTCTCCGTCATGGCTTCATTGCCTCCTTAGGCAAAAAGGGTTGAAGGCCAAAGAGACACGGGCATTATAGCCGTAGACAAACGGGCCTTCAAGTTGAATAATGCCGTGAAACAGGACGGAATCGAACGATGCGACCCGATATTCTCCCGCAGCTCGTGAACGGCCCGGAAGGGGATCCGGCGGTTTACGCCAATTTCAAGTACGTGCGAAGGGCCATTCTCTTCGATATGGGCGACCTCCACCTGATGAGCGCCCGCAGCCTGCTCAAGCTGACCCATGTCTTCATCTCCCACACCCACGTGGACCATTTCATCGGGTTCGACCAGGTTCTCAGGCTGCATCTGGGACGGGGCAAGACCCTTGCCCTGTACGGCCCGGCCGGGTTTGTGGATCACGTGGAGGCAAAGCTCAAGGGCTACAGCTGGAACCTGGTGGAGAACTATCCCCACGATTTCCAGCTAACAGTGTTTGAGGTAGGGGAGGGGCCCCTTCGGGCGGCCCGGTTCTCCTGCAGGGAGCGGTTCGCCAATACGCCCATGACAACGCTGGGGTCCCTTTCCGAGAACCCCGTTATCCTCGACGAGCCGGGCCTGCAGGTGAGCGCGATCCTGCTCGAGCACGACATCCCCTGCCTGGCCTTTGCCCTGGAGGAGAAACAGCACATCAACGTGGACAAGGTTCGGCTGGAGGCCCTGGGCCTGAGCGTGGGGCCGTGGATCCGCATCCTAAAAGAGACGGTCATGAATGGAGAGCCGGAGGAGACCCGAATCCGGGTCCCGGATCCCGGCAGGGAAGGGGGCGAGCGGGAAATGACCCTGGGCGCTTTGCGCGAGGGGATCCTCCGGATCGAACGGGGCCAGAAGATCGCCTATGTAACGGATGCGGCCTTCACCGACGAGAATGTAGAGGGCATCGTCCGGCTCGTCCGGGAAGCGGACATCCTGTTCTGCGAGGCTGCCTTTTCCGAAGAAGACCGGACCCGGGCGGACGAAAGGCGGCATCTGACCGCCCATCAGGCAGGCTGGATTGCGAAGAAGGCCGGGGTCAGGCGTCTCGTGCCCTTTCACTTTTCCCCCAAGTATCACGGCCGGCTCGAGGTCCTTTACGAAGAGGCGAGCCGGGCCTTCGGAAGGGAAGTCACTCCCTGGCGAGGTTGAAGAGCCGCCTCGAGGTCTCTATAATAGTAGGGTTACGTCAAACCCAACGATTCTCGATACCTACCAGCGCGCGCTGCTTTGAGGAGAACGGAGAATGCGAGTTCTGTCCGGGATTCAGCCCTCGGGATCGTTTCACATCGGCAACTACTTTGCCATGATGAAGAAGATGATCGAGTACCAGGAGAGCCAGGAGCTTTTTGCATTTATCGCAAACCTGCACGCCATGACGTCCCTGCCCAAGGGCGATGTGCTCAGGACCAACACCCGCGAGGCGGCCGCAGGGTTCTTGTCCCTCGGCCTGGATCCGGACAAGTCGGTCTTCTGGGTCCAGTCGGATGTGCTCGAAGTCACGGAGCTTACCTGGGCCCTCTCAAACCTGACGCCCATGGGTCTGCTGGAGCGCTGTCATTCTTACAAGGACAAGGTCGCCAAGGGCATCGGAGCGAACCACGGGCTGTTCGCCTACCCGGTGCTGATGGCCGCAGACATCCTGCTCTACCAGAGCGAACGGGTTCCGGTCGGAAAAGACCAGAAACAGCATCTAGAAGTGGCCAGGGACATCGCTATCAAGTTCAACAATGATTTCGGCGAGACCTTCGTAGTACCCGAGGCGGAAATCGACGAGGACGTCGCCATCATCCCGGGCACGGACGGGCAGAAGATGAGCAAGTCCTACGGGAACACGATCGATATCTTCTGCAGCAAGAAGCAACTCAAGAAGCAGGTCATGGGGATCGTGACCGATTCCACCCCTGTGGAGGCGCCCAAGGATCCGGACAAGTGCAATCTCTTCGCGGTGGCCGCACTCTTCCTGTCCGAGGACGAGAAGAAGGATCTTGCAGAGCGGTATCGCGCAGGGGGCCTGGGGTACGGGGAAGTAAAGAAGGACCTCCTGGAGAGGGTGTGGAATTTCTTTGCCCCCTACCGGGAGGAAAGAGACGCGCTCCTGGAGGATGAGGATCGGCTCAATGGGATCCTCAAGAAGGGTGCCGACAAGGCCCGCGAAGTGGCCTTGAAAACGATCAATGATGTACGCAAGAGGACCGGTATCCAATACTGGGTGTAGGAGTAGAAAATGCCTCTTCATGAATACGCATGCAAAGAGTGCGGCCGCAAGGACACCCGACTCGTGCTCAAGCCGGGGGACGAAGAAGCCCTGCGGTGCAAGAAGTGCGGGTCGGATCAGCTCAAGCGACTCATTTCGCGGGTCGCCATTCACCGGACCGAATCGGACCGGATGGCCGACATCAGCACGAGCGGAACGCCGGACGAGAGCTACTACAGCGATAACCGCAACATCGGCCTGCGCGCCAAGAAGCGGATGAAGGAACTCGGCGTGGACCTGGGCGATGCCTTTGAGGAGAAGCTCGAGAAGGCGCGCACCACCACCAACCTGGACGACCTCACGAGCGACTGATCCCTACATCACCTTCCGGAACCACCAGAGTTCGCTGGCCTCCAGGGTCGGAGGCTCCACGGAAGTGTTCACTCCCAGGACCCTCCAGGCACACCACCAGTTCGGGATGGTCTTGTCCTGCCATGCTTCCGCGGGAAAAGCGACCTCGTGTTCAACTGATGGTATGACGAAAGTAAGATATCCGTAGCCATAGATGGGTATCACCAGATAAAGGTAGAACTGGTCATTCTCGCCGCCCAGCCACGTGAATGTGGGCGGATCGGTCAGGCCGACTCCGTTTTCAGGTGATACCAGCGCCAGTGGGCACCCCTCATCAATCTCCCCGTACCCCGGGTCCCCGGGGCACTGGTTGTCCACGCCGTCGCATACCTCCGGGGCGTTCGGGTGAACCTCTGGGGCCAAGATATCGCAGTCCGTTCCAGGGTACGCACACCCTGCGGTGGATATCGTCTCGCTCAACCCCCCGCCAAAGCCCTCGGGCGACCCGTGACCGTCTCCGTCATAGTCGAAACACATGCAACTCAGGGTGCCCCACTCGGCAAAGGGGTCAAAATCCGTGAAACCGTCGCAGTTATCGTCCATACCGTTGTGGCACTCCTGCCAGTCGTCCTCCACGTTGCCCGGGTTGATGTCCGGGTCCGTGTCGTCGCAGTCCGCCTGGGAATAGGGGCACTCGGGGCTCCCCGGTGTTCCGTAGCCGTCTCCGTCCTGGTCGTTGCAGGTGTAGTCATAGTTGTATTTCATGGTCGCGTAGTCGGCCAGAGTCCCGTGGGCTTCTGTTGCAGCGATGACATGGAGTTCTCCGGCGTTGTTGATCGACATGTCCATCAAGGTGTCCCGCCCGTCCTCGAAGAAGCCGATGAAGGGCGCGTTGTAGACGATCTCGCTGAGCAGGTTTCCGTGCGGGTCCAGCTTGACGATGTGGAATTCCTCGTACTCGAGATAGCCATAATAGTCTCTCGAAGAAGCCGTGGTGCCGACATAGACAGCCCCGGAACTATCGAGTGCAATCGGTCCCGGTCCGGCCCATCCGTGTCCCAGAGGTACTGCCCACAGCTCGTTGCCGTCAGGGTCATACTTGACGGCAACCGAGAGGAAGTTATCCGTGTCATAGTCGAAGGTCCAACCGGTGATATACGCATTGCCCGAAGCGTCGAGTGCGATCGCCGCAGGGTGATCGACCCCGGAGGTGCCGATGCCGTCGAACCTCGCGACCCACAGTTCGTTGCCGGCAGGATCGTATTTGATCGTGGCGAGGTCTCCGAACGTTCCTACACCTTCGCTCTCGCCGAGGATGTAGACATTCCCGAAATCGTCAAGTGCGAGTGCCAGGGCCTTGTCCGTGGTGCTTGCGGGACCGTCGTATCGCCTGATCCACTGCTCATTGCCTGAGGTGTCGTACTTGACCGTTACGTAGTCAAAATACGGTCCCGAGCCCTGACTGTAGCCGACGATGTAGATGTTCCCGGAGCCGTCGAGAGCCAGCTCACGGGCCTGGTCCGTTCCGCTTGTCGGGCCGTCGTAGCGGGCGACCCAGAGCTCGTTGCCGTCGGAATCGTACTTGACGGTGGTGATATCTTCTCCGGTGCCCGTGCCTTCGCTGTATCCCGTGATGTATACGCTGCCGGAAAGGTCGAGTGTCAGGGCCTCCGCCCTGTCCTTGGCGTTTGCCGGGCCGTTGTATCGTGTGACCCACTGCTCGTTGCCCATGGTGTCGTACTTGATGGTGAAGAAGTCTTCTCCTGTGCCCACGCCCTCACTGAATCCCGTAATGTGGATGTTGCCCGCTTCGTCCACGGCCAGGTCGGACGGTTCGTCCTCTGCCCCCGCTGTGCCGTCGTAAAGGGCGGCCCAGAGCTCGTTGCCGTTCGGATCGTATTTGACCGTTGCGCAGTCGTAATCAATGTAGGGGGTGAATGTGCTACAGCCGGTTACGCAAACGTTTCCCGACGAATCGAGGGTCATGGCCACTGGTTTTCCCCAGTCGCCTCCCATGCCGGGGTTCTCGAAACGGGCCGTCCACGTCAGGTTGCCCTCCGGATCGTACTTGAGGGTCGCATAGTCGGAACCGGTCTCGATGCCGTCGCTGGAGCCTGCAACGATCACGTTTCCCAGTCCGTCCGCCACAACCGAAACGGGCACGTCCTGGCCTCCGGCAGGGCCATCGTATCGGGCCGCCCAGAGCTCCGAGCCGGAGAAAGGCTCGTAAGAAACGGTCGCGTAATCCTGGGAAGAACCTGCCCCCTCGCTCCTGCCGGTCACGACGACATCGCCCCCGGTGGTGAGCGTGAGCGACATGGCCCGATCGTTTCCGCTGATGGGTCCGTCGTACCTTTGGACCCAGACCTCGTTGCCAAGCCAGTCGTAGCCGACGGTGACGATATCCTCTTCGGTCGTAACCCCATCGGCCGTACCGGTCACGAACACGTTGCCCAACTCGTCCACGGAGATGGAATGGGCCTCGTTCCAGGCGTCGCCCGTTCCTCTATACCGGGCAACCCAGACCTCATTGCCCTCGGAATCGTACCTGACGGTGGCGTAATCGTGTTGCGTATCCCCACCCTCCGCGACGGTTCCCCTCGATCGACCCGTCACAAAGACGTCTCCTGCCGGGCTTGCTGCGATCGAGCGAGCCTCGTCCGTCTGGCTTGCAGACCCATTGTAGGTCGCCTCCCAGAGTTGGTTCCCCTCCGGATCGTATTTGATGACGGCGTAGTCGTATCCCGTCCCGTCGCCCCAGCCCCGGCCCGCAACATAGGAATTGCCCAGGGCATCCACCGCAATGTCTGCCGGTGAGAAGGAAACGATCTCTTCTCCAAGAGGACTGACCGTCCAGAGTTTGTACCCGTAAGGGCTGTACTTGATAACACGCGCTAGCTTGTCGACCGTCGCCGCTATGTAGGTGTTTCCATCCGGATCCACCGCCATGGCGCGTACGGATGGGTACAAGTAATGCAGAGAAACGGCCCAGACGCGACCACCGTGGGGGGCATACTTGACCAAGGCGATATCGGTATAATCGTAGTAATGATTGCTGGGACAGAAAAAGTCGTAAGAACTGGTTCCTACCACATAGAGGTTTCCCGCCCGATCGATTCCGATGTCTGCGGGAGACTCCCAGCCCTGCACGTACTCGGGGCGGCATTCATAGCTCAGGCTGTAATAGTTGTAAAAGGACTTCCAGATTTCGTTGCCGGAGGGATCGTACTTGACCGTGACGAAATCGTCGCTTCCCGTCTGCCCCCGACCCGAACCGGTGACGTAGATGTTACCTTCGCTGTCCGTCGCCACCCCCTGGGCGCGGTCCTCACTGTAGGGGCGATTGAACCGCGCCTCCCAGGCCAGGATGGGCGGTTCTTCTGCCCGCGCGATATCCACATGAATCCCAACCAGCAACACCGACGGGATTGTCGCAGCCAACAGGAGAAATACGAGCCTTGCGGGGCGCATTTTTTTGTCCCGAATCTAGTTTATTTAAAACTTGAGATGTTGAATATAAATATTTGTATTAATTGTATTTATTTGTCATGCAGTTCTGTCAGGGCATCCGGTTTGGAGCCACCAGGGCCTAACCCTCCACCTTCCGGAACCACCAGAGCTCACTTGCCTCCAGGGTCGGAGGCTCCACGGAAGTGCTCACTCCCAGGACCCTCCAGGCACACCACCAGGTCGGGATGGTCTTGTCCTGCCATGCTTCCGCGGGAAAAGCGACTTCGCGGTCAGCCGTGGGTATGACGAATGTCAAGTATCCATACCCATAGATGGGTATCACGAGGTAGACATAGAACTGGTCATTCTCACCGCCCAGCCATGTGAATGTGGGCGGGTCGGTCAGGCCGGCTCCGTTTTCCGGTGATACCAGCTCCAGCGGGCACCCCTCGTCAATCTTCCCGTACCCCGGGTCTCCCGGGCACTGGTTGTCGATGCCGTCGCACAACTCCGGGGCACTTGGGTGGATGTAAGGGTGATATTCCTCACAGTCCCTACCAGGATAAGGGCATCCCGCCCACCAGGACGGGTCCCCGTCATCGGATCCAGCACCGTAGCCGTCCCAGTCCGCGTCGTAACAGGTGCAGCTCAGGCCGTGGTACCAGCTCAACAGGGTCGCATCAAGAAAACCGTCGCAGTCATCATCGATGCCGTTATGGCACTCCTGCCAGGTATCCTCCATGTTGCCCGGGTTGATGTCCGGGTCGGCATCGTCGCAGTCCCTTACCGGATAGGGGCATTCCTGACTCTCCGGCACTCCGTAGCCGTCCCCGTCCTGGTCACTGCACTCCGGTGCCTGCGTGTACCTGAGAGTGGTCATCTGGTAGCCGACCTGACCCAGCGGCCTACTGGAACCCGTCACGTAGATGTCTCCCGAGTCGTCCAGTGCCATGGCCGTCGCCTCGTCGCGGCCGTCATCCGTGGCACCGATGAAGGGACCGTCATAGAATACCTCCCATTCCATTTTTCCCTCGGAGTCATACTTCACGAGGATGTACTCACTGCGCTGAAGGATCATGTAGTTCGGATGGGAGTGACCGATGGTGCCTACGACGTAGACCGACCCCGAGGAATCTACGGAAACATCGATGGGAAGGACCCCATCCCCGGGGGCTTCGTACCTTGCCTCCCAGACCTCGTTGCCGTCCGGGTCGTACTTGATCGTGGCGGTCCCGACCTCCCAGTCGGCGTAGTAGCTCCAGCCGGTCACATAGACATTCCCAGTTCCATCCAGGGCCAGGGCGACGGCATTCTCCCCTTCGTTGGTAGGACCGTCGTATCGTGCTACCCAGACCTCGTTTCCGTCCTGATCGTACTTGATCGTGGCGAAGTCGCTGTTCGTCCCGGCCCCCTCGCTCGATCCTGTGACGTATGCTTCACCGAAGTCGTTAACCAGGATCGACTCGGCTTCGTCGCCCTCGCCTGCCGGGCCGTCGTATCGGGCAACCCAGAGCTCGTTTCCTTCCGGGTCGTACTTTGCCGTAGCGAAGTCGTAACCGGTGCCGACTCCCCCGCTTTTCCCCGTCACATACACGTTGCTCCATGAATCCACGGCAATGGAAACAGGGATGTCCGTAGAGCTGAGCGGGCCGTCGTAGCGGGAGACCCAGTGTTCCTCCCCGTCCGGGCCATACTTGACCGTAATATAGTCCGAAAACGTCCCCGTCCCCTCGCTGTAGCCCGTCACATATACATTGCCGCTGGGATCCACGGCTACCGAGGCTGCGACATCCTCCTCACCTTCGGCTCCGTCGTACAGTGCGACCCAGAGTTCGTTCCCATCAGGATCGTACTTGACCGTCAAATAAGCCTCTACAGATTCGAGCCCGCTGGTATGTCCCGTCACAAGAATGTTGCCCTCTGTGTCCACGGCCAAGTCCCGGGCATATTCATAGCCGACCGGGTTGTCGTACTGCGCCGTCCAGAGTTCATTGCCCTCCGAATCGTATTTGACCGTTCCGTAGCCGTTGGAGTCGATGCTCCCCGTAATGCAGATATTTCCCAACGGGTCAAGGTGCATGGCGCTGGGGAGTGACCGGGCACCGGCCACCCAGGGGCTTACGAATCGTTCGGTCCAGAGCTCTTCACCACCCGGCCCGTACTTGATCGTTGTGTAGTCGGGTCCGGTTTCCACGCCCTGGCTCGAGCCGGTCACGACCACATTGCCCGAGCCGTCGGGTGTGAGTGATGCAGCCATATCTTCCCCGCTTGCAGGCCCGTTGTACCGGACAGCCCAGAGTTCGGCTCCGGAGGATGATGCATAGCCGATCGTGACGTAATCATCGGCCGAGGGCACGCCCGCACTGGTGCCGGAAACGACCACAGTTCCTGCCCCCGTCACGGTGAGCGAGACGGCCCTGTCGGATCCATCCGCAGGCCCGTTGTATCGCTGCTCCCACATCTGGAATCCGAGTGAATCGTAACCGATCGTTACGATGTCCGGACCCGAGCCGACCCCATCAACCGTGCCGGTAACGAAGACACTCCCGACACCATCCTCGGCAACCGAGACCGCCTCATCCTGGGAATCGGCGGGACCAAGATATCGCGCCGCCCAAACCTCGGATCCGTCCAGATCGTACTTGATGGTGACGATATCCTTCCCAGTGCCGGCCCCCTCGCTTGATCCCGTTACGAATACTTCACCGACACTGTTCACGAAGATCGATTCAGCTGTGTCGTAATCGGCTGCCGGGCCGTCATACCGTGCAACCCAGAGCTCGTTTCCCTCCGGGTCGTATTTAATGGTTGCATAGTCGAATCCCGATCCTTCTCCCCGACTGCGGCCCGTCACGTACGCGTTGCCCAGCCCGTCCAGGGCAATGTCGGTCGCATATTCGTAGCCACTCGGCATACCCATGTAGTTGGCCGACCATTCAGGCCACCCGCGCGTGTTGTACTTGGTCGTCACATAGCCACTGCATCCCCACGTGCAGTAACCGGTGATATACAAGTTGCCCGCCTGATCCACGGCCGTGGCGGTCAGCTCCCCCTCACGAAAGCCGCCATGGCCAATCTCCCACAGTTGGATTCCCTCGGGGTTGTACTTCACAGTCATGGTCCCTGAAACGGTATGGGAATGATTCACGGGGCAAAAGTATGTGTACCAGGTGGTCCCTGTCACATATACGTTTCCCGTTCCGTCCACCCCGAGGTGTTTCGCGGAATCGGCGCCCTGCTTCAGATTCGGGTAGCAGTCCGAATTTATGTCCATGAGGTTGTAGTAGGCTTCCCAGATCGGGACGCCAGCGGGATCGTATTTCAGGGTCACGAAGTCCTCGGATCCCATCGGTCCGGCACCAGAGCCCGTGACGTAGATGTTCCCCGCTTCGTCCGTCGCCGCGGCCCTGGCGTAGTCTTCGCTGTATGAGTGACCGTACCGGGCCTCCCAGACCAGGCCGGGTGTTGGCTCTTCCGCCAAGGCTCCGCCCCCGAGGAATCTAAAGAGACACACGAACACGATCGTCAAACAGATCAAAGAGTGGGCGAAGCGGGTATTTGCCATGTTTCCACCACTGAAATAAATAACAATTAAGTTTAAATATTCTCTGTAAATATTTATAATTATTGCTAATATTGGTTTCCAGCTAGGCTGCAAATAGAGCCATTCCGACTAGGGGCAGCAAAAGCGCCCTGACCAGAACCCGCAGCCATCCATGCCGGGCAATGAACTCCGCCAGCGGAGGGCTCAGCTCGTAGTAGGCCGCCACAAGGGCCCGGCCTGCCGGAAGGTCCATCAGGACCTCATCCCGGAAGTCCCTCAGCACCTCGATCCTGCCCTCCATCTCCGAACCGAAGGCGGCCGTGGCGATGAAGCAGTCCGTCTCGTCCACCTCGCCGTCGCAGTCGTCGTCGATGTCGTTTCTTAAGACTTCCTCCGCGGCAGGATTCACCTCGGGGTCGGTGTCATCGCAGTCCTCTTCGGGATGGACGCATAGGGGGCTCTCGGGCGTCCCGTAGCCGTCGCCATCGTTGTCCGTGCAGGTACAGAGCGGATCCTCCGTGTCCACCCACCCGTTGCAGTCATCGTCGATTCCGTTGTGGCACTCCTCCCAGTCGTCTTCCGGGTCGCCCGGATTGACCTGAGGGTCATAATCATTGCAGTCCCCCCCGGGATACGCGCATCCCGCCCAGTAGGAAGGGTCTCCATAATCCGCGCCGTAGCCGTCTCCGTCCACATCATAGCAGTAGCATCCAACAGGGAATGCCGTGCCGTAGTAGTTCAGGGCGACCCAGACCCAGGAACCGTCTATGAAGCCGTCACAGTCATCATCGATGCCGTTGTGACATTTCTCCCAGTCGTCCATCTCCCAGTCGATCATCTCCCAGTCGCCCGTTTCCCAGTTGCTCGGGTGGACACCCGGATCCGTGTCGTCGCAGTCCCGCTCCGGATACGTGCATTCCTGGCTGTCTATTCTTCCGAAGCCGTCCCCATCCGAGTCGATGCACGGAGGTGCCTGGGTGAATCTGAGGGTGGTCATTTGCTTTATCAAAACACTGCCCAAGGGTACACTGTATCCCGTCACGTAGATGTCCCCCGAGTCGTCCAACACCATGGCCGCCGCCAGGTCCCTGCCGTCATCCCAGAGGCCGATGTGGGGTCCGTCGTAGAGCGCCTCCCATGCTAGGGTTCCTGAGGAGTCGTACTTCAACAGGATGTACTCGCTGCGCTTGACGGTCATGTAGTGGTCGGAGTGGCCGATCGTGCCTACGATGTAGACCGATCCTGAGGAATCTACGGAGACATCGCTGGGAAGGACCCCGTCCCCAGGGGCTTCGTACCTTGCCGCCCAGACCTCGTTGCCGTCCGGGTCGTACTTGATCGTGGCGGTCCCGATGTCCCAGTCGGCGTAGTAACTCCAGCCAGTCACATAGACGTTTCCGGTTTCATCCAGGGCCATGCCGACGGCTGTCTCCCCTTCGCTGGTAGGTCCGTCGTATCGTGCGACCCAGGCCTCGTTGCCGTCCTGATCGTACTTGATCGTGGCGAAGTCCCTGTCCGTCCCGGCCCCCTCGCTCGATCCTGTGACGAACACTTCACCGAGGCTGTTGACGAGGACCGACCCGGCTTCGTCATCCTCGCTTGCCGGGCCGTCATAGCGGGCGACCCAGAGCTCGTTTCCATTCGGGTCGTACTTCACCGTGGCGAAGTCGTAACCGGTGCCGCTTCCCCTGCTTATGCCCGTCACATACACGTTGCTCCAAGAATCCACGGCAATGGAAGCCGGAAAGTCCGTAGAATCGAGGGGGCCGTTGTAACGCCTGGCCCAGTGCTCTCCGCCGTCCGGGCCATATTTGACCGTGGCGTAGTCCCAACCCGTTCCGTCTCCCTCGCTGTAGCCAGTCACGTGGACGTTGCCGATTCCATCCACGGCGACCGAGACAGCAGCGTCCTCCTCGCCTTCAGCACCATCGTACTCTGCTACCCACAGCTCGCTGCCGTCCGGATTGTATTTGACCGTCACGTAGGCTTCAGGGTCCTGATGAGATGTTTCCAGGGAGCCCGTGACGAGTACGTTACCCTCTGCATCTATGGTCAGATCCTCGACAATACTATCCCCGTCGAGACTGCTGTGTTCGGCCGACCAGAGTTCGCTGCCGTCCGGGTCGTATTTGGTCGTTACGTAGGCGTCCGGGACGTAGAGCGAACCATCCTCGAGTTTGCCGGTCACGAAAATGTTTCCCCATGGGTCAAGGGCCATGGCGGCCGGCTCCAGCCGATAGGTCCTACTCGCTCCAGAGTTGGCCACTCGCGCGGTCCACAGCTCTCCACCAGTCGGCCCGTACTTGATGGTGGCATAGTCCGGGCCGGTATCTACCCCGTTGCTGGAGCCTGTGACGATCACATTGCCCAGTGCATCCGAGGTAAGTGATGCGGCGGTGTCCTCTCGATGCGCGGGGCCGTCGTACCGTGCCTTCCACGATTCGGCCCCTGAAGAGGGCCGGTAACAGATGGTTATGTAGTCTGTGTCCGAGTCCGTACCCTCACTTTTCCCGGTCACAACCACATCCCCCGAGGTGGAGACCGTGACCGCAGCCGCCGAATCGGCTCCGCTGATAGGACCGTCGTAGCGGGCGACCCATTGCTCGCCGCCGAACAAGCCGTATTTGACGGTCACCAGGTCGCTTCCAGATCCCAGGCCCTCACTCGTACCCGTTACGAACACATTGCCAAGGCCGGTCGCTACGACGGAAACCGCCTCGTCGGTCGAGTCGGCCGGGCCGTTGTAGCGTGCCATCCAGACTTCATTACCGTCCGGGTCGTACTTGACCGTGGCGAAATCGCTGCTTGTTCCGGTTCCCTCGCTCGATCCCGTGACGAATACTTCACCCAGGTTGTTCAAGAATATCGCCGATGCCTCGTCGTTAAGGCTGTCGGGGCCGTCGTAGCGAGCGACCCAAACTTCGTTCCCTTCCGGATCATACCTGATCGTGGTGAAGTCGTAGCCGGTTCCGCCCCCAAAACTGCGACCCGTCACGTAGACATTGCCCAGGACGTCCAAGGCAATGTCGTTCGCCCGGCCGGACGATCCGGAGGGGGGGTAGTACAACACAGACCAACCATAAGATCCGTTTGCGGGGATCTTATACGTAGCAAAGATCTGGTCTTGCTGGAAACCGGCTAGATACACGTTGCCCGCCTGATCCACGGCCATGGCTGACATATGCGGTCGGGTGTACTCGGATCCCAAGGAATACGCCCAGAACTGATTCCCGTCGGGGTCGTACTTCACGACAGAGAAGTTGTCGATAGAATATGAATGATTTACGGGACAGAAATAGCCGTACGAAGTGGTCCCCAGTACGTAGACGTTTCCAGCAGCGTCCAAGCCGATGCCATGTGCGGTCTCGTCCGCCTGTACGAAGTTTGGGTAGCATTCCACATTGAAATGGTTGTAGTTGAAGTAGGTCTTCCAGAGCTGTTCGCCGGCCGAGTTGTACTTCAGGGTAACCAGGTCTTCCGTTCCCATCGGGCCGACTCCGGAACCCGTGATGTATATATTGCCCGCTTCATCCGTCACCACAGCTTTGCCGAAATCCTCGCTGTACCCATATTCGTACCGGGCCTCCCAAACCAGGCCGGGTGTCGGCTCTTCTGCCAAAGCCCCATCCCCGATGGATCCGGCCATACATACGAGCGCGATCGTCGAACCGAGCAGGGAGCGGACGAACCGGAGGTTTGTCATTCTTTAGCTCCTTCAAGACATGATAGAAAAGTTTAAATGTTCTATTCAACTATTTGAATATATTGCAATTATTTACATGTATCGGGTCAAGTGAGGAGTGACGCAGCCCCGACTAGGGGCAGCAAGAGCGCTCGAACGAGCGCCCGCAGCCACCCATGCCGGGCGATGAACTCCGCCACGGGAGGGCTCAACTCGTAGTAGGCCTGCACAAGGGCCCGGCCTGCCGGAAGATCCATCAGGACCTCATCCCGGAAGTCCCTCAGCACCTCGATCCTGCCCTCCATCTCCGAACCGAAGGCGGCCGTGGCGATGAAGCAGTCCGTTTCGTCCACATCGCCGTCGCAGTCGTCGTCTATGTCGTTGTATGGAATTTCGAGCCCCGCGGGATTTGCCAGAGGATTGTTGTCGTTGCAGTCCTCCTCGGGAAAACCGCAGCCCCCGTTATCGGGTGGGACGCCGTATCCGTCGCCGTCCTGGTCGACGCAGGGGCAAGAGATATAGCTGTAGTACAAGTACTCTACAGTCGCATCTACGAATCCGTCGCAGTCATCGTCGATTCCGTTATGGCACTCCTCCCAGTCGTCCTCCCGGTCATACGGATTGACCTCAGGATAGGAATTGTCGCAGTCCCATTCATAGTAGGTGCATTCGGGCCCCCAGGGCGCGCCGAAACCGTCCCCGTCCGGGTCGTTGCACGTTAGGTCGTGGGTGTACCTGAGCGTGGCAAAATCGCCGTATGTGCTCTCAAGCCTACTGTAGCCCGCAATGTAGAAGTCTCCCCCGGGGTCCAGCAAGAGGTCTTCCACCCCGTTGCTCCCTGCGTTCAGAATGGGGTAGGGGCCGCTGTAGAGGATCTCCAATTCCACGTTGCCGAGAGTATCGTACTTGAGGAGCAGAATGTTCGAGCTGGAACGACCCCAAGTGCCCCAGTAGAAGATTCTGCCTGCGACGTATACGGATCCGGACGTGTCCACCGCGATGGCGGCCACACTGATGTCCTGATTTCCATGGGCAGCGGGGCGCCGCGCGACCCACAGCTCGTTGCCGTCCGGATCGTACTTGATCGTGGCCGCGTCGTCACCGCTACTGCCGGTGACGTATACATTGCCTGAGGTGTCCACGACAAGGGCAATCCCGTAGTGCCGGTCGATCGTCAGGCCGTTGTACCGCGCGACCCACAGTTCATTGCCGTCGGCGTCGTACTTGATGGTGGCATAGTCGTAGTCGTAACTGACAGATGAGCCCCTGCTGCGACCTGTAACATAAACATTGCCGGCTCCATCGAGGGCCAGGTCATTCGCCCTGTCCGCTAGGCTCATCGGGCCGTTGTAACTTGCGATCCATAGCTCGCTTCCGTTTGGGTCGTACTTAATGGTTGCGTAATCCTCGTCCGTTCCCGAGCGTGTACTGCAACCGGTAACATAGACGTTTCCTGCGGCATCTACGCTCAGGTCAACCGCCTCGTCCGTGTTGGCGTCGCCATCATACCGAGCAGTCCACAGCTGGCTGCCTGCCGGGTCGTACTTGACGGTCAGGTAGTCTCCGCCGGTCCCGGTGCCTTCACTGGTACCTGTCACTAAGATGTTGCCTCCTGGGTCCAAGGCGATGGTTTCGGCAACATCATCCGCACTTTCAGGGCCATCGTGCCGTGCGACCCACAGCTCACTGCCTGCCGGGTCGTACTTCACCGTGAGGTAGTCTTCCCCGGTTTCGAACCCATCGCTGCCGCCGGTTACATGGACGTTTCCCATGGTGTCTACGGCGATGTCGCGGGCGATGTCGTCCATGCCGGATGGGCCGTCGTAACTGGCCTCCCAGAGTTGGTTGCCCTCCGGGTCGATCTTGACGACCGCATAGTCGGATGTGGATAGAACAGGAAAGCCACTCGAATCGGGCTCGGCGCTCGACCCGGCCACGCAGATATTTCCGAGGGGGTCCAGGGCCATGGCAGAGGGTGTATCGGCGGTCGCTCCCATGCCGGGGTTTTCGAAGCGGGCCGTCCAAAGTTCGCTGCCGCCAGCGCCGTACTTGATTGTGGCATAGTCCGGACCGGTCTTCACGCCGCGGCTGTGTCCTGTCACGATCACGTTTCCAGACCCGTCCGGAGTAGCCGAAGTTGCAGCGTCTTCTGTGCTGGCGGGGCCGTCGTACCGGGCCGTCCAGAGCACCGCTCCTGAAGACGATTCGTAGCAGATCGTCACGTAGTCTTCGTCCGAATCCGAGCCCTCGCTTTTTCCGGTCATGACCACGTCGCCGGCGGTGGTGACGATGACGGAGGACGCTGAATCGTTCCCGCTCGCCGGGCCGTCGTAGCGTTGTCTCCAGACCTCATGGCCGAAGAAGCTGTAGGCAACCGTTACGATATCGGCCCCTGACGCAAGGCCTTCGCTCGTACCGGTGACGTAGACATTCCCCAGCGGGTCGCCTGCCACCGAGACCGCCTCGTCCCGGCCGTCGGCAGGTCCGTTGTAGCGGGCGACCCAGACTTCGCCGCCCAGGGCGCTGTACTTGACTGTGGCGAAGTCCCTGCCTGTCCCGGCTCCTTCGCTCGAGCCTGTGACAAATACCTCACCCAGACCGTTAACGAAGATCGCCTCGGCCAGGTCGTCCCCGCCTGCCGGGCCGTCGTAACGGTTGACGTAGAGCTCGGTTCCATGCGGGCCGTAGGTCGTCGTTGCGTAGTCGTAGCCGGTCTCCTCTCCCAGGCTGCGGCCTGTTACGTGGATCAATCCTAACTCGCCCAGAGCGATATCGGTCGCGAGGTTGCGTTGGCTGCTAGAGCCATCATCGTAGCGAACGGACCAGTGTTTCTGTCCCAAGGTGTCCAATTTGGCTGTGACGTAGGAGGCACTGGTCTCGTATCCGTATTGGTCGTACGTGTAGTGGGTGCCCGCCATGAACGTGTCGCCGTATTCGTTGACGGCCATGGCCGCAGCTTCGCCAGCGTTGCGGGCCACCCACACCTGAATCCCATCCGGATCGTACTTCACCGTCGTCATGTAGTCTTCACGCCGGGTGCCGTATTGGTAGCAGGTGACGGTGTAGGTGGAGAGACCTCCGACGTAGACGTTCCCTGCCTCGTCGAGTCCGATACCTACGGGCGTGTCGGTTGCCATGCGGTAATTCGGATCGCAAACAGTATCGAAATCGTAGGTGAGCAAGCCGTAGCGGGCCTTCCAGCCCTCGGTGCCGTATGAGTCGTACTTGACCGTCAGGAAGTCCGGGCTTCCTCCGGTCTGCCCTTCTCCGATGCCCGTGACGTAGATGCTACCGGCGTTGTCCGTGATGACCTGGGAAGGTTTGTCCTCGCTGTACGGATGATTGTACCTGGACTCCCAGACGAGGTAGGGTTGCATGATCTGCGCTTGAACCCCCGCCGCAGGAATGCCAAGAAGACACACGAACGCGAATGCTACACAAGATAAGAGGCCAGCGAACCGGGTGATTCCCATCAAATGACTCCTTTTCGGGCAGGATCCGGGTCGTTCTGAATCGTAGTCTAATGGTATATCTGGTGTCGGGTCAAGGGAAATCCGCTGACCCCTTTCCCGCACTCCTACTAGGAATAGAGATCACGAACCGATAGGCAGAAAATGGGGTGAAGCTCATTAGATAGGACATTGTCGCAGGCGCCATCGCACTGGGCCGGCCGATAGGCGCCTCGGGCGGGATCTACTTCTCGGAGATGTGGACTAGAGGCCTGAAAGGCGTCGTCTCTTTACTTTAACTAATACTCATAAGTGTTAAGTTTTATTTATCTAATGACCCGAAACTTCAAGTAGTCTCCTTCGGCCGACACCCGCTTCGGTGAGGGGCGATCCGGGAGTGGCTCCATGCCGTGCAAGGTGGCTCAGCCGGGCGGGCGTAGTGACAAAATTCCTCGATTCCGCGCCGGGAGTGTGCTATAAGGACGCGGAAAGGAATCCCGGGGGCGCACGAGACCGGGTCCAGGTCAAGAAACAGCTCGGGGGGATCGAATGCACGTCCTGGTGCTCTATTATTCACGTTCGGGTAACACCAAGAAGCTGGCCGAGGCGATTGTCCAGGGGGTGGGCGAGGTTGAGGGTGTTGATTGCCTGCTCCGGTCTACTGCCGAGGTCACGCGCGAAGAATTCGAAGGAAGCGACGGTCTCATCGTGGGATCTCCCGTGTATTTCGGAGGCATGGCTGCACCTCTCAAGGATCTTCTGGACCGGTTCGTGGGAAGTCGCAAGAAGATGGAAGGCAAGGTCGGGGCGGCCTTTGCGACTGCCGGCGATGCCTCGGGCGGCAAAGAGACCACCATGCTGTCGATCCTTCAGGCCCTGTTGATCTACGGCATGATCATTGTGGGCGACCCTCTGGACGCGACGGGCCACTACGGCACGGCTTGTGTGGGCGAACCGGACGAAAAGACGGAAGAGAATGCCAGGAAGCTCGGAAAACGGGTGGCAAAGCTGACCACGATGCTCACGGAGTAGAGGGCGGTGCCGCCGTTCCGCGCTCCTCCCGGATCAGACTCTTGAGCAGGCGTGTTTCGGTATCCCTTTCTACTTGATACCTCAAGAATACCTCGTACTGGTCCTCTTCGAGGACTCCCTTCATCTTCTCTGCGGTCTCCTTGTTGAGGGCGGTTCGCCTTGCCAGGTGCTTCTCGAGCCTCTCCCCTGGCGAAGCCTCCCCCTCGAGCGGTGAGGCAGGCGATAGCTGACCCATCCGGGTCTCCTGCTCTTTCAGGATTTCCTGCACCGGGCCCTCCTGCTCCTCTGTGAGCTGGAGTCGCCATTCGAGCTCGAAGAGCTGTCTTTCCAGGGCAGGGCTTCCGGCGAGGTTGCTCTTCTGCTCGGTGTACTCCTGGTATTTCTGGAACTGCTCGGGGGTGAGAATTCCCTGAAGCGCTTCCTCGATGCTGGTCTCGGGTTCCTCCTGATCGTTCTCGGACGGGGAGCCCGGGAGGCCGGGAGGGAAAGTACGCTTCCGAATCTTCAGTTCCTGCTCGACCGAGGTGAGCTGCTCGTCCGTGAGATCGAGGACGTCGGCCAGTTCCCCGGCCTCTCGAACGACCTGTGCCTCCATCAGGTCCTTCATGATCGGCTGGCTGAAGATCTTGGTGAAGAGCTGGCGCAGGTCCTTGCTCGGTGGTGCCTTTGCCGCCGCCTCTGCGCCGGGCGATCCAGGGGTGGGCAGGCCGGGAATATCGACGCGCGGTGGGGCAGCCGGCCGCTTCCTCTTCATCGCGGCCCTCGAAAGGGCGTTGCGTGTTTCGCGCAAAGCACGAAGCTCTTCCCGCTCCCGTTCGATCTCCGCGTAGCTGAGTCGAAGCACGGTGCCGTCCGAGTCCACCACCTCGAAGATGTCCGTCTTTTCCAGTCTCGGAATCGATGCCTGCCGGTCCAGGAAGATCAGGCCGTAGGCAACACCCATGCCCAGCAAAAAGCTCAGAACCAGCCAGAGAAAAGTACGCTGTGTCATGCCCGCTCCCCCAGGAAAGGAGTGTGCTCTACTGCCTGTTCGAGTGTCGAATCATGGCCTCGAGTCTGTCAAGAGCTTTTCCCTCATCGATCGCCTGACCGGCGAGTTCGATTCCCTTCTCGATCGTATCGGCAGAACCTGCGGCGTACAGGGCCGCACCGGCATTCAACAGGACGATGTCTCGCTTTCTATCCTTCTTTCCTTTAAGAAGGTCGAGAATAATGCGGGCGTTCTCTTCCGCGTCGCCCCCCAGGAGGTCGGCGGTCGTGCCCACGGGGATCCCGAACTCTTCCGGGTGCACGGTGTATTGCCGAACCCGACCGTCCACCCACTCGGCTACGTGGCTGCTCCCGGTCGTGGTGATCTCGTCCATCCCGTCTTCTCCATGAACGACCAGGGCCCTGCGACACCCCAGCTGGCCCAGCACCTCTGCCATGACCGCGGGCAGGTCTCTTCGGAATACCCCGAGGATCTGGACCTCTGCTCCGGCCGGGTTGGTCAGCGGCCCGAGAATGTTGAAGATCGTGCGGATGCCGATTTCCTTGCGCGGCCCGATGGCATGCTTCATCGTACCGTGAAGGGCAGGGGCGAAGAGGAACCCGATGCCGTTCTCATCCACCGAGCCGGCCACCTCTTCCGGGGAGAGATCCAGGTTGATTCCCAGGGCCTCGCAGACATCGGCGCTTCCGCAGACGCTGGACACGGAGCGGTTCCCATGCTTTGCCACACGCACTCCGGCGCCCGCGACCACAAAGGCGGTTGCCGTGGAGATGTTGAAGGTGTGGATACCGTCTCCACCCGTCCCGCAGGTGTCGATCAGTGCGGGCGCATCCGGCCCCCGGGCCACTTCGATCGGGACCGCCTTCTCCCGCATGACCCGGGCAGCGGCGGTGATCTCCTCCACGGTCTCTCCCTTGAGCCTGAGGGCAGTGATCAGGGAGGCGATCTGCGCAGGGGTGGCCTGGCCGGATGTGATCTCCTCCATGGTGAGGGTCATCTCCTCCATAGTGAGATGCTGCCCTTCGACAACGTGTGCAATCGCTTCACGGATCATGGAAGGCCTGTCGGGCTGTCTGGGGAGTTGCCCCGGTGAATGGGTTTCGCTAGTATGGGGTGACTTTTTTCCGGATGCACTATAATTGAATGGAAGAGAGTCAAAAATCAAGGGAGACGAAGGGATCGCGGGAGAGAAAGGGATGACCAAGCTCAAGGTGGGGATCGCAGGTGCAGCAGGCTATGCGGGCTGCGAGTTGATCAGGCTGCTGGCGACCCATCCCAATGCTGAGATAAGCTGGCTCATGACGGGCAAAACCAACGAGGGCAAACGCCTGCACGAGGTCTTCCCTCATTTGCGCGGGGTCCCGGAGCGGGTCTTCCAACCCCTGGAGGCGGCGTCCGCCGAGGGCACCGACCTGGTCTTCATGTGCACGCCTCACGGTGTGGCCGTCTCGATCGTCCCGGAGTTCCTCCAGGCCGGCTGCAAGGTCATCGACGTGAGCGCTGACTTCCGGCTCAAGGACCCGAAGGCGTACGACAAGTGGTATCAGATGACGCACACGGCGCCGGACCTCCTCGACGAGGCGGTCTACGGGCTGACCGAGCTCAACCGCTCCCAGCTTCCCGGTGCCCGGCTCGTTGCCAACCCGGGGTGTTACCCGACGGCCTCGATTCTGCCCCTGGCGCCCATCCTCCAGGAGGGGCTCGGGCACCTCGATTCGATCGTGATCGATGCCAAGTCAGGCGTCTCAGGGGCTGGACGTTCCCTGAACCTGCGTACCCACTTCTCCGAGACCACCGAAGATCTCCAGGCGTACAACCCTGCGCGGCACCGCCACACGCCCGAGATCGAGCAGGAGGTCTCCATCCTGGCCGGAGAGAAGGTCTCGGTCACATTTGTGCCGCACCTCATCCCCATGGTCCGGGGCATGCTCATCACGGTCTACTGCAAACCCACACGGGAGCTGGACACCAAGGAGCTGACCGGGATCTACAGGGACTTCTACGACCAGGAGCCCTTCGTGCAGGTCCTCCCCGAAGACGAGCTTCCCCGCACCAAGAACGTGTGGGGCACGAACCGGTGCGAAATGTCGGTCCGGTACGACCCCCGTTCCTCCACGGTTCTGATCATCTCGGTGATCGACAACCTGGTGAAGGGTGCCTCCGGCCAGGCCGTCCAGAACATGAATGTGGTCTTCGAGCTTCCCGAGCCCTCCGGTCTGGAGTCCCTCGCCCTTTATCCCTGAGTCGACTCTCCCTGTATACCTGACAGGCGTGAATCTCCTCCCTGGCCGAGTTCATCCGATTCGTTCTTGACATCTGTATGATTCTGCTGTATGTCTAGATGATATGAAGAGAACCACCCTTATTCTGGAAGACGCGTGTATCGAAGGTGTCCGGGAGCTGGCCCGCCGTGAAGGCAGGCAGCTTTCTCAGGTTGTGAACGAGCTACTCGTCGAGGGGCTCACGCGTCGGAAGAAGAAGACACAGAAGCAGGATTTCAAGCTCTGCTCGTTTCCCATGGGTCGGCCCCGAGTGAACCTAGCTGACCGGAATGCTCTCGAAGCCTTGATGGATTCCTGATGGCGGGTGTCATTGACACCAACATTCTCCTTTACGCGGCAAACAGGAATGCCGAAGAGCACGGTCCCGCCGTGGCGTTTCTCAATGAGGTGGGAACCGGCCCCGAGCCCTGGTATCTTACCGAAGGCATCCTGTATGAATTCCTCCGCGTGACGACACACCCGAAGGTCTTCGATCGGCCTTTGATCTGGTCCGAGGCAATGAGGTTTCTGGCACCCTTCCTCCGGAGTCCCAATTTCCAGATCCTGCAGGCGGGAGAAAAACATTGGGATCTTCTGCGGCACGTACTTTCGGAAGTCAGTCATCCCGCCGGTAATCTCTTCTTCGATATTCGCACGGTCGTTCTGATGCGGGAGAACGGAGTCCGGGAGATCTACTCGGCCGATACGGATTTCCTGCAGTTTTCGGACCTACGCGTCATCAACCCCCTGAGGCCTTCTGCGTCATCTCGGTGATCGACAACCTGGTGAAGGGTGCCTCCGGCCAGGCCGTCCAGAACATGAATGTGGTCTTCGAGCTTCCCGAGCCTTCCGTTTTAGAGACCCTCGCCCTGTATCCCTAGCGCGTACTCTTCCCAACAAGCCTGCACAGCTTGGCAAGCAGGGTTCCTCCCGCTCTCGCCAATGCCGGAAGAACCTGGGCAAGCATCCTACCCGCTCCGAACAGGAGGGCACACAGAAACAGAAGCTGCAGCAGTCTAACCACCACGCCGGAGACATCCCCTCGTGCCCAATCACCGGCAGCGTCGTCCACGAGCCTCCTCACCTCCGCTGGCAGTGCCTGAATCCGCGCGGGCAAAAACCGACACAGCAAGACGAGAACCAGCCCTCCGAACACGTAACTCCCAACCGCGTACAGGGCAAGCCCTATCCGCGCACCGGTCCGAATCTTGAGAAGGGGGGCCTCAGGCACTGGAGCCCTTCGCAGGAGACGATCGCATAGTGACTTGATGAGGAGCCGGGAGCGCGAACGAAGATTCGGAACCCCGAGCAAATCCGAACAAAGCCAATATCCGTCAAAACGCAGGAAAGGGTTCAGGGAGAATAGAATCATCGCATCGAGCTCGAGAAAGAGAAGGAGCCAGAGGGGCTCACCCGTGAGCTGGAACAGCAGCGCGATCGGGATGGTCATGAGGAGCTGAAAATACATTCCGGCGAGGTCCACCACAACTCTTGCCTTGCGGTTCAGGCGCCATGAGGGGGACACATTGGCATAGAATACGGGAAAGATCAGGTATAGGCCGATACGAATCTCGCCGTGGGGGCAGTCGAAGTAGGTGCACGCTGACAAATGACCGAATTCATGGAAAAGGACGGAGACGAAGACGAGCAGGTATGCAATCAGGTAGACAGATGAGGGGAGACAGGAGAAGAACCCTGGGCCTGTTTCGGAATGAAGACCCAAGTAGACCAGGCCGTGACAACCCGCAGAAAGCCAGAGGAGGGGGAGAGAGCAGGTGGGATGTACAAGAGCCTGCAGGCGCCGCGAAACGGGGAGGGCAGCTCTGGCAGGAACCAACATGATTCCTTTCGTGGAGGAAGATCCTGTTGATGCTGAGCCGACCGCGGCTGATTGCGAGGGGTCGGGCACAAGAAGATCGTGGGGTGCGATATATCGATCGATCCAATCTTGAACCTCTTCCGGTTGGATAGTGTGTTTCCAGAGGTTCGAGAGGTTTTCTGCAATTTCGTCGATATTCCGCGACCCGTCCAGGAGGATGATCACCTGGTGCAGTTTTCGTGTTGTCTGCAGGGATCTCCCGTCCGGCAGAAGGATGAGATAGGTGTCCTCGGTCGCGCTCGAGAAGAATGGCACGGTGGAGATCCCGGGCCGTAGTTGGGGGAAGTCGGATGTTCTACTCATAACAGTACGGATCGCATCCGTGGAAGGGTTGGCAATGCATGCCGCACGCGTCGGGACAGAGGTAGGTCGAGGCAAATTGCCAGCAGAAAGTACCGAAGCAAGGTTCGAACTCCAGGCACGCCTGTTCGAGCCGTCTCTCCAGTTCCTCGATGATTTGATCCAGGTCGTCTTTCATTCCTCGCTCCCGTCCACGAGGAAACAGGCACAGGCCCAGATGCAGGCCTCCTCAGGGCGGAATTCCGAAATCGATAGAAAGGCCGCCTCCAGTCGGTCATCGAGTTCTTCCAGGCCGAACGGCAGAGGTGAACATTGGAGGATCCCAGCGTCGGTGGCATCCTTCGGTGTCACCCATTTCTTACCGGCCCTCTGCTCTTGAGACAATTCAACCTCCCGGCGGACACACGTCCGTGCAGGCGAACCAGACGCAGAGGGACGGGTCGGCAAGGGAACCCTCGAAGGATTGCATCTGAAGGCGCTGCTCCATCCATTCGAGGCTTATCCGGGCCTCGTCCAGTCCTCGCGTCAGTGTCTCGACCTCTTGCTCCATCGTTGCTCCTGGGCGGATCAGGCGTAGTGGATCAGACAGTGCGATGCGCAGACTTCGACACAATCCCAGCCGTCACACTGACACAGTGTACCCAGGCAGTTGCAGACGGCTGAGTGGCTCCCGTGTATGAGTGCAGTCTCCATGCGATGTTCCAGTTCTTCGACCGATAGAAGGGACGGGTTCAAAGAGATCTGTTCGAGTCGAACGGCTGGGGCCTTCTTCGGGCTCCTCCTCGTCACCATCCTCCTCCGTCCTGGCAATAGTCAAAGCAGTATGTGGAGCAGTCGCCATGGCAGAAACAGAGCACTCCGTCGCAAGCACAGAATCCGCCGGCGCACCATACCCCTTCGGCGCAATCTCCTGTGCAAACGTTCAGCGTGCAGTACTCCTCTTCCGATGAGGGGAGCCGCTGCATCTCGAGCCTGTACTCCAGTTCTTCCAGAGAGATACCCTTCAGGGATCCTTGTCGCAAAGACTCTACCTTGTCGCGCGTCATGAAAAACCTTGTCAGATGATGTCCACGAGACAACTATCGACCGCACACAGGGACCCGCACTCGGCGGCGCACATGACGCCATCGCAGGCGCACAGGTCCGTGCAGCCCGAATAGCCGGAGACACAGTAGGCCGTGCAATCGCTCGGACAGAAGTCCGTGTAGCAGGCCACCGCAGGTTCGATGGGAGCTGCTCTTTGCATCTCGAGCCTTTTTTCGAGTTCGTCCAGGGGGATGCCGTGATGGCGAGGTTTCGCCAGGGGTAACCATTCCTTTTTCTTTTTATCGGACATCTGCCGTCCCTCCCAGGTCCATTACCACATCGCAGTCGCAAAAGACTGGACATTTCGTTCCACTGCAACGGGTGGTGCACAGATAATAGAGGCAGTGAGCATCATCCAGGGCCGCCGGCAGGGCGGCCAGCTGGTTTTCAAGACGTGCCTCCAGTTCCTCCAGTGAAAGATACTCCTTCTCCATGGCCGAGAGGGGAAGAATTTCCCCAGAGCTGTCTCTGTGACGATTCACCGTCCGATCCTATGAAAACGCGTTCTCATCACTCTCGAGCCCCACTTTCCGCCGGAAGGTGCGAAGAATATCGGGACGGCTCTTCCCGAGCAGCCCGTTGACCTTCTGAAAGGGGTCGTCTAGAGCCACGGGTTCTGCCAGAAGACTCTCTCCCAGGAACAGGGCCGCGCCGGCCGGTATGGGCTGAGTGGGGGAGGCACGATGGTCTGGGAGCAGCCATCCAAAAGCCGGGTTTCCGCGAGAAGGATGGAGTAGGAACCTTCTCAATTCCTCCCAGAGAAAGGCTTCATGTTCGCAGCACCACGACCAGTCGAGTCTTCGCATGCCGAGTCTCCTCCACGGTGACAGACCAGGCCAGAGCCTGCCTGCCATGGACAACGCGAGCCCAGCGACGAAGATCCTCTCCAGGCGGTCTTTCAAGGAGCCCTGTTCGAGGCACCTTCGGGCCAGTATCGTGGCCATGAGGACTTCCACCTTCAATTGTCTGTTGCCGGTTGACAGCGCTTTCCCTCGTTTGTGAGGGAGGGTATTGATGCCGGCAAGGATCCCTTGCTCCGTTTTCAGCAGGAAGTGTGGTGGCATTCCAGCCCAGCTGCCGATATAGAACTCGTTGGGCCACTGGGGAGCCAGTGCGATGCGAAGGTCATCCAGGGCGGATCGAGCCAGATTGAGAAAGCGACCGGGGAGGCCGCTATGCAGGACGATCCCCGGATCAGGTGCCTCTCGCGCGGATATTGGCGGGGGGGTCCTTGTGACCTGCGGCGGGCCGGGACCCAAGTGGTAGAGGAACAGCGCCAGCAGGCACCAGGCCGTTGTGAGGTCCCGGCTTCCGTAGAAGCACTCCTGCTCTTCGTACAGAGCGTTTGGAGGCCACGAACCGTTCGGCTCCTGTGTACGGATGAGTTTGTCAACCGCGGGGGAGAGTTCGCTGCCCTGATAGCCTATGGAGATCAGACAGAGGACCCTCAACGCGATTTCTGTGGGATGGTTCCATGCCCCTGTGGCCCGGTTCCTCCTCAGGAGGTATTCGCGTAAGGGCGTCCCTAGCGGATCAGAGCCGAAATACTGGCAGAAGAAGAGCAATACCAGCAGTGGGTGACAAACCCCCTGGTAATCGGAGGTCTCGTGTGATTCTGGAAGGACCAGATGGGTCCACTGTGTATAGTCGGCTCGTTGAATGGAAGCCCGGGCCAGTTGTTCGAGTTTCGGCAGGCGGACGTTCACCCGGGACGACATTGACAGCAGATTAGCCCAGAAGAGACCGCGGGGATGCTGCGGAAGTCCCTGGTCCAGATCTGCGTCGAGTTCCAGTAACGCTCCTGTGTCAGTAACCAACGGGGGAAACGACTCCTCCAGAGCGGCTGGCAGGGAGGGATCCGTGGGGCGTTCGGAAGAGGTTGTAAGCCAATTGGAGGCTTTGCGCAGAAGCCTCGACAACCGCGAGTCCATGTTCTGCAGAGGAGATAGTGCCGACAGGAGATAGGTTGCTACGAATCGCGAGGGCGTCAAGTCGATGGAGGGGCTCATATAAGGGTTTTCGGATTGAGCAAGGCTGGGTCCGGCAAGGGGGTACGTGGGACGAACCAGGAAACCGAGTGCCGTTTCCAGACACGATTGGATCTGTTTCGGTTCGGCTCCCCTCGTGGTCCTTCTCCGGATCTCCTTGAGATCGTGGCGCATGGTCCTACAGTGACGCAAGAATCCTCTGACGTTCCTTGTCCAATTGGGCACGTGGATGTCCTTCACGGTATCCAACGAGCTCAGCAGGTATTGCTCTGCCAGGTGAAGCTGTTCCTGAGCGAACCCTCCGTGGTAGAGGACCTGTCCTACGTCATCACGTGGAATGGAATCGCCTTGACGAACCTTGCCCTGGAATGGCCCTTCAGAAAGAACCCGGGTAAGGAGAAAGGTGAAGTTTCCATGCAGCAGGTCCTCCTTCCAGTCCCGCAGATCGTCGAAGCATTGAAAGCCTGCAAGGAAATGGTCCTGTGACTCCATGAGCGGCGGTAGGATTGCAGAAGTGCCGGCAAGTGAGCCCATGGCGAGCAGATTGGTTTTGATGAGAGCAACCTTGCCCGTTGCGAGCTCGAAGAACTCGTCCCGGGTGTAAGGGCAGAGCCTGCCGTGGTGGCGGGCCTGTTCCTTGAGTATTGCCCTACCATGCTGCAGGTAACACTCCTGCGTTCCTTGCCAGAAGTCGTGTTCGAGTGGGAAGAGGGGGATGAGCATCTCCAAGGCCCTCTGGAAGTAACCATCCATCAGGTAGAAATCCGCTGGCGTCCACGGTCTGCCTTCGTCGATCTTCTTGTCGACAAGTAGGATCGCTTCAAGCAGGATGCGGTTTGCCAGAGCGAGAGTGTGCAGTGCATCAGCCCTGACGGACGGAAACGCGGTGGCGAAGAGAAAGGGATAGTAGTAAAAGGGCGAGAAGCCCGCCCCACCGTTCTTCTGCGCAGGTTTTTGTGAGTCCCTGGAATCTTCGCGCATCGCCAGCGCTGCAGACGGTTCGGAGAGGCGGCGGACACGCTCGTTTCGAAACGAGGCCATGCCACGGGCTACACGGACGGCCTCGCCCTCGAGATAGCGATGGGTCCTCTCTGGGGTTTGCGTTGCCCCGGTGAAGCCCGTGGGTATGTTCACCTCGTCACCTATTGGTTCCCTTCGCGTGTGCAATGCTTCCGTGATAGCGACTCAGAGCCTCCACACACCAGGCCGTCGTCAGCTCCTTGCTCCCGTAGTAGGTCTTCCCTTCGCGATAGATCGCGTTGGGAGCCCATGCCCCGTCCGATTCCTGAGAGTCGGAGAGCCTGGCAACTGCCTGCATGATTTCGGGACCCTCGTATTCCGTTAGCAGAAGGCAAATCAGGGACAGGGCGGTCTCGGTTGTGTTGTTCCAGGATCCGGTTGTTCGGTAAGGCCCGAGAAGCAAGTTCTGGATGGCCTCCCGTGGGACCCGGTTTCCGAGGGAAAGGCAGAACAGGAGTAGGGGCAGGAGAGGTCTGGTGGCGTATTTTGTCCATACGGGGGAGATTGGTCCGAAAGAGACACCGAAGCTCCAGGGGTTGTAGTCTTCTCGGACAATGCAGTCTAGTACGTACGTGTACAACTTGGGCGGACGGAACCCTTGCAGAGAGCAGGAGTAAAGGAAGTTGGCCCAGTATAGACCGTCCGCTAGTGGTCCGTGCCCGGGTGCGAATGCAGAGTCGAGCCCGGACAGTGCCTCTGGGTCCGTGGGGAGGGGATCAAAGGCGCGTTCGAGCCGGGCGGGTAGGCCTGGAGGAACGGGCGTCGCACGGGCTTTGCTGAGCCAATCGGACGTTGAGTCCAGGAGAGACATCAAGCCGGGATCCGGTTCCTGAACGGACCGGAGCGACCTGAAGATCAGAGTGGTGATGGACCGCGAGGGTGCAAGCGATTTCGAAGGACACATATAGGTGTGTGGCGATCGAAAGGCACGGAAGACGTCCTCCCGGGAATGAGAAGCTGTCAGGAACCGTATTCCGGATCGTATGCTGTCGGCGATTCGATTCGATCGATGATGGGAGGCTCGCATTCGGGAACGGACTTCTTCTCGACGGCGAATCTCTGCCAGGTCGTGGCGAAGTGCCCGGCAACGCTCCTCGAATCCCTTGTTGAAATCCCTCCACAGGGGGAGAGGCAGGGACCCCACGGCTTCGTTCGATTTCCTGAAGAAGAACTCAGCCCGCCGGATTTGCTGCTCCATCAGGCCGGTCGTGTAGAGGAGTCGGCCGACTTGTTCGGGCGAGGGAGGGCTTCCGGAGGAAACTTCCTGCGTGAGTCCTTCCATCTGGAGAAGGCGGGTCAGGGGGTACGTGAAGTTGAAGCGTTCGAAGTCCTGCCGCCAGTCTTCAAGGTCGTCGATCAGGACCAGGGCTATGTGATGTCGGTCCAGCGCGGCGGACAGGCGAGGAAGCTCTTCTGTCCGGTTTGTGAGAAAGGCAAGGGCCAGGGTGAAGGATCGCAGGACAGCCGTCTTTCCCTTCGCCAGGGCACAAAAACGACGAAACGAATAGGGCCCGATCCGATGGGTGTGACAGAGCTTCTCGTCACGGACACTCTTCCAGGTCTGGAAGTAGCCATCGTAGAAGCACTCCCAGAAGGAGTGGCCAAGTGGGAAGAGCTCATACACTCGTTTCAGACACTGCATGTGTTCCATCTGGGCCCCAAACAGTGCCACCGCTTCGATCGGCTTCTGACCGTCCAGAGTTCGATCGTACGTGAGCAGGTGTTCGGTATAGAGTCTGTCAGCGAGGGCGAGGTCCCGGACGGTCTCGACGGGAATTTCCGGGAAACAGGTGTGAAAGAGGAAAGGATAGTATGCGTGCAAAGGTGAGGGGAAGCGTCGGGAGCAGGGTGTGGGTTGAAGGCCGTCGCTTCCTTCACTCGAACCGTCGAACTGCTGAAGCTCAGCGGCCCATTGTGCCCTCCATTCGCGAATGCCGCGATGTATTGCAGCGCCTTCTGCCAGGATCTCGCGATCGAGGGATGCTTCCAAGCCTTCTAACTCCCTGTGAGAGAAGTCTTCTTGTCGTGCCGGATGGTCCATTCCCGGTAAGCTTTCAGGGCGGCTTCACCAAAGTGTTTGGGGAACTCGGAACAACTGGGTTGATTCGAGTCGCCAGTCGATCTGAGCGCCAATGCCTCGCATCCACCCCCACAGAAGAAGAGGTACGGGCACGACCGGCAGGCCGGAATCCGCACCACGCTCCGGTGATGCCATCGATGGACAGCCTTCGAGTCCACTTCGAGGAGTCCGGGTCCATATTGTCCGATCCGGTGTTCCGGGTGGCCGATCACTTCCCAGCACGGATAGATGTCTCCAAAGGGGTCGAAGAGGTACATGGCCATATTGCTCCCGCAGAAGGCGGTTCGCCAGAACGGGAGGTCCTGTTCTTGTGACAGATGGGCAAGGATCCTCTTCTGGACGGCATAGGTGACCGGGTCGATCTGAAAATGGGGAGCCTCTTCCGTGCTCCTGCACCCCTTGGCATCCCCTCGAATGGCCTGGCACATCTTCTGGTGGGACGCGAAGCCGTCAACCCGCTGATTGCCGCAAACGTCTCCATGAACCGGCGAACAGTAGGCGCGAAACAGGGGGCGTTGCGTCCACCCTCTCCTTTGAAAGAAATCCTCTAACCACTGGACCTGATCGGCGTTCTCGCGGTCCACGTTCACCCGGACGGACACTCGGGTGCCTTTCATGAATGCCAGATCGATGTTCCTGGCGACGCGTTCGAACGTTCCGCCTCCGTCAGCAAGCCGGCGCCGGGCATCGTGTACCGAAGGGGGGCCGTCCATCGTTACCTGAAGAAACGAAATCCCCTTGTCCTGTCCCAGGATGTCGGTGTAGTGGTGCAAGTCCACTGCGTTCGTGATTGCGGAGAATTGTCGGAATCCCCTTTCGCAGGCCTTTTCGTGCAGGAGTCGGACAACCGTCCGGTTGGATTCCTGCAGGGGTTCCCCTCCATAGAAGGTCAGGCATTTCTGGCGACGCGCTGATAGATCCACCCTCTCCATGGCTTCGAACAGGGCCTGTATCATGTCGTTCGACATGCGCCGCTCCAGCCAGGAGCTCTCTCTGGCTTGAAGATCCTTCTCATAGCAATACGTGCAGCGCAGATTGCAGGAATAGGTGGGAATGACGAGAAACCCGGGGGAAGCGTGCTTTCTCATGACCGCATGCACGCGCATGCCCAGTGCCATTACGTAAGCTTGCTCGGATTGGGCCGACTTGGCGGTCAGGTATCCTCTTTCGATGAGATGATTCAGCGTTTCCGCGGTTAGCGACCTTTTGAATTTCCCATTGGAAGCACTCGGATCCAAGAGAAGCGCGGCGATTCGCGAAGAGACGAGGTCCACCGCGCCGGAGTAGCCGTGAAACAGCAGCACCGTGTCTGTGTCCGACAAGGGAACATGAATGATGTATGAGCTGGGTCTCATGCTGCGGCTCCTGATCCCGGGTGCTCCAGGGGGAACGGATTCTCCAGCGCTGCATACAGCACCCGTTTGTCCTGCGTCCTGCAGAAGAGACGGAAACAGAGGTCACAACCGCTGTGATATTCAGCCTTCTTCGACACCCTGGTCTGTGGGGCATGTCGGGCGAGGAGCGTGAGCACCGTGCTGGGGCCGCGGGAGCGCAAGGTATTCAGGAGGGGATCCGTGGAACGTCTTCTCAGGAGAGTCGCCAGTGATTCCTCTCTGATGTTCCCCAGCACCAGGGGGAAGTCTGTGACTTTCAGGTCCCGTGCGGGCAGGTTGCAGCAAGTCAGGAGGTTTCCGTTCGGGAGGAGTACGGGTGGTGTTGAGCATCCCGGCCCAGTGAAGGTCCATGAGGGCCTCAGGCGTACTGCATGGCGCAAGGATGAGGCCCGACCCAGGGGAGAGATATCCTGTACGAGAATTCTCGTGGTTGAATCGCACAGATCCCGGCACAGACCTTCGGCGATCGGGTCGTGCTGCAATCGCGCGATCTTGACGGCCACCTGAAGCCCGATTTTACCCGACACGTCGAGGGCCCGTTGGAGATTCTCGACCGGAACCGCAAGCAAGTGGTACCGGTCCGTGCTCAAGGTTATGGATTGAAGTCCGAGGTCCCGGAGTTCGATGAGGCAAACCTCCGTGCGGTTTCTGGATGATGCCCAGAACGCATTCGTCATCAGAGCACACTGCATTCCTTGCGTAGCGGCATGGTGGATCAATCCCCGGAGTTCCCCCGGATGGAACAGAGGTTCCCCGCCGGTGAAGACGATTTTCCGAATGCCGACCCGGGCGGCTTGGTCGATGTAGGTCTTTGCTGCCGCGAGGCCCATGGTTCGAAGTACGTCGGGACCGCAACGGAAGATGCAATGAGCACAGGACAGACCGCATGCGAATGAGTAGGCAACGTGGAGGGTCGACAGGTGTTCTGTGGCCCTTGGGTGAGAGGTCATCCTTGTTTCCGCAATAGGGTTCAAAAGACAGGACCCTCCAGCGGGTATCCCCGTTCGTCAAAGACCTTCAAGTAGACACTGCCGCGGAACTCCTCGATGAGATCACGAACCATGAGGAATTCACGTGTTCCACGAAGATGGATGGTGAAGGGGCCGCTGGGAATTTCTGCGGGCTGCAAACAGTGGATCATATCTTCTCCCTGTTCGATCTCCCGCTGCCATACAACCGAGGCATTCGCGTCCCGCAGCTCGAGGTACGCTCTCGAACGGAGACGCTCACACTTCAGGGCGACCAGAATGAATGGGCTTTTGTGGTCTACGGGCATCGCCCACGTCCACTTTCGGTTGCACCAGAGACAATGAAACTCTCCCCCTGTCAGAGGGGGCTGAAGAACGAGCGGTTCGAGCGATGCACAGGACGAGGACGGCTCAGGGTCTTCTGTCTGACTCGTTTGTGGCCTGACTCCTTCTGTGCCGCATCCGCAGAGTGCGTACCAGAAACAGAGGACAGAGACGAGGATTATGGAACGGTTTCGGGTTGCCATCCCTAGACGCTTCTCCTTTCTCCCACGCAGGAGCCGGTTGCTTCCTTGTACTGGGTCGGGGTGTTCTCCCTCAACAACTTCCAGGCTGCCTGCTCGATATGGGTCTTCGCTTCCGAGTCAGGGAAGTTCTGAAGTGACGACACTGCCTTTTCCAGACAGGTTTCCGCCTCTCGCAGGGCGTAGGAGTAGCCGCCATAGTCTTCCACAAGAGCAGTGAACTCCCTGAGGCATTTGGCTCTCTGAGGGTCAGAGAAGATCTGCCGCATCCTCTTCTTGTCTTTCGTGCCCGCCTGTCTGAAGGCAACGAGCACTGGGAGGGTTGCTTTGCCTTCCGCCAGGTCACGACCGGGTTCTTTTCCTGTCTGGCCCCGATCGGAGAGGTAGTCCTGGATGTCGTCGAGCAACTGGAAGGCAACGCCAAGGTGAAGACCAAAGATCTCGAGAGCGTGGACCTGGTCGGGTTTCCCGCGTGCGAGCAGACCTCCCAGCTTGCAGGCCATGGCGAAGAGCGAGGCGGTCTTCTTCTCGATGATGGCGATACTGGTGCGTTCGGTAAGCGTAAGGTTGCCCTGATTCTGGAGTTCCATCATCTGACCCTCGACGAGCTGTATCAGGGTCTCAACGGCAAGAGGGAGGATGGCGGCGTTCTGGGTCCTGAGGGCAAGGTCCATGACGGACGCCAGAAGGTAATCCCCTGCAAGAATGGCGACGCCATCCCCCCAGAGACGGTTGACCGTTGGCCGGTTGCGGCGGATTCTTGCGCGGTCCATGACGTCGTCGTGAAGGAGGGTCCCGTTGTGGAGTGCCTCGACAAGGGTTGCGGCCTCTGCAAGGTGAGGTGGCGCCCCGTCGATCAATTGGGCAGAGAGGCAGAGAAGGCGTGGTCGGAGGCGCTTACCATCGGACTGGAACACGAACCGAATCACCGGAAACAACCCCCGGCACGGAGGGTGGAGGCGGCCGAGGATTTCTTTCGCGCTCAGGATTGGCACAGCCATTGGAGGAGAGGCATCTTGGGGCTTCTTCTGTGGTAGCATTGCAGCTCTGTGGCTCCTTTGTTTGCTTGTCTTGGTTTCTTCGTGAACGTGCGCAAAAAGGATGCCAAAGGGAAGAAAGCGCATGCTCCACTATGCGGTCACGGAGAATGGGTGTGGGGTGCCCCGTTCGACCTCGCGGTGGAATGTGTAACGACCCTGGCAGCGAGTCGAGGCGGTTGAAGGGGTAGGGCGACGTTCCTCCTCAAAACCGGTTCAGGAGGGCTCCTCCTCCCATGGTGTCGGCACCACAGGCCCGCTGGGTAGGATTCTTCACAGAAGGGCAGATACATGGCCCCGGAATCTAGAACGAATTTCTCTACAATTGAAATATACACTTGCAACGGCTCTCTATTCGTGCAACAATCTTATCAGTAAGATTAGTGGAGGGAGTAGATTATGTCAGAAACCGTGGCTACAACCAAGATGTCTTCCAGAGGTCAGGTTGTGATTCCGGAGAAGATCCGAGACCAACTCGGCTTGAAGACGGGATCTCAGTTCGTGGTCATCGGACAGGGCGATGTCCTAATGCTCAAGTTGATCTCCCCGCCGTCCATAGATAATTATAACGAACTGAAGCGCCGACTTCGCAGGCAGGTGCGTGAGGCTGGACTCAGTCGCTCCGACATTGACTCGGCCGTGAAGAAGGTCAGGGGTCGCAACAAGTGAGAGTTGTGATCGACACGAACGTCTTCATCTCAGGCGTTTTCTTTTCAGGGATCCCTTCTCGAATTCTGGATGCGTGTTTTTTTTGGTCACTGCGAGATGGCCGTGTCCCCTGAAATCTTCGCGGAGTACTCGCGGGTCGGTTCACAGTTCAGCAAACGACATCCCAACCCAGATCTTCAGCACTTCCTTGCTCTCATCCTCAACATATCAATACTTGTTGAGGATACGATAGGGGCAGTGCAGATTTGTTCCGATCCCGATGACGACAAATTCATTCATTGTGCGGTGGCCGCCGGAGCCAAACACATCATCAGTGGAGACCGGCATCTTCTCGCCGCAAACAGGGCATGGTGGTGTACGAGTCATTCGACCCCGAGCCTTCGCGGAGAAGTACCTGAAACAGGAAGACTGATCCGGTGTGCTGAGCAATGGCGACGATTCTCGTCAAAACCGGTTCAGGAGGGCTCCTCCCATGGTGTCGGCACCACAGGCCCACTGGGTAGGATTCTTCACAAAACCCCGGATTTCCTCTCCTTGCAATCTAGAACTAATTTCTCTATATTAGAATATCTAGCTCCAAACGGAATGGCCTAGGGGGCGAGCCCATGAAAAGAGCGATTCCCATGCTGTCGGTGCTCCTGGCCTTCTTGCTTCCGGGCAAAGAGGCTCAGGGTGCCTCCCGTCTCGTCAAAGACATCAATACGATTACGACCTCTTCTTATCCTATATATCTGACGGAAGTGGAAGGCACCCTGTTCTTTGCTGCAAGTGACGGCGTGAGCGGTGCTGAGTTGTGGAAACGTGAAGGGATCGGAGGTGCCGAAGTCCTGGTCAAGGATATCCGGCCGGGACCCGAGAGCTCCTATCCTGGCTCTCTGGTCGAAGTGTCCGGTACCTTGTTCTTCAGAGCCGATGATGGCACGAACGGCATGGAGCTATGGAAGAGCGATGGAACAGAATCCGGCACGGTGCTCGTCAAGGACATTCGACCGGGAACCGAGGACGCGGATCCTTCTCATCTTACGGGGGTCAACGGCACTCTGTTCTTCGTTGTGGACAATGATGAGTTGTGGAAGAGCGACGGGACCGAAGCGGGTACCCTTCCGGTCAAGAATATCAGAACAGGTCCAATGCCTTCCTATCCGGATTCTCTGACCGCCGTGGAGAGTACACTGTTCTTTGTTGCTAATGACGGAACACATGGCGATGAGTTGTGGAAGAGTGACGGGACCGAGCAGGGGACGGTTCTGGTAAAAGACATTGCTTCGGGGCTCTTAGAGTCTTATCCCTTGTCCCTGGTTGCTGTTGGGGGGATGGTCTTCTTCTCGGCAGACGACGACACACATGGGAGGGAGCTGTGGAAGAGCGACGGGACGGGGGCCGGCACAGTGTTGGTCAAAGACATAAGAAACGGGTCCTCCTCTTCCTTATCGGGTTATCTCACCAACGTAGACGGTACGATATTCCTCGCAGCCAATGACGGCATTCATGGAACCGAATTATGGAAATCGGACGGGACCGAAGTGGGCACGGTCCTGGTTGCCGACACCGTACCTGGGTACTCGAGCTCCTACCCCATGGATCTGACCGTAGTGAATGGAATGCTCTTCTATACGGGCCGGGACGATACGGTCGGCAGGGAACTCTGGAAGAGCGACGGGACCGAAGCCGGCACACTGTTGGTCAAGGACATCAGAAGCGGCCTGCTGGGTTCCGACATGGAGTTCCTTGTCGCGGCGAGCGATGCGCTGTTCTTCCAGGCCACAGACGAGCTGAACGGCGAAGAGCTATGGCGGAGCGACGGGACGGAGACCGGGACGACATTGGTAGCAGACATCTATCCGGGAGCCTCGGGTTCCTTGCCGGGTGACCTCACGGCGGTGGACGGCTCTTTGTTCTTCAGGGCGGATGACGGGGTACACGGAGCCGAACTCTGGAGGAGCGACGGGACCGAAGCGGGTACGGTTCGAGGGAGGGACATCAGAACACAAACAGAATCTGCAGGGCTTGGGCACCTGACCAAAGCAGCTGGGAAGCTCTTCTTCAGAGCCTATGACGGAACGAACGGGGCAGACTTGTGGAGAAGCGACGGGACCGAGGCCGGAACCTTCCGGATACAAGAGTGCTCGCCTGAGGAACTGGAGAATGTGAACGGGACGTTATTCTTCACGGTCGCCAAGGACACCACCGGGTGGGAACTCTGGAAGAGCGATGGCACCGAGGTGGGGACGGTTCTGGTAAAAGAGATTGCCGCAGAGTATCTAACCAGTGTTGGGAGCACGCTCTTCTTCATCTCCACAGTCGGCGAATCGGACTATGAGCTATGGAAGAGCGATGGGACCGAGATTGGAACCGTTCGGGTTAAAGACATATCCCCGGAAGATCTGGTGGATGTCGACGGTACCCTGTTCTTCACTGCGCGCGACAGTGGCGACGACTACGAGCTGTGGAAGAGTGATGGCACCGAGGCGGGAACGGTTGTGGTCAAACGAATCACGACAGGGGCGCCCTCCTTTGCTCCTGACCGCCTGACCGAAGTAGGCGGTGTGTTGTTTTTCGCCGCGGACGACGGGACGAACGGTGCAGAACTCTGGAAGAGCGACGGTACCGAGGCCGGCACCCTTATGGTCAGAGATATTCGAGCGGGCCCATCAGGATCCTACCCTGGTTTTCTCACGGATGTGAACGGCACCGTGTTTTTCGTAGCCAGGGATGACACAAATGGGGAAGAGCTGTGGAAGAGTGACGGGACCGAAATCGGGACAGTGTTGGTCAGGGACATCTGGCCAGGATCATACGGCTCTTATCCACAGTATCTGACGGACGTAAACGGAATTCTCTTCTTCAGCGCTTCAAACGATACAGACGGTGAGGAACTGTGGAGAAGTGACGGCACCCACGAGGGTTCGTTCATGGTAAAGGATATCCGGCCGGGAAATTCGGAGTCTCGTCCTAGAGATCTGATGAATCTGCACGGAACGTTGTTCTTTGTGGCCTTCACGCCCGAGAGCGGCTCTGAGTTGTGGAAGAGCGACGGAAGCGAGCCGGGTACAGTTATGGTACAGGACATCTGGCCAGGCCCGGGCACGTCATTCCCGTGGGGACTCACCAGCGTGCACGGAATGCTGTTCTTCGCCGCCACGGAACCCGCCACCGGAACCGAGCTCTGGGTGCATAAAGAGGACATCCCGGGGGAGGAGTGGACCGCAGCGGATGCCCAGGCGTCCATGGCTGCGGGTGGTCAGCCGAACAACTCTTCAGCATTCAACAGCCTGATGATAGCCCTACCCCTGGCATTCCTCGGGTTGATCATCCTCAGGAGACGATTTCGTTAGGTCTGTGAGATAGACGGCCCCCTGCCTAGAGCGCCTGTGATGATTCGAACGGCAGCTCGTTGCAGACGACCCTGTTCTTGCCTTTTCGCTTCGCTGCATACAGACATGTGTCGGCCCTGGCGATCAGCCCCTCCAGGTCCTTGTCCACCTCCGGACCGATCTCTCCATCTGCGGCGCCGATGCTGACTGTTAGCGAGATTCCTTCAGGGGTCTGTTTTTCGATGGATCCCCTGATCTTCTCGGCGATGCATCTGTTTCCGAATCCGTCCGTTTCGAACAGGAAGGTGATGAACTCTTCTCCCCCGTATCTTCCGACCACATCCGATCTTCTCAGGTTGCCCTTGATGGTGTCTGCCACGGCCTTGAGGATCGCGTTGCCCCGTTGGTGCCCGTATCGATCATTGATGCGCTTGAAATCATCGATATCGATCATCATGATCCCGACGTTTCTGCTGTTCCTGAGAGCGAGGTAGGACATCTGCCTGGCCAGGGTCATGAATCCCCGCATGTTCTGCAGCCCGGTCAGGCTGTCGGAGAAGGACAGGCGGGTAAGCCTTCGGTTCTCGTTCCACATGTGTTGCAGTGTCTCGCCCAGGAGTTCCAGCTCCGGCGTGATCTTGCCATGTTTGGTCAGCATCTGTACGAACCGGTTGATGTGGGCCTCGTAGTCCTCTTCAGGGTTTCTTTCCCCGGTGGCGAACCGCAGGTTGTGGAACAGGATCTCGAAAACCGAATAGAGCATATAGAATTCCATCCGATAACCGAGGACGAACGCGTCATGAACGCTCCGACTTCGTGAGAAGCGGTCCATGAGATCCGTGGTCCGTTCCTTGATTTTCTCCAGTTCCGCCAGGGTCTGGTCTGGATTTTCCAGCAGCTGCGGCAAGCTCCGCTCTTCGGCCATCTCTCTGAGCCTCTGCCAAAAAGCGATATGTCGTTCTTCGTCCTCGGACATCTCACGCCAGAAGGTCCTGAGTTCGTCGTCTTCGCTGAGCGAGGAGAGCTCAGTAAATGCCTTGGAGGCCATTTCCTCGAGTGAGACGCAGAGATCGATGATCTTCAGGGTTTGATCTTCTCGCATACCTGCTCCAATGCCTGGTGAGGGTTGTCCCAATCCCCAATAAGATATGATGTCTTGGGGGTCATAAAGGACTCTGACCCGCGAGAAAAGGATACGTGGATTCTCGGAGAGATGACTATTGGAAGAGATACAGGGGGTTAGAGCGACGGCGGGGGCGCCGAAGTGGTTGTCCGGCGCCCCGTGGGGGAGTCCATCTGTCCGGGGATGCTCAGCCCTTCTCGATCTTCACCTCGGCCACGACCTCGCCCCAGCCCCCGTGGTCGACGCCCACATCTATGCAGTGGAAGTTGTTCATAGGGACCTGTTCCGGTTCCTCCCCCTTGAGGATTGCGTCGAAGAGCTTGTCCATGGCTGCGCCGACGTGCCCGCTCATGGGGGACAGAATGCCGATGCAGACCTTTTCCGGATTCTCCTTGCAGAGCAGAGCGCCGTCACCGCCGAGGACGATCCGGTCGCCTGCCTTGTGGCCCGCTGCACATCCATAAGCGCTCTTTATTTCCGCCACGATCTTGTATTGCTGGAGGGCCTCGAAGTTCTCGAGTATTTGCAGGTTCCGGGGGTTGCTCTGCCAGGCCTTCCACTGCTTGTCGTCGTAGCCAAGCATATCCTTGGCAAGTTGCAGCATCGTATCGTCTGCCATTTTCTTACTCCTTTTCTGTATTCTGGATTGGGGAAGGTGTCTTCCATAGGAATCAGTCTAGGGCCCTGTGCTGATGCGGGTCAACAAAAATATGCTAAAAGGCAACAGGACGTTCTACTATAGGCCCAAACGTTTGGCCGCCAGGTATTACGACAAGGGAAGGGGCAAGCAGGATGTCTCGATCAGACCTTGGTGAGAGCGGTGGGTTCCTGTTTCCGTGTCGGCCTGAACCTCAGCACCAGGACGGCCGAAGCCGGGAGGAGGAGTGCTGCAGCAGGTTTAGAGCGCCGGATCTATGTACAGCCCGGTGGCCATGGACGGAAAGGGTTTCGGGGGCGTATCCGTAACCCCACGGTAGCGTTTCGGGAAGAGCGTTGAGCGAAAAATCATCCAAGAACATTCGGTGCTCTGCATAGTGACTCGCCCCAACGAACCTTACGGGGCCCTGTCCCTGTCCTTCGGTCCACTCATAGACAACGTGGTCTCTGGGGGAGATCGGCATGGAGTCATATAGGATTGATATTCGGTTAAAGAAATAGTGTGTTATAGTAGTGTTTTCGTTGACATGTTATTGGTGTTATCGTATAGTGGTAACAGCATCCTGCCACGACGAGAAGTACACTCTAGGTGCCCATATAACACTACTGCTATTGTCTCAAACGATAAGGTCCCGAGTGCCGCAAATTGTCACTTTGTGGAGGTCTCATGATAGGAACGGATGCTATTCGTGCTATGGCCGGTAAAGGGATGCACGAATGCTCTGATCCGGAGCTCGATCCCCGAACGGATGACGAGCTCGAGGATGAGATAGCGGAAATGTGCAGTCATATAGATGCGGCCACATACCGGCTGCTTCTGGCGATTGCTGAGTTCGACCGGCGTGAGTTATGGGGTTGGGGGTTCCAGTCGACGGCTCACTGGCTGACATGGAGAGTAGGCATCGATATCGGGACGGCCAGGGAGAAGGTGCGGGTGGCGAGAGCCTTGGAAGGGTTGCCTAAGATCAGCGATACGTTCAGACAGGGCAAGGTTAGCTACTCGAAAGTGAGGGCCATGACCCGCATCGCGAGCCCGCAGAACGAGGAGTATTTGCTGTATATCGCAGAGAATGGGACGGCATCTGACGTCGAGAGTCTGGTCCGGGCCTACCGGAGGGCGTCGAAGGGAGAGGATGAGGAGGAAGCAAAGCGACACCGTCGGGAGAGATATCTTGACATATACCCGGACAATGACGGGATGGTGGTTATTCGGGGGCGTATACCGAGGGAGGTGGCGGCTGTCTTGGAGAAGGCGCTGGATGCTGCGATGGATTCTATCCGTGCGACAGAAAGTGGCGATGTGAGAGGAGGGGGAGAGGAGGGCAAGGAAACCGGACCAGACGTTTCAGCGGAAACGTCCCCGACATCCGTCATTCCCGCGCAGGCGGGAATCTCGGAGGATCGAGGCTTGGAGGGCTCTGTGCACGTTTCAGCGGAAACGTCATCAACGTCCGTCATTCCCGCGGAGGCGGGAATCTCGGAGGATCGAGGCTTGGAGCGCTCTGTACACATTTCAGCGGAAACGCCATCAACGTCCGTCATTCCCGCGCAGGCGGGAATCTCGGAGGATCGAGGCTTGGAGCGCTCTGTACACATTTCAGTGGAAACGCCGGAGCAAGAAGACTTCACCCAGAGGAGAGTGGACGCCTTGGGGCTACTAGCAGAGGCCGCGCTGGGTGACGGACTCTGCCAAAGCGAGCGAGGGGAGCCTTATCAGGTCATGATTCAGGTGGATTCGGCAGTTCTTGCCGATCAGTCCCATGAGGGGGTCTGTGAATTTGAGTCTATGGGTGGAATTCCCGCGGAATCGTGCCGGAGGCTTGCGTGTGATGCGCCCCACGTGACTGTGTCGCAGGATAATGACGGGAACCTTCTGCATATCGGGCGCAAGGCGCGGAGGGCGTCGAAACCCTTGTGGCGAGCGCTGGTGAGCCGAGATCGGGAATGCCAGTTCCCAGGGTGCAACCGGAGGCGGCACCTGCAGGCTCACCACATCGAGCACTGGGCAAAAGGGGGTGAAACGAACCCGGACAACCTCATCCTGCTCTGCAGGGCTCACCACTGGGCGGTGCACGAGGGCGGGGTACGGGTGGAGGGGCGGGTGCGCCAGGGGCTAGTGTTCCACCGGCCCGACGGCCGCGTACTGCCCACCTGCTATGTGCCCATCGAGGTCAAGGGGAGGCCCGGGGAAGCCCTTATGGAGTCCAACCGAAGACACGGTTTGGAGATTACCGCCAAGACGATCGACGGGCTCTGGACCGGGGAACGTATGGATCTGCACATGGCCGTCGACGGGGTCCTGGACTGCGAGGACGATCCGGTCGATGAAGATTGATTCGAAAAGGACGGGCCGGCCTATTCCGTAACCAGGAAGTACCCATGAAGCTTCCAGCCGGGAACACCGGGGAAGAACTCGAGGTAGTCGATCCAGTTGCATTTGAAATACCACTGAGCAATATCGCCCGTAACGACAATCCTCAAATCGTCTCCAGGGGAGAATTCTTCAGGGACCGGAATGCACTCCTCCCAGGTGTATGTGCGGACCTGGTGGAGTCCATGCTGAAAAGCGACCCACCATCCGCAGTCTATTACGCCGCCGGGTCCTCCATATTGATAGGCCGTCTCAGGCATCGGATCGAAACAGACTTCTGTTCCGACCGGCCCCGAAGCCGGGATGACTTCTGTATTGCATCCGAGCAAGGCTGCGACAAGGACAATCGAACCGATTGCACACCATCGTCCGGTGGTTCCCATTTTCATCAGTATCTCCTCCTGCACAAATGCAATGGTTCAGAGGTCTGGTCCTGTAGAAACAGCTTGGTTCAACCCAGCTTCCGGATCATCAGCAGTATGGCTCCTAGGGGTATGAGGAGCAAGACGAGGCTGCTGAGCGACCTGGGATTCTCTGTAGTTTCTGCGCCAACGAGTGAGGCAGGCCCGCAAGGGGGGGTGGTAGTGGGTCCCAGGTTTCGGAACACCGTGATGCCCCCGATGCCGGTTCCGGAACCGGGATGATCATACCCTGAATAGGCCATGACCACGTCCTGCCGATTATCGCCGTTCAAGTCTCCAAGCGCCAGCCGCCGGGGTTTGTAGTAGTAGCTGGAATAGTAGAGGTCCGGGCTCTGGAAGCTCCCGTCTCCATTTCCGAGGAGCACACCCAGTCCCTGATCCAGATACGCCAATTTCGGGGTTCCGGTTTCAGTGAGCGCGAGGTCCGGTTTGCCGTCTCCGTCCAGGTCCCCGATGACGGCCGACCAGGCACTGCTACCCGTGTCATAGTGCACAGCCGTCTCGAACGTGCCGTCCCCGTTTCCCGCTAGGATGGCCACCACGTGAGGAGCGCCGGAAAGCCCGACCGCCAGGTCCAGGTGATCGTCTCCGTTGAGATCACCGATATCTACCGAACCGGAGAGCCCACCCGTTGGGTACTGCACCCCTGCCTCAAAGGTTCCGTCCCCGTTGCCAAGGAAGACGGATACTGCAAGCTCATCGAGTCTCGACACGGCCAGATCCGGTTTCTCGTCTTCGTTCAGGTCCCCAATGGCCACCACGTGCGACCTCCATCCCCCTCCGTCGCTGTAGCCTTTTGCTGGCTGAAAGGTCCCGTCGCCATTGCCCAGGAGCACGAACACGCATTTGGAGCTGTGGTGGTAGTTTGCGACTGCGAGATCCGGCCGGCCGTCACCGTTAAGATCCCCTATGGTGACCGAGTGCGGCTCCGTCACAGCATAGTCCACCGCATCCTGGAACGATCCGTCTCCATTCCCCAGGAGCACCGAAACCGTGTCCGAGTCGGAATTGCTCACAACCAGATCCGCATTCTCGTCTTCGTTCAGATCATCGATCGCCACCCAAAGGGGTGTCTTCCCTACATCGTAGTTGACGGCTGTTCGAAACGTTCCATTCCCATTGCCCAGCAGCACCGAGACGTCGCTTTCGCAGGGTTCTTCCATACATTCCCACATCCTCGAATTCGCCACGGCGAGATCCGGGACCGTGTCATTGTCGAGGTCCCCTATGGCGACGTGGAAAGGGTTTGTCCCTGCATCATATTGGGAAGTAAAGAAGGCAATCTCCGTGGTGTCGGTATTCGCCATCGCGGCTTGGTTGGCCAGGACGATCAGCATCAGAGGGAGCGCCGCCACTAAGATTGATCCGTTGCGCATTGGTTTCCCCCTTCTGTTCGCAAGCCCAGGCCCTCGGCCCGTGCAAAGCCCGGATTGCTATTCATCCCATGCGCAGCTTCTTCCCTCCGAAGGAACGATGAGAAGCCGACATGTTCCTCGTAACAGAGAAGAGCAAGCTAAGTCAAGTCATTATTCTGTTATAGTAAAGACTGTTATAGAATGCTGCTTGCCCGTTTGGATCCTGTTCCCAGAAGTCGCCGGGAAGACCGGCCGGGAGGATGGGACGCTGCGCGGCTGAGGAATGGCCCTTCAGAGCAAAGCAACGAAATTGAGTCCCTGTTCGGGAGCCCGCTCTCTCAGTACGATGTACTCTCTGCCGAACAGGGTGTGGGTGAACTCGAACTCGGCCTTGAGCCTTGTGGAGAAGGAAGAGACGTCCTCGGTCTTGCCATGGTCGAGGTTCAGGGTCTCGTAGACGAATTTCTTTTTCGTCTCGGTGGTCTGGGGGTCAAAGCCATTCAAGGGCTGGAACTTGCCCTTCTCAAAGGTTTCGAGTGGGATGTCCTGCTTCGCAGCGCTGTTGAGGCCGATCAAGGTGGCATCGTCGTTGACGACCATCATCCGGATGGCGCTCTTTTCGATCGTGTTGGTTACGAGCCAGTCCAGGTTGTAGTGGATGCCCACGAGTCCGATCACTTCCTCGTCTTCGGCGTACCGGTTCTTGTAGATCGGTGCCTTCAGATGGGTAATCCAATCGTGCTCGACCGCGATGAAGGCCATGGGCGACCAACGGGCTCGGCGTGAGGGATTGTTCTCCTTGTCCACATACTTGAACCAGTCGTAGAAGGTCACACCCGCATCGTGGATGATCGTCATGTCGAGACCTGCAATCTGATAGAAATCATCCCCGAACAGGTACTCCGTTCGAAAAGACATGACGTTTGACGCTGTGTCGAACAGAAACACACCGTCGATGTTCTCCACCTCGTCATACATGCGTTGGATTCCCGGTTTCATCTGCTCGTAGATCTTGAGTTGGCGCATGATATCCGGAGTGAGGGGCACGCGTGGGCAGCCACAGGCGATCGTGTAAAACTCACCGGATTCACAAGGGTCCACCTTGATGAGAAGCCTGTTGCCGGCGCCGTCTTCCCGGGATTCGTACTGCGTTTCGATGTCATCAATGGAGAGATCCGCACGATTGACGGTCCGGTTCAGTTCTTCCGCCTCCAGGGCAAGCGCCGTGGCGTACCTCTCGGTCTTGCGCGAGGACTCATCGGCAACCCTGGCAAATTCCTTCAGATCCTCCTTGACGTAGCCGATGTGAAGCTTCCTCATCTGACCCTCTAGTCTCTCCACCTTGATCCTCCCTGTCTCCGGCTATCTAGAGTCGGTTTCAATTCCAGTTGTCTCCGGTGAGGCTCAATTCCGGGGCAGGATAGAGGTGTGGGGCGGGTCGTGTCAATGGGGGCCCGGTCCAGGAAATCCGACCGGACCTCCAAGGTTTTCGGTTTTTGAGCCTGAGCAGGAGCAGTCCGGCATCAAAAGGTCCCGCACCCGTTATCCGGACACTGGCTCGCATCGTCCTTTGTATGGAAAACAAGAACGAAGTCGAACGTCCCCCCTGCCAAACAGGGCATCTCGGATTCGGTCGGAAGCGTTGACGAGCCGCACAGTATCATGAGGTACTCGGCCTCCGGATCGACCGACCGGGCAGTCGATATGAGGGCGTTCACGTCATCCAGGCTGTATGCGCAGGAGGCTGCCACCGGATTGTCCATGTCGATCACGTCGCCGGAAAAGGGCATAGCGAATGTTTCTGTCACGGATACGTTGAAAGAACCCGATACAGATCCGACACCGCAGGGACTGCCTATGAAAGGTTGAGGCGCGCCCCACTCCAGGTTCAGAGTCGTGGCGTATACTCCGAGAAAGGGTTCGGTAAAGAACGCTTGAAAAGCAAAAATAGCGAATTCGGTTTGTCCGTCTCCGTCGGATGGGTCTGGGTCGGCTGCCCCGTCATACTCCTGGCATGTCCACATGTATGCACTTCCACCCGTAGACTCGTCCGCCCCGAAATAGGTGAAGCTGTCGGGACCGTCTTTCTTCTGGGGGCAACGGATGCACACAGCGCTGTTTCCCGGGCAATAGTCTCCCAGCGGGCTGCAGGGGCCGCTTATGCATGGCTGGCCGGGTGTGTCGCCCAGCAAGCACGAAGTGGCAACGCCATCCGGCACCTCGAGTGCGGCAAAACTATAGGACCCTATAGTCGGGCTGCCCGTCCACTCACAACCGGCTTCGAATACAAAATTGCATGTATTCTTCTCTCCGAACAAAGAAGTATCATCCATTGTCCCGATCAGCCCGTCCGGGCCTGGACCCTTCCCGGCGACGGACGGGTGCATCAGGAAGTCCCATGTGATGTAGTTCTGCGCCACGGCCCGGTTTGGCCCCATGAAGACGGCTACCGCCAAGCAGATCCATATCAGAACAGTGACCCGGTGTCTCATCTTCGACTCCTTTTCTTACGAATCGTTTTCCAGGCGAATATGAATGCGACGGGGATGAACAGGGGCAGGACAACGCCCAGCGGGATGGTGGTCTTGTTGGGTGTGCGACCTACGACCGAGGCCGGAGTGCCCCAGGACGGCGTGCTCGGGTCACAGTCGTCGTCGAGCCCATTGTTGGGAATCTCGGGGGCTCCGGGGTAGACGTTCGGATTCGTGTCATCGCAATCGCGGTTCGGGTAGGTGCATGCAGGGCTCGGAGGATTTCCAAAGCCGTCCGAATCGTTGTCATCGCAGACGCAGTCCGGGTCTGCCTCGTTGGCGAGGCCGTCGCAATCTTCGTCGACCCCAGCAGGGTCGTCGAAGATCTCCACCTGACCGGGGTTTGCCTCGGGGTTCGAGTCATCGCAGTCGTCTCCCCCGCAGCTCGGATCCCCGTACCCGTCCTCGTCGTTGTCCAGGCATTCCTTGTATTTGATGGTGAGGAAATCGGCGTTCTCGTAGGGGGAGAGCGTGTCGTGGCTGGCGCCAGCGACGTAAAGGTTTCCTTCGTGATCCAATGTCAAGGCATAACCACTTTCGCGCTTGAACCACGAATCATAGGTTGCGATCCCGATGATGGATCCATCCGTGTCGTACTTGATGGTGCGACAACCCGCATTGTTAGTAGGCGGAAAGAGATCCACGCCGCCGGTTACGTATATCTTGCCTTCGTCGTTCACGATCACGTCGAACGCAAAAGCCTTGCCGTCGCCGGGAGCATCATAACGGGCCACCCAGAGTTCGTTCCCGTCGGGGTCGTACTTGACCGTGGCATAGTCTTCAGAAAGGCCCGGTCCGCTTGGGTTCGATTCGCTGCTGTCTCCCGTCACATAAACACTGCCATTCTGATCCACCCAAACGGATTCGGCTCTATCGTAGACGTGGGGTCCTTCATAAGTGCGCACCCAGAGTTCGTTTCCATCCGCATCGTACTTGATCGTGAGGTATTTTATGCCAATGCCGCCTTTCGCCTCAGAACCGACGACATAAACATGCCCTTGATCATCCAGGCTCAGAGCCTTTCCGGAATCGGATCCGTCCTCCGGTCCGTTGAATCGAGCGACCCAGAGCTCGTTTCCGTCCTGATCGTACTTGATCGTCACGCAGTCGGAATCCGTTCCGACCCCCTCGCTCCAACCCGTGACATAGACATTGCCGGATCCGTCCGTCTCGACGGCGTTTCCATAGTCAGCTCCGTTTCCCGGCCCGTTGTATCGAACGACCCAGAGCTCGTTTCCGTCCGGGTCGTATTTGATCGTAGTGATATCCGTGCCTGTTCCGTTTCCGGTACTGGCGCCCGTAACGTATGCATTTCCTGTCGCATCCAAGTCCAAGCACCACGCTCCGTCCCAGTCATTTCCGGGCCCGTCATAGAGGGCGACCCAAAGCTCGTTCCCGTCGGTGTCATATTTCACGGTTGCATAGTCTGACCCTGCACCGCTGGCGCCCAGCTCGAAAGCATTCCCGGTCACGTAGACGTTGCCTGCAGAGTCCACATCCAGTGAGTAGGCCCTATCAATCGCGTTCGCCGTTCCATTGTATCGGGCCAGCCAGAGTCGGTTCCCATTCGTATCGTACTTGATGGTAGCGAAGTCGTATTCCGTGGCGACTCCTTCGCTAAACCCGGTCACAAACACGTTGCCGGAGTCATCTACGACCATCGCTTTCGCCCTGTCATATCCCTCGCCGGGGCCGTCGTAATGGGCCACCCATTCCTGGACCGGGACGGTGGTGGCTCCGGTGGCGACTATAGGGCTCAGGATGAGCAGACCGATCGGCAGCAGAAAAGACAGGGCAGGATTTCGTCTGTGCATGCTATTCCCTCCGGTTCGGCAGGATATGCGGCATCGGAAGAGGAACCATGTGGCAGTCTAGAATGAAAAACCACGTTATGTCAATGTATTTCTCGTGAGGAAGGTGCGGAGCAGGCGGAAAGAGGGCCCGCAATCAAGATAATGGGAAACTGGACGGCAACTTTGCGCATCCATTCTAGAAATCAAGGAAGCCTTGACGCAAGGAAATTCTGGGACAACGGGAGGCAGAATTGAGCCAAACACGAGAAGGTGCCAGGCAGCGCATCGCGATCATCGGGTCCGGTTTTTCCGGGCTTTGTCTCGGCGTCCAGCTCAAGAAGGCCGGTATAGAGTCCTTTACGATCTTCGAGAAGGCCGACCGGCTGGGGGGAACTTGGCGCGACAATACTTATCCGGGTGCGGCCTGCGACGTTCCGGCCTTTTCGTATTGTTACTCCTTTGAACAGAAGACCGACTGGACCCGAAAATGGGCCGGCCAGGATGAGATCCTCGCATACCAGGAGCATTGCGCGGAGAAGTACGGGCTCTTGCCCCACATTCGCTTCAACACGGAGATCGAGTCGGCGAGGTTCGACGCGGACGCCGCCCTGTGGCGGCTTCGTACCCGGAGCGGGGAGGATTTCGAGGCAGAAGTGCTCATCAGCGCCGTGGGTCAATTGAGCCGTCCCCGGGTGCCGGATATCCCGGGCCTCGATGATTTCCAGGGCGAGCGCTTCCACTCCGCGCGCTGGAATCATGACTACGACCTCACGGGCAAACGCGCAGTGGTGATCGGCAACGCCGCCAGCGCAATTCAGTTCATACCGGAGGTCGCCAAGCAGGTGCGGCACCTGACCGTATTTCAGCGCAGCGCCAACTGGATGATCCCGCGAATGGACCGCCCTTACACCCCGAAACAAATCGAACGATTCACGCGCTACCCGTGGCTGGCCAAGCTCTACCGCTGGTGGATCTGGACCAGCTTCGAGCTTCGGTATCCGCTCGTCTTCTACGCACGCTCCCGGTTTCGGCCCTTGTTCGAGCGGATGGCCAAGAAATACATGAAGAGCATCATCACGGATCCGAAACTGCAGCAGGCCATGGTTCCGGACTATCCGATCGGAGCCCGGCGCATCCTCATCTCGGACGACTACTACCAGGCGCTGGAGCGGGAGAACGTGGAGGTCGTAACGGCAGGGATCGAGCGCATCGTGGAGCAAGGTGTGGTCGACCGGGACGGTCGAACCCACGAAGCCGACGCAATCCTCCTTGCCACAGGCTTTCAGACCACCGAGTTCCTGGCGCCCATGCGGATCGATGGCCTTGAGGGTCGATCTCTAAATGAGGAGTGGAAAGAGGGCGCGCAGGCCTACCTGGGGATTACGGTGCCCGGGTTTCCGAACTTCTTCATGGCTTACGGGCCCAACACCAACCTGGGACACAACTCCATCATCTTTATGATCGAGTGCCAGGCCCGCTACATCCTTCAGTGTATCGAACAGCTTCGGAAGGGAGGCCTTTCGTATGTGGACCTGAGACCCGAGGTGCAGGCTTCCTATAACGAAAGGATTCAGGCGGAGTTGCGACGGACGGTCTGGGCACAGACCGACCACAGCTGGTACAAAGACGAGGCCGGGCGCATCACCAACAACTGGTCCGGCACCACGACGCGATACTGGTGGAAGACCCGGAAGGTCGATATCGACTGCTACCGGCAGGTGGCTCTTTAGGCGGGATTACAGGTCATGTTGAAGCGTGTGATCTGTTTCTTCCCATCGCCACCCACGTAGGAGATCACGCACTCCTCTTCGTCGGTAACCAGTGGAATCTGGCTGCCCGGGGTCATTCGGTGCCTCTTTCCGTTCAGCACCGCGTCGATGGTCTGGCCATCATACGTGAAGATCCTCTGGGTCGCGAAGACGTTTCCCCGTTTGGCGAGGGTGACTCCCTGGCCGGTCTTGAGCTCGAAGTCCACCTGTGGCGCTACACCTTTTAAAGCTCTGTCTTTGGCGTTCTGCGCTTGTTCGTAGCTCGAAGCGAGCCGGGTCTGAAGCTCTGAAACGGACTTCTGCTGATCTGCCAGCAAATCTACGATTTCCTGACGGAGTTGGGAGTTTCCGTCCGTGGTGCTCTCGGTGAGCTTCCCCAGCTTCTCGTGGATGGCGCTGAAATTCTCATCGAACTGCTGTTCCTCGAGCAGCTCCTCGATCGACGGACCGAAGAACTCCGGATTCATCGCTTCGGCGATCTTCTCCACATAAGCACCGGAAATGCTGCCGGCCAGGAACAGGCCCAGGCTCAGCAGCTGTCCCCGTGTGGAACCGAAGAAGGCCCGAATCTTTCCATGTTTCGGAGCGGCCTTGACTTGCCTGGATTGTGTCTGGGGCGTCTTGCCCGGTTTGGACGGTTTCTCTGGGTCAGGTTTCGTTTCCATGGTCCCAACCTCCGGCTAGGTAGAGCCTCGAGCCTTTGCCAAGGGTTACGATTTCTATTTCTTGTGATGAGGGAGGAGTCCGGTTGGATTCCGGGGAAGGGCCGGCGGCGCCGGATTTTCCAGCCGGCTTGTTGTTCTGAGAGGGAGGGGCCGCCCCTATGGGCAATCGGAATACACGTATACCCCTCGCATCTCCAACTCGGGGATGGTTTCGCTACAAGACGCGGGACTCAGGGGGTTCCCATGCAGGTAGACCCTGTCGTATTTGTCCAGGTCCGGGTTGTCGAGGAGTGGAAGGATGTCGGTGATCTGATTGTCGGTGAGATTGAGTTCGTACAGCCGCGTCAGCCCGGCCAGGGGAGTGAGATCACTGATGTCGTTTCCCACGAGGTTCAGGGTTTCCAGATTCGTCATGCCTGCCAGCGGACCCAGATCGACGATCTCATTGTCGTTCAGCCACAGTTCCTCTACTTGCGACAGCGCTGCGAAAGAGCTCAGGTCAGCGATCTGGTTTTCATCGAGGTAGAGCTCCCGCAGGGCTGTCATTGCCCCTAGAGGCGAAACGTCCGTGACCCGGTTCCCATTCAGGTAGAGCTCATCCACCTGAGTCAGAAGAGCGAAAGAGGTGAGGTCCTCTATTCCGTTCTCGTTGAGGTGAAGGGACTGCAGGACCATGCCTGCCAGGGGCGTTATGTCACGGACCTGGTTCCTGTCGAGATCAAGTCTGGACAACTGAGTGAGTGCAGCAAACGAACTGAGGTCGTCGATATTGCTCCCTGCGAGGGAGAGGTATCTCAACCCCGTCATTCCTGAGAGGGGGGAGACGTCGCTGACCGGATTTCCATCTAGATACAGGTTTCTCACCTGCGTCAGTGCTCCGAAGGAGCTGAGGTCGTCTATACCGTTCTCGCCGAGGTGTAGCCCTCTGAGTCGCGTCATTCCAGCCAGTGGGGAGACGTCACGGATCTGGTTTCTTTCCAGATTGAGGCCGGATACGTTCGTGAGCCCAGCAAAGGAGCTCAGGTCGTTCAGGTCGTTCTCGTTGAGGGAGAGCTGTCGCAGTCTGGAGAGTGTGGATAAGGGGCTCACGTCGCTGACTCGGTTTCCGTCCAGGTTGAGCTCCTCCAGATAAGTCATGCTTTCCAGCGGGCCGATGTCGCTCACCTGATTGTTCGCGAGGTAGAGTTCCTCCAGCCTCGGCAGCCCTGTCAAGGTGCTCAGGTCGGTGATCTGGTTGTCATCGAGGTAGAGGTGGAACAAAAGGCTCTTGTTTGCGAGCGGGCTCAGGTCGCTGATCTGGTTTCTTTCGAGATGAACGGTCCAGAGCAGACCGTTCTGAGCCAGCGGACTCAGATCACTGATCTGGTTGTCCTGCAAGTAGAGGTATCGCAGATCCACTGTGCCGGCCAGTGGGCTTATGTCCGATACCTGGGCGTCTGCAAGGTAAAGGTTTTCCAAGTGAATCATTCCACCCAGAGGGCTCAGGTCGATGACCGGGTTTCCATCGAGTCTCAGGGTCTCCATGTCCACCATTCCGGCCAGTGGGGTCAAGTCCTCGATCTGGTTGCCGGCGAGATTGAGACTGTTCATACGGGTCATCGCAGCCAGTGGGCTCACGTCCGTGATCTGGTTGTCATCGAGGTATAGGGTGGTGGTCTTCGAGAGCCCGGCCAGGGGGCTCAAGTCCCCGACCTGGTTCCTGCTCAGCCAGAGGAAATCGAGTTTGGTCAGCCCTGCAAGGGGACTCAAATCATGAACCTGATTGTCGTAGAGGTTGAGATAGTTCAGGCGATACATCTCGCTCAGAGGGGCAATATCGCTGATCTGATTGTCCTCGAGGTAGAGCAGGGTCACCCTCCTGAGATCAGCCAGGGGTGTGAGGTCCTGGATACGGTTCTCCGCGAGGTCGAGAACATTGAGAATCGGGTGTCCGGCCAGCGGGCTGAGATCTTCGATCCGGTTTCCTCTGAGATTGAGAAGCCAGAGATACTTCAGTTCCGCAAGTGGCCCCAGATCACGAATTCGACAATATTCAAGAAACGCGGCTACCAGGGATTTGCAGTGCTCGAGGCCGGTGAGGTCTCCGGTACGAAGACTATACGAGCCTATCAAATAGAAGACCATGCGCAGGGTTGTTGTGCAGAGCGGTCCCTCATAGTAGGGGGGCGGTGTGAAAATATCCTCGGACAGGCCTACCGATCTGCGGATGCTCTCCTCGAGGTCTGGTTCCGGGAACTCTACGACGTGGGCGCCCCAAGGGCATTCGGATCCCTGACCCATGAGGAACATGCATGACAACGAGATGATTCCGATCCACGCTGGCAAGTGTTTTCGACGGAACACGATGAACTCCCCCCATTCGAGGCAGAGTGATTCCGCTACGGGCAATCGTGGTATACGGTCACGCCCCTGGCTTCCAGCTGGGGGATGTAGGTGGTGCAGGATGTAGTACTCAGGGGGTTCCCGTTGAGATGGACTTCGTCGTTGTGTCCGATGCCGACGTTGTTCACAAGCGGCAGAATATCGGTAATCTGGTTGTCGCTGAGATTGAGATCATCCAGGACCCTCATAGCGAGCAGCGGGCTCAGATCAGTGATCTGGTTGCCGTTGAGATGGAGGACTTCCAGGCCGGTCAGTTCCGCCATGGGGCTGAGGTCGCCGATCTGATTGTCTCCCATGTAGAGCTCCCTTACCTGGGTCAAGCCGGAAAACGAACTCAGGTCACTGATCTGGTTTTCGTTCAGGTACAACTCCCCCAGGCCCAGCAGCGCGGCCAGAGGGGCGACGTTGGTCACCTGGTTCCTGTCGAGGTAGAGCTCACGCAGGTTTGCCAGTGTGGCCATAGGGCCAAGGCCACTGACCTGGTTCCCATCGAGATAGAGGTGTCCTAGAGTGGTCAGGCCCGCCAAAGGACTGAGGTCGCTGATCTGGTTGTCATCGAGATAAAGATCATCCAGCTCGGTAAGCCCCGCCAAAGGGCCCAGATCAGTAATCTGGTTGTTCGTGAGGTCCAGTCGATATATCTCGACAAGCCCTTCGAGACCGCCCAGGTCACCCAGCTGGTTTCCAGCAAGGTGCAGGCGTCTCAGGCGAGTCATGCCGGCCAATGGGGTCAGGTCAGTGATCTGGTTGCTATTGAGAGAAACCTCGATGATCTGGGTGGTCGCCAGTGCCGCGAAGGTGCTCAGGTCGCTGATCTGGTTGGCGTCCAGGTACAGGAAGCGCAGGCGAGGCAGCCCGGCCAGGGGGCCAACGTCACTGACCTGGTTTCCGTTGAGGTAGAGGCGCTCGAGCCAGGTCATTCCGACCAGGGGGCTCAGGTCGCTGACCTGATTGTCGGTAAGGACGAGCTTCTCCATTTCCACCAGCCCTGCCAGGGGTCCAAGGTCGCTGATCTGGTTGCCGGAGAGGTAGAGATCTTCCATGCTCGTGAGCCCGGCCAATGGACTCAGATCTGTGAGCGGGTTGTGGTCAAGGCTCAGGATCTCCAAATCCGTCAACCCGGCCAAAGGAGTGAGGTCACTTATCTGGTTGTCGTAGAGGCCGAGTGCCAGCAGGCCGGTCAGCCCGGCCAAAGGGCTCAGGTCACTGATCTGATTCTCATCGAGATACAGGCTCGCCAGCTGTGTCAGGACTGCGAAGGAACTGAGGTCGGCTATCTGGTTGTCTTCGAGATACAGCCTCCAGAGTGCGGTCATTCCTGCCAGGGGCGCAACGTCACTGACCTGGTTCCCTCTGAGATTTACGGTGCGTACATGCACTAGACTTGCGAATGAAGTGAGGTCACTGATCTGGTTCTCCGCGAGGCTGAGTGAAACGAGTTCGGTCAGCCCGGCAAGAGGCGAAACGTCGTCTATTCGATTCCGGGCGAGACGAAGGTACTCCAGGTTCGTTAGCCCTGCCAGCGGACTCAGGTCCGTCACCTGATTGTCGTCCAGATAGAGCTTCTCCAGACTCGTCAATCCCGCCAGCGGGCTCAGATCGCTGACCTGGTTGTTGTCGAGGTCGAGCCAGTAGAGATATTCTTTTCCTTCCAAGCCGCTCAAATCCGTGATCTGGTTTCCTTCGAGGTACATCCGGGAAGGCCCGGAACTCCCTGCCAGGCCACTGAGGCTGGTTAGACCGCTTCCTTCGAAATACAGATCACCAAGGGACGCTATACCCGCCAAGGGGCTGAGGTCGTTGGCGGGTATGCCATTCAGGCTGAGCTCCCAAACGTTGGTCAGCCCTGCTAGCGGACTCAAGTCAACTATCGGATTCCTGTCGAGGTAGAGTTGCCTCAGGTTTGAGAGCCCCGCGAGAGGAGCCAGGTCGGTAACATGGCTATCCTTCAAATTCAGATGTTCCAGTCGCCAGAGCCCGGAAAGGGGGCTCAAGTCACTCACCGGAGTGTTGGTCACGAGTAACGTGCTCAGGCTTGTGCGTCCCGCAAGTGGGCTCAGGTCAAGGATCGGGTTGGAGGACAGATAGAGGGTCTTGAGGATCGGTAGATTCGAAAGGGGGCTGATGTCGGCAATGCGGTTGGAATCGAGAAAGGCCTGGAACAGGGCCTCGCAGTGTTCGAGGCCGCTGAGAGCCTTAACATCCGGGCCTGCACTCAAGGACCAGAGAAGAAGAAGGTTGGATCTGCAAAGGGGGCCCGAGTAGTAGACCGGGTTGTATGGATCAAAGAGGCCGAGCTGCCATCGGATGCTTTCCTCCAGACTCACGTCGGGGAAATCCGCCGCATTCCCCCAGGGGCACTCGGAGTCCTGTCCCATAAGGAACATGCATGACAAACAGATGATTCCGATCCAGACGGGCATGTGTTTTCGACGGAACATGATTCACCCCCAAAGTATGCTATTGACGAGCGACCCCCGCGTTTCGGAATCGTCTCCAGAGGGCGACGATCCCAAGGGGTAGCAGAATCGCAAGAGAGTAGTTGAGGCCCTCTGAGATGTCGTCCGGATCTGCGCCGATCACGGATGATGCCTGCCAGGGCTGAAAGACGCTGCTCTCCCAGACCACGTGGCCGTGGGCGTTCATGTCCGGATACGAATCTCTTAGAAAGAGGTTCTTGGAGAGGGACTCTACTTTCGATCCGTCGTAGACCATGATTTCCTGAGAGAACAGTGCTGCGCCAATCCCGAAGGACAGGGGCAAGTACTGCCGGGTCCAGACCACATGGCCGTCGTCGCTTACCATGGGGTGGTGGTCGTAGAAGACGTCGTTGGTCAGCTGTCTTGCGTTTGTGCCGTCATAGAGAACGATCTCACCACTCTCCAGGGTCACCTCCCCGCAGGACCACACCACTTGACCATTGTTGTTCAATTGGGGTTCGAAATCATGACGGAGGTTGTTCGTGAGTTGCAGGACCGTGGTTCCGTCGTAGAGGAAGATCTCCGAGTCGTTGCCGTCAAACCCTTCCCAGACCACATGTCCTTCATCGTTGATTTGTGGGTTCCCATCGTAGTAGGAGTTGTTCGTCAACTGTATCGTGGCCGTACCGTTGTAGAAAAGGACCTCGTTCTGTTCATCGAGGGTATAGTACGGCGCGTCTGTGCCCCCGATCCAGACGACCTGCCCCGAGTTGTTCAGCTTCGGCAAGAAGTCATTGTGTGTATCATCCATCAGCTGAATCATCTCCGTGCCGTCATAGAGAAATACATCATACGTATAGGGTTCACCACTCACGTAGGCGCCGTGCCCTCTTAGCCAGGCGACTTCCCCTCGGTTGTTGACCTGAGGAAACTTGTCGCCTATGTAATCCGTATCGTCCGTGAGCTGGAGCGTATCCGTACCGTCATAGAGGAAAATTTCCGGGTCCTCTCCGTCGGATTCTTCCCAGACGACGTGTCCCATGTCGCCGATTTCAGCATGCGAAGGCGTTGAAGAGGAGAGCAGGGTGATGGATGTGCCGTCGTAGAGGTGAAGCCCTTCCGCCTCGCTCGTCCAGACGATGTCTCCCCTCTCGTTGATCCTGGGTTCCCAGACCTGTCCGTACTCGGCATCCGAAATCTGGCTGATATGCCCGTTGTCGTACAACATGATCTGATCCGAGTACGGTAACTGTGCATACACGGTAGGCACCTGTCCCATGATGAGAACAACCGATGCCAAGAGGGGAAGCAGTCGTGTCATCATCGCTCCTCCTGCGGTCCTGGGGTTCTGAGTCGCCAGGAAGGGCGGTGGATCCTCGTGTGTCCTCAATGTACTTCCGGGAAACCCGTGCAGTCAAGCTAAATTATGGATTCTGGAAGATTGTTATACAAGAACGGATTGCGCCAGCCGCTGCCGGAGGAGGGTGAAGCGCTCCTGGGTCTTGTTGTTGCGGATGGCAATGCCCAGGGCCTTGCGGGTGCCGACGATCACCACGAGCTTTTTTCCGCGGGTGATGGCCGTGTAGACGAGGTTGCGCTGAAGGAGCATGTAGTGCTGCGTGAGCAGGGGCAGGACTACGGCGGGGTACTCGTTCCCCTGGGATTTGTGGACCGAGATAGCGTAGGCGGGCACGAGCTCGTCCAGCTCCGCGGCCTCGTAGGGGATGGACCGGTCGTCGAAGAGCACGGCGATCTCGTTCTGCTCCTGGTCCACGGTGATGATGCGGCCGATGTCGCCGTTGAAGACTTCCTTGTCATAGTTGTTCCGAAGCTGCATCACCTTGTCGTTGAGCCGGTAGATCCAGCCCGCGCGGCGTAGTTCCGGGCCTTTCGGGTTGAGCTCATTCTGGAGGAGTGCATTTAGATTCTCCGCACCGGCCGATCCGCGATGCATGGGGCTGATGACCTGAACCTGCTCGAAGGGGTCGAAGCCGAACCGTGAGGGGATCCGATCGGTGCACATCTCGAGGATCAGGGTCGCCACCCGGTCGGGGTCCTCTTCCTCGATGAAGTAGAAGTCCAGGATCTCGTCCTTCGGGTCTTTGGTCGTTTCCGGCGCCTTGCCTTCGAGGATCCGGTGAGCGTTCGTGATGATCAGGCTTTCCTGGGCCTGGCGGAAGATGTGGGAGAGCCGAACGACGCCTACGGCCTTCGAGTCGATCAGGTCGTCGAGGACCCTGCCCGGGCCGACCGAGGGAAGCTGGTTCACGTCGCCTATGAGTACAAAGGCCCCTTCCCGGGGAAGCGCCTTGACCAGATGGTGGAAGAGGATTGCATCGATCATGGAGGCCTCGTCCACGATCAGCAGCTTGCCGTCGAGGGGATTCTTTCCGTCCCGTTGGAAGCCTCCCTTCTGGAAGCTGTACTCTAGGAGGCGGTGAAGAGTCTTGGCCGGTGCGCCCGTGACTTCCTGGAGTCTCTTGGCAGCCCTGCCGGTCGGTGCACCCAGCAGACAGCTTATTCCCATGGCCTGGCAGATGGTCACCAGGGCTCGAACGAGGGTCGTCTTGCCGGTGCCCGGCCCGCCGGTGATTACGAGACACTTTTCCTGCAGGGCCTGCTCCACGGCCTGGCGCTGCTCGGGTACCAGTTCCATGCCGAGTTGCTGCTCTGCCTTGCTCAGTACGTTCTTCACCTCCATGAGCGGAACGGGCGAAGGGGCCTGGAGAAAAGTGGTCAGGTTCTCGGTAATCCCCTTCTCTGCCTGGTAGAAGGGCGGAAGGTAGACGGCCTTGTTGTTCTCCTCGTAGGCATCCACATCCTCGTTCAGATCCTCGAAGAAGATCTCCTTCTCGGTGAACAGGTTGGCCACGGCATGCTGTAGGATCTCCACGTCCTCTATTTCGAGCAGACTTTTGCTCCTGTCGATAAGTGCCGGGTAGGGGAGAAAGAGATGCCCTTCGGAGGCAGCCTCCTGCAGGAGGTATAGTAGCCCTGCCTCTGCCCGTCTCGTGGAATTCGCCTCTACGCCCATGGACCGTGCGATCTTGTCGGCGGTCTTGAAACCGATGCCGAAGACGTCGGAGGCAAGCCGGTACGGGTTCTCCTTGAGCATTGGGATCGACTGGCCGCCGTAGCGCCGGTAGATTCTGACGGCAAGCCCTTGACCGATTCCATACTCCTGGAGGAAGAGTGTGATCTGGCGGATCTCGCGCTGTGCGTCCCACGCGGACCGGATCTGGGAGATCTTTGCCTGGCCGAAGCCCTCGACCTCCCGAAGGCGCTCAGGATCATTCTCGATTACTTCCAGGGTTTCCTCACCGAACCGGTCGGTGAGCCTCTTGGCCAGGACCGGGCCGATGCCCTTGACCAGATTGCTCGAAAGGTAACGCTGAATCCCGTCTAGGGTGGTCGGGGTGAGGACCGTGTAGGTATCGATCTTGAACTGCCTGCCGAACTTCCTGTGGTTGACCCACTCGCCGGTGAGGAGGAGATTCTCGCCCGGGTTCACCGAAAAGAGGTTGCCCACGATGGTCGTGAGCTGGATTTCTCCTTTCCGCCGGATGCGGGCGACCGTGTAGCCGTTCTCTTCGTTGGTGAAGACGATGTTGGTCAGCTCGCCTTCGATCTGCTGGGCTGCCTCCACCGCCTTCTCTTTGCCTTCTGGCTTTGTCCGCATCGATGAGCTACCCCTCGTCCGACTCGTACGGACATCCACCGGGCGGCGGCCCTTGGGGTCTGGGCGAGGCCTGCCGGGGGCTGAAGGTCACGTTGCCCATCTGCTTCAGCTCGTTCAGGGTTTCTGTCTGGGATCTCCGGACGCTGGAGGAGAAGGTGGAGACGACCTTCCGGGTCCTGCGCCGGCCGCAACTCTTGCACTTTCTTGGGAAAAAGTGCCACTCCTCCGGTTTCTCGAGGTATTCGCTCACAGCGCCGCACTTTCGGCACTTGTATTCATATATTGGCATGGGTTTCTCCGCGTTGGAAGCTCATGACACGGATCATGGTAGGCTGATCGGTCCCCGGCGTCAAAACGAGCCGTTAACAGAAACATGATCGCAGCGTGAAACGGGCAGGGGGGTGCAACTGCGAGAATTTGATTGACAGAGTATCTTTATTTCTGGTAATAAAACAAGGGTAGATTATTGTCTATTGTCCATGACCCTCTCGAAATAACGAGCTCAGCCAGAGGAGTAGGACCTATGACGAGCCGAGGCAGAACTCTTTGTGCGTTGGTTGCATTGTGCGTGGGTGTATTCGGGATCTGCGGTGCAGCAGATGCGGATCCTCTTTTCAATCCCCAGGTGCCGCATTCGGTAGGAGACGGGCCCGGTTCGGTGGCGATCGGCGATCTGGATGCGAACGGGGATTTGGATCTGGCCGTGGCGAACGAGCTCTCGGATAATGTGACCATCCTTTTGGGCACAGGTGGAGGCGCCTTCTCGTTTTCGGCGAACTATGCGACGGGTACCGAGCCGAGTTCGGTTGCGCTTGGCCTTCTGAATGCAGGTGCAGCCCTCGATATGGCGGTCGCGAACCGCAACTCGAGTAATGTGTCCGTGTTTCTTGGCGTGGGGGACGGGACGTTTGGTACGGCCACGACATACGGGGCAGGAGGTTCACCCAGCTCCGTGGCGCTGGGCGACCTGGACGATGATGACGATCTGGATCTGGCGGTAAGCAATGCGAACAGCAACAATGTATCGATCCTGCTCGGTAACGGAGACGGCACCTTTGGGACCGCAGTGAACTATGCGACCGGCACCAGCCCCATGCAGGTGGCCATAGGGCTCCTGAACGGTGACGCGCATCCGGACCTCGCCGTGGTGAATCAATTCACCTCCAATGTGTCTGTTCTTCTCGGCAATGGGGACGGCACTTTTCAGACGGCGGTTAACTATGGACTGGGATCCTTTGAATTTCCTTCCTCGGTTGCGATCGGATACCTGGATGCGGACAGCGATGCGGACCTGGTCGCGACGCGAGAGGGTAACGGGGATGTGGGTGTGCTTCTGGGCAACGGGGACGGCACGTTCCAGGCGGCAGTATACTACAGTGCGGGACTTACGCCCGTGTCGGTGGCGGTCGGCGATCTGGATCTTGATACGGACGAGGATCTCGCCGTGGCGGACTTCGCGAACTCGGGGCTGGTCTGGGTGCTCCTGGGGAACGGCGACGGAACGTTCCAGACGGCCACGTCCTTTGCTGCCCAGAACAAGGCCTCGCACGTTGCGATGGGGGATCTGGACAAGGCAGGCACACCGGATCTGGCCGTGACGAACTACGGAAGCGATACGGTTTCGGTGTTCCTGAACACGAAGGAGACCTGCAACGACGCGGATGGGGACGGATACGGACAGCCTGCGCATCCGAGTTGTGGATTTCCCGAAGAGGATTGTGACAACGACGACCCTGACATTCATCCCGGCGCAGAAGAGCTGTGCAACGGCCTGGACGACGATTGCGACATCGGTACGGCCGACGGTGCGGACGAGCCATGGCTGGGAACCCTTTGCGACGGCCCGGACAGTGACCTCTGTCTGGAAGGCACTTACTCCTGCGAGGGAGCCTTGCAGGTCTGCTCCGACGATACGGACGATGACGTGGAGATCTGCGACGGCCTGGACAACGACTGCAACTCGGTCCTGCCGACCTGGGAAACCGACGACGACGGTGACCACTACGTGGAGTGCGTCCACTGGGTCGGAGACGATCCGGACATCTACGGCGGTGACGACTGCAACGACCAGAATCCGAACAGGAGCCCCGGCCTGGAAGAGAACCACGACGTGGGCAACTGCGAGGACGGGCTGGACAACGATTGCGACGATCTGGCGGACATCGAGGATCCGGGTTGTCCCGCAATCGGGCCTTGCGCCGATATCCCGACGGTTCGTTGACCTGAGCCGATTCCGCTCAGCACATACGGTTTCCTGCAGAACGGCTATAGACGATTGCGCCTAGGGTCGCAATTCCGCTGAATCGTTCCATTCCCCGTGCGCATACAGCTACGATTCAACCGTATCGTAGCGTCGTGAGTCCACCCCGAGCACCTTTCCGCTTAATAGCAGCGACCCGAGTCATGCCTCCAGTCATGGATATTGCGAGGAGCGCAAGCGACGCGGCAATCTCCCGGGTTTCTTCCGGGTTTGCGCGATCTGCCCTTCTCAGAAGAAACCCCTTGTTTATCCAATCTTATGTTTGATAGAGTATCGTTGTAAAGTGCACCCGGTCGTGTGTGGAATTGATGCTGCGACTTGGTTAACGCGAACATCGAGATGGAGATGACCTCGTTCCCGAGGATATGGAGCTTCTCGTGGATATCTTAGTAGGTGGCATATGATCCTCCCATTCATTCTTGCCCTTGCTCTCTTGTACCTAATTCTACCTGCCCATGCCCAGGAGGCTCCTCCCACCCTCGCGTGGGAGGCCAGGTACAACGTTCCCTACAGCTACAATGTGGCCACTGCCGCTGTAACGGACGAGGCAGGGCACATCTATGTAACCGGTTCGAGCCAGGGAGAGTCTGAGACGAGCGATTTCCTGACCGTGAAGTATGCTCCGGACGGCAGCGAACTGTGGCGGGCCCGTTACAATGATTTCTTGATTTCCTGGGACTGCACTCCTGTCTGGAGCAACTTGGATGACGTCCCTGCTCTGATCGAGGTCGATGCCTTCGGAAACGTGTATGTAACGGGAACCTCACTGCGCCAATATGACTGTAATTCCATGGATTACGGACAGGACTGGTACCTGAAGACGGTGAAGTACGATGCAGAAGGAAACGAACAGTGGGTTGCGAGTTCCTTCGCCGGAGACTATTGGATCGGGCAGTGGAACTCATTTGGTTCGCGTCGTCAGCCCTTGGCCATGGCGGTCGACGAAAGCGGAAATGTCTACGTGACCGGGTGGAAGAAAGTAGCCGAGAGCATCCCACAGAAGGTGGTGACGTCCAAATACAGCCCGGATGGAGACCGGTTGTGGCACGCTTCGTATGAGCCGGGTGTAGACGAGGGTGCAGTGGCAGTTGGGGTCAGTGTGGATCATATGGACACTGCCTCGGTGGTCGGCTTGATCTGGGAGAGTAACAGGGTTCAGGGCAGTTTCAAGGTCGACTACGATGCAGATGGCCAGGCCCAGAGAACCACCCGCTACTCTTTCCCAGGGGAAGGGTATGCTCTCACCTCTTTCGTGAAGTTGGACCCTCAGGGCGACCTGTATGTCAGCATCCGGGCACAAGAGGATCTGGTGACGATCAGGTACGACGCCTCCGGAAACATGCTCTGGATGGCCCGGTACGCCGGGTTGGGAGACGACATTCCGGCCGGGCTGGAACTGGACACGGGTGGGAACGTTTATGTGACCGGCTCGAGCCAGGGAGCGGGTGACGCGTATGACTTCGTGACGATCAAGTATGACGACCAGGGAGACGAGGTGTGGAGCGTTCTCTATGACAGTACTGACGGCGGGAGTGACAAGGCCTCATCTCTGTGCTTGCTTGCCGAAGGTGATCTGGTGGTTGTGGGTGCGAGCGAAGGAGCCGATTCGGGCTATGACATTGCGACCGTCTTGTACGACGCGAACGGTGTCGAGAGGTGGGTGGCGCGGTATGTGGGTACACGGAGTGAAGACGTTTGGCCCGCGCCGGTCGTGGGTGACGTGGATCCATCCGGGAACGTGATAGTCGCCGGTTCCAGAACAGGAGCCCGGACCGGCAGTGAATATGCAATGGTTAAATACAGCCCAGCGGGCGAGGAGCAATGGGTGAACCTGTGCCGGACCATGGAGGTGGATGGCCTCGAAGAACATCCAATGACTATGGCGGTGGATGGAGAAGGACGGGTGTACGTAAGCGGAAGTAGCTGCCGGGATTTCATAGGCCACTGCAATATCGTTACGGCGAAGTATGACGCGGACGGGGCCCCGCTTTGGGTATCCCACTATGATGGGCCCGCAGGAGGCAGCGACGAAGGTGTTTTCGTGATCGTCTCCGATTCCGGATACGTCTATGTGGTAGGGATCACCGAGGGGATAGACACTGAAACTGACTTCGTAGTCATCAAGTATGACGCTTCAGGTGACGAGGTTTGGGTGCGACACCACGATGGCCCGCTGAGCGGTCGGGACGGGGCAAGAAGTGCGACTCTGGACGCGCACGAGAACATCTATGTTACAGGTACCAGTTCGGGTGATTGTGTCACGGTCAAGTACGATGAGCTCGGGAACGAGCTTTGGGTCTCCCGTTATGAGGGGGCCGATGGGTCCGAAGACGGGCCTGTTGCTATCCTGCTTGACCAGGATGGGGACATTCTTGTTGCTGGCTCGAGTATGATGGATTACGGCTACAGTAGTGACTATTTCGCGGTGAAATATAGTGCCGACGGTGAGGAGCTATGGGTGGGACGCTACGACGGCCCTGAGAACGGACATGACTTCGCCCATGCAATGGCCGTCGACGATTTCGGACACCTGTACGTTACGGGAAGCAGCGGTCAGAATCATTTCGAACCCCCAGTATATGCCACCATCAAATACGACAGAGATGGCAATATAGTCTGGATAGCGAGGTACGCGGGTACGGATCCAGAGTCTGATACCATGAGCCGGGCCACAGCCGTGGATGTGGACGAACTAGGTTATGTGTACGTAACCGGCATGAGCGAGGGAGACTGCGGACAGACGGAATACGCTACTGTCAAGTACGACAGCGAGGGGAACGAACTGTGGGTCAGACGATACGGTTTGGGATGCGACGCCAGGTCTTCCGCCTATCCTTCTGCCTTGGCACTGGACCCGTGGGGGAATGTCTACGTGACCGGGGGAACGAGGAGATACGTATACAGCCATTATCAGACTTTCACGGTCTGGCTGGATCAGCACTTCGTAACGATCAAGTACGACAGTGATGGAATCGAGCTCTGGAGAGAGCTTTACGATGGGCCCTGTGGCTTTGGTGATTTCTGTGTATTCCAGGACGGAGATGACAATGCACGGGCGATGACGGTGGATGAGGCCGGCAATGTGTACGTCATCGGGGCTAGCGAAGGAATGGGGACGGGCCACGATTTCGCGACACTCAAGTATGTACAGGATCTTTCGTGCAACGACGAGGACGAAGACGGGTACGGGAACCCTTCGTATCCATCCTGCGCACGGGCCGACAAGGACTGTGACAACGGGAATCCGGATGTCTATCCCTCGGCTCCAGAGATCTGTGACGGGCTCGACAACCAATGCCCGGGAAATCCGGGGTACGGCCAGACCGACGAAGGGTGTGGGCTGGTTCTCGTCGCACCCGAGAACGGTGCAAGTCTAGTCGATCCCCCCACTTTTGCCTGGCAGGCCGGCCCGAGCGACCAGTTTTATGTCTACCTGGTGATGCCGGTGTTCGGCTACGGCTATCTGACGTTTGTTGTACCCACCCAGGAGCAGAGTCTTACTTTGCCATCGGAGACGTGGGATGAGAGAGTGGTGATTCCCAACTGGTGGTCTGCCTGGATCGTGCTGGGAATCGATACCACCGTGGATCCTCCGACCCTGGAGGCCAGTGAGCTCCGTTGGTTCAGAAAAGTGATGTAGGGATGCCGAGATGAAGAAGCTTACCACGTTGTTCGTTGGGCTGGTTGCCTTGACCCTCCTGGCCGGAATGGACGGGGACCAGCCCGACTGGTCCATGGTGGTCGATATTCCCGATGAGATTCTGAACTTTCATGTGAGATACACGATCGACAAACTGGACGGAGGGGATATCACCTACTCGGATCTGTTCGGAATCCTGGTTCTGAACGCCCCGCAGACGTATGCGTCTATATATGACCTCAGTGGGCTGGAGCATTGTGCGAACCTGGTCGGCTTGGATGTCTCGGCAAGTTGGGCTCCCCTTTATCCCGCCGGGCAGATAAGCGATCTGACACCCATTGCGAACCTGACAAACATGCGGGAGCTCGACCTCTACGGAAACCAGATAGACGACCTTGCTCTGTTGGCCAATTTTACGAACCTGCGTATCCTCGGGGTTGGATGGAACGGGGTCTCGGATCTGAGTCCTCTCGCAGGGCTCACAAGGCTTCTGGAATTCGGTGCTTCGCGGAATCAGTTGACCGATCTTGCGCCGCTGGCGGGATGGCAGAGTATCAAAGTGCTGTCCCTTTGGGACAACTGGATCAGCGACATTTCGCCGCTGGTGCAGAACTCCGGTATCGGCTCCGGGGACTATATCGACCTGCACGGCAATCCCCTCAGTGCCGAGGCCTGCAACATCCACATTCCTGCCTTGGAGGCGCGGGGCGTTGAAGTAGACCACGATTGCCCTTGAGGGGTTTTGCCTGTCCACTGCCGCGGTTGCGTCTAGAACGGAAAGGGAGAGTCGTCATGGCTGGGCGAAACGCTCGCTACACCTGGGCAGGCATCGTTCTTTTGTCCGGCATGTTTCTCCTCGGGCAGGAGACATGGTCTCCGCCGGACCCGCCCGGGTATCCGATCAAAGGGGATGGAGTCTACACCTCACCGAACGGACACGGAGTGCTGACGATCACCGATGGATTCCGTCTTCTCCGGGTGAGCGGGACGGCCTACGAGGCAGGGTATGCTCACGGGTATCTTCTTCCCGGTGAGATCCTTACGCTGCTCCGGGATTTCGTGTTCTGGAATGTGGAGCAGTCCGGGTACGACTACAATGCCCTCCTGTTGGCGCAGGTGGAGAACGTTAGTTGGGATGCATCACGCCTGGACGAACTAGACGGGATGCTGGACGGAATCCGGGACGCCTTGGGTGCGGATCAAAGGCAGGTGCTTCCACCCGGAGGCGCGCCCAGGGAGGTGGCTCGCGGGGATCTCCAGGTGGCCAATACCCTTGGTGACTGGCTCGGGAATTTCGGATGCTCGAGCTTCACCGTCTGGGCGGCTGCGCGTGCAGACGGCACATCCCTGCATGCGAGAAACCTAGACTATACTGTGGATGACGCGAACGCGGTAAAGAACCTTCAGGCTGTGATTGCCTTTGACATTCCAGGGGGTGCGAACCGATTCGTGTCGGTTACCTGGCCGGGGATGATCGGTTGCGCGACCTGCTTCAACGAAGAAGGGGTCACCCTCACCATGCACGATTCCGGCGGCCTCGGTAATACCTCGGAGACCGGTCTCGTGCCTCGTATGATTGCCGCCCGGCATGTCATGGAGGATGTGGGCAGTGCCGCGGCCCCGTCACAGGCAGAAGCGGTTCTGGAGTTGTTGCAGGCAACCCGTGGCAACAATCTCCATATGGCCTCTCCTGCCAGCGGAAAGCTGGATGATGATGTGGCGGGCGTCGTGGAGTATGATGGATACGAAGGCCACCCGGACGGAGGGGCTACCCTGCGCAGCCCAAGCGAGAATCCGGGCCTTCCCATGATCGGAGGGTCGGACCATAGCCTGGGATATTCCTACGGCCTCATCGTTACGAACCACTATGCAGAGCGCAACACAGCCGCCGGCGGTAACACCGTGACCCGGTACATGAGCTTGAAGTCCGGGTTGGACGTTGCCATGGGGGACGGGAACGTGGATGAGAGTGAAGCACGTGACATGCTGGCGAGTGTCGGTCACGCGGGGACCATCCATTCGGTGATCTTCGAGCCGGACAACATGGTTCTTCGGGTCTTCATTTCGGTTCCCGGCCAGGGGGCCTTTGAGACCGAACCCCACGTGTTGAACTTCGCGGATCTCTTCTGAGAGTAGCAGCGTCCTTTGGGGAATCTCTGCGTGGTGAGCTCCGGGTGATCCGCCGGGACGATCCTGCACCGATTCCGCGGTATGGTGTTCACAAACTCGACCAGAGTATCCAAGGAGTGAATCAACATGGTCTTGCCTATTCTTCGCCACGCAGAATGCCCGCTCGCCGTAACGGTCCTCGCGGTATGGGTGACCGCGTGTATACCCGTTCCGATTCCGATTGGGGAGGGTGGGGCGATGGACGCTGATTCAGCCCCGAACGGAAAGACGCTGATTCTGTACGTAGATGAAGCGGACGAACTCACTGTCGGCGCCCTGGAAGAAGGGCTCCAGCTCACTTCCGAGGCGGTGACGCTCGACACGGATCTCTCCCGTCATGTGCGTGGGCGACTTCTGGCTGTGGATCCGGATGGAAATCCCCATCTGACCTACGTGCAGGAACGAGAGGATGCGTATTTCCTGATGCACGGATGGAGGTCGGGAGGGGAGTGGATGTCCGAGACGGTCTGTGAAGTCGATACCTTTTTCGCATATTTCAGCTTCTATGTCCTTTCAGTCGCCATAGAGATCGATGAACAGGGAACGATCCATGTGGTGTGGACCGGATTTGAACCGGGGGGGCTTTGCATGGGGTTTCACTACGGACAGAAGCGGGACGGCCAATGGAATCTCGAGCCCCTGACTCCGGTGGATTACTGCCATGAATACTATGGCCTCGGATATTTCTGGACCCAGCTGGACATCGCTGTGGAAGCGAATGGGACCCAGGTGGTGGCGCTCGGAATCGGGGGGCTCCCAAACAGCTGGGGGGATTTTGCGAGCGATCGCACCTCTATACATGTCGCCCACAGGGGGTCGGGAGAAGAATGGCACACGGAGCGAATCTACTACGAGGAAGGCTATTCTTCCTATGGTACGGCGAGAAACGGCAAGGAGGCGACGATCACCTGTGTGACCTTTTTCAACGGCCTTTCCCTGGACACGAGCCCGGACGGGGGGCACGCGGTGGGGGTCGTCAGCGGTAGAGCTTGTTCAGGCGTCTGGAGCCGTTCGACGTGGCTCCTGGTCGTTAGCAATCGCACCGGGTCCTGGGATTGGTCCTACTCTGATTATCGGTATTGCGACTATGGCACAACGGTGTGCGGACATGTCGATGAACCGGACGTCGTGTTTGATGCGCTGGGCCGCTTGAACGTGGCCTGGTTCTCCAGCCCGGATTCCTACTACCCTGGCTCCTCTGCACCGCGTATTCATCATGCCGTGCGTGAGGGAGACGAATGGATCTCGGGTATCCAATGGGACAACTCGGTGTTCGGGGCATGGCTCTCCTCTCCTAGACTGCTCCCTTCCGACCCGACCCGACCGGTAATTCTCTGCAACGGTCGTCTGCTAGATGATGAGAGCCCGAACTATATTTGTCTGTTCTCCCAATGGAGGGATCCTGAGCCGCTTCCTGTTACACACATTGCGTCCGAGGCGGGAATGAAATGAGAACTTCACGATATCTTGACGTGAGGGCCGAGATTCTTCTCCTCATCGCACTACCTGTGGCGGTCTATCTCAACGCATGTGTGCCGGTGCCTATACCTGTGGGTGCGGGCAAACCGATAGATGTCGATGAATCCGCGAACGGAACCGCAATTGTTCTCATTGCCGACCAGGATGACGAGCTAAGTGTCGGTACACTTGAAGGCCTTGAGTTAAGAACGGAGAAAATCGCCCTCGGAATCGACCACTATCCATTGGACCTAGCAGCGCTGCCCATCCTCAGGCACGCGGTGGGCGTTTCGGTGGCAGCCGATCCGGAAGGGAATCCCCATTTCGTGTATCCGCAGGAGCGTGACGAGACCTGCTATCTGATGCATGGCTGGAGGGCGGACGACAACTGGGGCTCGGAGGAGATAGGACCGATCGAACCGTTTTGTGGAGATCTGTTTGGCACCCCCTTCTCCGCCTCGATTGACTTCGACGCCGCCGGAACGGCCCATGTTGCATGGATCGGGTATGACTATGAGGCACACTGTCTCGGATTTCGCTACGCAGTGCGAGAGGAGGGAACCTGGGAGGCCGAACCGCTGACCCCGCTTCTTCCCTGTGATGATTGCTTCTATTGGGCCGACATCGAACTGGAGGTCGCGGGGGACGGGGTCATGGCGGTCGCCGTTGGAACGGGTGGGGTGCCGGAGGGGATTGCCGATTTGGGAAGTAGCTGCACTTCCATCTACTTTGCCCACAGGCATGTCGGTGAGGGATGGAATGCCGAACGGATCCATTACGAGGAATCCACGTCTTCCGGTATGCCTCCGAAGGACAAACAATCGACGATGCGCTGCAGCGCCTTCTTGAATGGGCTTTCGCTGGCCATGGGTCCAGGAGGGGAGAAGGCCGTCGGTTTCATCTGTGGAAAGGTCTGTACGGGGGTCCCTTACGAGACGACCGTTTTCCATGTCATGACGAACCTTGGCGGGGGCTGGGCGCACGAGGGCCTGGACATTACTTCCTCCCACCTCTTGGCACACCGCACTTACCTGGGGGCCCCGGACATCGATTTCGACCCGGGCGGCCGTCTGCACGCCACCTGGGCCCGCAGCTGGGACCCGGTCTGGCCGGTCGCCTCGACCTCGTACATAGTCCACAGGGTCCGGGAGGGGACCGAATGGACCCGCGGGATGGACTGGGACAACTCGGTTCTGCCGGCAGGAATGCTGGCTCCCAGCCTGCTTCTCGGCGCCTCGTCGAAACCGGTGATACTCTGCGGTGGATGGGTGCTCTACCCCAGCACCGCAAACTACCTATGTCTGTTGTCCCAGTGGAGGGATCCCGAACCGCTCCCGTGAGAGAGGTGCTACATGAATCGGTGCGCATTCCTGGTGTTCTTCCAGGTGATTTCCGCTTTGTTCCTGTCCCTCGCCGTTGAAAGACCATGCATGGCGGGTCGCCTGTTCTATCAGAGGATCGATCTTGCCACAACAGAGCAACCCAGGGACGTGGCGTCCGGGGACCTCAACGGAGACGGGATGGCAGACCTGGTGGTCGCGAAACTCCCCACGGCAGTGTTTTTGGAAGGGGAGGGGAGCGTGTCGATTCTTCTGAACCGGGGCGGCGACGACTTCGCCGAGCCTGTCGACTACGCAGCCGGGTCTCTTCCCACCTCGGTGGCTGTGGAGGATTTGAACGGGGACGGAAGCCCCGATCTTGCGGTCACCGATTTCGGGGATCTCATGGGTTGGGGAGGCCCCGGCAAGGTGATGCTGTTCTTTAACACTTCCCACGGGACATTTCTGCCTCCAGTGGAGTACGAAGCAGGGTTCCTGCCCACTTCCGTGACGATTGGGGACTTGAACGGGGACCACAGCCCGGATCTGGCTGTATCGAATTTCGGAAATGTTCTGGATCCCGGGAACCCTGGAAGTGTGTCCATCCTACTGAACAACGGGGACGGGTCATTTCAACCTTCTAACAATCTGGAGATCGAGGACGGCCTGGCCAGGATCGTGATGGCCAATCTGGACGGTGACCAGAACATGGACCTGGCCGTAGCGAACAGCCTGACGGACCGCGTAGTGGTGTTACGAAACATGGGTGGTGGTGGGTTCGATCTCCCGGTCGGTTACGACGTGGAAGGAGCACCCTCTTACCTGGTCGCGGGAGACCTGGATGGAGAGGGGAGCGTTGATCTGGCTTCCGCCAACTTCCTTTCCTGGGACGTATCCGTTCTGCTGAACCGTGGCGACGGGACCTTCCAAGGAGCGGGTCGGTTCGGGGTCGGCGAAGCGCCCTGGTCGGCCGGCATTGAGGATTTCGACGGCGACGGTGAACTGGATCTTGTGGTAGCCAACTACGCGGACAGTGATGTGTGGATGCTCGTTGGTCAGGGGGACGGCACCTTTGAGCCGAGTGTGACCTATCACACCGGGAACCTTCCGGTCGCGATGGCCGTGAACGATTTCGATGGGGACCGCTTGTTCGACTTTGCGGTCGCAACGGTGTCCCAGGACCCGGAGGATGAGGAATCGGCCGGCATTTCTCTGTTCCTGGGATATGGGCGCGGGCACTTTCGAGCAGTTACATATTACGTGCCAGAGGAGGCACCGTCTGATGTAGCGTTGAAAGACCTGGACCGAGACGGTTCGCTGGATCTTGTCGTTGCGAGCAGCACGAATGATTCGGTCTCGGTGTTCTCGAACAGTGGCACCGGGTCCCTGACGTTGAAGGATCGCTATCAAGCAGCGGATGTGCGAGGCGTACGAGTCGAGGACTTCAACGGTGACCGTGTGTTTGATCTGTCGGTGAGGAGGGGCAGCTCGGTTATCTTGCTGTTGGGAAACGGGGACGGTACATTCGAGCCCGCCGGCGAATATGATTTGACGAGCTACACAAGCGATTTTGCTGCGGCTGATTTGAACGGAGACGAGAGTCCTGACCTCGCGTTCTCGAGTACGAGCTATACGGACAGGGTGAGCGTCCTGTTGAACCAGGGGGATGGCACGTTTGGTGTACAGGCGGACTACGAGGCTGGCGAATACAGCTACTCCATAGCCGCCGGCGACCTCGACGGAGATGGTCCCCTGGATCTGGTCGTGGCATTCCGGGATGCATTGGGCGTTATGCCCGGAAACGGGGACGGTACCTTCCGGGCGCCGATCCGCTATGAGAGATACGGGTACAGATCCATCTTCCTGGGGGATTTGGATCAGGACGGGAGTCCGGATGTGGTGGCGGCCAACCCCGGCGAGAACCTGTTCTCCGTCTATTTGAATGACGGTGACGGTAGTCTCCAAGGGCCCAGGGACTATGTCACCGGAGACAATCCCGGTCGGCCCATTGCGTTTGATCTTACAGGGGACGGGAGCCTGGACCTCGTCTTCACGGAGGAGGGGGACCGCTACGAAGAGGATCCGGGGGCGGTGTACGTGCTCCTGAACAAGGGAGACGGCACCTTCTTGCCGGCGGATCAATACCGAGCAGGAGACGGACCCGGTCCTGTTTCCATAGGAGACCTGGATGGAGACGGAAGCGCGGAACTGGTCGTCGCAAACACCAGGAGCAGCGACTTTTCCGTCTTGTTCAACAAATCCGCGTCCGAACTCATCCAGCTTCGCCCGCCCGACGGCTTCGCGTCGGCGGGCCCGCCGGAACTCGAATGGGCCAGAGGTGGCTATGATCTGTTCTTCATCTACACGGTCTTCCCCTACACCGGGTCCGGTTACTACTCGTTGGTCCGTAAGACATACGGGACCACCTACTCGATATCGGCCGAGTTGTGGAAGCTGCTCGAGCCATACACGCCCTGCTATTGGGTCGTCGTGGGGGTGAACACGAACACGAATGATTTGGAGGTGACTGGCCCCTGGTGGATGCTGAAGACTGTGGCCGGCTCCGGGATGGTCCCGATCGTCGGATGCAACTTCGAAATGGGAGACTCTTTCGATGAAGGCGGGCCGGATGAGCTGCCTGTCCACGTGGTCTGGCTTCCTGCCTTCGAAATGGACGTCCACGAGGTGACAAACCGAGAATACGCGGAATGCGTGTCTGCAGGGTCGTGCTCGCCTCCCGCAAGGACGGAGAGTGAAACAAGAGCGAGTTATTACGGGAACCCCGAATATGACGACTATCCCGTCATCTATGTCACCTGGTGGCAGGCGGATGATTATTGCGAATGGGCAGGGAAGCGGTTACCTTCCGAGGCGGAGTGGGAGTGCTCCGCTCGGGGAGGAGTGCCGGGGAATCGCTTCCCCTGGGGCGACGAGCTCGACGGAATGTATGCGAACTACCTCCATTCCGGTGACCCGCAGGACAACGATACGACTCGGGTGGGCAGCTATCCGGCAAATGGCTACGGGCTCGTGGACATGGCTGGAAACGTGCAGGAATGGGTCAACGACTACTACGACAGAGAATTTTACCAGCACTGCATGGACCAGGGGTTGCTCGTCTCGCCCGTCGGCCCGGCCGTTGGTGCCGGACGAGTTCTGCGTGGCGGTTCATGGTACGGTAGCTCGTATGATCTAAGGGTGGCCGAACGCGTAAACAGCTCACCGAACGTCGATTCCGATTGGAGAGGGTTCCGATGTGCCCGGTGAAAGGAAAAAGAGATCAAGATAGGGTGAAGAATGCTCCCGGCTTGATCCTTCTGGTGGTCCTGCTCGCGGCCTGCTCCGGTACGGAGTCGAGCCCATCGATGTCGGCTTCACCGGGGGAGTCCGGCTTCAGCAAGGTGCTGGACAACGGTTACGGGGATTCAGACAACGGCTCCGCGGTGAGCGCCGCCGTCTTCGGGGGTGACGCCTATTTAGGGACCTGGAACGAGGTGGACGGATGCATGGTGTTTCGTATTTCCCGCGCCGGAAGCTCCTGGAGCGCGGTAGAGGTGATCGACCCGGGTTTCGGCATCGCTGTTCCGCGACACAATTTCACGACTACCGGTATGGCGGTCTTTGGTAATCAGCTCTATGTAGGAACCTGGAACATTCTGGACGGTGCAAACCTCTGGCGCACGAGACAGGGGATCACTTCGCCCCAGGGGCAGCAGGACTGGGAACGTGTGGACCCAAGTTCGTTCCAGGGATTGGCTGTTACAGCCCTCGAGGATTTCGAAGGGATGCTCTACGCGGGCATCTATACCTTCTTCCCCGGTTGCGGAGTGTGGAGGTCGCAAGACGGGAGCAGCTGGGAAAGAGTCAATCGAAACGGATTCGGCAACGACCAGAACACGGACGCCACCACGATGGAGGTCTTCGGGAGCCACCTCTACGTGGCAACCGAAAACGGACACGGCAGTAGACCCGGAACAGGCACCCAGGTCTGGAGAACCGACGGTGATACGCCGGACCCGGGCAACCCGGATCTTCTCCTGTGGGAAAAAGTGAACCCTGGGGACGGATTCGGAGCGGGCAGGGCGCAGGAGAACACGCCGGACATGAAGGTCTACAACGGACGCCTGTACGCGGGCACCTTCAGCGAGACCCAGCGGGCCGAACTGTGGAGCTATGACGGCTCTGACTGGACAGAGGTGGTCTTCCCTCGGGGTGTAGTGGCAAGTGATACGCGAAGGTTCTACTATCACGGAGCGGCGGTTATACAGGGGTCACTGTATCTGGGCGCCACGGACAGCACCGCGCCAGGCGGTCGGGTGGTGCGGTACGATGGGTCGCAGTGGTATCGACTGACGGTTCGGGGTTTTGGTGATCCGAACGTCCTTGGGATCGGTCCGATTGTTTTCGTGGACGGGCACATCGTGGTGGGGACGTCGTCGGCTGGAGGGGGAGCCTCTCTGTGGGTTTCGACGGTTCCGGCTCCGGACGATCCTGACAATGACTCGGTCGCATCCGCGGAAGACAACTGCTTCTACATCGCCAACCCTGACCAGACCGATGCGGATGGGGATGGGTATGGCGCCCCGTGTGATTCCAACGACGCGGACCCGGGCGTGCACTGAGGCGGGTCGCCCTACTTGCAGAACTTCTGAAATCCCCCCAGCGAGAAGTAGTTGATATCCATCTTCGCGAAGTGGGCCCATATGTTCCGTGGGCTGCAGTCTTCGATCACGGTCGAGCGATCTGCCCGGTCGTCGATCATCTGCTGACTCGAGACCGTGTAGAACCGCATGCTCTTGTCATCACTTTCGAGGGCCGCGCCGGAGATGAAGAGCGTCTTCCAGTAGTCGCCGGCCTTGTCGTGTATGATCTTGAACGAGGCTCCGTAGGTCTCCGCCTCGAACCATATGTGCTGAACTCCGTAGTTGTAATAGCGGTCCTTGGCATTCATCTCGATCACGTAGATGGGCCGCTTGACCCAGCACAAGTTGGTTGGCGCCCAGGCAGCCCCTTGCCAGCCTTCCTTCTGATAGCCGTAGATGACGGGTTTGATATCCTTCGTTGTCTCCCATTCCCCCTGGCTGTTCTGCACGATCCGCTGAGGTTCGATGTCCAGGACCGGGATGAGGGCTTCCTGCTTCCTCAAGATCTTCCAATGAAAAGCGGTGACCTTTCCGTCGTAGCCGTTCGCGTCATCGATGGCCATATCGGATCCCATGAGGGCATCCGATCGGTTGGCGGCACTCATGCGCCGCACCCTTCGGATCATCGGGGAGTAGGCGAAGCTGTTGTCCTGCTTCTTCGGATCGCGATAACGCCAGGTCATGATGGACGAGCCCGACAGATCGTAAGGCTTCCTCACGGCCATGATGATGTACTTTTCAATGCGTCGGGGGTTGGAGATCTCCAGGGCCCCGGGATACCCGTCGAGGGCCTTTTGAATCAGCAGGGACTCGGTCTCTCGTACGTAACCGGAGCGGTTCAGCCAGATTCCCTGAAAGGGGAACCTGAGATCTCCGGGCATGTACTGCATGTAGTGATTGTTCTCCATGAGCTTTTCGGCCAGCCTGGGATCGTCCTCTGTGTTCACGGGAAAGGGAGTACCGACGATGTGCTTCGGCATCTTTCCCGTCTCTGCCTCCACGATGCCGCCGTCCGGATCCAGCTCGTATTTGCCGACATTCGCCGTGAAGGCCTCCAGTTGATGTTCGGGGAAGAAATCGAGGGGTTTGTATTTGAGTCCATAGACCTGGAGGACGAAATCGCCGTTCTTCACCCAGTTGAGGATCGACTCGGGCAGGAGCCCTTCAGCCTTCTCCCAGTTCGTCTCGTCGAGAACGTCCCCGGGTGAGACATCGGCCGTTGCCGTGGGAGCCAGAAGAAGCAAGAAGAATAGAACCAGGGTACACGAGGGAAATCGCAGTACGTGTTTCATTCTTCGTTCCTTCCATTTCCGAGTGGTCGTTACCGGTTAGACGTCACGACGGTCCGGATGAAGCGGAACCGAAGAGCCTCTCTTCTCGAATACTCGAAGACGGAGCGCGAGGTCAACAAAAAAAAGAAGAACGGAGTTTGGCGGTTCCCGTCTGCTTGACAGGATGATGTCCTGAGGGGGATGATTGGACTCTACTGCGAATCCCATCATGAATCCACAGGAAGAGCGCAACATGAATCAACGCTCAGCAACGAAGCAAGTCACACTGGACGAAGTCTTTTCTCCCCGGGGAGTAGCAGTGGTGGGTGTTTCCGCTACGAAGCTCGCTTTTGCGGAGCTGGTCGTTCACGCACTCAAGGGGGCGGAATACCCGGCTATCTACCCGGTCAATCCGAAGTACGAGGAAGTTCTGGATCTTCCCTGCTATCCGAGCGTTACGGCCATTCCGGGGGTGGTCGATCATGTGGTCGTCAACATCCCGGCGGAATCGGTCCTCAGGCTCCTCGACGAGTGTGCAGAGAAAGGAGTGCGATCCGTCCACTTCTTCACCGCCGGGTTCGGCGAGAGCGGGTATCAGGACCGGGCCGATCTGGAGCAGGAGATGCTGGTCAAGGCCAGGGCCGGAGGTTTTCGGATCATCGGCCCGAACTGTGTCGGTCTCTACGTGCCCAAGAGCCGGGTGGTCAACCACTTTGACGATCCCCTGGAGTCGGGGCCGATCGGCTTCATCTCTCAGAGCGGCGGCCACGCGCAGAACATCCCGCACTACAGCCGGCCGAGGGGTCTTCGATTCAGCAAGGTAGTGAGCTATGGAAATGCCCTGGACGTGGATGAATGCGAGCTGCTGGACTATTTTGCGGGAGATCCGGAAACCGAGATCATCGCCGCCTACATAGAAGGGGTGAAAGACGGCACACGTTTTCTCGAGGCACTGGATCACGCGGCATCCCGGAAGCCGGTGGTCATATACAAAGGGGGCCGGACCGAGGCAGGCAGGCGGGCAGCCCACGGACACACGGCGAGCCTGACCAGCTCGGTTGCCATCTTCGACGCGCTCTGTCGTCAGGTGAAGGCCATCCAGGTGGATGATCTGGATGAGATGATCGACGTGCTGACGGTCTTCCGGTTCATGAAACCTCTGCCCCAGGGTGGCGGTGTTGCCCTCATGGGTGCAGGTGGAGGGCCCAGCGTGCTGGCGGGTGACGGGATGGAGAAGGAGGGGCTTCAGCTGCCCGGGTTCTCGTTCGATGTCCAGGAGGAGCTCAAGCAAGTTCTTCCCGTACCCGGCAGTATCTTCATCAACCCGCTCGACACACCCAACCTTGCCACTCCGGAGGCGATCTGCGTTGCCTTGCAGGTCCTCGGCAAGGTCCCGGAGATCGACCTGCTCGTCTATCATCTGGGGTTCCACCCGATCAGCCGCTGGGGCCTGGGGCGCCTCTCTACCGAAGACTTCCTCAAACCGGTCATCGAGGGGATGCACGAGACCGTGCGGGAGAACGGAAAGCCGGTCGTTCTTGCCTTGCGTCCTCCCCAGGATCTGGATGGTATGAAGGAGTTTCTGACCGTGCAGGAGGCCTTTGTACAGGCAGGTCTGCCCGTGTTCCATTCCATGCGCAAGCTTGCGCGTGCCGTGGCGCGCGTCAACGAATGGCAGGGTGCAACCTCGAGCGACAGGTGATGATGGAATTCCTCAGGCGACACTACCTCCTTATCGGTACGATCCTGTTCGATCTCTTCCTGTTCTGGACGGTGGTCCATTTTGTGTTCGGCGGATGGGATCGGATGATCCGCGTTTACACGGTCGGAAACACCCTGTGGGGAGGGATCATCTTTGTCCTCTTCTCGCTCAATCTTATCAAGAGCGATTTCCGGACGGATATTCCCATGTACATCTCCGCCTTTGCTCTTGCCTACTGGCTCGAGTGGTGGGGGACGACAAGAGGGGTATGGACCTACTCCGGGAACCAGACCCCCCCCATTCAAGAGATCTTCCTGTGGGGGATCTGTCTCCTGAGTGTGTTTCACGCGAGTCTTCTGTTGCTTGGTAAGGGCGAGAGAAAGAAGGGGAAATACACGAAATGGGTCATGCTGCTGGTGGTCTTCATCCTGCCCGCGGTCGCCTTCGTCCTTACGTGGAAGTTCATCATCAGTGTGGACTGGATGAAATACTTCGATATGCATTCCGTCGTCGCAGTGGTGTTCGCCTCGGTTCTGATTCTCAAGGATTTCGAATTGAAGGAGACCTTCCTGGTCTTTGTGGGAGGGACCTTCCTCGGCGGGCTTCTGGAGACCCTTGGCACTGCCTCGGGTCGTTATGCGTACCTCTCAGGAACGGGTGCTCCCCTTATGGTGGGGCCCATCTGGGGCGTGATCTGTGTTGTAATGGTTAAGTTCGGCTACCAGATCAAGAATGTCGCTGCGAAGGCCATCGACTTCGCGGGCTCTATCGCCGACCGTCATCCCAACCAGAGCGGGGATCCCTCAGTCCCTCGCTAGCCACTCTTGCTCTTCTCCAACCTGCGGATCGCCTCGGCAGCACCTCCCTGCGGCACGTCGATGTGGGTGACAAGACGGATCATCGTGTCGGAAAGGGGCAGGGCCATGATCCCGAGCTGGTACCAGAGGGTGAGCGTCTCTTCGGTGGTAGCCTGGCCGTCGGTGTGGACCATCAGGATGTTCGTCTCCGGGTCCTGCACCTTGTGCCGGTCGTCGAGTACGCGGCGCAACCCCTCGGCCAGCTCTGCCGCCTGCGCGTGATCCTCGGCAAGTCTCGGCAGGTTGTGCTCGATCGCATAGAGCCCGCACGCGGCGAGCACGCCGGCCTGACGCATACCGCCTCCAAGCATCTTGCGGTACCACCGGGCGCGCTCGATGTCGGCCGAGTCACCGATTACCATCGAGCCCACGGGGCAGCCCATTCCCTTGGACAGGCAGCAGGAAAGCGTGTCGACCTCTGCGGCGTATTCGGAGAGGGGTGTTCCGCCGGCCACGGAGGCATTCCAGATCCGTGCACCGTCCATGTGCAGGCGCATGTCGCGTTCGCTTGTGAGCCGGCGAAAGGTCTGCACCTGTTCCAGGGGAACCACTCTGCCGCCCGCCAGGTTGATCGTATTCTCCAGGACGACCAGCCGGCTGATCGGCTCGTGCACGTCCTTGTGTCGGATCACGGCGCGAACCTGCTCAGGGCCGATGATTCCGTTCGGGCTGTCGAGCACATTGAACAACACACCCAGCAGTGCAGCACCGCCACCCACCTCGTGTGCAAAAGAGTGGGTGCGACGTTCCATGATCACTTCGTCCCCGCGTTGGCAGTGCAGGGCAATCCCGATCAGGTTGGCCATCGTGCCGGAGGGCACGAGCATGGAGGCCTCCCGGCCGAAAAGGCCGGCAACCCGTTCCTCCAGTTCCTTGACCGTGGGGTCCTCCCGGAAGACATCGTCTCCCACCTCGGCCCGGGCCATCGCTTCCCGCATACCGGCTGAAGGCTTGGTGAAGGTGTCCGAGCGAAAGTCGAGCGGATCGTTTTCGAGCGACATGGCTGATTCCTCTTCGGTTTTCCGTTGGTGCCGTGGGAAGGATACGGGCAAAGACGAGAGAGTGTCAAACCGGAAGGGATAGAAAAATAATGATTGAACGTGCCGGCCCGTCGGGGTATATTTCATATTATAGTACATTATGAAGAAGAGCACGCGGAGAGGAGATGAAGAAGCGAGATCGAAGAACGTTTCTCGCCCTGGCTTGGATTCTTCTGGTTGTGTGTGCTGTGGGATGCAAGACAAACGTCACCCCTCCGGCCGGCCCGGTGTGCACGGAAGTCTGCTTCGAGCCGGTCTTCTTCTCGGATTGTGATTGTTCCCAGTCGGTCGATCTGTATCTGGATGATCCACCGACGCAAAGCGTGTTTCACGAGTGGACCGATACGCAGTGCATGCGGATTCCTGCCTTCTTGTCTCCTGGTGACCAACTGACCATACGGGTTGCGGGCGACCTGGCGTGTCTCGGGCTCGGTTGGGGAGAATGTGGTTTTGCGTACCTGTCGGAAACATCCGTCTTTGGACGTTTCCGGGTGACAGAGAACGAGGAGTGTGGAATCACGTTTCCGGATGCGAACCTCGAGGCTGCCGTAAGAGAGACCATCGGGCAGCCGGAGGCGGAGATCTGCGGCTCTCATCTCATGTGTGGGAGCGGCTTCTCGGCCATTGGATTCTCCATCTCCGATCTGACGGGGATCGCGAATTTCTCGCAGGCTCTCTACCTGAGATTGAATGAGAACCGGATCACCGACCTGGGACCTTTGGCAGGTATGGCGCAATTGGAAGGCCTCTATCTCGATCAGAACCAGATCAGCGATCTTGGACCCCTGGCTGGGCTGACACAACTGGAGAGGCTCCATCTCGACAGCAACCAGATCACCGACCTGGGCCCCTTGGCAGGATTGGTGCATCTGGAGAACCTCCATCTGGACAACAACCAGGTCAGTGACCTCACTCCCCTCGCCGGACTGAGCACGCCGAACAGCATTGAGCTACGCCTCGATAGTAACCAGATAAGCGACCTCACTCCGTTGGCGGGGGTCGAAAGCCTGGCTCTGCTCCATGTCGAAGACAACCAGATCAGTGACCTGACGGCCTTGTCCGGGCTCGATCGTTTGCATTCACTTTTTCTGGATGACAACCAGATCGTTGAAATCGGTGCCCTCGCCGGGTTGCATGCGCTGAATCGCATCTACCTCAGGAACAACCAGATCCGTGATATAGGCCCTTTGGTGGACAACCCGGGATTAGTGGCCTGGGACTCCGTTCGTCTCGAGAACAACCCCCTGAACGAGACTTCGTGCACCGTCGACATCCCTGCACTGAGAGCAAGGGGTGTGAGTGTCTGGCATACCTGCCCATAGAGCGTGGCAGGGATCCATCCACTTTCATCCTGATTCTTGATGCACGTGAACCACATACTCTATAGTATAGATCCAGATGTCCGCGACCCATACAATCAACCGTGAGACAAAACATGTCGAGTGCTGTCCACAGGTATTCCCTGCTGTCGAGTCTGGTTCTCTGCTGCCTGGTCCTTGCCTGTGATTCGGGCGAGGAAGGTCGTGGTCCGTTCCAGGGCGATGTCACGCAAGCGGTGGAGTCGCATCTCTGGGGAGGTGGGTACTACTCCGGTGGGGATTGGGAGCCGGATTTCAACGACGGGGCCTTCTACGGGACGGCCTTCTATGTCCGGGAAGGCCTCGATCAGGGCAATGTCGGCTACGTCGGCCGGGCAGGCGAGGCAATGGACTTCAACGCGGGGATCCTTGAGCGGGCGCGCCGGGAACCCCTGTCCTACTTCGCCGAGAATCTTGATGTTGTCATCATGGCCATGCTCGGCGCCATCGAGTACGCAGCCGCCACCGGGGATGTCGAGCGTATGCAGGACGTGGACTTCGTCCTCGATCTTGCGAACGCGGCTCTGTGGATCGTCTACGGAAACTACCTGGTCCCGGACGAATCCGATGATTCGTATTTCACGGAAACGTATGGAGCCACGGTCGTGACCTCGGTGATGGCCCTTTCGAACTTGCAGGTTGCCGTGCTGCTTCCGGAGAGTAGCAAGCGGGCGAGACGCGTGGACTCTGCTCGGGCGATCGTCGAGGCCATCGAGTCCGGTGCATGGAACGGCACGTTCTTCAAGAAAGATCCGGGCGAGGAGAGGCTCCATCTCTATCCGAATATCATGATGATGCTCTGCTACAGCCGGCTCTACCAGGCGACCGGGGAATCCGGGTATATCGACAAGGCAGAAGCGCTTCTAGAGGCGATCCAGCCACTCAAGGCGCCGGACAGGCCGGGCTACCGAAGCCCTTACTCGGCCGAATTCATGGGCGCTGCGACGGACGATTACTCCACCCTCTCCAGCCAGAACTACCTCATGTTCTCCCTGGCCCTGTTGAACCAGGTGACCGGCAAGGACGTTTACTGCTATGAACTGATGGATGTCCGGCGTTTTGTGGAGGAATACCTGTTTGATCGGGCCCACAGCCGGCTGCTTCATCATTGGATGGACGGCCAGATAGCGCAGCCTGCGGATCCGGAATACTTCTGTTCGGGATGCAACCTCCAGTACCTGTACATGACGTGGTGGGCGGGCCGGTACTCATCGTGCAACTGAGCCATACGAAGGGGAGAGGAGATCCTGTCCAATCCCGGAGCCGAGAACCGGCTCCTCGGCGAGGACATCGTCGTTCTGCTCGGCTCCCCCGACACGATGGTCGAGGTGGTCCGGCTGTTCGAAGGCTCCGAAGAGCCGCTGCCGGAATCGATGCGTCTCGAGTGGGGATGGGTAGTTTGAACAGGAAGGACATCAATCTAGCCAATCAAATACATCGCATGAGTAGTAAAACATGCCTGTGTTGGACATAAAACATTTCTTGACATCCCTGGCTGTGGTTTCTTAATATTGACCTACCATTGTCAGACCTCTGCTTCTCGATTCTGCCTCTCTGTCGATCTCGTATCCATCGCTGATTGTTTTGGTCTGTACGTGTCGCTTGTTTCGCAATCGACCGGATCATCACGATGATCAGAGACCCGACCCACCTATGCCGATCTGTCCGGTCGTTCCTGCTTTTGATATAGAGAAACGAAGGGAGGAACCACTCAGGTCAGGAACAGCGCGGAAGATTCTCGACGGTCGGAGAGGAGGTGATACCGGACGAGATCTGGATAGGAGGGGGGTGTACCAAGTCGTCCGAAATCTCGAAAAAGGAGGGAGAAAACATGAAGAAGGAAATCATGGCAGCGCTCCTTGCGATCGGGTTCCTGTTCGCAGGGGTCATGTCGGCAAGTGCCGCGTCGATCACCTGGACGCTGATCGAGACCGGCGGAATGGTGGGCAAATCCCCAGGTGCCGATAATCTCCTCGGCACGGCCGATGATGGGACCGGTGATACGTGCAACTACTCCAATGCAACGGCCTGCGCAGCGACCGGCAGTCCGACCACGGGGACTTACAGCTTCTCCCAGTTGACTTTTGTGCAGACGAGTTCGTGTGTGATTGCTTCGGGCGGCAACAATCCGGGGGATTTCTGCACACAGAACTCGGACTGCGGAAGCCCCCTTGGGATCTGCGTGGACTGTAACACGGGTACCGGCGGAGTGGGGCTCTCCTACTTTGCCCGCAACCCGGCAGGTGGAAGCAAAGGGCTCGGTACGTTTACGTTGAACGCCTGCGACAATGGCTTTAGCTACTCGAACATCAGTATCGGTACGAGCGAGGTGCTCACTGCTTCCGGCGGTAGCTGCATGACACTTGCTCCCGGAACAGACGTGAACACCGGATGTAGCGTGGGAACTGTCAGCACTACGTACGACCTGAGGCTTCATACGAGCACGATTCCCAACTGCGGTTTTCTTGCGGGCACGATGCCCGGCCTTTCCCTCGCAGGTAGGGTCTATGACGCGACTTCCATCACCACGGGGTCGTGCACCTACACCGTTGCCGAGATCGGCGGTATCGTGGCGGGTGCAGGGCTCGGAGCCGGGGACTACCTGATCATCTTGTGCGGCAGCGGCACCCTGCCGACGGGTCTCCAGTCGGTTTGCATCTCCGGTGCAAGCTGGACTGCCGTACTGGTCGCCAAGACCTCGGTTGGCGTTCCCGCCGCGTGCGGCGAAGCTTGTTCATCCAGCTGCATGGCCGGTACGGCCGAAGCCGTCGAATAGGAGGAAGTAGAGGAAGCCGCGTGCTGTGCGCGGCGTAGAACCGGAGAACAGAGCATCACCGGGCCACATCCCTAGTGGGTGTGGCCCCTTTTTTGTGTGATCGAAAGAGTCGAGACCGGGGTCGGACCAAGCTAACTGTCTGAATATGCAGACGATTGTACCCTTGTTCCCCATCACATCTTCCTGGGTTCGGATGTGGAGATCTATCTCTACGCTGGTACCGGTGTGATTCAGCTCACGGATAACGAAATGTACTCTGGTGTCAAGACGAATTCTTGAGGGTCTTTAGAAGATTTATCGCCCTCCCCAACGATCGGCAGCGCCCCGGGATAAACAGGGGAAGAGCCGCACTTCGCAGCACAACAGCGCAAGCTTGCCGGCGGCCAAAACGGTAGTTTCTGCCTGCCATCTTGCTCCCGATCTTTCACGGTATCGAAACGAGGGATATAGGACTCCAAGAATCGAGTACGGATTACACTACATGAATAGAGGGATTCAGCCGTTGCTACGGACAAGGGAGAGTGGAAATGAGTAGGGAAAAACCGGGAGCCTTCGAAGTTGCCCTGTTTAGCCTAGTGCTTCTTGCAGTGTCGATCGAGGCCCAAGCCACTTGTTCGTTGCCTCCGGCCACCCACGTGGAAAACATCGAGGAACTATTAGGTTTGCTACCTGGGGATGCTCGCGGTGCCCTTGCGGTTGATTTCAATGACCTTCTGAGTGGGAGTTCTGCTGCCGAGGTCGCTGATCTACTGAACGACGACGGCAGTGATGCGGCGCTTAACGAGCCATTTAGTGCCATCAAGAAACTTGCTGAAAACGTCGCTTTGGCCGGCGTAATGGATACGGCCCTCTTGGTGCAAACGACCGACGCGTCAGACGGCCTTCTACTCCTTGCCAAGATGAGTTGCGACACAATCGGGGAGGTGGTTGAAGGCCCAAGTCTAACGCCGGACCGGACTTGCGGTAGAGGCGGCAACCCCATGTACCTAGACTTGAACGGGAACAGCATTGCTTTGTTGACCGGTGGCGTGCTGATCGTCGGAAAACGCACGGCTGTAGAGTCGGTTCTTGATGTTGCCGACGGTGTGTCGGCCGCGTACGACCACGACATTGTTCCTTTCCTGAGTGTCCTGAAAAGCGGATCTCCGCTCTCTTTCGTTTATGGCCTCCCGGCAATGTACCGTAGCGCCATTACGCCTGATCGATCGTTGAGGGGCGCGGACTTGGTGAGTGGTTCGGTCGATTTCTCTGGGGCCGACATTTCTGGTAGCGTGTCTTTTCACACCTCCAATGCTTCAAGCTTTGTGAACGCATACAATATGCTTGACAGCTCATCCGGTGAGCCGCCGTTGGTCGTGAATGCGCCGATAGGGAACGATCTCGGCCAGGTTGTGGTCACGATCCCCTCAACACCCATCAATAAATCAGCAGATCATCTCATTACCTCGAGAAATACATTGAAGAAACTTATTCTCGGCATGCAGGCCCATGACTATGCCGAAGACGTAGCGGATCCAGGCAATCCTCCTTGGCTGGATCTTGTAGTGAAAAGCGAAGAGGATGGTGAGGGTTCGCCCGGTTCGGTCTTCATTCGGTGGGAGTTCAAGGACGAGGATGCAATAGCTGTATTTGAGGCGAACGAACTTCCGGCGGGATTCACCTTGGCCCCCTGCCAATTTCTTGAATCGGATGAACCGGGCTACTTCCTGGCACTGAACCTCTATGATTCAGGGGGAGGATCCATCGTCGAGGGTGCTCGAGCCGAATGGGACGTCTTTGTTCAGCCACCGAATGGCGATTTGCGTCCCAGATTCATGGTGATAGATGCTCTAGCCGAGGCAGTGTCTGCCGATGCGGTCAACGGGCTGACCCCGGCTGAACCGCTCTCCCACGAGTTCGTCGGGAACCGGGTCGTCAGCCGTGTAGCGAAAGTGGAGGACGGCGTGGAGATCCCCGTGTTTTCGTCGTCCTTTCCAAGGCCTGAAGCGACCGCTCCTATCGCCCGCTTTACCAGACAAATGGCGATCGGAAATGACTATATCTATTGGGGCCATGGGGTTCTCGATCGCGTCTTGTACAACGCCACGACCTTTAACTATGACGCGCTCTTTGCCGACCTCAGCGAGGTAGAAATCACCGACGATTCCCATTGGAAGCAATACCTGGCAGACGATCCTACATATGTCGTCTATTACCTGAACACCCTGGAATATGTTGCTTCACCCTGGGCGAACCTGGATTCAGAGTATCTGGATATCACTCCCGAGTGGCTGAGTGAGCTCTATGGCTTCAAGAACAACGGCAACTATCTGACCATGATGAGAGATGCCGTGAGAGGTTCCTTTAGGGGTAGGGCTGACGCGTTGAGCAAGTTTGATGTCCCGAACACCACCCCCTCTACATACTACAATTTTCGGATTAGCGATCCGGAAGGCCTGGCAGCGGATCTTGGTCTTCCTGCAGGCTTCAGTCTCGCACAAACCAGGTTCTTCGCAGATGATTCTACGGAAGACTACTACATGACGCTCTCCATCTACGAGATCGAGGGTTCCGTCGAAGGAACCCGCGCGGAGTGGAGCGTTTATGTGCATGCTGGTAATGGCCGTGAGCATTTCATGATCATTGATCTGCAAACCGAAGAGGCTGCAGTGGATCCTGTCAACTTGATCAATTTGCCCAGCGAGGTTCATCACAACTTGAATGGGACCATCCTGAGTGCCCACCTGTCGAACTCGACCATCGAATTCGACGCATACTTCGATACGCAAGGAAGCACGGAAGAAGCCCTCTCTCTGGACTGGATCGAGGCAGGAGACCAAGTCTGCCACATGAACGGTATTTGCGACAAGCTCTACTACGATGGAGAAACATTGGATGTGCCTGTACATCTCCCGAACTCCGTCACGCTGTACACCATTGCAACACCTTGGAATGCATTCATTGACGCGACGGAAGCCGTGGTATTCTATCGTGACAATCCTCAAGAGTACGTGGTCAAACCCTGGCACAACTTGAAAGTGGTTGTGGACGAACCGCCACAGTCGTCGCCGTGTTATTCGGGCACGCATACAATTACGGGCGCAGGGACGCTGATCGGGCGAACCAATCCTGCCGTGGACTCCGCGTACACCTACACAGGGGCAGGCACGCTGTCCGGCAATGATATGAGTTTCATCATCGACAACCAGATTCAAAACGCACTGGGAGAAGCGCATATTGTGACGACGGGCAGCTTTGACCTGACCACCGGACTTGGAACAACAACGGTTATCGGTTGCACCGGTGCCCTCTTGATGTGTGCTGGAGTGGATCCGATTATTGGTACCCCTGATGCTACAACACCCTACACCGCGGAAAATCTGGATGCATCCGACACGGATCAGATCTCCTGGGACGTGATCCAAGTTCTGACTGTCCCCGGTTTCGGAGATGCTGACAGTGACTCCTCTTTCACTGCGGTATTGGGTTCACCACCCGTGGTGCCTGAGAATTGCGGCAATGGAGTCGACGACGACTGTGATGGCGACGTAGATTCCGATGATTCTGATTGTGATTCCGATTTTCTTTCCGGGTATGCTGGAGTGGCGAACGCGGAGGCTTCTTCCTATGGTTCAATCTCTCTGACCGGGTCTGGAAGCTTCAATGCTATGACGCTTCTGGTTGTGCCCCTTGGAACAGTCTTCTTCCTTAGGTTCCGGCGACGGCGGAAGCGCATGTAGCATACCGCACCATTCAGTCACAGGTCATGACACTGCTCCCGCCGGGGTGCATGTAGTAGCTGCAGTTCCCGTCTCCGCCGATGCTTCCGAAAGGGGTTCGCCGTGTATACCCGCTGTAGCCTCCTGTGCCTGCGCTTGCTGCTGCCGCCGCACTAAGATCAAACAGGGGCGGTCCCCCCTCGTACCCGCCGATCCCCTGAGCATTGAGCCAGTAACGGCCCGGATTTACGGTTCCGTAGAGATTTCGGAGGTAGGTCACTTCGTCCTTGTGGATCTCACGACCGTTGATCAGCACGCCCGTGCCGCCGCCGGACGCATCTGCGCGAAGAGGCCCTCCCAGATCGAGGCCCGGCAAGATCTGCCCCTGGGTCGGCCCACCCTTCTTGCCCCAGAGGCCGGAAATGCGATCGTACCAGTATCGGCCGGCAGGTATGGGACTGTCGGCCGGCACGCCTACGCTCTGCCGCAAGCGTGCGAGTTGCACTTCCGTGAGGGGCTTGCCGTTGACAATCACTTCTGAAGCAGCCTTCTCTGTAATCCCGTGACCGTGGGGCATCAGCAGGAGGGAGAACAGAAGCACGACCAGGAATCGTTGTGGCCTCATCGCATCGATGCTTTGTTGTTGGTGGTTGCTCAAGTGAAGGCAGTATAGGGAGCGGCCCGAGCCGAGGTCAATAGAAAACGGCTCCCCGGCATCCGACGTTGATACGAGAAGCCTGTCCGCTCAGGGGAACCATCAGACCGAAGCCGAAAGAGATTGTTGGAGTCCAGATAGGCACATTTTATAATATATTTGTGTAGATTAGTATATGTGTTGACAATTCGGATCCCTCAGGAGTACATTGGTGAAACATTCAGGCACATCGGGGTTGTTGTCGGACAGAACCTGTGTGTTCGTGGGAGAAATCGCCATGAAAGAGAACGGGTCCAGGACTCGGAGTCCATTGCTTCGTCTCGTCTTCCTGACTCTCGCTTTCTCCATTGTGAATCCCCCGTGTTTGCGAGCCGTTACGATCGATTCTTTTGGGGAGCCATTCAACTTGGTTTTGGAAAATCTCATGACAAACTACTGGTCAGCGGCAGATGACGGTACATGGCTGCATGATGGTTTTGCTCCGGGTGACTGTGCTGGATACGATGCCGCCCGATACAGCACCAGACTGCTCTTTCCGTTGGGCCTTGACACAGGGAATCCGCTCCAAACATCTCGGGCAAACAGGACGGTGGAGCACGTGATCGATATCGCAAATGCACAGGCACTCATTGACAAGGTCTTGAGCGGCCAGGACATTTCTGAGGAAGCTGCCAGTATTCCTGCACTCATCTATGGGGGGCGATACTATTCGGGTTCCTCACAATACGATTTTGAGGCCGATCTCGCTCTGATTATGGAATGGATGACTCCTCTTGTTGTAAGTGGGGCACTGGATTCCATCGGGTTTAATGCCTACTCCGGCCCAGCAGTGGCAGCTTACTACCAGCTGATCTTTGCATACTTGTTGAGGGATTCCGGCAATCAGGGAATGGCTCAAGTGGCTCTCTCAGCCTATGATTCGCTTCGAATATCAGAGTCCTACTGGGTCCAGGTCAGCGGAGATGAAGGCTACTACGACGACCCCGGTGGAGGCGCTCAGGTCTTCTTCTGGTCACAGACATTGCAGGGCCTGGCACTGGCCTACCGTGCGAGCGGAGAAGCTTTCTACCTTGATCGGGCTCGGGATCTACTCAATCATCTAGATGCTCACAGGTGGGATGACACCTACCCCTATGGCTATCTGGATTTTGGCATCAAGTTAACCTCTTCCAATCACTTCATGGCAAATAGTCTTCTTCTTCTTCATGATGCCACCGCAGACCCCAGTTGGTTGGACCGAGCAGAACAGGTCCTAACGTACCTCGCTGGGGGAACGATTCTCATCGAGGATGTGAGGTTCAATGGGCACTCGATAATCAGCCATGACTGGAGTCCGAGTTCCGGACCGAATCCCTGCGCTTGTCCCGGATGCAATTTCGCGGTTTTAGGCGACATTTATGAGTTCAATCGTCTCGAGCAAGAAGGACCTTCCGGAGTGGACCTGCTGCTCAGCTGTCCGGAGGAGAGCCGAACAGCCGGGAATTGCTCAGATGGCCTCGATAATGACTGCGACGGTTTAGCTGACACAGATCTTGATTGTGCAGGGGGTGGAACCTGTGCCGGATCTGCAGAAGCCTCAACTCTTGGGTCAACCCCAGTCTATGGTGTCTCCGATCTCGCTAGACATTTCGCATACTTCCTTCTTCCACTGGGAGTTTTCGTTGGCTTGGCTGGCTTGTGGAGGAAGAAGCAGGAATCTGGACCTGTTCTGCAGAGTCAATAGGAGGGGAGCAGGAAGCTTACGCCATACACCGCGGCAGTACAAAGGAAGCAGCGAAGATCAGCAACTTCATCAGGGTGGAACCTAGGTCGGTCCTGGGAATTGTAGACATATGATTGGAGTATCTCTGCCGAAAAAACCTGAGTAGCACCCCGCGCATCCTGCCTTCAAGTATCCGCCTGCAGTCCTGAGCCATCGATATTCTTAGGTTTATTCCATCCGGACGCGTCACGGACAGAAGCTGATGAATGCGAGTTGTCAAAAGGCGAGTAATGACTCATATTGGAGGGAGAGGGTAATCAACAAGCAAAGGAACCGAAAGTGGCACGCATCGAACTCCCCATCGTACTGATCATCTATTTCTGGATCGCATTGGTGCTGCCGACCATTCGCGTCTTGCGCAAACACAAGGTGTGGCCTTTGGTCTTTCATCGGGAAGCGAACCCCTTCGCCAGGGTCATGGGCGTACTCTTCGGCATCTCTCTCATTGCCCTGTTGGTTTGGGCGCTAATTTACTGGCGGTTCGACCCACAGGTCATCGGAGTTTTATCTGCACCGGCCTGGGTTGCCGCCCTGGGCTGGATTCTCATCGCGTGCGGCACCTTGATCACCGTGGTTGCCCAGAGTCAGATGGGCAGAGCCTGGCGCATCGGCATCGACGATCGACCTACAAACCTAGTTACGAGCGGACTCTTCTCCCTCAGCCGAAATCCGATCTTCTCCGGTATGATCCTTACGCTGATCGGTGCTGCTCTCATCGCCCCCGCGGTCTTCTCGATCACATTCACGTCCGTTACGATTGTCCTCATCGGCTTGCAAACACGGTTGGAAGAGAAGCATCTGGTCGGGTTACACGGGGAAGAATACATCGCATACGCGCAGAAGGTTGGGCGCTTTCTGCCTGGAGTCGGAAGGTTATCTCTCAAGTATGTGCCGTAATGTGCCGATTTATCTGCCGAATTCAGATTCTGCACAGGATCGGGCCATTCTATGGGAAGCGGTCGTCCTTCTGACAACCAGCCTTACGAGACCCTGCGGGAAGCCGAGGAGCGGTACAGCGCCTTGTTCGATCGCAGTCTCGTCTGCATATTTGTGCTGGATTTCGAAGGGAACTTCCTGGATGCGAACCAGTCCTGTCTGGACCTGGTCGGATACAGCCGGAAGGAGATGCGCACCCTAGACTTCCTGTCCTTGCTTGGGGAAGACCAAGTCTCCGAAGCGTTTGAGGCCTTTGCGAAGATCATACGGACAGGTTATCAGACGGAACTCACCGAATACAGAGTGAGAAGAAAGGACGGCAATTTCGTTTGGGTGGAAACGGAAGGTTCCCTTCTTTGTCGGCAAGGGGAGCCTTATGCAGTCCAGGCGATCGCACGTGATATCACAGAGAAGAGGCAGGTAGAGGAATCCCTTCGCGAGAGCGAGAGAAGATACCGCCTCCTGGCCGACAATGCCACGGATGTCATCTGGACCCGGGACATGAACCTCAAGGTCACCTATGTGAGCCCGTCCATCACGAGCCTGCGAGGCTATACCCCCGAAGAGGTCAAGGCGCAGACCCTGGGAGAGAACATGACGCCTGCGTCCGCCGAGTTGGCCACCCAGGTTTTTGTCGAGGAACTGGCGCGTGAAGCGAGCGGAGAACCTCCGGACTTGTCCCGGTCGAGGACCATCGAGGTGGAGCTGATCTGTAAGGATGGCTCCACGGTCTGGACCGAGGTGAAGATGAGCTTCCTGCGCGACCGGGATCAGCAGCCCCTGGGGATTTTGGGAATCATCCGGGACATCTCGGGGAGGAAGAAGGCTGAAGAGGAGTTGCGGCGGTATCAGGAGCACCTGGAGGAACTCGTCAAGGAGAGGACCGCGAGGCTCGAGCATGAGATCGCGGGGCGCAAGCGCATCGAAGAGGGCATAAGAAAGCTGAACGCGGGGCTCGAGCAGCGAGTAAACGAACGCACCGCCAAGTTGGAGCAAGCCCTCGAGGATCTCAAGCGACTGGACGAGATGAAGGACGCCTTCCTTTCCTCCGTGTCCCATGAGCTGCGGACGCCGCTCACATCGATCCGGTCCTTTTCAGAGATCCTTCTTCAATACCAAGGTGAAAGTCCGGAGACCCAGAGGGAGTTCATACAGATCATCAATATCGAAAGCGAGCGACTCACGCGTCTCATCAATGATCTGCTGGACCTCAGCCGCATCCAGGCGGGCGGAATGGTCTGGGAGGACGGCCCCCTATCGGTCGGGGACGTTATCGAGGATGCGGCAAGAGCGCTGCACCAGCTTCTGGCGGAGAAATTTCTACGGCTCCGGCTGGAGATTGCGCCTGTTCTGCCGACGCTTCACGCGGACCGGGACAGGATTCAGCAGGTGCTCACGAATCTTCTGGGGAATGCCGTCAAGTTCTCCTTCGAAGGGGGAGAAATCTGCGTTCGCGCGGAACCGGTAGTCGCAAAGGGCCCGGGCGCGACCCAGGGACAAATCCGAATCAGTGTTTCCGATCAGGGGATCGGCATCGAAGAGAGGGATCACGAGGTCATCTTCGACAAATTCCATCAGATCCCCGTGGAATCCTCACGAGACAAACCGAAAGGCACGGGTCTCGGACTGCCCATCTGCAAAGAGGTCGTCAACCATTACGGCGGTGTAATCTGGGTCCAGAGTGAAAAGGGGAGGGGAAGCACTTTCTCCTTTGTGCTGCCCGTAGCGGCTGTGTCCGACAAATCCGCAGAGCCCGGTTTGGCGACCGACTGCTCCATCCCCGCACCGCGCCAATGATCCTCCGCCGAATGGTCTCCGCCGGAGAGATCGGACGACACAGCGCGGGTCTGAAGCTCAACCACGCTGCGTTCCTAACGCCCGCAGCCGCATGCCCCTTGTTCTGCACCCGTGGTGGGTTGATCGCCGGCAACCGAGTTGTCTGACACAGGCGAGCCTAAGAGCTCGTTTGCAGTCTGCGTGATAATAGCCGCCGGTTTCTCCTTCACTGTCTGGCCTACCTGTACCGCCCCGCGAATTTCCTCATCCGTGGCCCCCGCCTTTCTCAACTCCGGGACGAGCGTGCTCAGGCACGATTCACAGTTTCCGGCGACGGCGGCCCCGACACCGATCAGCATGCTCATCTTGTCGGCCCTTATGAGCTCCATCTCACGGGGAGTGCAGCCTTCCGGGACTTCCCTGTCGAGAAGGTTGGTGCCCGCCAGGAAGTCGGCCGCTTCTTTCATGATGTCCGCCTTCCTGTCCTTTATGGTCTGGCCGATTTCCACGGCCTTGCGGATCTCCGTTTCCGGGACTCCCACCTCCAGGAGGTCCGGGACGATCATGTTCAGGCATGGCTCGCAACTGGCAGCCATGGCGGATGCAGCGGCGATCCTCATGAACCATATGTAATGTTCGTCCTTCTTCATGTTGTCTGCCGGACAACCTCCGGGAATGGAAGAACTCTGGGTCGACGTCTTCATGGGTTTCTCCTTTGGGATAGATGGTTGCGTGTCTCAACGTGTCTGTGGGCTAGACGGGAAACCAGGGAAAAAGGTTACACGGCAGCCCGCAGGAGGGGGTCGAGGAAAGGTGTAACCTTTCGCTGGGGTATTCCGTCGTATAGAGACAATCCGCGACAGGAGGATGTGATGGACGATCGGACCAGAATTTTGATATCCTTGAGCGTATCCAAGGCAGTGAACTGTATCCCTTGTCTGGAACACTATTTGAGCCGGGCTAGAGGGCTCGACCTCTCGAATGAGGACATTCATGAGGCGTTCGATCTTGCCGGCAAGGTACGGAACGGGGCCTACGTAGCCACGAAGACGAGCCTGGACAAGATGATGGAAAAGGACGTGCAGACACCGGGGTCCTGCTGCGATGGGCCCGACCGGTCGTGCTGCTAGTATTCTCGCACCGATTCCGGGAGGCAAGAAGTGGATTTCTGGGACATCCACGATGAGTACTACTCACGCGTCAGGGGTTTCATTCTGGGCCTTGTGAAGAACGAGGCGGCGGCGGATGACCTTGTTCAGGAGACGTTTGTCCGAATTCAGAAGAGCCTGGACGATCTGAGGGAACCCTCCAAGTTGTCCTCGTGGGTGTTCCGTATAGCCCACAACCTCTGCCAGGATCATTTCCGAAAATCGAGGGAAGTCCCGTTAGAGGAAGAAGAGATGTGTGCAAGCCAGTGCCGGACCGGCGGCGAGGATCTGCACAAGGAGATCGAACAACAGGAGATGGGTGCGTGCATTCAGGACAAGGTGAATATGCTTCCCGAATCGTTGCGCGCCGTGATCCTCCTTTTCGACACGATGGACCTGAGCCAGCGGGAGGTTGCCGAGATTCTCGGAATCACGGTTGACAACGTCAAGGTGAGGCTCCACCGGGCACGAAAGAGACTGAAAGAGATTCTTCAGGAGGAGTGCACGTTCGAGCGTGACGAGAGAAACGTGCTCGTGTGCGAACCGATTCGAAAGAACGGACCTTTCCAATAGGGAAGAAAGCACGTTCTCGTCTGTGAAGCTGGTGCCGGGAACGATCTCCCGTCCGACAGGGACGAGGGTCCTCCGCTACTCCGGAGAGGTGACCCAGATCGGCGCGGTCACGGCGATCTGCTCCGGGTCCGAACCGTCTTCCTCCCACACGTTCGTAGTGGTTACCTGCACATAGAAATACGCATCGCCGAGAACCTCCACCGTGGGGTACCACGAGACGATCGTCTCTTCGTCTTCGAAGGCCTTGCTGTTCACGACGGCGCCACCGGTCGTCACGAGTTCAAGGTACGTGATCGGCTCGTCGTCCTCGACGATCACCGTGAACTCTACGGTCTGTTCCTGTGTCTCCACCTCCGAGCCCATCCACGTGTCCCCAAGCTTGAAGATCACGCCCAGATTCGGGTCGTCGCTCGAGTAGAGCCGCCTGGAGCGCATCGCTTCTAGAAGGCTTTCCCTGGTCAGGACTCGTCCGATCATTGCCGTTCGGTGTGAGTTGGTGCTGAGGCTGTGGTTGTCTTGGTTGTTCGTGGGTGCCAGCCGCCAGCCCCTGTCGAGGAAGGCGGGGTAGAATTGAAGATACCTGCCATCGTTGTTTCCATCGCCCTTGTTGCCCGTTTCCACTGCAAAGAAATTGCGGGCCACCCGCTCGTCGTATTCCATGTTCCGAAACAGATCCTTCTGCTTTCCCGGATGATTGAACTGCGCCAGTCCGCCGTGGTCCTCGAGCCAGCCGTAGAAGCTGCCCAGAAAGAAACTCAAGATCGCGCTTGTGAAGTCCTCCGTGTTTAAGATATTCGCGTGCCCGAAGATCGGGTGGCTCCATTCAAAGCCCCGCATGGCGATGAAGGCGCCGTCTTGGTTGAACCTATCGGCCTGTACCCCGGTATCCTGCCATGCGGACAAAGCGATAAACTCGGAATGGTCGGTGATGACGTAGAAATCGAACTGTGCATCGTCCCGGGCCCATCGGAAGGCCTCTTCGGCCGTCCCTTCACCGTCGGAATACCCCGTGTGGCTGTGAAGGTTCCCGAAGTAGAAATCCATCCCGTCCAGCGCAGCTTCGAGTTCGGCGCGAACGTCACCCGCGCCCTGTCCCGATGGATTCCTTTCGATCCCATCTTCTCCGGAGCAGCCCGTCTGCAGAAGGACTGCGAACAGGAGGATCCGGAGCAGCCCGAGTAGCGAAATTCCTCGAGCACCAAGCTTTGGCTGTTCGAAGACGAACCGAACGAACATCTCGGATGGCCTCTAGGGGGGTGACGGACCGGTCTCAATCCTATGAGGAAGAGTGCGCGTCGTAGCCGCTTTCAAAAGCCCGCTGGTTGATCTCCAGCGTGCGGCCGCGAAACTGATCCTGGATCGACCGGATGTAGCTCTCCTTCGCCATGGGAAGGAGTCCGGTGGCGGCAAGGGCTCCGACCATCACCAGGTTCATGGCCCGAATCTCGCCCGCCTCCTTTGCGATCTCGGTTGCCGAAAGCGTCTTCAGGTCGGCTACGTGTTGCTGCAGGAGCTCGAGGATTCTGTCGATGGAAGGATAGGTCAGGTCTCCGGAGAGTACGCCGATCGGGTAGACAGGCCTCGGGTTGAGGATGACTCGAATCTGCGGATTCCCGAAGTCCATGGCTACCTGCAGGGTTTCGACCGGCTCGAAGCCGACGAGAAGGTCGCCCGCTCCCTGGGGAATCAGCGGGCCCACCGGTGTTCCGGCCGTGATGCGGATGTGGCTCATGACCGAGCCGCCTCGCTGAGACACGCCGTAGGTCTCTCCGATCGTTGCGTTCAGGTCTTCCATCAGCGCCGCCTGTGCGACCACCTGGGAAGCGAGGATGTTTCCCTGTCCGCCCACGCCGGCGATGATCAGGTTGAATGGGTCCTTGTGAAGATGCGTCATGACCGGGCTTCCTCTTCGGTGATGCGTATGGCCCCTCCGGGACAGAGCTCTGCGCAGAGCCCGCATCTCGAGCAGATGGTCTCGTCGATGGCTGCGATTTCCTTGTCTTCGTCCCAGATCAGGGCGGGGCAGCCAAACGCGGCGGAGCAGAATCGGTTGCAGCCGCATTGCTCGCCCATGCAAGTCTCCGTGTCCACCGAGACCCGTCTTTCAGGCAGGCCTTCCTCGCGGCCTTGAAGGACTGCGCATTTGTGGCGCATGACCACCACCTGCAGCTCTTCCTTCTGGAGGGCCTTGTAGAGGAGTTGGGTGGCTGAAGGCACGTCAAAGGGGTCGACCACCTGAACCGGGATGTCCATGCCGGCACACAGCGATTCAATCGAGAGTTTCGGTGCTTCCTCCCCGAGGGCGGTCTTTCCAGTGCCCGGGTGGGGCTGGAAACCGGTCATGGCCGTCGCGCTGTTGTCCAGAACCGCGCACACAAAAGGCGAGCGGTTGTAGCGCGCATTCACGAGCCCTGGGAGGCAGGCATGAAAGAACGTAGAGTCTCCTACTACGGCGATTGTGGGTTGGGAAAAGCCGAACCGCTCCAGCTTGCCCATGCCCGAACAGAAACCGATGGCAGAGCCCATGCAGTGCATGGTGCGCGACATGTAGTAGCCGGTGCGGCCGAACCCGAGGGTGTAGCACCCGATGTCGCCGATCAGGAGACCATCCCTTCCGTCCAGGCGCAGCACATTCTTCATGACCCAGTAGGAAGCGCGGTGCGGGCAGCCCGGGCAGAAGGCGACCTCCCGCTTGGGAAGCTCGAAATCGATCTTTGACTGCATGGATGCCTTCAGGCTCTCGGGAAGTGAAGGTGCCTCGAGTTCAAGCGCTTGTGAGATGGCGTCAGCGACAACGTTCGGGTTCATCTCACCCACGCCGGGTCCGTATACGCCCTGCACGGTTCCGGTGACCTTGCCGAGAAGCCGGGAAGGTGCAACCGATTGAAAATCCTCTCTGGATACCAGGGCCTTCAGGTTGTATTCGAGTACCGGATCCGACTCCTCGATCACCAGAACGGAAGATGCCTTGTCGAGATGCTTCTTGAGCAGCTCTTCGGGCAGCGGCCAGGTGGTTCCGAGCTTGAGCACGCCCACGCGGTCCGATACGCCGAGTATCTGGATTGCTTCCGTGCTGTACCACCAGCCGGTTCCGCAGGTCAGGACGAGTAGTTCCGGTTCCTCGGGTCCGGCATACCGGTTGAAAGGAGAGGTCTCGAAGATCTGACGGGCTTTCTGTAACTTGCCCTTCACCTCTGCGTGGTTCGGGCAGGGAGGCAATGAGCCGTAACGCTGCTCGGGGGTCATGGCCGGTGCCCTTTCGACCTTTTCGATCGACCCGAGCTCCACCACACCCCTTGCGTGGGAGATGCGTGTCACGGAGCGGACCATGCAGAGCAGTTCCAGCTCCTCTGAAAGCGAGAAGGCCCAGCGAACCATGTCCTTGGCTTCCTGGAAGGTGGAGGGCTCCAGGAGCGGGACGTCGGCGAAGCGGGCATAGTTACGGGTGTCCACCTCGTTGGTGCTCGAGATTCCGCCCGGATCGTCGCACACCACCAGGACGAGTCCACCCGGATTTCCGGCCAACGCCATGGCCGTCAGGATGTCGGCCGCCACGTTGACCCCGTTCTGCTTCATGGTCGCCATGGCCCGCAGGCCCGTGTAGGAGGCTCCGCAGGCCCCTTCCAGGGCAACCTTCTCGTTTGTGGACCATTCCGTATAGTGGCCGAAGTGTGGGGCCACTCGGGAAAGAGCGGCCATGATCTCCGAAGACGGGGAGCCCGGATAGGCTGCACAGAAGTGCAGGCCTGCCTCGATCGCACCGCGGGCGATCGCCTCGTTTCCCATCAGGAGGACCTTTCGGCCCGGTTCGTCTATCTGCAGAGGGTCCATGCCTTACTCCTCGGTACCTGGACCATGGGTTCGAAGGATGAAGTCTTTCTCTTCCTGCGGGATCTTCAGGTAGGGGGTAACACCGCTCTTCGCCGCTTCCGCATCGATCTGTTCGAGAACGCGTCGCTTCTTGGTCAGAGAGGCTTGTCTGAGCAGCTGCAATCGGTCCTCAGGGAAGGGCTCGACCTCGATCCAGCCCTTTTCGACCGCATCGTCCATGAAGGAGCGGCCCGCCTCGGTTCGGACGATCAGGGTGTTCCAGTCGTCCTTCCACTCGGTGGAGCCCACGGAGAGATCCGACAGCTCCGATGTGAAGTCGAAGCAGCTCTGGCAGGTCGGGCGGGAATGGGTCCGAACCGTGTCGTGGTCCAGATCGAGAGACTGGCGATCCGTCTCCACGACGAAGCGCCCCTGCGGTACGTCGATCCGACTCAGCCTGTCGTCTCCGGTGAGGGGCCGGATCATCTTCTCGAAGTCGCGGTACGAAAGGGACCACATGCAGAAGAGACCCACCACGAGGCCTATGCGTTCCACCGGAAACGTGGGGTCTTCGATCTGCATGCGTTTCCTCAAGGCCAGGACCTGACACGGTCTGCCCACGACGAAGACTTTCTCCCCGCTCTCTCTAAGAATGCCGTCGAGCACCTTGAGGGTCGGGCTGGCCGTGTACTTCGAGCCGGAAGCCGAAAGCACCTCCTCACGGGTCTTCGCGATCAGTGGGGAGGATGCGTGAGGTTCGTCCGGATCCTGTGACCATGCGGTAAGCAGTGCCGTGTCGACACGGCCCGTTTCGATCGCGAAGAGGGCAAGAGCGGTTACCGTCCCTCCGTATTGAGCCTTTTTGCGGACCTCCTCGTCCTTTGCCCTGGCCATCCAGATCGACGCATGAGGGCCGAGAACGAAGTCGGTCTGCTTGTCCGGAATGGTCGCCTTGCGCAATGCGTCCAAGTCGGTGGCGGTTCGAGGGCAGACGGCATAGCACCGCCCCTGATCACCGCGACAGTCGGAAATGAAGGCTACGTTCTCTCCCATTTCCTCGAGATAGGGACAGAGTCCAAGGCACATGCCGCAGACCGTGCAAAGGCCTGCATCCAGCACCTCGTCGCGCAGTTCCTTTGGCCCTTTGCCGGTCGGGGATGGAGATTCGGATTCGAGATTTTTGCTCGACATGGGGCGCCTTTTCATTCAAAGAGTAAACTGAAATAATAGCCGCCGCAAAGGATCATTGTCAAAAGAACAGCAAGGGGGACGAGGATTTGAGAGCGTACGAAATGCCGCTCCAAAGGCATTTGCGGGATGTCTTTCGGGTGATGATCTGTGCTTCCATGATCGTTGCATCATCCGTTTCGCCTCTCCGCGCGCAACCGGAGCCGGAAAAGGAGTGGAAGGCTTCCTTCGCCCGGGTGGTTCGCGAAAACCAGGACGCAGTGGTCCAGATCATTGCCGAGGTCTCCAGGTTGGAGCAAAGAATGCAAGGCCCGGCGGAAGCGGCGCCGAAGGAGCAGCCGCTGGTGGGCAAGATCGTGGGGTCTGTGTTCGGTGCCATCTGGCTGGTGGCGTGCGTGCTGCCCTGTACGGCCGTAGATGAGGCAACACGGGTCGTGTGCGGACCCGGCCAGGCGGGCCGCAAGGCGAGAAGCGAGGGAACCGGATTCACGATCGACCCGGAGGGATATGTCCTCACCAACTATCACGTGGTGGGGCGCGCCAAGCAGGTGGTGGTTTCCTTCCGAGACGGAACCAAGAGAGAAGGGGAGGTGGTCGGCTTCGAAAAGGAGACCGACCTCGCAATGATTCGGGTGAGACTGCCGGCCGGAGAGAGGCTTCCGGCGGTTGCCTTTCAGGACTTGGACGAAGTGGAGGTGGGGGATCTCGTCGTGGCGATCGGAAACCCGTACGGGTTGACCCAGAGCGTGACCACCGGGGTGATCAGTTCCCTTACGAGGCATGGTCCCTACTTCGACTACCTGCAGACCGACGCGGCTCTGAATCCGGGAAACAGCGGAGGCCCGCTCTTCCTTTCGAACGGGAAGGTGATCGGGATCAACACGGCGGTCTTTTCGCGGGGACAGAATCTGGGGTTTGCCGTCCCGAGTGATGTGGCCCTCGCCGTGCTGGATCAACTGAAGCAGGGGCCGGTTCGCAGAGGCTCGGTCGGGATCACGGTGAGCAGGAACAACGCAGAGAGAATGGAGAGGCTCGGTTTGGGTACGGCGGAGGGTCTGGTCGTCACTCACGTTGACGAAGGTGGGGCGGCGGCTCACGCTGGCATCGTGGTCAACGACGTGATTTTGCTGGTGAACGGAGTCGCAATGGATAAGATTCCATTTCTTGTAAGGGTTGCGTCTCTCCGGGAGGGAGAATCTCTCTCATTGGAGGTACAGACCGGGGAGGAGAAGCGGACGGTCCCGGTCATAGGCGGGCCCATGCGGCAGAGGGAAACGGCGGCCGGTGGTTGATGGCGGAGGGAGCAGACAAAAACCTTTGACATAACAAGATTCTCAATCTTAAACTGACTTTGTCTCCACCGATCTAGGACTCTACCCCCCTCCTAGGAAAGGAGCGCTGTGATGGTCGTCAGAGGGCACTTCTTGCCGTCCCGATGCGCGGTCTTGGTTTGCGTTTCCAGTCTCTTGTTTTCGCTCGTCCCCATGGCCGAAGTCCGGGGTGCATCTCCCGGCAGGGCGTGGGTGGAGCGGTACGACGGCCCGCCCAATGGAATGGACCATGCCTGGGCCGTCGCCATGGACGATCAGGGCAATGTGGCCGTGACGGGGGACAGCACCGGAGCGGGAGCAGGCTCTGACCTCACCACGATCAAGTATGACGCCGAGGGAAACGAGCTATGGGTCGCCCGTTACGATTGGGATCTGTACGACGGTGCGCAGCACATCGCAATGGACGGGGACGGCAACGTGTACGTGGCCGGCTCGATCGGCGTGTACCATCGTGATCAATGGGTCTACTACCTTTATGACTATGTGACGATAAAGTACGATCCGGACGGCAACCAGCTCTGGGTCGCGCGCTACGATGGTCCGGGCAACCGCGACGACACCGTCCGAGGCCTCGAAGTGGACGGGGAAGGAAACGTATACGTGACCGGGACGAGCGGGGACGAGGACTACTCCGACGACTACGCTACGATCAAATACGACCCGGACGGCAATACGGTCTGGGTGGCCCGTCACGATCACCCTGAGTCGGAGAGCGCCTATGCCACAGCGATAGCCTTGGACGCAGCAGGGAATGTCTACGTCACCGGGAGCGCGGGGACCGTCAAGCTCGACGCTTCCGGGAATGAACTCTGGTGTGCGCCCTACGGCGGCTCTACGCCCTATGACGTGGCCGTTGACGACGCGGGGAATGCCGTCGTGACCGGCCGTGCCCGTGCTGTCTCTCCTGACCCCTACTATGACTACCTGACCTCGAGGTACGATCCGGAGGGCAACGAACTCTGGACGGCCCGCTACGATGGCCCTGCCCATGATTGGGACTGGCCTGCCCGTGTGGTCCTGGACGCTTCCAGCAATGCATACGTGACGGGTCGAAGTGTAGGAATTGACACGCTGGGTGATCTGGCGACCGTGAAGTATGATCCGGACGGCAATGAGCTCTGGGTTGCCCGCCATGACGGCCCGGATCACGGGGAGGACGGTGCCCAGGATCTGGCGTTGGACGCCGCGGGCAACCTCCTCGTGGTCGGATACGTTGCGACATGCGGTAACGAGGACTTTGCCACGGTGAAGTACGACCCGGACGGAAACCCGCTCTGGGTGTCGACCTACAACGGCCCTCGGCAGGGCGTGGACCGGGCCGAGGCGGTCGCGGTCAACGCCCTGGAGCGTGTGGCCGTCGTTGGGGTCTCCCGGACGCGAATTACACGCGGGGAGGATGAAGAACGTTTCCCATACATGCCTGAAGGGGACTATGCGACCGTGGTGTTCGATTCGGCGGGCGACCGGATCTGGGAGGTGGGTTACAGTGGCGAGGGCCCCGGCTCCGATCGTGCGGAAGCGATACTTCTTGTTGATGGAGAGGGCCTCTACGTGACCGGGTCGAGCGGAACGATCAAGTACAGCCAGACGGGTAGTCGACTCTGGGTCGCGGACGACGGAGGCACTGCTGTCGCCGGGGATCCGGGCGGCAACCTGCTCCTGGCGGGAACAGACAAGGGAACCGTCAAACTCGATCCGGACGGCGGGCTTGTCTGGGCCTCGCAAGACAGTGGTACATCCGTTGCGGTAGACGCTCAGGGGGATATCTTTGTCACCGGTTCCGCATATCGGGCCGGTTCCGGCATCGATTTCCACACCCTCAAGTACGACTCGGCAGGCAACACGCTCTGGGAAGCTTTCTACGACGGTCCTCTGGGCGGCCCGGATGTCGCCGCGATCGTGGCCCTGGACGCCACAGGGAACGTGGTGGTGGCAGGGAATAGCTCCTTCGAGTCCGCATACAACGACGTGGTTCTGATCAAGTACGACTCCCAGGGCAACGAACTGTGGGTGGAGCAGCCGGGTTGTATCGAGTTCGCCGATCTGGCCGTTGACCAGTGGAACAACGTGATCGTCACCTGCGGCAACTATAACTATGTCACGGTGAAGTATGACCCGGATGGCAATGAGCTCTGGATCGCCGAGTACGAGGGGCCGGGAGACGGTTACGGGCACAGCTCTGACTGGCCTGCCGCCCTAACCGTGGACAGCGTGGGCAACGTCTACGTGACGGGAGAGAGCAAGAGCTTCCTCACGCCGGGTTTTGCCCCGCTGACACAGTGCGCGCTATTCGTGGGCGAACCGGCCCCGAGGAGAACCTCCGGGGCTACGTGCAGCCCTGAGTTCCATGCGAGCGGGGCTACCTCCACGTCTGACTACGCCACGGTGAAGTACGACCCGGACGGCAACGAGTTGTGGGTGGCCCGCTACGAAGGGCTGCTGGATCTGTACTTCTGGGATGAGAGGGCAACCGATGTGGCTCTGGACAATGCCGGGAATGTGTACGTGACCGGCAACCGGTCCGCCTACTACATGGTCATGAACGATGTGGTCACGATCAAGTACAGTCCCTTCGGCACGGAACTGTGGAAGGTTGCTTACGACGGGCGGGCCCGCTGCATCGATGAAGCCACCTCCATCGCAGTGGACGGTGCGGGCGCAGTATACGTGGCAGGGGGAAGCATCGGACGTGGCACTCGAGAAGACTACTTCACGATCAAGTATTCCGAGTCGTCCCCGTCCCTGTGGACGGCCCCCGCTTCCGCAGAGGCTGCCGGCCACGGCTCCGAGGTCGTGTCGGTATCCAACCGAATCGGTCTTCTTTGCGCTTTTGTCGTGCCTTTGCTCATCGTGGTGCTTCTGAGAAGGCGTTCGCATTTTTGACTTCCGCCGCGGTCCGTGGCATTCTTCTAAGCTTTAGGAAGCCTTCATAGAAGCATAACGGAATCCTCCCCGTGCCACCTTTGACCCTCATAAGAATGTGGAGGAGCCTGATCCCCCGAAGGCCGGTCGTCGGCTCCGACCGCCGGGAGCCGGGCTATATCCCTTCATTCTCTCTCGCGAGACGCAGCTCGACCCGACTCTTCCTCTTCCTGGTCGCCGTGCTCTGGGCCTTGCCTGCGCAAGCGGAGCATGGAACCGATCCGTCCATGTTCCCTGCATGGGCGGGAGGTATGCCCGCAGAATCTTTCACCGGGGCTGCCTCCGCGTACTTCGACAACGACTTCATGACCGGAAACGACAACAAGTACACGGGCGGCCTGGGATTCTCATGGACTTCAGCAGCCACCGAAACTTACGGCGAGAGGAATTTGCACCGCAAGATCGCGAACGCTTTCTCGTTTCTGCCCACGGTGAACCAGGATGGCTATCGGAACTACGTGCAGTTCCTGCTGGGCATGGAGATGTACACCCCCACCGACATCAGGGCCCCGGAACCCCCTCCCGGGGAACATCCCTACGCAGGGGTCATGTATCTGGACAGCTCCCTGTTCTCCATGAGCGAAATCGCCAGTCATCAATTCACGCTCAGGCTCGGGCTGGTCGGTCCCGCCACGGGCGCGGAAGATGTACAGAGATGGATCCACGAGATCATCGACTCCCCCCGGCCGCAGGGCTGGGACTCGCAGCTCAAGAACGAGCCGATCGTGAATCTTTTCTACCAGTACAATCGCAGGATCCTGAGGCGGGCTCCACCCGATCGGTTCGGGCTCGATATCTCCTGCAACGGCGGGGCCGGGTTCGGCAACTACTACATCGGCGCCAATATGGGCGTCATGGGGCGAATAGGCTTCCGACTTCCGGAGAACTACGGGGTTACACCGCTTCTCGGCGGGGCCGAGTGCATGGTGGGCCTCAAGCCCCCGCGGAAGAAGATTCAGGTTTACGCCTTCATCGGAACGCAGGGATTCGGCGTTCTGCGATGGCTGCCGACGGACGGAAATACGTTTCGGGACAGCCGAGAAGGGAACCGGGATGACTGGTTTCTCAGCCTGTCGGGGGGCATTGTCGTGGGGTACAGCAGGGTGGTCCTCTCCTACCGGTACCATGGCCTTGCCGGCCTGCAGGACCCGGAGAACTTCAAGACGGAAAACCGAAGTGATTTCGGGACGATGCTCCTGACCATCTTCCTGGGCTGAGGACCGCCGACGGGTCACCCCAGACGCAGAGTCGGGATCGGCTTCACCTGCCGGCTTCTATCCAGACAGACCATCTCGATTTCGGCCGTCACGGCAGGCTTCTTGCCTTCGGGCCTCCATGCCTCCTGGTGAAACACGAGCCTGTACTTGCCGTCCTGCTCGACCGTGGTTCGTATGTCCAGCAGATCCCCGAAGACTGCGCCGTCAAAAAAGCCCATTTCGACCTTGTACACGGAAAACCCGAGCCCTTCCTCCTCCCAGAGCTTGACGAGCGCTTCGGTTCCTATCAGGTTCTCCCGGGCCCTTTCGAAGTACTTCAGATAATTGGCGTGGTAGACCACGCCCGAGAAGTCCGTGTCCTCATAGTAGATCTGCACCGGAAAATGGTACACCTCTTTCCTCGTCGATTCCGAGGTGCCGGAGCCCTGGTCAACCATCACCCTTCTCCAGCCGGTCCCAGGCGATCATGGCTGCACCGAGTGCGCCGGTGAGTTGCGGGTCCTCGGGCACGACCACCCGGGTCTCGAGCCTCGACTCCAGGGCCCGCACCACGCCGCTGTTCATGGCCACTCCCCCGGTAACCGCCGCCGGCAGTTCGAGCCCGACCCGAAGGGCAAGGCTCGCTACCCGGTCGGCGATCGCCTGATGGATGCCGTTCAGGATGTCCTCGACCTTCTCACCCTTTGCCACGAGAGAGACCACCTCGGACTCGGCAAAGACGGTGCACATGCTGCTCACACGGACGTCCTTTGTCGCCTCCTTGGCACGTTCGCCCATCGCGTTCAGGGGAACACCCAGACTCCGGCCCATGACCTCCAGGAAGCGGCCGGTTCCTGCGGCGCACTTGTCGTTCATGGCAAAATCCTGAACCCGGCCCTGTCCGTTGATCCTGATCGCCTTGCTGTCCTGGCCGCCGATATCGATGATGGTCCGCGTTTGATCCATCAGGGCATGAACGCCACGAGCATGACAGGTGATTTCCGTGACCGTTCCATTTGCCTCGCCCGCGATTTCCCTGCCGTACCCGGTTGCCACGACAAAGGCGAGCTCGGATTGAGGGGCTCCGAGCCCCTCCAGCGCCTGGGTCAGCGCGCGCCGCGAGGCCTCCCGGCTGTCCGCCCCCGTGGGCATGATGGTGGATGAAACGATCTTCCTATCCCGGTCGAGCAGGATCGCTTTGGTCGTTGTGCTGCCCGAGTCGACGCCCGCCACGAGCAGGTCGCCTCTCTTGCCTTCTGGTTCCCGGTTCACGGATCCGCCTTTGGTGTCTTGAGTAACTCATTGAAATAGTTATAGAAAAGAAGATTCAACCTTACCATGCACGATCGTCGACGTCAAACGCCTTCGCCCTGTGAGCACCTCCGCGGGAGGCCTGCTGTGTTCTTGACGGGATGATCGAGGGGATGCTACCATGTCACGATTGGTTTGGATCGTGACGCAGTGAAAGAAGTACATACAGATACAGACGGCCCGCAAACGGTGCAACCGACCATGAGGAGGTGAACGGCAGAGCAGGATCATGATCCATGGGTGATGAAATCGGGGATTTCTTGAGGCGCACATAATCGGGGGGGGACATGAATCCACCTGTTTGTGATAATTCGCGGGACTTCAGCGTTGGCGACAAAGCCGTCTACCCCGGACACGGGGTAGGCATCATCGAGGCGATTGAAAGAAAGGTCATCTCCGGGAACGAGCAACTCTTCTATGTCATGCGTATTCTGAACAACGGCATGACGATCATGATACCCAAGAGCAATGTGAATTCGGTCGGTCTGCGACAGGTCATCTCCGAAAAGGAAGTGAACAAGGTCTACACGATCCTGAAGCAGAAGGAGATGCCCCGGGACAACAACCAGACGTGGAATCGAAGGTACCGGCAATACACCGAGAAGATCAAGACCGGGTCGGTCTTCGAGATCGCGGAAGTGCTCCGGGTCCTGTTTCGTCTGAAAAGGGTGAAAGAGCTCTCCTTCGGCGAGAAGAAAATCCTGGATACGGCACAGAATCTCTTGATCAAGGAGATTTCGGTGGCCAAGGAGCAGAAGGAAGAGACCACCCGGAAGGAGATGCAGAACCTGCTCAAGGGATGATGCCCTCTTCAGGATGGGCCGCATCGAGACTCTCCGGCACGACTTCCCACCTTTTACTATTTTCACCCGACATCGTAAGATCGTAATCATCCGGACCCAGCCGTTGCGGCAGCCTGCGAGGGCTGCCTGTTCCGTATCTGCATGCCATGAGGAGCGACACCCATGCAGCCACCAGCATTGAGCTTGTACAACACCCTGACCCGGACGAAGGAGAGCTTCACGCCTCTGGTCGAAGGGGAGGTGCGGATGTACGTCTGCGGGCCCACGGTCTATGACCTGAGTCACCTCGGGCATGCCAGGAAAGAGGTGGTCTTTGATGTCATGGTTCGCTACTTGCGGTTCCGGGGATTTCGAGTCCACTACATCCGGAATATCACCGATGTGGATGACAAGATCATCGTTCGGGCGCAGGAAGCAGGGGTCTCGTGGGAACAGATCGCGCGGGAGTTCGAGCAGGCCTTTCACGACGACATGGAAGTGCTCGGGGTCATGAAGCCGGACCACGAACCGAGGGCCACCGAGACGATCCCGGAGATGCTGGAAATCATCCAGGAACTCCTGGACAAGGGGTTCGCCTACGTTTCCGAAGGGAGTGTCTACTTCTCGGTGGAGGCTATGGCCGACTACGGCAAGCTCACCCACCGGAAGACTGAAGAAATGATGGCGGGCGCGCGGGTCGAGGTGGACGAATCGAAGAGGAACCCGCTTGACTTCGCCTTGTGGAAGGGGACCAAGCCGGGGGAGCCCTCCTGGCCGAGCCCCTGGGGCGAGGGAAGACCCGGCTGGCACATCGAATGCTCCGCCATGAGCCGCAAGTTCCTCGGTGAGACCCTCGACATCCACGGGGGCGGCGTGGACCTGGTCTTCCCGCATCACGAGAACGAGATCGCCCAATCCGAGGCGGCCACAGGAAAGCCTTTCGCACGGTGGTGGATCCACAACGGACTGCTGACCGTGGAGAAGGAGAAGATGGCGAAATCTCTCGGGAATTTCATCACGATCCGGGACGCCCTCGAGGATCTGCACCCGGAAACCCTCCGCATGTTCTTCCTGTCTCATCACTACAGGTCACCCGTCGATTTCTCGAAGGAGACCGTGAGCACCACCAAGAAGAATCTCGACTATTTCTACAACACGCTGCTCAGGATCGAGGAGGTCTGCGGAGAGGTTGACGATGGGGGGGGAGCCGGGCAACCGGTGCCCAAGGGTATGAACCCGGAAGATCTGCAAACCGTCAGCAACGTCATGGACCGATTCCGACAGGAAATGGACGACGATCTCAACACGGCCGGGGCCCTCGGGGAACTCTTTCGCGCGGCCACGGTTCTCAACCGGTGGCTCGACGAGGGTGATCTTGCGAGTTCTGAAGAGGGCCAGGGAGTGCTCAAGGCCTTTCGGCGGTCCCTGAAAGAGATCGGTGGTGTGCTGGGGCTCTTTCACGAGGACCCGCTCCCGTGGTTTCGAAAGATCGGCAAGCCGGATCAGCCGGGAGATGCCGAGCTCACCGACGATCGGATCGACGAGATGGTCGTGCAGCGGGAGACGGCCCGAAAGGAGAAGAACTGGGCAGAGGCGGACCGGATCCGGGACGAACTGGGAGGCCTCGGAATCGTGCTGGAGGACACACCGCACGGCACCCGTTGGAAGCGCAACCCATAGGCAGGCAGGGGACCGGTGGATCGATTCGAGCTCGTTTCCGAATTCGAGCCCAAGGGGGATCAGCCGCAGGCGATCGCTGATCTGGTGGAGGAAGTCCACCGGGGTGCCAAGCACCAGGTGCTCCTGGGTGTGACCGGCTCCGGCAAGACCTACACGGTGGCCAACGTGGTGGCGAGGGTCAACAGACCCACCCTGGTCATCGCGCCGAACAAGACCCTGGCGGGACAGCTGTACGGCGAATTCAAGGCCATCTTCCCGAACAACGCGGTTGAATACTTCGTCAGCTACTACGACTACTACCAGCCGGAAGCCTACGTTCCTTCTACGGACACCTACATCGAGAAGGATGCTTCGATCAACGAGGAGATCGACAAGCTGCGCCATTCCGCCACGCGATCCCTGTTCGAGCGTCGTGACGTGATCATCGTTGCCAGCGTGTCCTGTATCTACGGGATCGGGTCCCCCGAGAACTACCATCAGATGCTCCTGTTCATCGAGAAGGGAGAAACCCTTTCCCGGGAAGCCCTGCTCGATCGACTGGTAGAGGTTCAATACACCCGGAACGATCACGACTTCTACCGGGGCACCTTTCGCGTGCGGGGAGACGTGGTCGATATCTTTCCCGCCTATGAAGACGAGCGCGCGGTGCGCGTAGAGTTCTTCGGGGACACGGTGGAGGTGATCAGCGAGATCGACCCCTTGCGGGGAAGGGCGATACAGGAGCTCAGAAAGGTGGCCCTCTTCCCGGCCAGCCACTACGTGACGACTTCGGACCGTCTGGACGGTGCGATCGAAGGGATCGAAGCGGAACTCGAAGAACGGCTCGGGGAGTTGAAGGCGGCGGGGCAGCTACTCGAGATGCAGCGGCTGGAGCAGCGCACCCGGTACGATCTGGAGATGCTTCGCGAAATGGGGTTCTGCACGGGGATCGAGAACTACTCGAGGCACCTCGAGGGACGGGTTCCCGGAGAGCCTCCGTACACGCTGATCGACTACTTTCCGAGGGATTTCCTGATCTTTCTCGACGAGAGCCATCTGACGGTCCCCCAGTTGAACGGGATGTATCACGGAGACCAGTCCCGGAAACGCACCCTGGTGGAGTACGGCTTCCGGCTGCCCTGCGCACTGGACAACCGACCGCTGAATTTCGGCGAATTCGAGGAGCGCGTCCACCAGGCCTGCTATGTTTCGGCCACGCCGGGGGACTATGAGCTGAAGAAGAGCGGAGGGGTGTTCGTGGAACAGGTCATCCGTCCGACCGGCCTGGTCGATCCGGATGTGACGATCGAGAAGGCGTCCCATCAGGTCGATCATCTTCAGGCAGAGATACGGAAGACGGTGGACCAGGGGTTCAGGGTGCTCGTCACGACGCTCACGAAGCGGATGGCAGAGGACCTGACCGACTACTACAGCGAAACAGGGATACGCGTAAGATACCTCCACTCGGACATCAAGACCCTCGAGAGGATGGAAATCCTGCGGGACCTCCGGAAGGGGGAGTTCGACGTCCTGGTCGGGATCAACCTGTTGCGGGAGGGCCTCGATCTGCCGGAGGTCGCGCTCGTCGCGATCCTGGACGCGGACAAGGAAGGCTTCCTCCGATCGGAACGCTCGCTCATCCAGACCTTTGGCCGCACGGCCCGAAACGTGCGAGGACGGGTCATCCTCTACGGAGATACTGTGACGCCCTCCATGGCTCGGGCGCTGGAGGAAACCGACCGCAGAAGGAAGAAGCAGCTCGCCTACAATCAGGAGAAAGGGATCACGCCGGAGAGTGTGGTGAAATCGATCCGGGAGGTCAGGGCCTCGGTCTACGAGGCGGATTACGGAGCGATTCCGAGCATCGAGGAGGGCACGCCCGACTATGGAAGCATCGAGGACCTCCGTGCACGAATCCGTTCCATGACCATCGAGATGCGGGAGAAGGCCGCAAAGCTCGAGTTCGAGAGGGCGGCGGAAATCCGGGATCAGCTCAAGGAGTTGCAGAAGGCGGAGCTGGAGTTGATCTAGGAAGCTATCGGCACACAGGCGCTCGTCCTCGTCGTCGTCCTCGTCCTCGAAACCGGGCACGGCCACGGCATGGATTTGGTGAGTGCCACTTGCCACTCGTCACACGCCACCGGAGCGGAGCGACAGATGCACCCGATTGAGGAGCTCATTCCCCACCTGCCTGTTCAGCCCGGCGTTTATCTGATGAAGGGGGAGGAGGGCAAGGTCCTCTACGTGGGCAAGGCGAAGAACCTCCGGGCCCGTCTCCGGTCCTACGTGGGTGCCGGTGCAGATGCCTACCCCAAGGTTCGTTTTCTCATGGCCAAAGTGAAGGACCTGGACCACATCGTCACCCGGACCGAGAAAGAAGCACTTCTGCTCGAGAACACCCTCATCAAACGGCATCGTCCCCGTTACAACGTGGATCTTCGGGACGACAAGACCTACCTGCACCTCATGGTCGATCGAAACCATCCCTTCCCCCGTTTCGTGCCGGTCCGAAGGCCGCAGCCCAAGCCGGGAAGGCTCATCTTCGGGCCCTATTCGTCGGGCGGCGCCATGCGGGACACCTTGAGGCAGATCCACAGGATGTACCCCCTTCGGACCTGCAGCGATCGGGAGTTCCAGAGTCGCAAAAGGCCCTGCCTCCAGTACCAGATGGGACGGTGTTCAGGCTCCTGTGCACGTGAGATCTCGGCCGAAAAGTACAACGAGATGGTGGATCAGGCGGTGCTCATCCTGCAGGGGAGGAGCAATGAAGTCTTGAAGATCCTCGAGAAGGAGATGAAAGACTCCGCGGACAACATGCGCTTCGAGGAGGCGGCACAGCTGCGGGACCGCATCGCAGGCATCCGGCTGACCATGGAACGACAGCGGGTCGTGGGGAGCCAGGACGAGGACCAGGACGTGATCGGTTTCTACGAGGAAGCAGGGCAGGTGGAGATCGCGCTTCTTCAGGTCAGGGAGGGAAGCCTCGTGGAAAGAAGGGGATTTCCGTTCTCGGAGACGGTCATTCCCCCTGCGGAGCTTCTGAGGTCCTTCCTTTTACAGTACTACGCACAGCCCGGCCGATCGATTCCTCCCGAGATCCTGCTGCCCATGGAGGTGGAGGACCGGGAAGCGGTGGAGGACCTTTTCTTCGATTTGCGCGATGGGCCCTGTTCGCTCAAGACGCCGAAGCGGGGAGAGAAGAGACATCTCGTATCCCTGGCCGAGCTGAATGCAAAGTCCCTGTATGAAGAACACTTGCGGGATGACCGACGTCGACTCACCGTTCTCGAGGAGATTCAGAAGAAGCTGGCCATGGGGAAGCCGCCGAGGCGGATCGAATGCTTCGACATCTCGAACCTCCGCGGGGAGCTGGCCGTGGGCTCCCGCGTGGTCTTTCAGGAGGGGCTTTCCTTTCAAGAGGGCTATCGCAGGTACAAGATCCGCGTGCCGATCGGCGCGGATGATTACGGCATGATGTACGAAGTCCTCTATCGGAGGTTTTCGAAGGGGGAAGAGCATCTGGATTTGCCTGACCTCCTGCTCATCGATGGGGGAAAGGGGCATCTCGGCGTGGCACTGAAGGTGCTGGAAGATCTGGGCATCCAAGGTGTGCAGGTGGCCGGGATCGCGAAGGCACGGAAACGCCAACCGGAGGGGACGGAACCGGCATCCGAGGCGGATCCGTGGGTGGATCGGGTCTTTCTGCCGGGGCGGTCGAACCCGGTGAACTTCGCCGCTCATTCCAAAGCATTGCATCTTCTGCAACAGGTGCGGGACGAAGCGCACCGGTTCGCCATCACATACCACCGAAAGCTGCGGTCGGACGCAATGTCCCGGTCCGCGCTGGACGGGATTCCGGAGATCGGCCCGAAGAGGAAGAAGGCGCTGCTGGATGCCTTGGGCGACCTGGAGAGGATCCGGAAGGCGTCGGTGGAGGAGTTGCGTGCCGTCGATGGCATGAGCGAGAGAGCCGCACGGTCACTCTGGAACCACTTTCACCCGGTTGACGGAACCCAAGGTTGACCCCGGTCGGTCAAATCCGGCCGGCCCCGCCACGTGGACAAGCCCCTTTTCATGCGATACACCTATGGGGAGGGCATTCCGCGGCTGCAACCCGTCTCGAGAAAGGAGCCCAGAGATGTTCGAGCTCAACGACACCCATCGGATGATCGAGGACATGTTCCGCCAGTACATGATGAACGAGATCGAACCGATCATCGACGACGTCGAGGACGGGAAGATTCCCCTGTTCGACCCCCTGCGAAAGATGGTCGAGACGCTGGGGATTCGGTCCCAGATGGATGCGCTGGACCTGTCCAGGCCCCGGCGGGCCGATTCGGGAGAGGAGCGAACGCCGAACCCGGACGATCCGATGGAGGGCATGGAGGTGATTGCCGGCAACCTGCTGGTGAAGGAGATGTCCCGCGTGAGCCCGGGAGCGGCCATGTCTTTCGGCGTGAGCACGGGGCTGGCGGGTGGAACGATCCTGGCCAAGGGGACAGTGGAGCAGAAAGAGACCTTCGGCCGCCCCCTTATGAAGCTCGACCAGATCGGAGCCTGGTGCCTCACCGAGCCGGGTGCGGGCTCGGACGCCCTGGGGAGCATGCGAACTTCGGCCGTCGAAGATGGAGATCACTACGTGCTCAACGGCTCGAAGACCTTTATTACGAACGGGCCGGTCGCAGACGTGTTCGTGGTGTATGCGAAGCTGGACCGGGGCGATGCCGGCAAGGAGATCCAGAACTTCATCGTCCTTCGGGAGGATCCCGGCTTGTCAACGGGCACGGCATTTCAGAAAATGGGAATGAAGGCCTCGCAGACCAGCGAGGTGTTCTTTGACGATTGCCGTATCCCGACCGACAGGCTTATCGGCGGGGAGCAGGCCTCGAAGAGTCGGGACCACGTGAAAGAGGGTTTGAGCAATGAACGGAGCGGGATCCCCTCCATCGCGCTGGGTATGATCGAGCGATGCTTTGAGATCTCGGTCCAGTATGCGAAGGAGAGGGTACAGTTCGGCCGCCCACTGATCGATTTCCAGCTGATCCAGAATCGGCTGGCACGCATGTACGTGGCCATGGGGAACGTTCGCAACATATTCCTTCGGACGCTTCAGCATTCTATCTACGGCGGCCAGACGAGGCTCGATGTCTGTATGGGCAAGCTCTATTGTTCCGAGATGGCCACATGGGTGGCCAACGAGGCGATCGCGATCCTGGGAGGCTACGGGTACATGAGGGAGTACGTGGTTGAGCGGCTCGCGCGGGACGCAAAGCTCCTCGAGATCGGTGCCGGTACGGCCGAAATGCAAATCATCACCATGGGCCAGGAGTTGGCGACAACCTGGAAGGCCTGAGAGAAGGATGCGAGGATAGAGTCAATGAGTGTAATCGCAGCCATTGGCAACACGCCCCTCGTGGAATTACAGTGCTGGAACGGGAACTCCAACGTGAGGATTCTCGCCAAGCTGGAGGGGAACAACCCGGGGGGATCGGTCAAGGATCGTCCTGCCTATTATATGATCAAGAAGGCGGAGGAATCCGGAGAGCTCACGCCCGAGAAGACGATCCTGGAGCCCACGTCCGGGAACACTGGGATCGCGCTGGCCATGATCGGTGCCGCCAAAGGCTACCGTGTGAAGCTCTGCCTGCCGGCATGCGTCAGCTCGGAGCGGCAGGCGATCCTGGAGGCCTTCGGGGCGGAGGTGATCATGACGCCGGCGGGCGACGGAACGGACGGCGCCATCCGCAAGGCGAAGGAGATTCTCGATCGGGAGCCGGACAAGCATTTCATGCCATACCAGTTCTCGAACGTGAACAACCTGCTCTCTCATTTCGAAACAACAGGCCCGGAGATCTTCGAGCAGACCGGGGGAGAGATTGACGCCTTCGTGGCCGGGCTCGGCACCACGGGCACCCTGATCGGCACGGGAAGATACCTGCGGGAGAAGAAGCCGGGGGTGAAGATCGTCGGTGTGGAGCCGGTCGAAGGGCACACGATACAGGGTCTGAAGAATATGACCGAATCTATGGTGCCCCAGATCTACGAGCCCGGCGAACTGGACGAGAAGATCATCGTAGGCGACGAAGAAGCCTACGAAACAACGAGACTTCTGGCGACCCGGGAAGGCGTTTTCGTCGGCATGTCCGGCGGAGCGGCCCTCATCGGTGCCATACGCATTGCCGAGCAACTGGATTCCGGGACGATCGTCGTGATCCTGCCCGACCGCGGGGATCGCTACCTGAGCACGACGCTCTTCCGGGCGATGTGTGCGAAGTGTCCCCCTTAGGACAGCCTCTTCGAGGCCAATTTCCCCCTTTCGCGGCTTCCCATAACACCTGAATGAACTCATTGCAGACTGCGTTGAAGGCCCTGCGATCGCCTTCCCGGGTGGTTTTTTCGCATTTCCCTAAGAAATTTTCAAACAATTTTAAAAATAGTATTGCAATATTTTTTTTTCATGGTAATGATGCTTGCAGCAAATTATCCATCACAAACGGAAAGGGAGGAAAAAGGACGATGGCAACAGCGAAGAAACCGATGACCAAGTCGCAGATCGTTGGGCATTTCGCAGAGAAGTTCGACCTGACCCGGAAACAGGCCGCCGACGTGGTCAACGAATTTGCGGAACTCGCGGTGGCACAGACGAAGAAGACAGGTGCGTTCGTCCTTCCCGGCATCGGCAAGATGACGAAGGTGAGACGTAAGGCCCGGATGGGGCGTAACCCTGCCACGGGCGAGGCGATCAAGATACCGGCCAAGACCGTCGTGAAGATGCGTCTGGCCAAGGCATGCTCGGAGTCCGTGCTCGGCAAGAAGTAGGACTTTCGATCGGCCTGTGCGGCGGTCCCTGCTTCCGGGGAGAGCCGCATGAACGAAGAGGAAGCGACCTTCCTGTTTGTAGCTGAGGGGGCTGGCCTCGTGGCTTTGGCAGCCTCCTCGGCGCTTTCTTCCATCCATTCCGGGTCCGTTCTTGAGTAGGATGATTCTGTAACATCCGAGACGGATCGGCTCGCCCTCTGCCCCTTCTCTCGCACATCTCTCGGCCCGTGGATTTTTCTGCACGTTCTTCGTCGAAAGAGGGCGAGCGTCTATCGGATGTCACAGGCCTCTCTGCGGCACGATCCAGTGTCGGCAGTGCTTCCTGCGGCCCCTCCATCGCGCCGGGTGCGGCGCTGGTCCTCTTCTTGCACGGAAGCTCCCTCAACAAAGACGGGAGCGTCCGACATGATATGCCCCGCCGGTCCGCCCCTGTTCGCATACGCTGCGGGCTCTCTGATCGGGTGGTATTGCCCGGAGTGGCGGGACATGTTCCTGCTTGGACTCCTGATTTCCGTTCCATTAGCGCTCTGGGCCTTCCTGGGTTGCAGACGCTCCGCCCTTGGCATCCTCCCTCTTCTCCTGTGTCTCGTCTTGCTGGCAGCACTGAGAACAGGGGCTCGACTGAGACCGGAGTTCCCGAAGGATCACGTGCTGCATCGCGCAACGGGAAAGCCCTTGCTGCTCGAGGCGGTACTTGTTCGCGAGCCGGAGGTCCGTAACGCCTTCACCCGTCTCATCGTCGAGGCTCGTGCTGTACGTGCGTCGGAGGGAACTGTTCGGGCACAGGGCAGGGTGGACCTGTGGGTGTCCGGTAGGGTGCCCGAACTCAGGGTAGGAGACATCCTGGCTGCCGAAGTGCGCTTGAAGATACCCAGGAACTACGGCAACCCGGGAGAAATCGACCGAAGGGCCCGTTCCTTTCTTCAGGGCCTCTGTGTAAAGGGTTCGATCCGGGGTGCACACCATCTCTTTCGGCTGGGCGTGGCGGAAGGGTATCGGCTGGAGCGGTGCCTGCAGGCAGCCCGGTGTCGGTTGGCCGCCTTCTTTGCAAGGGAAGAAGACCCTCGAGTCAGAGGCCTTCTGCGGGCGTGGTTTCTCGGGGACCGCTCCGGGCTGTCTGAACGGTTGACAGAGGTCTTCCGGTCGTCGGGCCTGGCACACATCCTCGCCATCTCGGGGCTCCATGTCGGACTCGTGGGGTTCTTCGCATATCGGGGGCTGAGGGCGCTTTTGAAGGGCTCCGTATGGATGCTTCTTCGTTTTTCAACGGAGAAGATTGCCGTTCTCGGTTGTCTACCGGTGGTGGGGGCCTATGTGCTGCTCGCGGGCAGCCCGACGACTGCGGTGCGGGCCGCCACGATGCTTGCTCTCTTCGCGGGCGCCCGTCTCCTGGACCGGGTCGCGGCGGTCTGGAATTCCCTGGCCCTCGCCGGACTGTTGATCCTCCTTTGGGACCCGGCCGCCCTGTTTTCGGTCTCCTTCCAGCTTTCCTTCACGGCTGTGGCGGGTCTGTTGGCGGTCGGCTCTTCCTGGGGGCCCCTTCCCCGGGAAAGACCTCTGCAAGGGCCCGGAGTGTTTGCATGGCTCCCGAGGCTCGCAGGAGCCTGGGTGTGGAGGCTCTTCTCTGCCACCTTTGCCGCCGGAATGGCTACCGCACCGATTGCAGCTTTCTACTTCAATCGGGTTACTCCGCTCGCAGTCTTTGCGAACCTGATTGTCGTGCCCCTGGTCGGCTGGATCGTGATTCCTTTCGGGATCGTCACTTCCGGGATCGCCTTGATCTGGCCAGGCGTTGCCACACCCCTGCTGCGGGTAACGAGTGTGTGCACCCAATGGGTTGTGGCAGCGGCGGAGGTCTTTTCGGAGATCCCCTTTGCCTGCTTGCGGGTGGGGCGACCCTCGGTCATTGAAATCGCCCTTTTCTATCTCGCCTTCTTCGTTTGGTTTGGCGCAAAGCCTTCGCCATGGCGAAAGAGGGTCCTATGGACGGCCGTGGCCCTGTTCTGTCTCTCGCTTGCTTCGAGCACGCTTCGCAGCAGGTCCGACTCCGGGCTTGCGGTCACCTTCCTCGCCGTAGGCCAGGGCGACGGCATCCTGGTCGAGTTCCCCGGCGGCAAACGAATGATTGTGGACGGGGGGCTTGCGAGAGCCGGTTACCACGATGCCGGCAGGAGCATCGTTTCGCCCTTTCTGGGCCATCGCCGTATCCGCCGCCTCGATTACATGGTTGCGTCCCACGGCCAGGCGGATCACTACGGGGGGCTTCCTTTTCTTGCGGATCACTTCGAACCGGAAGAACTCTGGATCGGCCCGGAACTCGGCTGTGAACCTGAAGGCTACTTCGCGTTTCTGGATCAGTGCCGCCGTGATGGTATCCGGATACGCAGGCTGTGCCGGAGCAGGGAGCCCTTTTCGATACAAGGTGTCGGGGTGGACGTACTGAACCCGTTTTGCCCAGGGGAGGGGGAGAGGGAAGGGGAGAGGTGGGGTGCATCCGTAAAAGGGAGCTTGCTCAACGACTCTTCCCTGGTGTTGCGGCTTACCTTGGGCAGGGTGAGCATTCTCCTCACCGGGGACATCGAGCAGAACGCAGAGAGGGGCCTCGTGGCCTACCCGGAAAGCTTGAGGTCGGCCCTGCTCAAGGTGCCCCATCACGGGAGCTCGAGCTCGAGCCGGCCGGCCTTTCTGGACTCGGTCGCCCCGGCCGTGGCCGTCGTGTCCTCAGGATATGGCAACCGCTTCAACTTCCCATCGGAACGGGTCGTTCGCAGCTGCCGGGAAAGGGGGATTGTGCTCTATCGCACCGACTTGGACGGGGCCGTCCGTATCCGGACGGACGGGCGCTCCCTGTGGGTCGAGACGTTTGGAAAAGAAGGAAGAAGGTGAAAGGAAAAAGATGTAAGGGTGAAGCGAATGGGCCGAGTGGGGGGTCAGGGATCAGGGGACAGGGATCAGGCCCCGCCAGCCCACCCAAGGGCAACGTCAGTCGAGAAGGCCTCTGAGCTTGAGGGAACGAAGGCCGAAGGCGAAGAGAACCGCATCGAAGGCTGCGAGCGACAGGAGAATCCACGGCAGCGTGTGGGTCGAGAAGAGGACGAACCCGGTCGACTGCATCAGCATGACGCCCAGAACCGGGAAGGACAGGAGCATGTTCAGGGCGGAAGCCCCTTTCACCGAGGAGACGCGGGCGGAAATCAGGATTTCCGCCAGAACCGTTCCGACCAGGAACAGGGGGACCACCAGGGCCACCGAGACGATCCAGACGGCGTCCGGGAATACCGGGGACAGGAAGTGGGGATTGATGAGGTTGGCGATTCCTTGGGTCAACAGCAGGAAAGAGGCCCACGTTACGAGCAATGCCGGTACAAAGGGGGTTAGGATCTTGCCGAGAAGCAGCTCCCAGTCGCGAATCGGAGTCGTGAGAAGTGCTTCCAGCGTGTTCCGTTCGCGCTCACCGGCAAAACTGTCGGATGTGATGATGCCGGACATGAGCAGGGGAATCAGCAGAAAGAAGGGCAGCCCGATGATCTTGATCGGAAGGATCGCGACCTTCTGAATGTCCGAGTAGCTGGCCAGGCCTTCGAGATAGGCCTTGGGCATGCTCGAAAGCATGAGTTGGATCTGGTCCAGGTTCTGGAGGAAATAGGTCATATAGAAGTAGATCAATATGATCAGCGTGCCTACCATGGCGAGAGGAAGGAAGACGAGAATGCCCAGCACGTAGAAATCCCGCAGGATTTCCTTCCATTCCTTGAGCGCTATGTACCAGGCTTTTTTCAAGGCGCTCCCTTTCCGTGGACCCGCCCCTCCGTGCGTTGTAGGTAAAAGGCAAAAGGTGAAAGGTGAAAGGGAAGGATCAAGTCTTGAAGCAATATCTCTGTCATTTCTTCAACCATCCCTTTGACCTTTCACCTTCTTTTTCGCGGTCTTGCAGAGTCGTTCCTATTCACCAATCAGCTTCAAGTATGCTTCTTCGAGACTCGCTCCCTCCACCTCGACCGAGACGATGTCGGCGCCTGCGGCCGCGAGCTTTGCGATGATGCCTGGATTCGACTCGGCAACGTCCTCTGTACTGTAGGTCAAGAGGTTCCGGTCCGGATCGAGAGCCGGATCGGATACGGAGCTCGCCTGTCGCACCAGGTCCAGGTGTGTATCCCGGACCTTCCGCATCTGTATGAAGACCCGGCCGCCCCTGGCGTGCCTCTGCCGCAGTTCGTCCCAGGAGCCCTTCTCTAGGATTCTCCCCTTGTGGATGATCGCAATCTCATCGCAGACCCGGGTCGCCTCATCCAGATTGTGTGTCGAGACCAGGATCGTCTTCCGCCCGAGAGGGTCTCCACCCAGCAGATGATCTCTCACCTTCTTGGTAATGAGAGGATCCAGACCCGCAGTCGGCTCGTCCAGCAGCAGGAGGGGGGGATCGTGAAGCAGGATTCTCGCCAGGGCCACCTTTTGCTTCATCCCGAGCGAAAACCCCTGCAGCCTCTCGCGGTTTTCCGGGTTCAGGTCCAGCAGCGCGCAAAGCTCCCGGATCCGGTCTCGGGCCTCTTGCCGGCCCAGGTCGTAGAGACGGGAGAAGAAGGTGAGATATTCGACCAGGGTCAGCTTCCCGTACAGCCCGGGTTGCTCGATCAGGGCGCCCAGCATCCGGCGCGCCTCGGTCGGTCGGTCCGGCCCGAGGGCGTTCAGCAGTGCCCGGCCCGCATCTGGGCGAACGAGGCCGGACAGGATGCGAATCGTGGTGGTCTTGCCGGCACCGTTCGGGCCGATCAGGCCGAAAACCTTGCCGGCCGGCACCTCGAGGGAGAGGCCGTCCAGGGCCTTAACAGGGCCGAATCGCTTGTGGACTTCCTCGATACGGATCATGGTGCTTGAAACCCGAAAAGAGATGAGAGAGGGAAGGGCGTTGACCGCAAGCCCATGGTAACAGAGCACTTTTCCGCTGTCGAATCGCTCCTGAACCCGTGTTTGCCTTGACCAGGCCCCCGGTGGTGCGCTATTATTTCTGCTTTATTTTTTTGGGAATCCCTCCAGAGAGGCGGCCGTACACGCTCCCGGAGCAAAGACGGCCGTTCACGGACGATCACATCATGGATGCGCTGGACCCGTTTCAAGGATTTCAGAGGACCCAATACTGCAGCGAAGTCTCAGAGTCAGATCTTGGCAAGGAGGTCCGGCTCGTCGGCTGGGTCCACCGCAGACGGGATCACGGGGGCGTGATCTTCGTGGACCTTCGGGATCGCGAGGGCACGGTGCAGGCGGTGTTCAACCCTCAATTCAGTCCCGAGTCGCACCAGAAGGCGGATGCCTTGAGGAACGAGTTCGTCATCGGCGTAAAGGGGGTCGTGTCGAAACGGCCTGAAGGGATGACGAACCCGAAGCTGAAGACCGGCACCCTGGAGGTGATGGCGACCGAGCTGGCCGTGTTCAACCGATCCAAGGTTCTGCCCTTCAACCTGGACGAAGACCTGGAAGTGGACGAGGCGATCCGCCTCCGATATCGATATCTGGACCTTCGAAGGCCCTCGATGGCCGCCAACTTTGCTCTGCGTCACAAGGTGTCCAAGATTACGCGGGACTATTTTGACGGGCACGGGTTCTACGAGATCGAGACGCCTTTCCTGACACGGAGCACGCCGGAGGGCGCGCGGGACTACCTCGTACCGAGCCGAATCACTCCGGGCAACTTCTACGCGCTCCCACAGTCTCCGCAGCTTCTCAAGCAAATCCTCATGATTGCAGGGATGGATCGGTATTTCCAGATTGCCCGCTGTTTTCGTGATGAGGATCTCCGCGCGGACCGACAGCCCGAATTCACCCAGGTCGACCTGGAGATGTCCTTTGTCGATGAGGATCAGCTGATCGAGATCATAGAGGGCTGGATCGCACGCCTCTTCGAAGAGTTGATGGACAAGAAGGTAACGAGGCCTTTCCCGCGAATGTCCTACGCAGACGCCATCGAAGCATATGGCGTCGACAACCCGGACACCCGTTACGGCCTGAGAATGAAGGACCTGACCGAAGCCGTGAAAGAGAGCGAGTTTCAGGTCTTCCGCCAGGTAATCGAGCAGGGCGGCGTGGTCAAGGCCCTGCGCTTCCCGGAAGGGGCGCGGCTCTCGAGGAGGGAGCTGGATAACCTGGACGGCATGGCCAAGGACTGGGGCGCCGGTGGCCTGATCTGGGCAAAGTGCACGGCCGACGGGATCCAGTCCCCGATCGCCAAGTTCCTCTCCGCGGAGATCGTTGGCACGACGGTCGAGCAGATGAATGCCCAGGAAGGAGACCTGCTGCTGATGATGGCGGGTCCGGGCGACGAAGTGAACCCCTGGATGGGCAGGCTGCGGGCCGAGTTGGCCCATGCCTACGAGATGATCGATCCGTCCGAGTTTGCCTTTACCTGGATTCTGGACTTCCCGCTCTTTGAGCGTGACAAGGAGGGTGAGATCACCTCCATGCATCATCCGTTTACTGCACCCCGGGAAGAGGACCTCCCCCTGCTGGACGAAGATCCTGAGGCTTGCCGATCTCTTGCGTACGATCTGGTCTTGAACGGGACCGAGATCGGGGGCGGCAGCATTCGTAACCATCAGGTCGATACGCAGAAGAAGATCCTTTCGATTCTGGGAATATCCGAGGCTGAGACAGACGAGAAGTTCGGTTTTCTGCTGGATGCCTTGTCCTACGGGGCGCCCCCGCACGGCGGGATCGCTTTTGGGCTGGATCGGCTCGTGATGATCCTGGCGGGTGCGAAATCGTTGCGGGAAGTGATTGCATTTCCCAAGACGCAGAAGGCCTCCTGTCTGCTCACCCAGAGCCCGGGGCCGGTGGACGCGGAGCAGTTGCGGGAACTGCACGTCCGAACGGTCCTGCCCAGGAAGCCTGCATCCAACTGAGGGCCCCGATGTTTCGTTGGGCGAAGGTGCTTTGCTTTCTCTGGATGTGTGCCCTTTCTACGGGGGTGCTCGCCGAGGAAGTGCCGCAAGAGGGCCTCGGCCTGGCGGATGCGATCCGAACCGTCCTGACGGAAAGCCCGCTGAGCCAGATCGCCGGTGCCGAGGTGGTCGCGGCGGAAGACGGAAGGAAATCCGCCCGTGGCCAGTTTCTTCCCAGGCTCAGGGCCGAACTCGATTACACGCACCTGAACAAGGTACCCGAGATCTCCGTCCCGAACGAGACGGGCGGCTCCCAATCTCAGCCCCCGTTCCCTGCGGGCGACACCGAGCAATTCAACGTTAAAGCCAGCCTGGAACAACCCCTGTTCACGGGCCTGGCCCTGCTCACGCAATACCGTGTGGCCCGTCTGGGCACGCAGACGGCCGACCTCCAGCAAGAGGCGACCCGGCAGGACCTCATCCTGCGAGCCTATGAGGCCTACTACGGCGTGTTGCTCGCGGAGAGATTCCTGGATGTTGCCGAGCAGGCGGTCACCCAATTGACGTCTCAGGCAGAGGTCGCCCGGCAATTCTACGAAACGGGCATGACCCCGAAGAACGAGTACCTGAAAGTCCTCGTACAGCTCGCCGACAGGAAGCGCGCGCGGATCGTGGCGAATTACGACCTGGATTTCGCACGATCGCGGCTCCGGACCCTTCTCCGGTGGGACGCGAGGAGGCCCCTGAGGTTGACCGAGGAGCTTGTCTATCGACCCTACGAGGTATCCCTGGAGGAATGCGTGGATACCTCCTTTCTGTATCATCCCGACATCCTGCTGGCCGGCGTGGACATCGAAAGGGCGCAGAAGGCGATCACGGGCGCCCGAAGCCGTTACTACCCTCAGATCTCGCTGGTCGGCGGGTTGAGCCGGGAGGAAGGGGGCTTTGCCGAGGGTGACGAGATCCTGAGCGCCACGATTCATGCGGAGTGGCTCGTCTGGGAGTGGGGAACCAACTACTACGAGGTGAGGCGGGAGAAATCCCGGCTGCTCCAGGCCAGGGCGCGCAAGACGCAGACCCAGGACCTCGTCGAACTGGGGGTCCGGGAAGCCTTCATCGCCCTCCAGGGGGCCCGAGAGGCGATCGAGGTGGCCCGGGTGGGGGTGGACCAGGCGGAAGAGAACTACCGGATCACGGACGAGCAATTCAAGGAGAGCATGGCGACCAGCCAGGAAGTGCTCGACGCGCAGACCGGCCTTTCGCGCGCCCGGGTCAATTACTACGAGGCGCTCAATACCTACATTATCGCCATTGCCCGCCTGGAAAGGGCAATGGGAGTGTTGAACGAACCGGGGGACAGGAAGTCGTGAAGAAGAAGACCGGTCAGAAGAGTCGGGAAGGCCGTATCACCCTGAAGGCCGACGGGGCTCTCCGCGTGCCGAATCGGCCCATCATTCCCTATGTCCAGGGAGACGGGACCGGTGTGGACATCTGGCCCGCCGGGCAGAGGGTCATGGATGCGGCGGTTGAAAAGGCCTACGGGGGAAGGCGGTCTATAGAGTGGCTTCGCGTCTATGCGGGCCAGGAGGCGATGGATCGGTTCGGTACGCCGCTTCCGGACGAGACACTGAAGGCTTTCCGCTTCTATCGGGTGGGCATCAAGGGGCCGCTGACCACGCCGGTTGGCGGGGGGATCCGAAGTGTAAACGTTGCTCTACGTCAGGTGCTGGACCTGTATGCCTGCGTCCGGCCCGTCTACTACATTCCGGGCGTTCCATCGCCCGTGCGTAACCCCGAGCGCGTCAACATGGTGATCTTCAGGGAGAACACGGAGGATGTGTACGCCGGGATCGAGTGGAAGAAGGGAAGTGCGGACGCGAAGAAACTGCTGCGCTTCTTGAACGAGGACATGCTGGCCGGGACCGGCAAAAGGATTCGTGCCGACTCCGGCATCGGTGTGAAGCCGGTGAGCGTGCGAGGCACCCAGCGCATCGTTCGCATGGCCATCCAGCATGCCCTCCGGGAAAGATGCCCGAGTGTCACGCTGGTGCACAAAGGCAATATCATGAAGTATACCGAGGGAGCTTTTCAGGAGTGGGGCTACGGTCTGGCAAGGAAAGAATTCGGTGGCAAGGTCGTCTTCGAGGATGATCAGGCCAAGGCGGCCACGAAAAGCAAGGCCTCGAGGCTCCTCGTAAAGGACAGGATCGCGGATGCCATGTTCCAGCAGGTCCTGCTTCGTCCCGAGGAGTACAGCGTCATCTGCACGCTGAACCTGAACGGGGACTACCTCTCGGATGCGTGTGCCGCCATGGTCGGTGGGCTGGGAATGGCGCCCGGGGGCAATCTCGGTGACGGTCTGGCCGTATTCGAGGCGACCCATGGGTCGGCACCCCGCTACGCAGGGCAGGACAAGGTGAACCCCTCCAGCGTGATTCTGTCCGGGGTGAGCATGCTCGAATACATGGGTTGGCACGAAGCAGGCAAGGTGATTCAGGAGGCGTTGACGAGGACGATCGAGCGGCGTACCGTGACGTATGACCTCGAACGTCAGATGAAGGCAGAGGGGCGGAAGGGTGTCAAGTTGCTTCGGTGTTCCGAATTTGCCGATGCGATCTGCAAGAACATGAGGTGACGAAGGAGAATCAGAGGATGCGAAGGAGCAAAATTTCGGTCATTGGAGCTGGCAATGTTGGGGCAACCTGTGCCCATTGGGCCGCGGCGAAAGAACTCGGGGATATCGTACTCTTCGACATTGTCGAGGACATGCCTCAGGGCAAGGCACTCGATCTGGCGGAGGCGGGTCCCGTAGAGGGCTTTGACGGTATCCTGACGGGTACGAACGATTACAAGGACACGAAAGGCTCGGACGTGGTCGTCATCACCTCCGGGATGCCGCGGAAGCCGGGCATGACCCGGGAAGACCTGTTCGAGGCGAACAAGCAGATCATCACCCAGGTGGTCTCGGCCTGCGTCGAGCAGTCCCCGGATGCCTACATCATCATGGTGACCAACCCGCTGGACACGATGACCTACCTTGCCAAGCACATCAGCGGCCTGCCCAAGCACAGGGTCATGGGGCAGGCAGGGGTGCTGGATGCGTCGCGCTTTCGTACGTTCGTTTCCATGGAGCTCGATGTTTCGGTGGAGGATGTCCAGGCGCTGGTGATGGGGGGACACGGCGACACCATGGTTCCCCTGCCGAGGTACTGTACGGTCTCAGGTATTCCGCTGCAGGAGCTCATGGCAGAGGAGCGCATACAGGCCCTGATCGACAGAACACGGGACGGCGGCGCGGAAATCGTCAAGCTGCTCAAATCCGGAAGCGCATACTACGCCCCGGCTGCCTCGGTGATCCAGATGGTGGAGGCGATCGTCAAGGACAAGAAGCGAATCCTGCCCTGCTCCGCCTACCTGGAAGGAGAGTACGGGCTCGAGGGAATCTATTTCGGTGTGCCCTGCAAGCTCGGTAAGGACGGCGTGGAGAAAGTGATCGAGCTTTCCTTGAACGAGCAGGAGCAGGAGCTCGTGAAAGTGTCGGCCAAGGCGGTCGGCAAGAGCATCTCGTCGTTGAATCTGTGATCGAGGTCAGAAAGGAGAAGGTGGAGAGATGAACGTACATGAATACCAGGCAAAACAGATCTTCCGCGAGTTCGGGATTCCGGTTCCGAATGGGAAGATGTGCACGCGGGACGACTCTGTTCGCGAAGCGGCCCAGGAGCTTGGGGGTGACACCTGGGTGGTGAAGGCGCAGGTTCATGCCGGAGGCAGGGGAAAGGGCGGCGGCGTGCGCGTGGTACGCTCCCTGGAAGAGGCGGAAAAAGCCGCGGACGATATTCTCAACATGAGGCTGGTGACGGCCCAGACCGGAGAAGAAGGCCGCGAGGTCAGGAAGGTGCTGGTCGAGGAAGGCGTGGCGATCCAGAAGGAGTTGTATCTGAGCATGCTGGTCGATCGGGCCTCCAACGCACCCGTGATCATCTGCAGCGAAGCAGGGGGCATGGAGATCGAAGAGGTCGCAGCCGAGACCCCGGAGAAAGTGCTGAGGGAGACGGTGGAACCGAACCTCGGGCTTCGCACATACCAGACGAGGCGCATTGCCCAGGCCCTGGGGTTGAGCGGACAGACGGTCCGACAGGCGGGCAAGATGCTTTCGAACCTCTACCGGCTCTTCCAGGAGACGGACGCGTCCATGGTGGAGATCAATCCCCTGGTCGTCACCGAGAGCGGGGACCTGATCGCCCTGGATGCGAAGCTGCAGTTCGAAGACAACGCCCTGTTCCGCCATGACGAGATCGTCGCCCTTCGGGACATCGACGAGGAAGACCCTCTGGAGGCACAGGCAGCGGAGTTGAATCTGAGTTACATACGGCTCGACGGGAACATCGGCTGCATGGTCAACGGTGCCGGACTGGCCATGGCCACCATGGATCTGATTCAGTACGTGGGCGGATCGCCCGCCAATTTCCTGGATGTAGGAGGAGGCGCCAGCGCCGCCTCCGTGGAAAAGGCCTTTCGTATCATCCTGGCCGATCCAAGGGTCAAGGCGATCCTGATCAACATATTCGGTGGCATCGTGCGTTGCGACCGGGTGGCGCAGGGAGTGGCGGAGGCTGCCGGCAACGTGGACTTGAAGGTGCCTGTAGTCGTGCGGCTGGAAGGGACGAACGCCGAGGAGGCGCGCGAGATCCTGGAGGCATCCACGATCGATTTCGTTGTGGCCGCCAACCTTAGGGAAGCTGCCGAGAAGGTCGTGTCCGCCATGTAGGGGACTGGAGCCTGCAATCGACTCGTCTCTATGAGCAACCTACAGACAGGAACAGGGAATCGACATGGGAATCTTGGTTGATGATACCACGCGGGTCGTGGTTCAAGGGATTACAGGAAAGGAAGGCTCCTTCCACGCGAAGGGATGCAAGGACTATGGGACCAAGGTCGTCGCCGGGGTGACCCCCGGAAAAGGCGGGCAGGAGCAGGAAGGTGTACCCGTATTCGACAGCGTCACGGAGGCGGTGGACAAGGAAGGGGCGAACACGTCGCTCATCTTCGTTCCGCCCCCGTTTGCTGCGGACGCCATCCTGGAGGCGGCCGATGCCGGCATAGGCCTGGTCGTGTGCATTACCGAGGGCATTCCGGTCCGGGACATGATACCGGTCTACCATCACTTGAAAAAGAAATCGGTGAACCTGATCGGGCCGAACTGCCCCGGAGTGATCACACCGGGCAAGGCGAAGGTGGGGATCATGCCGGGCTTCATCCATTTGCCCGGCTCCATCGGTCTGATCTCCAGGAGCGGCACGCTGACCTACGAGGCGGTGAAACAGCTCACCGACCTCGAACTGGGTCAGTCAACGTGCATCGGCATCGGAGGAGACCCGATCATCGGGCTCCGCTTCGCGGATCTGCTCGAATTGTTCGCGGCCGACGATCAGACCAAGGCGGTCGTGCTCATCGGCGAGATCGGCGGGACTGCTGAAGAGGAAGCAGCCCAGCATATCATCGACAGCAAGTACCCGAAGCCGGTCATCGGCTTTGTTGCAGGCAAGACGGCCCCTCCGGGAAGAAGGATGGGCCACGCCGGAGCGATCGTTTCCGGTGGCAAGGGGACGGCGGACGAGAAGCAGAAAGTGATGGAAAAGGCGGGGATGGCCGTCTGCCCGAGCCCGGACGCGATAGGAAAGACGGTGCAGGAAGCGCTCGCTTCTGCCGGGTAGTCGCCCTTCAAGCGTCCTACGACGCATCAAGGCGGTTCCATGGAAGATTTTCTGTCATTGGAACTCCCTGAACTCGAGGGAAGGATCCACGCACTGGGGCAGCCCCGCTACCGCGCCCGGCAGATCTTCTCCTGGATCCACGGAAGAGGCGTGTTCCGTGCAGATCAGATGCACAACCTGCCCGGAGAGCTTCGGAAACGGCTCGCTCCCTTCCTCTCCCCTCTACCCGTCGAGCTGGACCGGACGCTGGAGGCGGAGGACGGAACAAAAAAGTTTCGTTTTCGTCTGAGGGACGGGGCGGCCATCGAATCCGTCACGATTCCCGAGGAGAAGCGGACCACCCTGTGCCTTTCGACGCAGGTGGGTTGTGCCCAGGGATGCGTCTTCTGCAGGACCGCGAGAATGGGGCTCCAACGGAACCTCCGCGTCGATGAGATCCTGGGGCAATACTATGCGATACGGTCCATGTCCGAGGGGCAGGCGGACCTCACGCATGTGGTCTTCATGGGCATGGGCGAGCCCCTCGCGAACCTGGGGCCCACCTGCCGGGCCCTGAAGATCCTCACACATCCGCTGGGCTGCGGTCTGTCCACGAGGCGGCTCACGGTTTCGACGATCGGGATTCCCGGACCCCTGGAGGAGCTCTACCGCACGGTTCCGGTTTCCATCACCCTGTCTCTGAACGGAGCGGACAACGAGACCCGCTCCCGACTCATGCCGATCAACCGGAAGCACCCTATCGAAGAGGTTCTCGCCGCGCTCAGGCGCTTGCCCCTTGCGCCACGCAGACGTTTCACCATCGCCTACGTTCTCATTGGGGGAGAGAACGACAGCCTTCAGGACGCCCGGCAGCTCGTGCGTGTGCTTCACGGGCTCCGTTGCAAGGTAAACCTGATTCCTTTCAACCCCTTTCCGGAGACCGAGCTGAGGGCGCCGAAGGAGGCGGATGTAACGGCCTTTCAGGATCTGCTTCGTTCCAAGGGAATTTCCACTCACATCCGGGGGAGCCGGGGGGGAGATGTGTTGGCCGCCTGCGGTCAGCTTTGCGGAGACGGCCCGTGAGACCGGGTGGGTGCTCCAACAGAAAAAAGGATTCGGATTCAGTAAATACGGTCTTCGGACCGATCAAAGAAGTACGGTTCTTCCGGGGCCGAGAAGCCCCTTCCAGACATCCGTTTCGAATTCCGATTGGGATGACATGATCTTCGGCTCTGTTTTCGCATCGCAAGGTATTCCTCGCTGGACGAGGCAGTGGTCGGGTCCGGACCCCATGGCCCGGGCCGGGCCCAGGCTTGGGGTCCGCGCTGCGGCCGCCTTCTTCCTTGCCTTGCTCTTCTTGATCCTGTGGCGAATGGGTCTGCTGCCCGCAGCTTCCGTCCAGGCGCTGATCGTCCTGTGTGGGATCGAGGTGCTGAGTCTCCCCGTCTACCTCTATTTCTTTAAACGGTTCAAGAAGAGGACCCTGCAGGCCTACCTCCACTGGGTGACCGACATCCTGCTGATCACGGTAGGCATTCATTTCCTGGGCGGTGAACAGGCCTTCCTGTTCTCGTTCACCTATTGTCTCGTCATCCTGTCTACGAGCATGGTGGCCCGCAAAAGAGACAGCTTCATTCTGGCGACCCTGAGCGCCCTTGCCTTCGGCTCCCTGGTCTATCTGGAGGGCACGGGCATGATCGCGCAGCGCGGCGTGTGGAAGCTGGTGCTCGGGCCGAGGGAACAGGTGCTCTTTCCGATCTGGAGCGTGTCTTTCTTCTTCCTTACCGCCTACTTCTCCAGTCTGCTATCCGACAGGCTCCGCGAGCGGGGAAGAATCCTGGAGGTGGTGAATGCCATCAGTCGGGTCTCCGCCTCGTCCCTTGAGCTTCAGGGGATGCTCCAGCGGGTGCTCAGCTTCGTTCTGGAGCACCTCCGGGCAGAGTACGGCCTGGTCCGAATGACCAACCATTGGCCCGAGCAGGGCATGAACGCGAAAGAGACCCGGCGGGTCCCGGAGAACCTGACCGAATCCGAATTGGAGACGCTCGAAAGCCTGGTCGAGTCGCTTCTGGAGGAAAATGAGCCGGTCATCATTCGTGATCTGAAGACCGACCCGAGGGCTCGAGAGATGGAGATCGGATGGACCGGGTCGTTGATTGCCGTTCCGATCGTCCACAAGGGGGAGGGCGTCGGTGTCTTCATCCTCTTCGGCAAGAAGCCGATGAAGGCGAACCAGAAGAGCAGGTTTCGAAGAGGGGATCTGGACCTTCTCATCATGATTGCGCGGCAGATCGCGGCTGCCATCGTCAACGCCCGCCTGTTCACGAACCTGGAAGAGGCGAACATGAACATCCGTCGTGCACAGGACGAGATCGTGAAGGCAGAGAAGTTCGAGGCCCTCGGAGAGATGGTGACAGGCCTGGGACATCAGTTCCGGAATCCCCTGCTGGCCATCGGCGCCGCGGCAAAGCGATTGGACAAGGGGAACAGGATCCCTGAGGCCTCTCGCTTCTACGTGCAGATCATCCAGAAAGAGACCGAGAAGCTCGAGAAGATCCTGAAAGACGTTCCGGGCTTCCACATCGGAAAGGAATGCCGCCGGAGAGAGTCGGATGTGAATGTGCTGATCGAGAAGTCTCTCTCCCTGGTTTTCGAACACGAGAGCAAGCAGGACATCATCATCGACCGGGACTACGAAATGCCGAAGGATCCCCTTCCGAACGTGGATGCGGATCAGCTCGAGGTCGCGCTCTACAATATCTTCAGCAATGCGAGCGAGGCCCTGGGCACGGAGGGAACCCTGAAGGTGAAGACCCGGGTCGTGTCCGGCACGGAAAGCAGGGTCCTTTGGATCGAAATCAGCGACACGGGCGGAGGCATCCCGTCCGAAGAGGTAGAAAACATCTTCAACCCCTTCTATACGACCAAGCATTGGGGAACCGGCCTCGGCCTGACCATGACGCACCGGATCGTGGAGAACCATGGCGGGGACATCCGGGTCCTGAATCACCCCGGCGAGGGCGTTACCTTCCAGATTACCATCCCCAACGCCTAAGCCCTGCATCCCATCCACACCTACCCAGTGGCGAGTGGCAAGTGGCGAGTGGCAAGTGGCATGAAAATGTGCGCGCGGGCCAGGTGGCATTTAGGGGACGTTGTTTCATTCGTTAACTTGCGCGCGTAAGTTAACGAATGAAACAACGTCCCCTGTGCCCCCGAGGACGGGGACGACGACGATCAGGAGGTGAGCCCTGATCCCTAACCCTCGTGCCGTTTCTTTGAGGGAGTGCCCGTGTCCTTGGCAAACAGTTCCAGAGGGCCCTCATCGGGTTGGTCCGCGACCGCCTCATGCGGAGGCTGGTCTCCCCCAAAGGATTCCGGGATGTGGAAGTAACGCTGGTGGACACGATGAAAGGTTGTCCACCGCTTCCCCGGGCCCGCCTCCTTCTGCAGGAAATCGTGAATGCCCCAGAGCTTGGCATCCAGATCGTCCAGCTCGTGCAGGCAAATGGCCTCCAGGGTCATCGGGTGTTTGGGCGACCCGAATTCCATTTCGCCGTGGTGGCTCAGGACGAGGTGCTTGAGCCGCATGGCAAGCGATGCAGGGAACTCGGGGATGCCGTCGATCTTCCTCTGTAGGGTCTCGACCCCGATCAGGATATGCCCGACCAGTCTGCCCTCGTCGCTGTAGTCGAACCCCGCGTCGGCCCGCAGTTCCCAGGCCTTACCCAGGTCGTGGAGGAGCGCTCCGCAGAGCAGCAAATCCTGATCGAGAAAAGGGTAGTTCTTGGCAACCAGCTGTACGAGCCGTGCCAGGGAAAGGCTGTGTTCCAGCAGCCCACCGCGGTAGGCATGATGCATCATCTTTGCAGCCGGCGCATTCCGATACGCCTCCCAGATCTCGGGGTCCCGGAAGACGGTTTCGAGGAGCCGGCGGAGAAAGGGGTTGCGCACCTTTCGGATCGTGCCGTGAAGCTCGTCCGCCATCTCCTCCGGGTCTCTGGCGGAGGTGGGGAGGAAATCTTCCAGCCGGGTCGACTCCTCCGGGGCGGGCGCGATCGACTGCAGCCGGATTCTTCGTTCCTGCTGGAAAAGGACCACTACGCCCTTGATGTCGACCACCTGCTGGGGTGATCGAACCAGAAGCTGGTGGGCCGCCTCGGCATTGTCCCAGAGAACCGCCTCCATCGACCCTGTGCGGTTCATGAGCTGGAGCCTGAGAAAGGGCTTGCCGTCCTTGGTGGTTTGCAGATGCATCTCCGCGACGAGCATCTGGCCCTTGATCCGGTCCTTTTCCTTCAAGTTCTGTACGTTCAGCATAGCGGTTCACATTAGCACCCCGAGGATCGGATTACAACGGAAGGGCCCCTTTTCATTGACATAACGGCCCCCTCCGGACTATTCTGCTACTTTTCTCCGAAGGAAGGTGCTGATGGCCATTACCCTCCAAACCAGGAACCAGGGCCGTTTTCGGGGCCTCATCGCATGGTGGACGGCGGCCGGGATCCTGGGAGTCGCCTGGTTGCTGGAGGGCTGTTCGGTGGGTTACATCTTCCATGTGGGCAAGGGGCAACTCAAGATCGTTTGCGGGACCAAGAACATAGAATCCGTTCTCGAGGACCCGGAGGTCCCGGAGTCGGAAAAACAGAAGATTCGTCTCGTCCAGGAGGCGAAGGCCTTCGGAGAGGCGGAGCTTGGGCTCGCCTCCTCGAAGAACTACACGCGCTACTACCGGGTGGAGCAGCCCCCGGTTGCCCACAACCTCACGGCGAGTCCGAAGTTCGAGCTCGAGGCCCACACCTGGTGCTTTCCCATTGCAGGGTGCCTGCCCTACAAGGGCTTCTTCACGGAGGAAAGAGCCAAACGCGAATCGGCCCGGATGGCAGAGCGCGGTTTCGATACGTACGTCCGGCCCGTTGGAGCATACAGCACCTTGGGGTGGTTCAAGGACCCGGTCTTCTCGACCATGCTGAAGTACAGAGACACGGCCCTGGTCGAGGTCATACTCCACGAAATGGTCCATCGAACCATCTTCTTGAAGGATCAGGGGGCCTTTAACGAGGGTGTCGCCACCTTTGTGGGCAAACAGGGGACCGAGGCCTTTTTTCGGAACCGAGGAGGTCTGAGCCCTGAACAGATCGAAGCGATGCGGCAGAAGGGGGAGGCGAAGAGGCTCTTCCAGACGACCATGTTCGATCTAGCCGACCGGCTGCGGTCGCTCTACGGATCGGAAGCGCCCGAAGGGGAAAAGCTCGCGAGACGGGCCATGATCTTCGAAGAAGCAAAAGAAGACCTTCAACAAGGCCTCGAGACTCTCGGTACGACCCGCTATCAGGGCATTCTGAAACAGGAGTGGAACAACGCCTTTCTGGTGTCCTACCTGACCTACCACGAGGATCCGGGTCTGTGGGAGGCGCTGTTCGAGCGCTTCGATCGCGACCTGCCGGCCATGGTGGGCTGGTTGAAGGGGCTCGAGGGCGAAAAACACCCTATGGCCCGCATCGAAGAGTGGTTGGCAGGGGGGGAGAAGGCAACAAATCATTGACTGCCGACCGGGTTGAAAGTATTGTCGTATACTGCAAAGCTCTGCCGAGAAATGCGGTGACGAAAAGGAATCCGGAGCTCTAGCGAAAGCGGTCGTGGAAGGTACGTCCCGTGAGCGAGAGGGAAAGGAGTGGAGAGATGTCAAAGGCAATGGAGCACGTTCGTTATCTCGTGGAAGTCGTGGGTTTCAGGGCCCCCACCTCGGAAGGGGAACGGTGGGCCTCGAAGTACATAGCCGGGGTCATGGAGAAGTTGGGGATCGAGCACCAGGTCGAGACCTTCCAGTCCTACAAGACCTTTTCCTTTCCTCTGATGATCGTCTGGGCCGTGAGTGTCCTGGGTGGTCTCCTCACGTGCTCCCACGGATTCCTGGGGTTCCTGCTGGTCACCCTCGGTGCCGTCGGTTTCTACAAGGAAGCCCATCTGCGCGGCTGGACCCCACGGTTTCTTCCTCAGGAGCCCTCCCAGAATGTTGTGGGGCGAATCCCGGCCAAGGGTGAGATGAACCGCAGGGTGCTGATCTCGGCCCACTACGACACTTCCAAGAGCGGACTGTACTTCGATCCCCGGTTTGTCGGCGGATTTCGTACGATCTTCCTTCTGACCACGGTGTCCGCTCTGGGATTGCCGGTGTTTGTGCTCCTGGGGGGCCTGTTCTGGTCCGGCCTGTTCGGATTGCTCACCAGCCTGGCCACGCTCTGGCTCTTTCTGAACATCCTGGTGCTTCTGCACCGTGAGGTATATGGCAAGAACGTTTACGGCGCCAATGACAACGCCTCCGGCATCGGCGTGATGCTTGCGGTTGCCGAGGGGCTCGCCAAACAGCCCCTTCAGAACACGGAGGTGTGGGTCGCTGCCACGGGATGCGAGGAAGCCGGGCTGGTGGGCATGCTCGATCTGCTGAAGCGGCACGGCCAGGAGTTGCAGGACGCCCTGATCGTGAACCTGGACAACGTGGGAGCGGGCGAGCTCAATTACATCACGGGCGAGGGCCAGGTCAAGGCCTTTCCGGCCGACCCCGAGCTGCTCATGTTCTCCGCCGAGGTCGTCAGGGAGAATCCCGACCTGCCACTGGCTCCGCGTGAACACCGAGGGGGCCTCGCGACCGATGCGACAGGGGCCCTGATCAACGGATACAGGGCGATGTCCGTCATGGCCCTGGACGCGGACGGCGTGGTGCCGAACTGGCACTGGGAGACCGACGTGGTGGAGAACCTGGACGAGAAGAACCTTCAAGATGCGGAAACGTTTGTTAACCTTCTCCTGAAGAAGATCGACCACGAGAAATGAAACGACACCGACGGGGAGAAGCAGGCATCCAAATCCTGAATCGGCGAACCACCAAGAAGGAGGGGTAAGAATGGCGACGAGAATCGGAATCAATGGTTTTGGTCGAATCGGGCGGTGCATTCTTCGAGCAGGCTGGAAGAACCCGAACCTGGAGTTTGTGGGCATCAACGATCTCACCGATGCTGCCACCCTGGCCCATTTGCTGAAGTACGACTCTGTCCACGGCACCTTCAATACAAAGGTCAAAGCTGTTGGTGACTCAATCGTCGTGGGCACCAAGAAGATCAAAGTGCTTTCCGAGCGAGACCCTGCTGCTCTGCCCTGGAAGAAGTTGAAGGTCGACGTGGTCTTCGAGTGCACCGGTCTCTTTCGCGACAAGGCGAAGGCAGAGTTGCACCGCAAGGCGGGCGCAAAGAAGGTCATCATTTCGGCGCCGGCCAAGGGCGAGGACCTGACGGTTGTCATGGGCGTGAACGATGACAAGTACAACCCGAAGAAGCACCACATCCTGTCGAATGCATCCTGTACAACGAACTGTCTGGCACCCGTGGCCAAGGTCCTGAACGACACCTTCGGCATCGAGAAAGGCCTGATGACGACGATCCATTCCTACACGAACGACCAGAGGATTCTGGATCTGCCGCACAAGGACCTCCGCCGTGCTCGGGCCGCTGCGGAGTCCATGATCCCCACCACCACCGGCGCCGCCAAGGCGGTCGGGTTGGTGCTGCCCGAGCTTCAGGGGAAGCTGGACGGGATGGCAATCCGCGTTCCCACCCCGAACGTGTCGGTGGTGGACCTGGTGGCGACCCTGAAGAAGGAAGCGACGCCCGACAAGGTGAACAAGGCCCTGAAGAAGGCCGCTTCCGGGCCGATGAAGGGTTTTCTCGTCTACTGTGATGAACCCCTCGTCTCCATGGACTTCAACGGAAGCAACGCGTCGTCCACCGTGGACGCAAGCCTGACCACGGTCATGGACGGAAACATGGTGAAGGTGATCTCCTGGTATGACAACGAAACCGGATTCTCCCATCGGATGATCGACCTGGTTCTCAAGATGGCCAAGGATCTCTAAGACAGGAGGACGGGGACGTGGCGGTCCGAACGATTGATGAGCTCGATCTGAAGGGTAAGCGGGTCTTCATCCGGGTCGACTTCAACGTTCCCCTGGATCCCCAGGGAAAGGTGACGGACGACACGCGGATTCAGGCGGCGCTTCCGACAATCGAGCTCGCAACAAGCAAGGGGGCGAAGGTCGTTCTCGCCTCCCACCTTGGGCGACCCAAGGGAAAACGTGTTCCGGAGATGAGTCTTGCCCCGGTGGCGCAGCGCCTTTCGGAACTGCTGAACCGGCCCGTGCAGGTTCTTGACGACTGTATCGGCTCAGAGGTGGAGGCCGCGGTCGGATCGATGGCTGAGGGTGAGGTTGTCCTGTTGGAGAACCTGCGCTATCACAAGCAGGAGACCGACAACGATTCCGATTTTGCGAAAGCGCTTGCCGCGTTGGCGGATGTGTATGTGAACGATGCCTTCGGCGCCGCTCACAGGGCCCACGCTTCGACCTGTGGAATGGTTGAGTTCGTGGGGGAGGCAGCGGCCGGCTTCTTGATGAAGAAGGAGATCGCCTACCTGGAAGAGGCACTGAAGGAGCCGGAGCGGCCCTTTGTGGCCATCCTGGGGGGGGCGAAGGTCTCGGACAAGATCGGCGTGGCCCGGAATCTTCTGCAGAAGGTGAACGGCCTGATCATCGGCGGAGGTATGGCCAACACCTTTCTCTGGGCGGCGGGGCACCCGACGGGTGCTTCGCGAGTGGAAGAGGACAAGCGCGGGGATGCGGAAGGAGTGTTGGCAGAGGCGAAAGGTGCCTCGGTCGAGGTTCTTCTTCCCGATGATGTGGTCGTAGCGAAGGAGATGACGCCCGAAGCTGAGACTCGCGTCGTGCCTGCGTCCGAGATCCCGGACGGATGGCTCGCTTTGGACATCGGACCGGAAACGGCCCGCAAATTCTGCGACGCGATCAACAAGGCGAAGACCATCGTGTGGAACGGTCCGATGGGCGTGTTCGAGATGGCGCCCTTTGCCTCCGGCACCCACGAGGTTGCCAGGGCGGTTGCAGATTCGGATGCGGTTTCGATTGTGGGTGGAGGTGATTCCGTGGCGGCTCTGGAGAAGGAAGGGCTAAAGGATCGCGTGACACATGTTTCCACGGGAGGGGGAGCGTCTCTCGAGTATCTCGAAGGAAAGGTCCTGCCGGGGATCGCAATACTCGACAGGAGCTGAAAACGCGACCGTCTTCACGTGACGGAACACGAGGGAGGAACGATCGATGACACGCAGGCCCATCATGGCTGGGAACTGGAAGATGAACATGCTCGTGGCCGAGGCAGAAGCCCTTGTCAACGGGTTGAAGGCCGGCTTGGATGGTACCGAAGAAGTGGACGTTGTGGTGGCGCCGACGTACGCATCGCTCTATCCGATTGCCAAGGTCCTGAGCGGGTCTTCCATCGACCTTGCCGCCCAGAATCTTCACTGGGAGGCATCCGGGGCTTACACCGGGGAGCTTTCCGCAGCGATGTTGCTCGACGTGGGATGCAAGTACGTCATCATCGGGCATTCGGAGAGGCGGCAGTTCTTCGGGGAGACCGATGAGACAGTGAACAAGAGGCTCAAGGCCGCCCTCGCGGCCGGGCTGATTCCGATCGTCTGTGTCGGCGAGGTCCTTGAGGAGAGGAAGTCTGGCCGCACCTGGGACGTGGTGGGTGGACAAATCAGAGAGGGCCTTGACGGTGTGTCCCGAAGTGATGCAGAGAAGTTGGTCATTGCCTATGAGCCGGTATGGGCCATCGGCACAGGAGAGGTAGCCACCCCGGATCAGGCACAAGAGATTCATGCGCAGATAAGAGGCCTGGTCGCCGAACTCTACGACCAAGGGATCGCGGATGGACTCCGTATCCAGTACGGGGGCAGCGTGAAGCCGGACAACGTGAGAGGCCTGATGGATAAGCCGGACGTGGATGGCGCTCTCGTCGGGGGAGCCAGCTTAAAGGCGGAGAGCTTCCTCGGGATCGTCAAGTTCTGAGACCTTCCCGCCCCGTAGGGGGAATCGTTTGATTCCGGGGCGTTAAGATGCTAGTATTGCTTGAGATTCTTGTTTCAACCGGAAAGGCGAAGAAATGCAGATTGTAGTGATCATATTGCACGTGCTGGCCTGTCTGGGCCTGATCTTGATCGTCCTGCTCCAGCGGGGCAAGGGTGCCGACCTGGGGGCTGCCTTCGGCGGCTCTTCACAGACCGTGTTCGGCAGCCAGGGTGCGGGCGGTTTTCTGACCAAGGCGACAACAGGCGTAGCCGTGCTCTTCATGCTGACCTCCCTGGGGTTGGCCTACATGTCCTCGACCCGTGTGCAGGCCACCGTCATGGGGGGTGCGGAACAGGCACAAGAAGTCCCGGCGCCTGCTCCGGAGCCGGGTGACCCATTTGCCGACTACGAGGAGGCCCCCGCGGCCGAACCGGCGGCACCGGCGGATTCGCCGGCGCCTGCAGAGACACCTTTTGAAGACACTCCACAAGAGTGAGAGTCCATATGCCGAAGTGGTGGAATTGGTAGACACGCCATCTTGAGGGGGTGGTGCCCACCGGGTGTAGGGGTTCGAATCCCCTCTTCGGCACCAAGCATAGAGAAGCCCTTGTAGCTCTTTCGAGCTATGAGGGCTTTCTTTTTTTGGAGTTCCCGCGGAAGCTCAGCCCTTGCATGACCGGCGCTCGGGGAACTCAGGCCTGCGGCAGCGATCTCGAATGCCATCGGAAAGTAAACGAATTGAACAACGTCCCCCTCTTGCTTGTTCCCTCTGTACGTGTGCTCGCCCGTCAATTGCTTGCATATCGGCATAACGAACCTGTACGATAATAGGATTTCTGTTGACATAAAGGCCATGGAGCCTGTAGCTTGAGTTTGACGTGGGATAAGCATGCTGCCTTCCGAGGATTGGGGACGACACATGAAGAAACCGATATTGGTTGCACTGCTGTCTCAGATTGTCGTGCTATTGCTGACTTCCCCTGCCCACCCCCAATACACAATAGAAAAGCTTACGAATAACGATTATGACGACTACGACCCCCGGATAAATAATAACGGGTACGTCGTCTGGGTGGGATGTGTGGGGAAGGATTGTCATTTCTATGACGGGGAATCTGAGATCTTCCTTTACGACGGAGTGAGTACGACACAGATTACGAATAACGATTATCCTGACGACGATCCCCAGATCAACGATACTGGGTACGTGGTCTGGTGTGGAGACGATGAGATCTTCGTCTATGACGGAGCGAGCACGACACAGATTACGAATAACGATTATTCCGACTGGGACCCCCAGATCAACGATAAAGGACACGTGGTCTGGGGTGGAAAAGCTGAGATCTTCGTCTATGACGGAGCGAGCACGACACAGATTACGAATAACCCTTCTCACGTCCGGGCCCCCCAGATCAACGATAACGGATACGTGGTCTGGCAGGGATGTGATGGGACGGGTTGCATGACCGGATCTGCAGACTTTGAGATCTTCCTTTACGACGGAGCGAGCACGACACAGATTACGAATAATGATTATTCCGACTGGGATCCCCACATGAACGACAACGGATACGTGGTTTGGTCGGGAGACGACGAGATCTTCCTCTACGACGGAGCGAGCACGACACAAATCACGAATGACCCTTATTATGACAACTACTCCCAGATCAACGATAACGGGTGGGTGGTCTGGTATGGATGTGATGGGGCAGCTTGCATGAGTGGATTTGGGGACTGGCAGGTCTTCCTCTACGACGGAGCGGGCACGACACAGATCACGAATATCTATCCTGGTAACTTTCACCCCCAGATAAACAATAATGGGTACGTGGTCTGGCATGGATGGGACGACCCAGACTTTGAGATCTTCCTTTACGACGGAGCGAGCACGACACAGATTACGAATAACGATTATGACGACCTCGACCCTCAGATCAACGATGACGGGTACGTGGTCTGGAAGGGATGGGACGGCACTGGCTCAGACTATGAGATCTTCCTGGCAATCCCCTGTTCGCTCGATAACGACAACGATGATGACGGGTATGTAAGCTCTTCGTGCGGAGGTGATGACTGCCACGATTCGAACTCGAATGTCTATCCGGAAAACATCAATACGTACTGCAATTGTGAAGAACCTTATCCACAGGGAACGGCTGAAGACTGTGAAGACGGCATCGATAACGATTGTGACGGATTGGTTGATATCGATGATTCCGAGTGTGTCGGTGATCCCATCCTGGAAATGGACGCATTGTATGATGGAGGCTCACTCAACCTCGACCTCCTGCTGGGCACACCGGAGCCAGCCGCATGGGGCACTTATTTGATCGTTTTTGGCCCCGCCGCAATTGTTGTTCCTCTCTGGCAAATTCCTCTACCACAGATCGTTCCCGCCATCGAAATCCCAGTAAGCTTTCCT